>CAYXNJ010000007.1:0-67228 GCA_964466465.1 uncultured Sulfurospirillum sp.
AGTAAAATTGTAAGTGGTGAAATTCCTTGCAACAAAGTACTTGAAAATGAGGAGTTCTTAGCGTTTCATGATATTAATCCAAAAGCGCCTATTCATATTTTGATTATTCCCAAAATTGAGTATAAAAATTTTCAAGAAGTTGATCCAAAAATCATGGTGGGATTGACTGAATTTACACATCAAGTGGCAAAACTTCTAGGGCTTGATGAAAGTGGTTATCGCTTAATTACAAATAATGGTAGTGATGGTGGACAAGAGGTGATGCACCTGCATTTTCATCTTTTAGGTGGTGCAAAACTTTCATGGAATCACTTAAGCGACAGCGATTCACACAAATTTTTATAACATCATAGAAGAGGTTTTCACCTCTTCTTACTTTTTCTTATCTACGTGCTTTCATCCACGCTTCAAAAATTTCAATCTGTTTACATGTGGAAGTTACCGCCGTTCCTCCTTGGGAAGTACGTGCATTCATTGAATTGACTAAAGAGAGATACTCACATACATCATTTCCAATACGTGGATCAACCTTTTGAAGTTCAGCGACACTCATTACGCTTAAATCAATTCCTAAGCTCTCTGCGTGCGCTACTGCACGCCCTGTAATAAAATGTGCTTCACGAAATGGAATATCACATTTTTGTACTAAATAATCTGCTAAATCGGTTGCACTAAGATGCCCTACTTCGCAGGCTTGTTTCATACGATCAACATTAATTGTCATTGTTCGTACTGCTTCTTTGAGGATATTAAGAGACATGTAAACGGTTTCGACACTGTCAAAAACACCCTCTTTATCTTCTTGCATATCTTTATTATAAGCTAATGGTAATCCTTTGAGTACTGTCAATAACGAGATAAGATTGCCATTGACACGACCTGTTTTACCACGTAAAAGTTCAGGAACATCAGGATTTTTCTTTTGAGGCATGATGGAGCTACCTGTTGAGTACTCATCACTCAGTGTTACAAACTTAAACTCATAACTTGACCATAGTATGAGCTCTTCTGCAAAACGAGAAACATGCATCATAATGGTTGAAATGTTAAAAAGAATCTCAAGTGCAAAATCACGATCACTCACCGTATCAAGGCAGTTTACACTCACACTATCAAAGCCTAAAAGCTGTGCGACATATTCTCTATCAATATTGTGTGGTGTTCCAGCAAGTGCTGCACAACCTAGTGGTAACACATTGTTGCGCTGATACGAACTCTCTAAACGCTCAATATCACGTTTGAACATCGAAACATACGCTAAAAGATGAAATGCTAAATTAATAGGTTGCGCATGTTGAAGATGTGTCATACCAGGGAGTAATGTTTGAGTATGTTCTTTTGCAATATTCATCAATACGTCAATCACCTCTTCTAAAACATGAACGATGATTAAAGTCTGTTTTTGCACATACTGTCTAAAATCAACTGCAACTTGATCATTACGACTTCTTGCCGTGTGTAAACGCTTACCTGCTTCACCAATTAAATCAATCAGCCTTGTCTCAACAGACATATGAATATCTTCATGGGCAATATCAAAAACAAATATTCCCTCTTCGATCTCTTTTTTAATTTGTAATAACCCACGAGCGATTTGATCGGCTTCATCTTGTGTGAGGATGCCTTGTTTCGCTAGCATCGTTGCATGAGCAATCGAGCCTTTGATATCCTCTTCGTATAATTTTTTATCAAAAGGTAATGAAGCGTTAAATTCGTCGAGTAGAGCAGCTCCGCTTGCGGCAAATCTGCCAGACCATAGCTTTGACATTAAAAAATCTCCTTGATTGTAAAAAAAGTACAGGAGTTTTAAACTCCTGTACGTGTCATGTTAGAATTAGAGTTTTGGACCAGCGCTTGAAAAATCAGAATCTGCAGTAATATACTTTTTGAAGTTTTCAATGAACATTTCAGCAAGCTCATCTCTGGTTGCATCATAAAGACTTTTGTTCTCCCAAGTATTTTTAGGATTTAAAATTTCAGTTGGTACACCATCTAATGCTTTTGGCACTTGAATGTTGAAAACAGGAATACTTTCAAATTCACATGCGTTGATGCTACCATCTAAAATTGCGTTGATACATGCACGTGTGGCTTTAATGCTCATACGTTTACCAACACCATAACTACCACCAGTCCAACCTGTGTTCACCAAATAAACATCAACATTGTGTTTTGCAATTTTTTCACCTAAAAGTTTTGCATAAACGGTTGGATGAAGTGGTAAGAACGCCTCACCAAAACATGCACTAAAGGTTGCTACTGGCTCAGTAATACCACGCTCAGTTCCTGCAACTTTAGCAGTATATCCGCTTAAGAAGTAGTACATTGCTTGCTCTTTGGTCAATTTTGATACAGGAGGTAAAACGCCAAACGCATCCGCACTTAAAAAAATAATTTTCTTAGGATGACCTGCTTGGAGGCTTTCTTCATGATTGTCGATATGATAAATAGGATAAGAAACGCGAGTATTTTCAGTTTTTGAAGCATCCGCGTAATTGACTTCATGATTGTCATTAATAACAACATTTTCTAAAAGAGCGTCTTGACGAATGGCACCGTAAATTTCAGGCTCACTGCTTGGATCAAGATTGATACATTTTGCATAACAGCCACCCTCAAAGTTAAACACACCTTCATCATCCCAACCATGCTCATCATCACCAATCAGTTTACGTTTTGGGTCAGTTGAGAGTGTTGTTTTACCTGTTCCTGAGAGACCAAAGAAAAGAGCTGTATCGCCTTTTTCGCCCACATTCGCGGAACAGTGCATCGAAAGTTTACCCTCTAATGGCAACCAGTAGTTCATCATAGAGAAGATACCTTTTTTAATCTCTCCGCCATACCATGTACCACCAATAATCGCGATATTCTCTTCGACGTTAAAGACAACAAAAACGTCTGAATGCAAACCATGTTTTTTATAATCTTCATTTGCCATTTTACATGCATTATAAAGTACAAAATCAGGTTTAAATTGAGCCAACTCTTCTTCACTTGGACGAATAAACATGTTTTTTACAAAATGAGCTTGCCATGCAATTTCAGTGACCACACGAATACTTTTACGACTGGCAAGACTTCCACCACTGTAAGCATCTTGAACATAAATATCTTTACCTGAGAGCTGTTTTTTCACTTTAGCGAAAAGCTCATCAAAGACCTCTTTGCTGACTTTTTGGTTCAGTTTCCCCCATGCAATATATTTGTTAGAAGGTTCTTGATCTACAAAATATTTGTCTTTTGGGCTACGTCCTGTAAAAATTCCCGTATCGACACTAAAGGTACCATTGCTTGTAACACGACCTTCATTGTTTGCCACTTCGTGCTTTAAAAGCTCATCATAATTTAAGTTGTAGTGAATTTTTCCAATATTGGTTAAGCCTAACTTTTCGATTTCATTAATCTTTGACATAGTCTTTATATCCTCAAAACATTTTATTTAAAAATAGACAACAGCACACCTGCTGCAACCGCAGAGCCAATGACACCTGCCACATTTGGACCCATTGCATGCATTAAAAGCATATTGGTTGGATCTTCCTTCATACCCTCTTTATTTGAAACCCTTGCTGCCATAGGTACAGCACTCACACCTGCCGATCCAATCAATGGATTGACTTTATGTTTACTCACTTTATTCATCACTTTTGCCATCAAAATGCCGCCTGCTGTTCCCATAGAAAATGCAATAAGTCCTAAGACAATAATTCCTAAAGTTTCAGGCACTAAAAATTTCTCAGCTGCTAGTTTTGAGCCAACGGAAAGTCCTAAGAAAATGGTGACAATATTGATTAACGCATTTTCCATTGTATCTGACAATCGTTTAACAACACCCGATTCACGTGCCAAATTACCAAATGCTAAAGCACCAATCAGTGGTGTCGCATCAGGAAGCATCAAAATACACAGAATCATCACGGTAATTGGAAAAATGATTTTCTCAATTTTTGAGACTTCGCGCAACTGTTCCATTTTAATTTGACGTTCTTCTTTCGTAGTAAGGGCTCTCATAATAGGTGGTTGAATAATAGGAACCAATGCCATATACGAATACGCTGCGACAGCGATAGCACCCAAAAGATCAGGGGCTAAGCGGGTTGCAACGAAAATAGATGTTGGGCCATCTGCCCCACCAATAATACCAATCGCGCACGCATCTTTGAGTGAAAAATTGATAAAGCCTGTGTATTCGGTTAAAACAGCTGCCCCTACAATGGTACCAAAGATACCTAACTGCGCTGCACCACCAAGAAGGGCTGTTTTTGGGTTTGCTATGAGCGGACCAAAGTCTGTCATCGCACCCACACCCATAAAGATCATAAGTGGGAAAAGTCCTGAGCTAATGCCCATATTAAATAAAATCCCTAAAAATCCTTCAGGTCCTGCAATATCTGCCACAGGGATATTGGCTAAAAATCCACCAAACGCGATAGGAATCAGTAAAAGTGGTTCAAAGCCTTTAGCAATAGCAAGATAAATCAAAATAAAACAGATACCCATCATCACTACTCTACCTGCACCTTGGTTAAAGGTGGAAATAGGTATGCCATGCGATACCATTCCTTCAACAGGATTAATCATTGCATTAATACCTGTGGACTCATAGAGGGAAACGAAAAGCTCTGTAACACTTTTTGATTTATAATCTTGATTCAAATTTTCTTTGGCTACATCGCTTGCACTTAGTGATAAAGGAATCACTGCCAATCCTAATAGCAACAATATCCCTATAAACATTTTTCTCATTTTGTTCCTTATAAGGTGACAAGTAGTTGATTATTGACGATTGTATCACCTTGTTTGACTCTTACGCTACTAACAACACCATCTTCTGGAGAAGCTACTTCAATTTCCATTTTCATTGCTTCAATGACAATAACTGGCTGACCTTTTTTCACTTTATCACCCACATTAACAAGTACTTTAAAGATAGAGCCAGGGAGTCCAGCTTTGATTTCACAACCACCTGAACTCGGCGCTGCAGGACTACTAGATGATACAACACCTTCTTCACAACCATCTTTAACATCAATAATATACACTTCACCATCAATAACGAATGTTGTATCGTTGCCTTCTGATGTTACATAGTATTTTTGGCCATTTACGGTTACAGTAAATTCTGAGCTGCCTGTTGATTCTACTGGTGTTACTGGCTTTTCTTTCTCAATTTTGCGAACATTGACTTTTGCTTCGCCTTTTAAGAATGCAATACCTTTCTCTTTACACGCTGCTGCAATTAAAAGATTTTCATCGCTTACTTCAAGATTGGCTTGTTCTAGCATTTTGCGTACATGAGAAAGTGATTTAGTCTCATCAGCATCTGCAAGATCAAGCGCATTTTTGGTTGTTGGTTCAAGTTTGAGTTGTTGACTTGCAAGTGCTACCACCTCGGCATTAGGAGCAACAGGTGTTTTTCCAAAATAGCCAAGTACCATTTTGCCATACCCCTCAGCAATTTTTGCCCATGGTCCAAACATAACATTGTTAAACGCTTGTTGGAAATAAAATTGAGAAACAGGTGTAACACTTGTACCGTATCCGCCTTTTTCAACCACTTCACGCATCGCTTTAATGACTTCTGGGAATTTGTGAAGAATGTTATTGTCACGAAGCATTTGGGTATTGGCAGTTAACGCACCACCTGGCATTGGAGAAAAAGGGATAAGAGGAGAAACTTGCACCGCTTCTGGTGGCATAAAATAATCTTTTAAACAGTCTTGTAATACATCTTCGTACGTCAAGATTTTTTCAAGCTCGAGTCCACCAAGATCATACTCTTTACCCTTAACAGCATGAAGCATTGTAAGAATGTCTGGCTGAGATGTACCACCGCTCACAGGGGAAGCTGCAAGGTCAATACCATCAACACCTGCTTCAAGTGCCGCTAAATAACATGCCACACTCACACCTGCTGTTTCATGCGTGTGAAGACGTAAATGGGTACCTTCTGGAACAAGTTTACGTGCCATTTTAAGGGTTTCATACACTTTTTGAGGACTAGAAGTTCCACTCGCATCTTTAAAACAGATACTATGATACGGAATACCTGAATCTAAAATCTCACGTAGGGTTTTTTCATAAAACGCTACATCGTGCGCTCCTACACATTTAGGAGGAAGATCCATCATTGTAACGACGATCTCATGTTTAAGTCCATGGTGCACAATGCGCTCACCACTGTATTTAAGATTCTCTACATCATTCAGAGCATCAAAGTTACGAATGGTTGTCGTACCATGTTTTTTAAACATTTTAGCATGCAAATCAATAAGCTCACGATTGCCCGTATCAAGCATGACCGTATTCACACCACGTGCTAATGTTTGGAGATTTGCATTAGGTCCTGCAATCTCTCTAAATTTGTCCATCATGACAAAAGCATCTTCATTGAGATAGAAATAAAGGCTTTGGAAGCGTGCTCCTCCTCCAAATTCAAAATGGCTAATACCTGCATCTCTTGCTGCAGCTACCGCAGGAAGAAAATCATCCATAAGTACACGTCCACCAAAAACCGACTGAAACCCATCTCTAAACGTCGTATCCATCACATCGATGTATTTTTTAGCCATCTTACTTTGCCCTTTTTACTGTTTTGTTTTTTTGTTATATGACCTAATAGAAGCAGCAATGGCTGCAACAACTGAGAAGTTATCTTTTTGTGATAATTCTGGTGTAGAATTACCAACACTAACACTCTCCTGTTTAGGAGGAAAGTATTTTAGAATGAGTTTAGCCTGGATTTCCAAGACAACCACCATTAAGGCTAAAAACATAAATACAGTGGACATACCAAGAACCAAGAATTTCAAGGTTTCCACAATCAGATTAACTTCCATAGACGCAACCTTTTTGTTTAAATTTAACTAAAAAACATAGTCAAAATTCTGGTATTTTATCATTTTATTTATTAAATAAAACCTATAAAACAGAGCTTTTTTGAAGGGGATAAGGAGGGTCACTCTATCGCGTTCATCCACGATAGAGTGACTATTTTGAGAAAAAAAAGTGCTTATGAGATGGCACGCTCTAGTAGATAAAAGAGGGAACGATACTCTAACCCACTCTCTTCGCTAAGTCCAATTTCACATGGTTTACCTGTGGAAAAGGCTAATTTTGTATCACTTGGAATCGATGCTTTTAAATGACGTAAAGCTGATTTGTTGAGTTCTGGATAATTAAATCCACGATCTCCTGCAAAACCGCAACATGTAACATCTGCAGGAACTGTGACTTTAGAGCTACACAAACGTGCAATCTTCTCAAACTTGTCTGCTAAGCCCATTTTACGGGTGCTACAGATGGTATGAATCACCACAGGCTCATTAATTTGTTTAATGGTTAATTTATCTAAAAGATAATCATGAATAAACTCGATAGGATCATGAACTTTAAGCCCTGAATCAAAATACTCCATCATGGTTTTCGTACACGAACTCATATCACACAAGATTGGGTATTTCCCATTTTCACTTGCTTTATTAAGCGCTGCTTCTAATTCCATTGATTTTTGTTTGCCTTCTGCTTTATAGCCCTTACTGGAGAAAGGCATACCACAGCAAAGAGGCTTTAATTGTTCAGGGAAAATGACTTCATAACCCGCTTTTTCTAAAATGCCAATAATGAGTTCATCTAACTCTTTCTCTTCACCTTTTGGTTTTGGATTTCCCATCGTACGATTTAAACAGGATGAAAAATAGACAACTTTTTCAGCAGAACCAAAGAGTTTTCGACTGTCTTTAAATGTATGTCCTCCTGGAAGGCTAGCTGTCCATAGTGGCAATTTATTTCCGCTAAGGGCGGTAACACCTGCGCTCATTGCCTTCATCACACCATCGGGTATAACAGCGTTGACACCTTTTACAGCACTTAGTACAAAGCTACCAATACCTAAAACGGTTCCATAGTTATTAGCGATCATTCCTGCAATTTTGTGTTGTGTTGGTGTAATTTGATGTGCACGAATTTTCTTCGTTAAAGCACCCGTATCGATACCGACTGGACAAACAAGTGAACAGAGTGAACACGTCGCACATGTTTCAACACCATCATACTGATAAAGCTTTTGCATCTCTTCAAATGCTTCCATTTCATCTTGATTTTTCAATGTTGTCATACGTCTATTGACAACAATACGTTGTCTTGGCGTTAGAGTAAGCGCGTTGGAAGGGCATGCTGGCTCACAAAATCCACACTCAATACATTTATCAATATAGTCATCGGTCTTAGGCATTTCTTTGAAATTTTTCAGATGCGCTTTTGGATCTGCATTGATAATAACACCAGGATTTAAAAGTCCTTTCGGATCAAAAATCGCCTTAATCTCTTTCATCAGCACATACGCATCATTACCCCATTCTAACTCAACAAATGGAGCCATATTACGACCTGTTCCATGTTCTGCTTTGAGACTTCCATGATATTTTGTAGCAACCTGTTCTGCGACTTCTTGCATAAAGTCTTCATAACGCTTAATCTCTTTAGGGTCTTCAAATGCTTGTGTAAAGACAAAGTGAAGATTGCCATCTAGGGCATGCCCAAAAATGATAGCTTCGTTATAGCCATATTTTTTAAACAACTCTTGTAACTCTAATGTTGCATCAGCCAGTGATTCGATAGGATATGCCACGTCTTCAATGATGACCGTTGTACCACTCTCACGTACTGCACCAACGGCAGGGAAAAGTCCTTTACGAATTTTCCAGTACTTCGTATATTCATACACATCTTTGGTGAAATGCAATGGCATTTCAGGCTCAATGTGGGAGAGTTTTTCTAAAATAACTGCGATATTTTCATCCAACTTTGCATCGTTTTCTGCACGACTCTCAACAAGAACCGCCGTTGCTGTAGGGCTTAGTGTTTTCAAAAAGCTTGGCATACCTTCTTTGTTTTCAACACTTCTAAGTCCCGCTCTATCCATCATTTCAGCAGCAGCAACGTTTTCTTTACATTGTGTTTTAAGCACAATAACCGCATCACAGGCATCTTTAATATTTTTAAAGATCATTAAGGCACTGGCTTTATCTTTGTACTCAGGAACCGTTTTAAACGTAATCTCTTTGATAAATCCGAGTGTGCCTTCACTACCAATCATGAGGTGCGCGATAATATCAATCGGATCTTCATAATCTACAAGTGCATTTAGACTATAACCACAGGTGTTTTTGATTTTAAATTTTCGTACAATTTTTTCATGAAGCTCTGGATTGGCTCTTACTTCTTTTGCAAGGGTACTAATGCGCTCAACCAGTGCATGGTGATACTGTTTAAATGCTTTAATGCTCTCCGATGAACCTGTATCAAGCTCTGTTCCATCATGAAAAATAATTTTCATCGACTCTAAGGTTTTATATGAATTATCTGTCGTACCACAACACATACCGCTGGCATTATTTGCAGCAATACCAGAAATCATCGCTGCACCAATACTCGCAGGATCTGGTCCAATTTTCTTACCATAAGGAAGCAAATACGCATTCGCATCAGCACCAATAACAGAAGGTTGCATTGTGATCAAACTCACATCTTTATTGACGGATATTCCTCTCCAGTCACGTGATGTTACAATCAATATGGAATCTGTAATCGCTTGTCCAGAAAGACTTGTTCCACCAGCACGGAAAACAACAGGCAAAGAGAGAGATGAGCTGATTTTAAGGATTTGACTGACTTCATCGGCATCATTCGCCCAAATAACAACTTTGGGAATAAGCCTATAAAACGAAGCATCTGTGCCATAGGCAATGGTGTGAAGAGGGTCTGTAAAAATTCTCTTCTCAGGGATAAAATTTACAATTTCATTATAGAAATTAAGGTAATTTCCACTCAATGTCATCTGGGTATCCTTACAATCATGGGGTTTTTAATCAGTGTAGCAATTTCATATAAAAAACACATGACATTTGTATGAAATTTTTTAGAGGCAAAGTGTGTCAAGAAAAAAAGTGACAGACGTTACCTCTAAAGAAAGAAAATATAGAATGATGCGTAAAAAATTTATCGCACCATCATTGAAACACCATATATTTCTGGGAAAAGTGTAAAAATAACCATAACGAGTACTTGCAATAAAATAAATGGTACAACCCCTTTATAAATATCGGTGGTTGCTACACTCGAGGGTGCGACACCTCTGAGATAAAAGAGACTAAACCCAAACGGTGGCGTTAGAAAAGAGGTTTGTAAATTAAGCGCTATTAAAAGAGCATACCATACAGGGCTTAGTCCAATAGCTTCAGCAATTGGGGCTAAGATAGGAATGATAATGTAAGAAATTTCCACAAAATCAATAAAAAATCCTAGCGCCATAATGGCTGCCATAGAGACCACAATGAAACCCCATTTTTCACCTGGTAACGAGCGCATGGCATCTGCGATAATTTCATCACCGCCTGTATAACTAAAGACCATCGAAAATGCTGTCGCGCCGATCAAAATAGCAAAGACCATCGCCGTTGTTCGTACCGTCTCTGTTGAAGCTTCATAAATCATTTTCAGAGAAAACGACTTATACATCCATGCTAAAATCATCGCACCGATACATCCTACCGCTGAAGACTCAGTAGGTGTTGCTATACCTTCAAAGATAGAACCCAATACCAAAATAATCAAAATCAACGGAGGGAAAATCGCTTTAAACGCATTGAGCACTTGGTGCGCTTTACTTTGGGTTAGCTCACTTTTGGGAATGGCGGGAGCCATATCTTTATTGAAAAATGCGACTATTGCGATATAGAGAATATAAACAGCAACCAGTGTCAAACCTGGCCAAAAGGCACCCTCAAACAAGTCTCCTACAGGAAGTTGGAAAACATCGCCTAAAATAATCAAAACAACCGAAGGTGGAATAATCTGCCCTAAGGTACCTGATGCACAGATGGTTCCACACGCAAGAGATTTGGAGTAATTGTATTTAAGCATTACAGGCAAAGAAATGACACCCATCGCAACAACACTCGCCCCTACAACTCCCGTTGATGCAGCAAGCAGAGCACCTACTAAAACCGTGCTGATGGCAAGACCTCCACGAATTTCACCAAATAAAAAACCCATTGCTTCTAAAAGACGCTCTGCCAAACGCGATTTTTGTAAAATAATACCCATCAAAATAAACATAGGAACAGAGATGAGAATGGTGTTGTTCATAATGCTCCAAATACGATGAGGCATAAAAGCAAACATACGCGCACCTATATCAAATCCTTCCATAAGCGTACCGCCATCTCCCAGTGCTTCTATCACCCCTGATGCCAAACCAAAAAAGACAGAAACCGCACCAAATGTAAACGCTACAGGAAAACCAATGAGGAGCATAAACATGCCCACAACAAACATAACGATGCCGATCATAGCTCCTCCTGTTTTTTGAAGTGAGCGTGTGTGGCACCTCGATAAATGTTAATATTTTTAATCACAAAGCCAATGGACATAAAAATCAAGAGCCAAAATGAGAGTGGAATAAATGCTTTTAAAATCCAACGATGTGTCAATCCACCTGGATCACTGCTGATTTCATGCGACGTAAATGCTTCCATCACAAAACCCACGGAACTAAGAGCGACCAATAATGCAATAGGTGTGATAAAAACAATCGTACCCATAATATTTACTAACGCCTTTTTGCGATCACTAAATTTAGCATACAGTACATCAACACGTACATGTGAATCTTCCATCAGCGCATACGAAGTTCCGAGTAAAATAATCACAGAGAAAAGATGCCATTCCATCTCTTGAAGTGCAATAGAGCCATTTTTAAAAACATACCGCATAAAAACATCGTAGAAGATATTTAGCATCATCACAACCATAAGCAACGAACAAACATACCCAATAAAGCGGCTGATTTTATCAAACCACTTTTCAATCTTCAAAAGCATTAACATCCTTTTCTAAAAATACAAAGAGCGAATCTTGACATACCAAGACTCGCTCTTTGTGTCACAACCTTTCTTTTTTTATTGCATTAATAACGCAATATATACCCCACATCAACCACCGTTTCAATACACTCAAAAGGGATTTTTTTACGAAGTCTTCGCATTAAAGAGCGAATTGAATCTAAACTTGCAAAATTGCCTTCCCATACCATTGCTTGAATTTTGTCAAATGAGACCACTTTACCTTTTTCGCTGATGAGAACATTTAACAGCAGCTTTTCTTTACGGGAAAGATGCTCTTCCAAATTTCCTATACGCAATAAACTTGTCTTAAAATCAAACTGACAGTCATGCCCAAGATCGACAATATCATGGCGAATGTTACACAATTTTTCAATTTTTATTTCCAATTCGTCAATGAAAAAAGGCTTTTTTAGAAAATCATTACATCCATAATTGTACGCATCCTTAATCACTTCTAACTCGACGCTAGAACTAATGATAATAACGGGCGTTTCAGGATAAAAATCGCGTATTTGTTTCAGAATCTCAATGCCATCTAGGCTTGGAACATTAATATCTAAAATAAAACAACTGTAACCATTATCGAGTGCATCATACGCTTCTTGTCCATCAATAAAGGAGTCAACGATATACGCTTTTGCCTCCAAACGTTTTACAATGGTAGCATTGAGACGTGCGTTATCTTCTAAGAGTAAAATTTTCATTCTCCGCCTTTCGTATTAGGAACTAAAATGGTAAACTCAACCGTATTCACACCCCTGTTTGAAACACGAATACTACCACCCATTTTATCTTCAATAATCATTTTTGCCATGTATAATCCAAGACCTGTGCCATTTTTAGTGGTTGTAAAGTATGGATCGAAAATAAAACCAATAATTTTATCAGGAATGAGTCCCCCATCATCGCTTACGATAATTTTCGTATGGATAATTTCACGATCCACAGCAACATCAATGTTGCCGCCTTTTTTAGACTTAATAAGTTTGTTTTTAGCATTATTGATGACATTAATTAACACTTGCTTAAATTCGTTTTCATACCCATAGACAGGAAATGTCTCTTCATCTTTAAGATACTCTACACGCAAATTAATATGCGCATAAAAAATCTGCCTTCCAATAATTTCAAGCACCTCGCTGAGCGCCTTTTTAGCGCAAAAAAGCGTTTTACGTGTTGATGGTTTAAGGAAATTTCTAAAATCTTTAAGCGTTTGTGACATATATTGTATCTGAATGATAGCGTCGCGTACAAACTCTTTCATTTTAACACGATCCATTTCACCACTGTTAAAACAAAATTCCATATCTTGCATGATAGCAGAAAGTTCTACCAATGGCTCATTCCATTGGTGCGCGACTCCTGCGATCATTTCGCCCATCTCTGTGAGTTTAGACTGCTGTATTAAAAACTGCTGATGTTGCATACGCTCCGTGACATCATCCATCACACATACAATACCACCAACACTGCCATCGCTATTACTATAGACCGCTTTGCTCAGGGCAAAAAGTCGTGCTCGTTTTTTAGGAAGATGTAACATTAACTCAATCGTTTCAGAACCTTTAGTTTTCAAAAGCTCAAGATCGCCCTTACGCCTCTCTGTTGCCCATTCCCCTGGGTAAAAATCAAAAATCGTTTTTCCAATCATCTCTTCTTTGGTGCGATCATACAACTTTGCAAATGCCGTATTACTACCAATATATTCACCATGAACATTCGTATAATAGATAGGATTGGGGATTGTATCAAGCAGTACTTTAATAAATTCAAGTTGATTTTTCAAAGCCATTTCACTCTGTTTTCGGATACGTACATTTTGCATTAAGAAAAGCACAATCATAATAATTGCACTGAAAATTGCGGCAAACAACCAAACATACTGTTTATACTCTTCGTAAAAAGAGAAAGGTTTATTGATCACTTCATAATTTTTGAGTACTGGTGAAGGATTAATCTTATGATATTCTAATTCTTTGTAATCAAACATATAGCGATTGGGGCTCTTTTCCACAATAGGAATATGACGAGGATCTTTTCCCGCAAAAATCTGTTCAACAATTTTGCAAGCGGCTTCTGCTTGCGAAATAGCACTGGTTAAGAAACCACCCACAATGCCATAATCCAAATAAAAATCCCAAAGCCCATATATTGGGCTATTGGTAATTTTACGAATCTGCTGTAAGTTATCTTTGTAGGTAAAAAATCGTCCTGTTTTATCTTTAAAAAGAAGAACCCATAAAATGGCACTATTTCTACCAAGATCCGCCGTTTTAGAGGCTATCTCTTCCATATCCATGCTATCTACATGCTCTATTTCAATGCGACTTTTGTATTTTGATTCAACAGCGTCAATCTCTTTACGAATGGCATCACCTGTAATGGATCGCTCATTAATAACCAGAATCTTATCTAAATTGGGTTGTAGGGCTAGTATTAGATCAATATTTTTTTCAATATCAACATTTTCTACAACGCCGCTAATGCGCTTTATCCCTTGGATTAATGTGGTTTCAAAATTGTTAATACCAACAAAAACCACAGGAGTATTATCAAAAAGCTCTTTGTAGTGTTCTTGTACAAAAGCAAGAGCACTATTATCAACCGCCATAACAACATCAAAATGATAATTTTTAAATCGTTCTTTGTAGTAGCGATAAAACTCTGCTAAATATTCAGGGCTATCAACACGTTTTGTATCCATGTACACGGTTGATACAAATGTATTATCTTTATCTGAAAAGTTTTTCTCAACAACCCTTGAGATGTCATCACTCCATTTATACCCTTTATGGTACGAATGAATGAGTAAAATATCTTTAGTGTTTTGTGCCCATAGTACTCCGATGCTAAGACATAAGAGGAGAAAAACCTTCTTCATCTAAGGTATAAGAGCTAAATAATAAAAAAATTTTCAGGATGTTTAATGATAGCGCCATGCTCAGCAATAGCTTCATCTGCCATATTGTAGCGTTCATTAAAAATAGGATGATGAAACTGCACTTCGTCATTAATGATCTCAAAGACCATCGTTTCATAGACAATTTTTTTAGAATCACCCTCAAAAAAAGAGTGCCTAACATGCATACTAATGGTGGAAATTAAAAATTCTCTCCCATCAATTTTAATGACATTTTTTAGTTCTAACTCTCTCATCAACAACCTTTCAAAACTGAAAAATAGAAGCGATATTAACATAATTCAACATTGAAGTTTATAAAATAAAGATTTTAAAAGAAGAAAAAAAAAGGATGGTGCGGACGGGGGGATTTGAACCCCCACACACGTAGTGCGCTACCACCTCAAGGTAGTGTGTCTACCGTTCCACCACGTCCGCATAAAAGAGGAGTGAGACCTTAGAAAAGGTCTCGTTTTATTTGCTTGTTAATTAACCAAGAAATGGGTTTTTGTAAAGAAGGATCAAAGAGATAACAAGTGCATAAATAACTTGTGCTTCGATCATCGCTAGTGCAATAAACATTGTAGTTACAAGTTTACCACCAAGACCAGGATTTCTTGCTGTTCCTGAAATTGCTGAAGATGCAGTGTTACCCATACCGATTGCGCCACCAAGTGCAGCAAGACCAAGTACGATACCTACAGCAAGTGCTGAATAAGCTTTAACTGTTTCACCTTCACCTGCAAATGCAAATGTTGCAAATGCTACCATTAAAAAAAGAATCTTTTTCAAAGATTGCTCCTATATTTTTTTCAAAGTCTGTTCGGATATAATCCCTACTTTCCACTTTGTGAGCGAGATTATAGCCATCTAATTGTTAAAAATCCTTTAAAGTTAGCGCTCTAAGCCTAACTCTATCTTATTCCCTGTTTGTTTTAATACTTTTACACGTACTTTTTGCTCTAAGCTCAAATAATCACTTACTTTATCAACACGATGGTCCGCAATTTTGGATACATGTAAAAGACCATCAATACCACCAGGAAGCTCAATAAACGCACCGAAATCAACAATGCGCTTTACTACACCATCAACGACTTCATCCTGAACAAATGTTGGGATAGGCTTCTCTTCTTTATGACCATGTCCATGTTTGTCTCCACGATCTCTTCCATGACCACCACGACCACCAAAAGCAGGCTTGTTTGTAATTTGAATGATATGCTCTTTGGCTGCTTCTACTTTTTCTTTGTTTTCGCCAGCAATCTTAACTTCACCTTTTTCACGGTCAAGGTCAATAGAGACTTCAAATTTTTCAATAATTTCTCGAATCGTTTTACCTGCTTGTCCAATAATATCTACAATTTTAGACGGATCAACATTGAAAAGCTCTAGCTTTGGTAAAATAGCATTGTTAACTACAATTTCTTCATTTGCAGCTTCCATCAAGCCTAAGATATGCGCTCTACCCTCTTTTGCTTGATACAATGCTTCTTTTAAAACATCGCGTGAAATACCACCTAATTTAATGTCCATTTGAAGGGCAGTAATACCTTCACGTGTACCTGCTACTTTAAAGTCCATATCACCATCATGATCTTCTAAGCCCATAATATCACTTAAAACCGCGTGTTTGTCCCCTTCAAAAATAAGCCCCATAGCAATACCTGCTACAAGTTTTTCAAGATGAATGCCAGCAGCTTTCAGGGCTAATGCACCTCCACAGATAGTCGCCATAGAGGAAGAACCATTGGATTCTAAAATCTCAGAAACTAGGCGAATGGTTTGTAAGCGATTCATATCAACAACTGGTTCTAATGCACGACGAGCAAGATTACCATGCCCTAATTCTCTTCGGCCTGGTGCACGAAGTGGAGAAGCTTCACCCACAGAGAAACCTGGGAAATTATAGTTCACCATAAATGTATCATTAATTGTATTTTTCTCGGTTAAAAGATCATACATCTGTGCATCTTTATCATTGCCCAATGTTGCGACAACTAATGCTTGTGTTTGTCCACGTGTAAAGAGACATGAGCCATGTGCAAGAGGTAATAGATTTGTCTCAATGCTAATAGGTCTGATTTCATTAAGTTTTCTACCATCAGCACGAACACGTTTTTCAATAATCATTTCACGTACAATTTTCTTTTTATAGGCATTGACAACGCTATCAACAAGATCTTTGCTCCAGCCTTCTAAAACGGCAACTTCATCACTTAAGATTTTAGTAACAATTTTTCCAAGCTCACTTGCTCGTTCACTTTTTGCCATTTGATTGATGGCATTATAAACTTCTTCTTTATAAAACTCGTCAATGTAGGCATAAATAGAATCATTGACTAAATCTTGCTTATAATCAAGAATAGCATCTTCTTTTTTCAAAGGCTTAAATGTATTTTCATAAGCTGATGTAGCTTCCGTAATAGCACTTTGAGCTTTATCAATTGCAGCTAAGATAGCATCTTCATCAAACTCATTTACAGATTGTTTAGCGATAACGCTCTCTGCAAGTGTAGGATCAAGCATAGGATCAATTGCCATGACAGGAAGGCTCATCGTTTCCATTGAAGCAATAGAGCGCATTTCAATCATTAAGAGCTCTTCTTTAGTTCCTGCTACGTAAAGATCTAGTGAACTCGTTTTTAAAGCTGAATTTGAAGGGTTCACAACATATTGTCCATCAATATAGCCAATTCGTACACCTGCAACTGCTTTATTTACTGGAATGTCTGAAAGATAAAGAGCAGCACTAGCAGCATTAAGAGCAGCTACTTGAAGATCGACTTCTGAATCACAACTTAAGACAAAAACAGTAATCTGTGTTGGATAAGCATACCCTTTTGGGAAAAGTGGTCTAAGGCTTCTATCAATAATGCGTGAAGTCAATGTCTCAAAATCACCTGGTTTGGTTTCACGCTTGAAATAACCACCAGGAATTTTTCCAACGGCATATGTTTTTTCAATATACTGCACAGTCAATGGTACAAAGTTTTCGGCAACCTGAGCATCATCTCTTGCAACCGTTGCTAAAATAACCGTATTTTTAATTTTTAATAATGCAGCCCCTGCTGCTTGCTTTGCAACTTTACCAATATCATAAATCTCTTCTTGATTATTGACGCTAATTTTATACTCCACGCTTATGCTCCTTCAATTTTTAACTTACGCTCATTGTTTTTGTTCTGTTTCTCTCGCAAATTCATATCCAACACTTCCCATAGGGTATAGGTTAAACAAGAGCATAATACCCTGTCTATTTGTTGAATCAATACCAGTGCTTGAACTTGTTGATTTTGGAGTCGTTGTATCCTTATACTGAATAGAATAATCCCAACATTTCAAGCTCTTTTTAAAGCCTAAAGACCATGCTTTAAATTGATCTTCACGCACATCATAATCTACAGAGGTAAAGAGTTTATAATGTGTAAAATACTTGCTATCTGCATACAATGTCACATAACTATAGTCTTTTGTTTCTCGATCCACTTCATTTACTTTATAAATCGTATTCTCTTTGTAAGTGTTATCTTGATAGGTGTAACGCAGTGATGTTGAGTAAATATCGTCTGCGTAATTGATAGAAACTTGGTTACGAGAAATTTTACTAAATTCATGAGAATAATGAAGATTGTGTCCCAATGAAATTTTATCTGTAACATGGTACTTGATGTCATTTTCTAAATCACCGTATTTATAGTCATAGTCACTGTAATAGAATTGTCTAATCTTATGACTTACTTTTTTCTCAGCATCACTGTTATAAAAAAACTCTTTAAGTGTTAATGAAGTGCTCTTAGCGAGCGTATTCAATGGTATAAAATTAGCAATATACCCATCTCTATCTTCTTTACTTGGAATGATATGATCTAGCCCAATATACATCGTGTGATATAAATCATTATACGGCTTCGCAAGTTCAGTATAAAGTGAAATTTTATGGTAATTTCTCCAATATTTTCCCACATTCTCTTGCGTATCATCATTTCCATAAGCAATATGTGACGCATAGATATTTTCAGACACACTCACATGCAAATACTCTTCTAAGAGCGAGAAATAAAAGGTAAAAGGGACATCCACTTCATTTTGAAAGCCAGTTACACCCTTATCGCGTGTATAATTTTTTGCTTTATAATCCACAGAGTAAAATAAATTATCAAGTAACAGTGGATTTGAAAAATGGTGATAATGTAATGTTGGTAACTCTTGCAATGTTCCATCATTTGTACCATATTGCGCTTTAGCATATGTATCAATATCGTACTTTGCATACAAACCAACATAGTCCAAATCCTTAGTCACATAATAATTAAGTTTGGAAGTTACTAATTTACTATAGCTTGGTGTATCATTACTCATCGTATTGTAATAATCGATGTCATTGAGATAATTGATATTTAACCACAAACCATCTTCAATATCAGGATACGTATTACTTAAAAGCTTGCTTCGATCATAGGTCATTTTAAGACCATAATGGGAACTGTTTTTAAGCTTTTCTTTCTCTACATAATCACTGTGTTCTTTAAAGTAGCCCGTTGTCAATTCACCATGTGAATATGCAGAATCCACAAAACGATAGGTTCCATGCATGCCTTCGCCTCTGTTTGTTCTAATTTGTGGACGAAGTTCCACATCGTAATCAACGTCAGGGGCAATATAAATAGGCTGCATATAATAAAAGCCTTCTGAGCGTCCCAAACCAAATTCAGGTCTTAAAAGTCCCGTTCTACGTGTCGTATCTGTAGTAAAAGAGAAGTAAGGTAAATAAAGAAGAGGTATATCATTGGCATAAAATACAGGGTTATACAGATGTAACCATTTACTTTCTTTATTAAATTCACCTGTTGTAAAAGCAATTTTCCAATCAGGCTCTTGTGTATTACAGCTTGAAACAATTGATTTTTCTGTAATGTACGATTCAGGATTTAAAATGGCATTTTCACATTTGATCCAAACATTAGAACTTTCATCAAAAAAGAAAAGTGGATCTGAAACACCTTTGTCGGTATTGAGATTAAGTTTAGTATGTCCACTACGTGACGCATAACTGACACCCTCTAGCACAGTAATATTGCCAAAAAGCTCTAAATCGCCACTCTCATAATCATAATAGGCTTCATCTGCTGTAATAAGGTACTTGGGGCTATACAATACGACATCACTGACAGCATGTACCAACGTACCATTTTTAGTAACACTCTGTGCTAAAACTTCAACATCCTGCGGAGGTTGTGCCCATATGCTTCCTAATGAAAGCGCCCATAAAAGAAAAAATTTAATTCGCATTGACCACCAACGTACTGGCAACTCTATCATGCCATGTCTCTCTTTTTGGATTTAAAGCTGCCCATAAAAAACCTAAGTAAAATATGGACTCACTGATAATTCTAAATGCCGCTCTGCTGAGTGAAAGCAAAAAAGAAGGATTTTCTAAGTCATCTGTAGAGATAACCCTAATTTTCATTGCAATTCTACCGAGTGTCGCACCATACATCCACACAAAATAGGTTTGATAAATCACTTTTAACACAACCACATAACCAAAAAGGCTGTTGATTGCACCGATCATTTCTTCCGTACTCGTATTCTCAGGAATTTGATCAAAATAGATTAACGCGAATAATACAGAAATTAAAATTTCATCAATGAAATACGCAAGTCCTCGCTTTTGAAGCGATGCTAACGTAATATTTTCACTTTCAAATTTTTCAATTAACTCTTCATTTGTCATGTTTGAGTGCCTGATATGCAATATCACTTCTAAATTGTTTACCCGCAAAATGGACTTGTCCACACAGTAAATACGCACGATCGCGTGCCTCTTTAATACTTTCCCCAACACCTACACACAGCAATACACGTCCACCTGTTGCATAAAGCTTGCCATCTTCCAGACTCACACCAGCATACGAGATATGTGTATTTTCTAAACCATCATGCACATTTTTATCAATAATAATTTCTGCAGGCTTTGAATTGCCATACGGATAATTCTCGCTTGCCATAACAACAGCGATAGCATACTTATCAAAAAATTCAATCTTTAAATTTTTAAGATTTCCTGTAGCAGCTTTATAAAAAAGTTCGCTTGCTGGTGTCTTTAAAAGAGGCATCAAAATCTCACATTCTGGATCACCAAAGCGAACGTTATATTCTAAAACAATTGGCTCATTTTTAACAATCATCAAACCAATAAACAAAACGCCTTCAAAAGGGGCATTCTCTTTTTGCATACCTGCTAAAGTAGGCTTTACAACACGTTCTTCAACTTTTTTGTACAAGTCTTCATCAATCAATGGTGTTGGGGCATACGCACCCATACCCCCAGTATTAGGTCCAATATCATTATCTTTAAGACGTTTGTGATCTTGAGCAGCAGGAAGAATTTTATAATCCACGCCATCGCATACAACAAACAAAGAAAGCTCATAGCCATCTAAAAACTCTTCAACCACAACGCCAAGTCCAGCTTCGCCAAAACTTTTACCACTGAGCATATCTGCAACAGCTTCTTTGGCTTCATCTTTACTCTGTGCAATAATAACGCCTTTGCCCGCACATAATCCATCTGCTTTCACAACGATAGGTAAGTCTAAAGTTTCGATAAAAGCATTAGCTTTTTTGGCGTCACTGGTTTCAATAAATTTTGCTGTTGGAATGTTATAGCGTGAGAG
Organism: uncultured Sulfurospirillum sp.; assembly: GCA_964466465.1. Taxonomy (GTDB): domain Bacteria; phylum Campylobacterota; class Campylobacteria; order Campylobacterales; family Sulfurospirillaceae; genus Sulfurospirillum. Next base: position 21,486 of record CAYXNJ010000007.1, read on the forward strand.
AAAATTTTTCATAAAAATTTTTGAGCCCTCAAGTCTAGCTGCTGCTTTGGAAGCTCCAAAAATGACTAAGCCTTTCGCCTTAAAAATATCAACAATGCCCTCGACTAGAGCTGTTTCAGGTCCTACAACCGTAAGGTCAATACTATTTTCTTTGGCAAAATCCGCTAATTCTTCATAGTCTTTAAAAGTAACATTTTGTCCCAGTTGTGGAGTTGCACCATTGCCTGGTGCGAAAAAAAGTTCAGTTACATTCGGATCACGTTTCAGTGCTAAACCTATAGAATACTCTCTACCACCACTACCAACAACCATGACTTTCATTAACGTTCTCCAAAAAAATCGTATTTTTTATTTACCGATAAAACCCAAGTGAGCGTTCCGAGATTGAAGCGGCCCTAATAAGCCAACTTCTGGGAAGCGACTTTTTCTTTAGGCTGCAATTTCTCACTTTTTACAAAGCTCAAACAAAACCACAGACACACCAAAAATGTACGAATTCCCTTATACTAATTGTTGGACCCTCATGAAAACGGTTGTCGCTTCACCCAGGCAGGGTAAATTACTAAAGTTCCTTAATTATAAATAATTTTAGCTTCTAAAGAGCTTTTGCCAAGGTGATGCAGTGTTCAATACTTTGTAATGGAGATACAATAACGTTAACATTTTGAGGTAAAGCAGCAGCTGTTTTTTCACCAATAACAATGGCAATATAACTATCATCCCATGCAAAATTTTTAAAAAAACAATGTACGGTTGAAGGAGAGGTAAAGATTAATTTAGCATTTTGTAAAGGAGCTTGATTGGAAGCATAATAAACACATTTTGTCTCATAAACAATACGTTGTTCTATCTTGATTTTATTGGTTTTTAAAATGTCAAACAAGGACGAAACAACCTCTTTTGCACGAGGGAAAAAAACCTTTTTACCTTCAAGAAGAGAAGTAATAGCATGGGCAAAATCATCCCCATAAGATCGCTTTGCAGTAAACACGACATTGCCGCCACACTGCTTTATATACGCAGCGGTTCCTTCGCCAATGGCATAGGACTCTTTATCTTTCCATAAAGCTCCACTATTCTCAAGCGCTTGAACGCTATTTTTGGAAGTAAAGATAATCGCATCAAACTTCTCCAAATTAATGGGAGTCGGATCAAATGCGATCTCAAAAAGTGGGAGATGTACTACCCCCTCATACGCTTTATCGCTGAAGAGGTAGATCATTATTTATTCCCATTCAATCGTTGCAGGTGGTTTTGAAGAGATGTCATACACAACACGGTTAATACCATTGACTTCATTGATAATGCGTCTAGAGATATTTTCTAAAATGGTATGAGGTATATGTGCAAACGTTGCAGTCATACCATCAGTTGCATCGACAATTCTTACACAAACGGTATTATCATAGGTTCGATTATCACCCATAACACCAACGCTCTTAACATTTAAAAGAACCGTAAAGGCTTGCCATGTTTTATCATAATAACCCGTTGAGCGTAGCTCTTCTAACATAATGACATCTGCTGCACGTAGAAGCGTTAAATCATCTTTATTGACTTCACCCATAATACGAATGGCAAGACCAGGTCCTGGGAAGGGATGACGACCTAACATATCTTTTGGAAGTCCAAGTTCTGCGCCTAAAATTCGCACCTCATCTTTAAATATTTCACGAAGTGGTTCAATAAGCTCAAACGTCATCCAGTCAGGGAGCCCTCCAACATTGTGATGTGATTTGATGGTTTTAGAAGGACCTTTAACCGATACAGATTCGATAACATCTGTATAGAGTGTCCCTTGCGCTAAGAATTCAATACCATTGTGTTTTTTAGCTTCTTCATCAAATACTTCAATGAATGTCTCACCAATGATTTTACGCTTCTTCTCAGGGTCAGTAACACCTGCTAAGCGGCTTAAAAACTTTTCACTTGCATCAACAGTAATGAGTGGCACGCCTCTACTTCTAAACATCGCTTCTACTTGTGCACGTTCATTGGCACGTAAAAGTCCATTATCAACAAAAACTGAAACCAATTGATCACCAATAGCTTCTGCTAAAAGTGTTGCTACAACAGAACTATCCACACCACCACTGACACCACATAAAACTTTTTTAGTGCCGACTTTTGCTTTAATTTTTGCAATCTGCTCTTTAGCGAATGAGCCCATGTTCCATGTGCTTTCACAGCCACAAATATATTTTGCAAAGTTTTTAAGCAGTTTGCTACCTTGCTCAGAATGATAGACTTCTGGATGAAATTGGAACGCATACATATTGCGTTTTTCATCTGCAATTGCAGCATATGGTGAATTTTCACTGTACCCAATTTTTTCAAATCCTGCTGGCAATGACTCAACACGATCGCCATGACTCATCCATACAATTTGCCCGCAGGTTGTGTCTTTAAAAATCTTATGGTCACTCTCAAATTTAAGTTCAGCTTTGCCATATTCTTGGTGCGTTGCAGGGATAACACTACCACCAAAATGTTGTGTTAAAAGCTGCATACCATAACAAATACCTAAGATAGGTAAACCCAACTCATAGACTTTTGGATCAGGATGGTACGAATCTTTCGCATACACAGATGCTGGACCACCACTTAAAATAATACCTTTAGGATTACGTTTTTTAATATCTTCAATCTTTTCATTATAAGGGACGATTTCACAGTAAACACCACTTTCGCGAAGCTTACGTGCAATCAACTGTGTGTATTGTGACCCAAAATCTAAGACTAAAATAGGGACTTCTTTCATTTATTTCCTTCTGTTAATATAAATCAAGTATTTCAAATTGCACGTACCAAATCACGAGGGAGAGAATATATCCAGCAAGCACAGTCCATGCGTATTTCATGTGAGAACCAAAGGTATAGATACCTCTTAATTTTCCCATCACACCTACGCCTGCAGCGGAACCAAAGCTGATCAAACTTCCTCCAATACCCGCTGTCATGGTAACAAGAAGCCATTGGTCCATTGACATGTTAGGATTTGCCTTCAATACTGCACTCATGACGGGGACATTATCCACAATAGCAGAGAGAAAGCCTATACCAATATTCACGGTTGTTGCACCAAAGCTATCATACAATTTTACAGCTAAATCCAAGTAGCCTAAATAATGCAACCCTCCAACAGCCGATAAAATACCAAAGAAAAAAAGCAACGTATCGTGTTCAATTTTGCCAATGGATTTAAAAGTATTGAGTTCTTCGTTATATTTACGCTTCAATCGGTAACTGTAAAGCTTTAGAAGAGAAAGCCCAAAGACCATTCCCCACATAGGTGGCATTTTGAAAAGTTGTTGGCAAAGGACAGCCGTAATGATGGTAACAACACCCAGTCCCATTACTACTTTGCCTCCTTTTAAAATTGTTACTCGAACTTCAGAAGAAGTATCAAAATGTGGCTTATCAGAAGGAACATACAAAGACAAAAGCCATGCAGTCAATACCCAACCCAAAAATGCTGCAGGAAAAAGATAGAAAAAATCAACAAAAGGCGCTTTTTCTGCCATCCATGTCATCAAAGTTGTAATATCGCCAAAAGGGCTCCATGCTCCACCTGCATTTGCGGCAACGACAATATTAATTGCTCCTGGTACTAAAAAAGTTGGCTTCTCTTTTTCAATGGTAATTAAGACAGTAGATAAAATAAGAGCTGTTGTCAAATTATCTGCAACAGGACTAATAAAAAAGGCCAATGCTCCCGTGAGCCAGAAGAGTTTTTTATAGGAATAGCCTCTTGAGACAAGGTTGTATTTGAGCGTATCAAAGACTCTTCGTTCAATTAAAACTTCAATATACGTCATTGCAACTAATAAGAAGAAGAATATCTCAGCAATTTCAAGAATAAGATGATCGACACTCTGCGTTAAAGCACTGCTGTCTAAACCATTTAGCAGATTGTAAATTCCAATTAAAATAAAAATGAACGTACCCATAAACAAAGCAGGTTTTGCTTTATTGATGTGGTAATTCTCTTCCGTTGCGACCATATAGTAGCCAATAATAAACACAAGTAAGCTAATAATGCCCACCCATGTCGTTGTCATATCTTGACCACTGGATGCCCAAATGGTATTTGCCAAAACCAATAATACAAACGCTATTTTCATAGTGTTACTTCCTCTTTGATGTAGTGTGCGCCCAATGACGTTTTGCGTTTTAATGCACTACTGATAATTTCTCGTGAAACCAAAAGTCTCAGTCTCAAAAGTTTTCCAATAGGCAACTTCAGCATCTCTTCAACCCGATAAAGTGCTTTTTCTAAGGTCTGTTTTTCTCGTATGATACCTGCGTAATTCCACATTAAATGACGTAATTCGTTCTTAAGTTCTTTATCACCATCTTTTAGTAAAACCTCTTCTGAATCACTAAACATTTTGCTTTCTTTAAAGCTATGCAGAGATGTTATGACCTCTTTTGCCACTCTTACTGAAAAAACAAGCCCTTCCAGCAGTGAGTTACTCGCCAGTCTATTGGCGCCATGAACACCTGTGTGTGCACATTCTCCAACAGCATAAAGATCTTTGACTCCAAACACCCTACCAAATAAATCTGTTTTAATACCTCCCATAGCATAATGAAATGCTGGAGAAATAGGAATTTTTTGCTCAGGTACGTTATAGCCTATATTAGTCATATTGAAGTAGATGCTTGGAAAGCGCCCTTTAAAATGCTCTTTTGAAAAGGCACTCAAATCCAAATAGACCTCTTTGTTCGTTTTTTGTTTATGTTTAAAAATAGCACGACTGACAACGTCACGAGGAGCCAACTCTCCTCTTGAATCATAGTCAAACACAAAACGTTTGCCATCTTCATCCACAATCATTGCGCCCTCGCCTCTAAGCGATTCACTTAAAAGCTGTTTGCGAACACTGTTTCCAAGGACAAATGCAGTAGGGTGAAACTGCATCATTTCCATGTCTGCGAGTTCAATGCCATGACTAAGGCAAATGCCCTGCATATCGGCGCTAATCGTTCGAGCATTAGTATGGTATTCATACAGTGAGCCAACGCCACCACTGGCAATAATGACTTTTTTGGCATAAAGATTAAAATTTTTTTCATTGTGAAAAACACGCGCACCATAACAAACACCTTCATTAATGAGAAGATCGGTTACTTGCGTGTTGTAAAGAATAGGAAATGGCAACTGTTGCATTAAAAAAAGATGGATGTATCGTCCTGTTGCATCACCGCCTGCATGTAAAATACGGTTGGTACTATGCGCTGCCTCTTTTGTATAAAGCAGATTTCCATTTTCATCTTTATCGAAATGAAAACCCATGTTGATCAAACGTTGAATAGCCAGAGGTCCCTCAGAGCAAAGCACTTTGACAGCTTCCAGATTGCAATGCCCTGCGCCTGCTTCTAATGTATCATGGATGTGCATAGGAATATCATTGTTATCTTTGGCAACAGCAACACCGCCTTGCGCATAAAATGTATTGCATTCCCACGCATAATCTTTTGAAATAATAAGAACACTTAAAGATTTTGGTAGCGCTAAAGCAGCACTCAAGCCAGCGATACCTGTGCCAATAATAAGCACATCATAAGAAGTTTTCATTTAATCGTGGTGCGTATATTTTTAGGATATGTGGTTGTGTTGCTATCTTTGTAAATAGGTGGTCCTTTAAAACCACATCCAAAAAGAGCAAAGCCTAAACATGCTATAATGAGAACATGAAAGATTCCAAAAGTATAATTTCTCATCTTGTACAACAACCTTCTATGAAGAAATATGAGCAGATGCGCTGTTACGACAGATTGCTCAGTGTGTTACCCAAAAGCTTCACAAGTATGATACGGTTTGTGTACACTAAAAATGAGACTCTCTTTTTTGTACTCAATCATCCTTGCGCAAAAATGGAGTTTAATTATAAACGTAATTTAATAAAGAGTCTATTAAAAGAAATTCAGTCTCATTTTCCAGAATGTTCATGCTTAAATGTTAAAGACGTACAAGCGTTTGTCACGAATCAAAAAAGTGAAGAAGAGGCTTTGGTTACCTCAACCCATTCAGAAATTTTTTATCCCGAACAAGCCAGTGGGACGTTTGAGACACTATGTGAAGATGAAAGATTGCGTTCATTGTTTGAAGCCATCAAAGAAACCATTGCAAAAAACAGATCATGCTAGCCCAAAAACTGAAAAATGCCCCCGATAACGCAGGGATTTATCAATATTTTAATGAACAAGGAACCCTGCTTTATGTCGGTAAAGCCAAAAGCATTAAAAACCGAGTAAAGAGCTATTTTCGCTTCTCAGGAGAGCTTTCAGCATCACCCACGCTTTCACCTCGTATCGCTAAAATGATTAGCGAAGTGCATAATGTTGAGTACATCGTCGTTCAAAGTGAACATGACGCACTCATCTTAGAAAATTCTCTCATCAAACAACTTAAACCCAAGTACAACATTCTTTTACGCGATGACAAAACATACCCTTACCTTGCTATCAATCTTTCAGAGCCATTCCCTCGCTTTGAGGTTACTCGTAAGATTATTAATGATAAAAGCATCAAATACTTTGGTCCACTTTCAGGCTCAGCCAAAGCCCTTTTAGAGGCTCTATACCTTGCTTTCCCATTGGTACAAAAGAAAGGATGTCTGAAAGGGAAAAAAGCCTGTCTTTTTTATCAAATTCATCGCTGTCTTGCACCATGTGAACAAAAAATCGATACGCACACTTATACGAAAATTGTCCAAGAAGCTCTTGAATCTTTAAACGATCAAAAGAAGCTAATAGCACTTTTACAAGCAAAAATGGAAGAAGCTTCGATGAAACTCAATTTTGAAGAAGCAGCAAAACTCCGTGACATCATAAACGCAATTAAAGATGCTCTGCATGTAACGCATGTGGAACTTTCAAAACTCGAAGATTATGATGTTTTTGCGGTTGAGATTATGGAAAAAACAGCCGTTATTATGCGTCTGTTTATTCGTGATGGCAAAATTGTCTCGACATCACATACCCTCTTACACAACGCCTATGGCTTTGAAAAAGAGGAGCTCTATCAACGCGCTTTATTTGAGTTTTATAACCCTATGAATCAAACCTTTGCCCAAAATATTCTCATTGCGGAAACATTCAGCGAACAAGCCTATATGAGTCAATTTTTAAGTGAAAAGTTTGGTCAGAAAATGACAATTAGTGTTCCACAAAGAGGTGAAAAACTCTATTTAACACACATGGCACAAGAAAATGCAAAAACACTCATCTTGCAACACAGTCTTAAAAACAATAATACCCTTGCTGAACAAATGCAAACACTATTTGACCTCTCTTCTCTTCCTAAACGCATTGAAATTTTTGACAACTCTCATCTGGGTGGAAAATCGCCTGTAGGAGCCATGGTTGTATGGGATGAAGGATTTGATAAATCAAGTTACCGTCGTTATGAACTGCATCATGTTGATGAATATGCCCAAATGAAAGAGATGTTAGAGCGTCGTATTAATGATTTTTCCAAAGAATCTCCACCTGATCTTTGGATTTTAGACGGTGGAGAAACACTCTTAAAACTAGCAAAAACTCTACTAAACCAAAGAGGTCTTTTTATAGATGTACTGGCAATTGCTAAAGAAAAACGTGATGCCAAAGCACACCGTTCAAAAGGGTGTGCATACGATCTGCTTTACAATCAAAACCAGTCATTTCATCTTCCACCAAGTGACAAACGCTTGCAGTTTATTCAAAAACTTCGTGATGAAGCACACCGCTTTGCCATCACCTACCATCAACAAAAAAAACGTGGTAGTGATATGAGTTTAGAGCTTCAAAAAATCGAAGGTGTTGGTCTTGCTAGCATCAAAAAATTGCTCCTTTATTTTGGAACCTTTGAAGCTATTTACAACGCTACACAGGAAGAATTAGAGGTAACCGTTGGTAAAAAGCTTGGTGCTAATCTATTTCATGGCTTAAGAAAGTAGGTTAGTTTTAAGTATAAGTGAGTTAGAATGGACTTTTTAACGTTTATTAAAGGATCGTCATTTGATACTTTACGATAAGAGTGGTCTGTTTCTGGGAATGGGAAACCAAGAGTTGTACCTTTTAGGGTATGAGGACATGGAAGAGTTTCGTAATTATCACAATGATTTTGCTGATCTTTTCGTGAATAAACCTGGTTTTATCTTCAAATTCAAAAACTTCTCATGGATTGATTATGCCCAACATAGCGGCACACCCAACAAACGTGTTCTTATTCGTACCAAAAATGGAAAAGAGATTGAAACATCTCTCAATATCAATGAAATATACCTTCAAAAAGAAATTAACGGTTCACCTCTTTTTTTTAGCGTTGAACTCAGTAACGCACCATTCAAACATGATTTACCTATTTCAGTAAATAAACCACAAGGGTTAGAACCTAGCTTTGATACGCCACCTGCACCAATGATTTCTTCGTATGAAACTTCTTTTGAAGAAGATGCTCCGTCATTCATTTCTTCATCAGAGCACGAAACAACACTTCCTTCAAATAAGACATCTTTTGAAGAAGATTATACATCGTCATTTACAGAACCATTACCAACACCTATTTTACCAATAGAAGATGATGAACTGAATGATTTTAAAGTCACTCCATCAGCTCCTGTCAATGATGAAACATTCGATTTTAAACTTAAATTTGATCATGCGATCTTAGAAGAACCTGCTCATAAAGAAATTGAAGTAGAAGAAGAAAATTCTCCAGCATCTTTAGAATATGAATCTATTGATCAAATTAAAATCAAAGATCTTGATTTTGTTGCCCCTCTTGAAAGCTATCCTGAAGATAAGGTTGAAGACCTTTTAGAAGACCCCACATTGCATGTTGAGGAACTAAAAGTTTCTTCAAATACACCTATTATAGTTCACGATGAAGAGTTTGATCTCTCAGAATGTGCCGAAGAATTGGGTCTAGACATTAGTACGTTAGCGCAAATTATCGAGGAATATGTACACTCTCTTGATTTAACGATGCCAGCACTTGAAGAAGCAATTAATGTCAATAATCGAAGCCATGCTAAAGAAGAAATTTCTCATCTTAAAAGTGTTGCCCTTCATTTACAAATTTCATCACTCTTCCACCACTTTGAACATTTGGAAACCAGTTTAGAATTTGATACAAAAGAAGAGATTTTGCATACCTTCCAAGCTCTTCAAAAAGCAGTTTTACACTTTAAAGAGAGTGTTCAATGAAAAAAATTCTTTTAATAGTATGTTTACTTATTTCTTCTGCATTTGCAGACCATTTCCGTGATGCAATGTTAGCTTATAAAGCAGGCAATTATACTCAAGCTAAAGAGCTTTTTGAACTTTCTATTAAAAAAGAAAATGCTGTACAAGGCTATTTTTATCTTGGCAAAATGTATCTTTATGGTGAAGGGACAGAAGCCAATACTTCCCTTGCCATTCCTTATTTAGAACAAGCGGTGATGAAAGGCAACATAAAAGCAAAATGTTATCTTGCTGAAGCCTATCTCAAAAATAAAATTAAACATGATGATGCAATTTTACTTCTGAATCAAGGAGCGAAAGAAAGCATGACATGTAAAGATATAGCTTCTGCTTACAATATACAATTAAACAGTTAATAAAGGACATCGACCATGAAATTAACGACCCAGCATACTCTTAGACTCATTAGTCAGTATCCTCTGATTATTCTCTTTATTTTTTCCAGTTATTTTCTTTTTTTATCCTATACCCAATTTGATACAACGCTGACACTGAAAAATAAAATAGAAAGTACAAAAGTTTTAAGCGCACTCTCCATTGAACTTGCAAAAGAGAGGGGACTTAGTGCCTCATACCTTTCCAGTCAAGGAAGTATTGCCAAGGAAGCACTACAAGAACAACGTGCCAATGTTAATAAAGCAATTAAAGAGTTTCATGATTTTTATCAAACCCATGAAGTAACAGCTAATATCAAAAATATTATTACCTATATCACTAAGATTGTAGAAATGCGTCAAGCGGTTGATAGCTTTGCGATTGATTTTAATAAAATGTTCTTTGATTACTACAGTCAGATTAATACGCATCTTTTAAAAGAACTTGAAACTATTGGTACCATCAATACAAACTCCAACATCTCAAACCTAACCTACTCACTCGTTTCACTGTATAAAAATATTGAATATTTAGGACAAGAACGTGGATTTGTATCAAAAATTCTAAGTCAATATGTCCCTTTTAGCCCGAAAGATCTTGAAATTTGGATTAATATTTTCGGTGTTTCCAATATTTTTGATCACAGCACCATTAATGATCAAAAAACAAAAGCTCAAATCGAAAACCTTTACAAACTTCCTGAAAATATGAAATTGGAAGAAGAAATCACTCAAGTAAAAGCTGAACTTATTACTGCGGCACAAAGTGGTGAATATTTGATTGACCCAACTCTATGGTTTGGTCTTTTAACAAAAAAAATTGATATTCTTGATAAATCAGCACAAATTATTAAAGTATCTTTACATGAAGAAGAACAACGTTATGACACACAAAACATGGGTCAACTTATTGGAGCAGGTTTAACATGGGTCATTTCTATTATTCTTATGTTTTTAGGATTTGGACTCTCAGGTCAATTTAGGAAGAACGTTCAAGGACTTGAAAACATCTTTACACGTGTTGAAGAACTTGCTGAAACAAAAGAAAAAGTTGATTTTAATACCGCAGAAGGTATGAACGTTGCCTATACTATTATTGATAAAGCCATTGAAAACATTGCCAAAGAAAAACAAAATGCAGAAGAAGCAAGTGCTGCAAAAAGTATTTTCCTTGCCAACATGTCCCATGAAATTCGTACACCACTCAATGGTATTATTGGATTTACAGAGCTTCTCAAAAATTCAGACCTCGATGATGAAAAACGTGAATTCGTAGATGTTATTGAAAAAAGTTCTGAAAACCTTTTAGCGATTATCAATAATATCCTTGACCTTTCAAAAGTAGAAAGTAATAAAATCGAAATCGATGAAATTCTTTTCTCACCTATCGATGAATTTGAAAATGCGGTGGAAGTGTATGGACCAAAAGCATCTGAGAAAAATATTCAACTCTCTTTATACATTGATCCAAGTTTACACAATTATCTCAAAGGTGATGCCGTTAAGATTAAAGAAGTCTTGATTAACTTAATGAGTAATGCCGTTAAATTTACACCAAATAACGGTCAAATTACTGTTGAAATCAAACGCCTCAACAATGCTCCACTGGATAAAGCACGTGTACTTTTTAGTGTTCAAGACTCTGGTATTGGTATTCATCAAGATAAAATTGAAGGTATTTTTGATGCCTTTAATCAAGCAGATTCAACCATTACGCGTAAATTTGGAGGAACGGGACTCGGTCTTACTATTTCTTCAAAATATATTGCTCTTATGGGCAGTAGATTAGAAGTAGAGAGCGAGGAAGGTAAAGGAAGTCGCTTCTTCTTTGTTTTAGATCTTGTAGAATCAACAGCAAGTGGCACTGACTACAAGGACCACTTTAGTGATTTTAACTGTGCAATTTATTCACCTCTTAATAGTGCAAAAGCACATACTGAATTTATGTATGACTACTTTACCTATTTTGGTGCACACGCAAAATACTATACCGATTTCCCTTCGCTTAAAAATCTTATTTTTAAAGCAGGTAGCAACATCATCGTTGCAGACTACAACAACCTTACAAAAGAAGAACTTGAAGAGTATAAAAAGATCAAACTACCTATTATTTTGATCTTTAAATCTTCACAACAGTCTAAGTTCAATGAATACAATACAAAATATATTACTCCAATTTATGAACCAGTCAATGTCTCCAAATTGGTAAAAGCGTTAGAAGCTAAGCGTGAATTTTTACCTGCTAAGGAGGATCGTATTGAACCTCAGCCTATTCAAAAAGCAACTTTTGGTAAAAAATTTAAAGCAAATGTACTTGTAGCTGAAGATAATGAAATCAATCAAAAACTGATTCGTAGAACCCTAGAAGATTTAGGGCTTAATATCACCATCGTTCCGAATGGACTTCAAGCGCTTGAACGCCGTAGAAGTGAAAACTTTGATATGATCTTTATGGATATTGCAATGCCTGTTATGGATGGTATTGAAGCAACGCATAAAATTTTAGAATATGAAGAGAAAAATCATCTACCTCACATCCCTATTGTAGCCATCACTGCCAATGCACTTAAAGGAGATCGTGAGCGCTTTATGAAAGAGGGACTTGATGAATACATCACTAAGCCAATCAAAAAAGACAGTATCATCAGCATTCTCAATCTCTTCATTCAAGATAAAATTGACTACGCAGCACAAGAAGAAGAATTAGAGATAAAACCTGCCGCGACGATGGTGCCTCCAACGGTTCAAACTTTTGAAGAAGAGCCTACCCCTGCCCTTATTACTAGTGAAGAAGAAACATCTCATAGTGACCTATCCGTCAATAAAGAAGAAATAAACCTTACACCAGATTCTATAGATGTTCTCGATGTGCTTGTATTGAAAAAAAGCCCTATTGAAACTAAAATTTTCACCAGTGTTTTGAGTAAAATGTGTGAAAATGTTGAAGCAGCTACGTCATATAATGACCTCAAACAAAAAATTGAATCAAAGCATTATAAAATTGTTTTATTTGATAAAGAGATGCTCCTAGAAGATGCTGAAACATTTTTAGAATGGATTCTTTCGATAGAGAAACGTCAACACGTTGGAAAAATCAGCACCATTATGTTTATTGATCCAAAAGATAAAAATCAAAATACCGCTATTGCCTTTGATGCAATATTACCGAACCAAATTAGTAAGAAAGATCTTGAACTCTTGATTCACAAGTTTATTTAAAAGGCTGAAATATGGAAAAAAAGTTGAAAATTCTAGCCGTTGATGATGACTTTATCAATCTTAAATTGATTAGCTCCATGCTACGAAAAAATGAAAAAGTTGGCATCATTATTGAAGCAACCAATGGACTTGATGCAATCAATCTGTTAAACACTCAAGGAGATTTTGATCTGGTACTACTGGATATTAAGATGCCTGTGATGGATGGTATTGAGTTTCTCACCAATATTCAATCCATGGGTGAATTTAAAAAATTACCTGTCATTGTTTTAACAACAGATGAAACTCGTAAACATGAAGCATTTGATCATGGAGCTTTTGATTTTTTAGTAAAACCTATACGCGAGCATGATTTAAGTAGTAAAATAGCAAAAGTTGCTGATCTTTTTTGATCAGCAACCTCGTTGAATAACCTCATTAATTTTATAATATAACGACGTAATCTCTTCTTTTTTCTCAATAAAACTGTTTTTGTTTGCAATCAAATATGCTGATGAATCTAAAATGGTTTCCACTACTTTAAGACCATTTTGTTTCATAGTGCTACCTGTTTCAACAATATCTACAATGACATCTGAAAGTCCTACAAGTGGCGCTAATTCAATAGAACCATACAACTTGATTATATCTACAGCCATTGCCTTTTTAGAGAAATATTTTTGGGCAATATTGGTCATCTTCGTAGCAACCTTGAGTTCAGGAGCGCTATAATCAATCTCCTTCCCCTCTTGTATTCCTACGCATACCTTACATTTTCCAATACCTAAATCAAGTAAACGAAGCAAATCTTCATCTTTTTCTTCCAATACATCTAATCCCACAACGCCAATATCTGCAGATTGGTGTAAAACGTATGCAGGAACATCCTGATTACGTACAAGTAAAAAACGAAAACCATCCGCTTCTAAAATTAACTTCCTATCATCAAAACGAAAAGCCGTTCCAAAAATTTTTTCAAAAATTTCTAAAGTCTCTTCTGCAATTCTGCCTTTTGGCAATGCTACTGTTAACATTTTATCCCTTTGCTATTATTTTATCACGGTTTTTAGGCAAAGCCTAAAAGCCTACGCTCAGCCGCTGTGGCGCTAAAGCTTGCCTCTGGTGAGGCAGAAATTCTACTATTCTAAATGTGTTTCTTTAATTGTTTTTAGCATTCCTCTAAAAATAAGCGTTCGATCAAAAATTGCATTATTAAAAAATTTAGAGAAAAACTTTCCATCCCCGCCTAAGAAGAAAATACGTTTGTCTTTGCATGTCGTTTCTAAAAGCATCAAAATTGACTTAACAACCCCATAAGAAATTGCATCGTTTGTTTTTTGAGGCAACGCATCCAAAGCAATACTAGGATTTATAGGTAAACTAAGACGTGGGGAAATGGAAGCATAACACTTTTCATAGGCGGCAAGTCCTGGCAAGATAAAACCGCCTAAGTGCATTCCTCCTGACATAATATCTACTGTTATTGCACTTCCTGCATCAACAATCATTCCATCTTCAATCGTGCAGCATGCTGCAATGCGATCAATCCCCATACCTTGATAAATCGTGTCAAACTCAAAGTACGGTTCTAAATCAATAAAGTTTGATTTACCTTGTAACCAATTTTTTAGAGCATCATGAACACAAATATAATATACCGTCTCTTTGGTGGTAAACTCTTTAAATTGTTTATGAGATAAACTCCATATTCTACCATCTTGATAAAAATCGGCATTTGAATTACCAATATCACATAAAATCATTATAAACCTTCCAACCATTTTCATTAAGAACTAGAGCTGCCTTAGAGCACAAAGGTGCATTTATGAGTAAATGTTTATACTTATACGCATGTTCAGCATGGTGTTCCATAGTCTTAGAAAGATCAACGACTTCAGCGACGTGTTTTTGTAAAAATCGACTTTTTTGATCCATTCGAAAGATCAGATGGTAAAAAGATTTTTGATCAACCCCGCTAAAAATAGCGAGCTTTTTGCGAGTTTGAAGGATTTTGGGATCCACCATATCCAGAGATGTAAAAACGACCTGCTTATTATGACAAATACGCTCTAACATCTCCTTCATGATGATAACACAACCCAATACCTATTTTTTGCGATTGAGTTTAAAGAAATTGTTTTTATAATAAAGTGCGTCACCTGTTGTAAAAACGTGACTTTCAATTTCATCTGGAAGTTTATAAACATTGGTTGAGACCAAATCTAAATCCGTTGCAATGACATAACCACCTTTTTCAATCATGTAAACAAAGTCCCCATAAATGGTGCCTGCAAATGTCGCAAATGGAAATTTACGCTCTTTTAACTTTTGAAGATCAGCATCTGCCAAAATAACACGTCCATCTTTAGTGAAAACAAAAATACGATTTTCAAGAACAATCACATCTTTGACATCTGTTTCTAAAAAATGAATTGATTTTGGACTAATAGAAACTACTTTACTTTTTGTCGCTGCAACTAAACGGTCACCCAAAACTTGGAGATAAATGATATTGCCGAAAAACTTCTCATTGCTTACTACAACATCACGAATTGGTTTTTTTGTTTGCTCATCTACAATGACTAACTTACCATCTAACGTTGGGAAAACAATCAAATCACCTAAAAAATAAGGTGAAGCGATACGTGAGTCAAGTACATACACATTATCTTGTTTAATACGCATCAAATCTTTACCATCGTTGATATCAATCAGTACTAATTCATTGGAACCTAGTACCAATGCTAAGAGGTTATTTTTAAGAGATGCGGAGGCTACAGAAACACTACACTCTTTTGAAAAAAGTACTTTTTTGTTTGCATCTACAATTTGTAAAGCACCACACTTAGATGCAGCAACATAACGTCCTTTATCTTCTGCAAGATACACAAATCCGTCAGATAGAAGAACATTAGTAAGACCTTTTTTGGTAATCACTTGACCATTGGACAATGTTGCTCCATCTCTTACAGCATCAACTATCGTTCCAGGTAAAGAGCCATCATAACTTACCTTGCCAGAAAGCGCCTCTGGTTCAAAATATTGGCGTTTTGTACCACAGCCACTGACAACCAACAATAAAGCCAAAAGTGAAAAAACAATTTTTGCGTATCTCATTATTTTAAACCTTGATAGTGTTCTAGATTTTTTGCAATCTGTTTAAGTGGAGAACTCGTCTCAATCTGAGCAAATTTCAACCGCGCCTCTTCTACTTTCTTCTCTTTGAGCAATTCATATCCCTCTTGAAGCAGTACCATACCAGAAAGTAACTCTCCTTTAGGTGCTTTATTGGCATCAAGTTGTGAGAGTTGATACGTTGCCAAATCTGCTAAGATAGGATTGTCTTTTGAAAGGGATACTTGAGTTAATGCTTCAACATCACCTTTAGCCAATGCTGTTTCAAAGACATACATTGCATAAAGCTTTGGATTTTTTGATTTAAGTGTTTCAAGTGCAACAGTATTATTCGCATCTTGTAAAAGTACTTGATATGCTGCATTTGAATCTTTTAAACGCTGATTTACCATAACATCATTGATAGCATATCCACCTGCACCTAAAGCCAAAAGCACTAATGCGGAAATGATATACTTCTTATTACGTTTAAAGAAGCGCTCACCTTTGATCATTCCTTCTAAGAACTGCTCTTCAGTACTAATCTCTTCTTTCACCGCTTTAATATTCTCTTTAAGTCCCAAACACTATCCTTAATAAGCGATTTTTGAAAAACATGACAAAGTTTATCACAAGAAATATAAAAAGCCACTAATGTGATTTCAGTATGCACCAAAAGAGAATTCGCTATAATTAATTTTTAAAAAGTAATGAAGGATTTAAAGCCGTGAAAATAGATAATGACCTGCTCCAGAAACTAGAAAGACTCTCTTCTGTAAAAATAAGTGACGAAAAAAGAGAAGGTGTGATCAATCAGTTGAGTGAAATTGTCTCTTTTGTCGAAAATCTCAATGAACTTAATCTTGAAGATGAAGAAGCAACCTTCACTACCCTTAATGGCGGTACGCCATTTAGAGAAGATACTCCTCGTGTCAATAATGACATTATTAAAACTATTTTAAAGCATGCGCCGCAAAGTGAAAATGGTTTTTTTGTTGTTCCAAAAATTATCGAATAAGCCCTATATATAAGGAAAAAGATTATGAGTTCACTTAATATTAAAGCATTATTAAAAAATGTGGTCGCTTACAAAGCGTCCGATCTGCACCTTGTGGGTCGTAGTGAACCTCAAATCAGAATTGATGGAAAGCTTGTTCCTCTTGATATGGAACAGCTTAGTGGTACGGTTATTGAAGAAATTTGTTATACACTCATTACCGATAAACAAAAAAAGAAACTTGAAGAAGATAAAGAACTCGACTTTGCGATTATGTTTCCAGATATTGGACGTTTTCGTGCTAACTACTACTATACTATCAACGGCGAATTAGCAGCTGCGTTTAGGATTATTCCTATCGATATTCCATCCTTAGATGATCTCAATGCTCCTATCGTTTTTAAAGAGTTAGTCAAACGGGAAAAAGGGCTTATTTTAGTTACAGGTCCAACAGGAAGCGGTAAATCTACTACACTCGCTGCACTCTTAAATGAAATCAATCTTTTTGAACACCGACATATTATTACGATTGAAGATCCTGTAGAGTTTATTCATACGAACAAAAAATGCCTTTTCTCGCATAGAAACGTAGGCGAAGATACAAAAAGTTTCGCCAGAGCTCTCAAATTTTCTCTAAGACAAGATCCTGACATAATCCTTGTTGGCGAGATGAGAGATCAAGAGACTATAAGTACAGCGATTACAGCGGCTGAAACGGGACACTTAGTTTTAGGAACACTGCATACAAACTCTGCAGTACAAACAATTAACAGAATTGTCGACAGTTTTGAAGGTGCAGAGCAAGTACAAGTACGTAATATGCTAGCTACATCTCTTCATGCGGTTATTTCACAAAGCTTACTTCCAAGAGTAGGTGGTGGAAGGGTTGCCATCCATGAAATTATGATCAATAATGCAGCGATTGCCAATTTAATTCGTGAGAATAAAATTCATCAAATCTATTCTCAAATGCAGCTCAACCAACAAAAAACGGGCATGATTACGCAAACACAAGCCATGATGAAAAATTTACGAGCAAATCTTATTACAAAAGAAGATGCTATTCGTTACTCCACACAACCTCAAGAACTCCTCAACAATATGGGGATATAAAAAGAAGGTTTTACTAATATTACAGCTTATTAAAGCTATACTAAAGCACAAAAAAATTTAAAATAATGGGTAAAAAGGCACCTAGAGTCATGAACAATGGTAATCATATCGCAGAAATAGTTTTTCAACTTGCAGAGGAAACATTTACAAAACTAAAAGACTTAAATATTCCTCCTTACCCCAAATACTATCACGATACCTTTGTCGAAACCATGCAAAAAAGTGGTGATGCGGAAATCCTAGATCTCTCAAAAAAACACAGTTATCTTTTCTCTAATGCTTCTCAAGAAGAGATGGTCAGTGAGACATGTTTTGGTTTAATGAAAAAAGGCTTAGAAGAGTTTGTCAAAACCAATGACAATCTCAAATTTATTTCTGATGAAACAGCTATTAATATTGACAATATCAAAAAAGACTATGAAAGTGTCGATACACGCCAAATCCTTCAAGCCTTTGATAATTTTCAAGGTAAAATTTTTCAAGAACTTCAAGCAGCAGATGAAACCATTGCAAAGCTTAAATTAGAAGTTGAACGTTTAGAGAGAGAATCAAACATTGACCCTTTAACAAAAGCACACAACAGAAGAGTTCTTGTTAAAGACTTAGAAGAAGTACTCAGCTTTGGTAAAGAGAAAGATATGGATATGCACCTTGTCATGTTTGATGCAGATGATTTTAAACAGATCAATGACTCTTTTGGCCATATTGCGGGTGATAAAACACTGATTTTCTTATCTAAGTTGATTCAAAATTCACTACGTCGTGGTACGCGTATCTATCGTTATGGCGGAGAAGAATTTGTGGTAATTTTAAACCGCACTTCGTTTGATGAGGCCACTAAAATTGTAGAGCGTATCATCAAAGAGACGAGCGATAGTAAATTATTGTATAAAAACCATGACATTCATTTAACGCTCAGCGCTGGCATTTGCTCTCATAAACAAAATATGAGTGCAGATGATTTATTAGACAAAGCAGACAAAGCACTGTATGAAGCCAAACGTAGTGGTAAAAATTGTTTTAGGAGCGCACATTAATGGCGAATGTTTCTATGTTTGACATTATCTCTTTAACTTTAGTGCTGATTTTAGGCATTAAAGGTATTATTAATGGCTTTGTGAAAGAAGTCTTTGGGCTTTTGGGCATTATCGGTGGTATTTACTTTGCTTCACGTTATGCACCTATTGCTGGTGGAATGATTAACGAACATCTTTTTGCTTTTGGAAACCAAGCGTCACTCTATCTTTTTGGCTTTATTGCTGTTTTAATTGTAGTGTGGGTCACTTGTATTTTCTTAGGCTACTTAATAGCACAAGCATTAAGTCTGAGTGGTCTGAGCATGATCGATAAACTGGCTGGCTTTGTTATTGGAAGCATGAAAATCTTCTTGGTCTTCTCCGTATTTGCAGTAACACTGAGCAATATTGAGTTTGTAAAATCAAGAATGGAGCCATATGTTGCAAAAAGTATGATGTTCCCGCTCTTTTTAGAAATGGGAAGATATATTGTTAAGCTTGATACCAATACGATGTTTGAGAGCCTTCAGCCTAAAGAGAAAACAAACCCTTAAAGAGGTCAAAATGAGTACATTTGAAAATCTTGAATACAGCTCTTTACTCGCAAGCTTTAAAGAGCTCTTGAAAAATAATAGCCTAAAATTTACCAGACAGCGTGAAGTTGTTTTAAAAACGTTGTATGAAAAAAATGAGCATTTTACACCTGAAGATCTCTATATTTTTTTAAAAAGCACTTACCCTGAACTCAATATCGGCATCGCTACGGTGTATAGAACACTTAACCTTCTTGAAGAATCGCATATGGTTACATCGATCTCATTTGGTGTTGCTGGCAAAAAATTTGAACTTGCCAATAAACCTCACCATGACCATATGATCTGTAAAAGCTGTGGACTCATCATCGAGTTTCAAAATGACAAAATTGAACAACTACAGTTAGAGATTGCAAAAGCAAATCGTTTTGTTATTACGAGTCATTTAATGCAATTGCGTGGTCTTTGCGAAGAGTGTGCAAAAGAAAAGTAAACATTTAGAAAAGAGGAAGTAATTTGATATTTCAAGACCAATACCAACAACAGCGTATCGAAAAAGGTAAAGCGCTTCAAGCGCTTGGTCGAAATCCTTATCGACACAATATCATTAAAGACACGAGTACAAAAGAGTTTTTAGAGTGTTATGAGTACGTCATAGAAAGTGAACTTAAACGTGATGAGAACAAGAACAATACTGTTGTAGGACGTATTAAATTTTTACGCCATATGGGTAAAGCAGCCTTTGCAAAAATCGAAGATGAGCATGGTCTTTTACAAATCTATTTTAGTCGCGAATCCATTGGCGATGAGTGGTTTGATGAAGCTAAAAAACTTGTAGAAGTAGGCGATATTATCAGCGTTACGGGTTTTCCTTTCGTTACAAAAACAGGTGAACTTTCACTCCATGCAAAAGCTTTAGAAGTAGCAACAAAATCGATTGTTCCATTGCCTGAAAAATTCCATGGTCTTCAAGATAAAGAACTTAGATACCGCAAACGCTACCTTGATATGATTATGAATGCCGATGTGCGTAAAACCTTTAAAATCAGAAGTAAAATTGTCAGCGAAATCCGCCACTTTTTTGAAGAGAGAGACTTTTTAGAAGTAGAAACACCGATGATGCACCCAATTGCGGGGGGAGCCAATGCCAAGCCATTTGTTACTCATCACAATGCTCTAGGAGTGGATCGCTACTTAAGAATTGCACCAGAACTATACCTTAAACGTCTTGTTGTAGGTGGTTTTGAGGCTGTTTTTGAAATCAATCGTAACTTTAGAAACGAAGGTATGGATCAAACCCACAACCCAGAATTTACGATGATCGAATTTTACTGGGCATATCATAACTACCATGATTTGATGCACCTCACTGAAGAGATGTTTGATGTATTGCTTAAAAAACTCAAACTTCCACGTAAACTTCCGTACGGTGAGATGGAGATTGATTTTTCAAAACCATTCCGTAAAATTGCCTTTAGAGCAGCACTTTCAGAAATTGGTGGTGTTCCTGATGCCATTTTAGATGATTGCGCTCAAATTACCAAGTACATTAGTGATAAAGGCTTTAGTGTTGAAGCAAACCTAAGCCTTGGAAAACTCTATGAAGAACTCTTTGATCTTTTTGTAGAAGAGAAGCTGATTAACCCAACATTTATTATTGATTACCCGATTGAAATTAGCCCACTCGCTCGTAGAAGTGAAGAAAATCCTAACATTGCTGAACGCTTTGAACTTTTTATTGCGGGGCGAGAGATCGCCAATGGATTTAACGAACTTAATGATCCTTTGGATCAATATGAAAGATTTGCAAAACAGTTGCAGGCTAAAAATGCAGGTGATGATGAAGCCCATGAGATGGATGAAGATTATGTCTATGCTCTAGGCTATGGCTTACCACCAACCGCGGGACAAGGTTTAGGAATTGACCGTTTGACGATGTTACTCACCAATGAGCTATCGATCAAAGATGTTATTCTTTTCCCAGCCATGAAACCGCTGAATGACACTGATGAACAAACACAAAAAGATGAGGAATAAAAATGAGTATTTTAAAAACTGTTGACCCTGTTGTTTATGACCTAACCGTTAAAGAGTTAAACCGCCAATGTGACCACCTTGAAATGATCGCAAGTGAGAACTTTACCTATCCTGCTGTTATGGAAGCAATGGGTAGTGTTTTCACCAACAAATACGCTGAAGGTTACCCTGCAAAACGCTACTACGGTGGTTGTGAATTTGCAGACGCTGTTGAGCAACTTGCGATTGATAGAGTATGCAAACTTTTTGGTTGTACGTATGCTAATGTCCAGCCAAACTCAGGTAGTCAAGCAAATCAAGGTGTTTACCAAGCACTTTTAAGCCCATACGATAAAATCTTAGGTATGGATTTAAGCCATGGTGGTCACTTAACACATGGTGCAAAAGTCAGTAGTTCAGGTAAAACGTATTCAAGCTTTTTCTATGGAGTAGAGCTTGATGGTCGCATTAACTATGATAAAGTAAGAGAAATTGCACATATCGTTAAACCTAAGATGATTGTTTGTGGAGCAAGTGCTTATGCGAGAGAACTTGATTTTGCAAAATTTAGAGAGATCGCAGATGAAGTAGGCGCATATTTATTTGCTGACATCGCACATATCGCTGGTTTAGTTGCGGGTGGTGAGCATCCAAGTCCATTTCCACACGCACATGTTGTAACATCTACTACGCATAAAACCCTTCGTGGTCCTCGTGGTGGTATCATTTTAACCAATGATGAAGAAATCGCTAAAAAAGTAAACAGTGCTATTTTCCCAGGTATTCAAGGTGGTCCATTGGTACATGTTATTGCCGCTAAAGCCGTTGGTTTTGCTGAAAATTTAAAACCTGAATGGAAAACGTATGCAAAACAAGTACGTGCTAATGCACGCGTTTTAGGTGAAGTGCTTACCAAAAGAGGTTATGACCTTGTGAGTGGCGGTACGGACAATCATATGGTTCTTGTCTCTTTCCTCAATAAAGAGTTTAGTGGTAAAGATGCCGATTTAGCACTTGGACGTGCAGGTATTACGGTCAATAAAAACACTGTTCCAGGCGAAACAAGAAGTCCATTTGTTACCAGTGGTGTGCGCATTGGTTCACCAGCCTTGACTGCTCGTGGTATGAAAGAAAAAGAGTTTGAAATTATCGCCAATAAAATTGCCGATGTGCTTGATAATATCAATGATGAAGCGCTCCATGCAAAAATCAAAGACGAAATGAAAGCATTGGCAAGCAATTTTATTATTTATGATAGACCAACCTACTAAGGGAAATTATGTACAATATTGACGTCTCTCTCATCAAAATGATTACCGATCACTACTGGATTAAACGTGATAACATTGTCCAAAAAATCGATTTTGGAGGGAGAGTCTTTTTTGATAAATTTGAACGTATTGATCAGCCTTTGAACAACAGTATCATTAAAGATCACCTTGATGGGAAAATTACGGTTGCACATTCTCTGATCAATCGTTTTGACAAAGTTGAGAACATCGTTTTCGACTATAATGGAAGAAATACCGAGCGATTTTGGCATAGGGCACAACTTTTGCTTAGAGAAGAAGGATTCATCAATTTTACTGCGTATAAGAGTAAAACGGAGGGTCATCTACATCTGTATGTTCATAAAGGTCATACTACCTTACAAGAGGGGTATCAGATCGCTAAAATGCTCTCAGCAAAGCTTTCGCAAAAGCTTCCTCGTGAGTGGAGAATGTTCCCGACACAGGAGCTTCCAAGGGAGTTTAACATTTTGGCACTGCCTTATGACTTGTACCAAAAAGAGCGAGGCGCTTCTTGGTCGAAGCATATGTAGTAAACATCATTCTAAGGAGAAACGATGGAAAATAGAAATGAACTCAGTGATATTGTCTTAGAAAAAGGGGATAACAAAACCCTTAAAATGAAACGTATCCTTATTTTAGTTGCTTTTTTGATTCTTGTCTTTTTGGTCGCCCTCGCAAGCATGAAAGTAGCAAACAAAGATCAAGGTAAAGACGCTTCGAAGTTAATTTTGCCACCAGAACCAACGCAAGAAACACAAGTTCCTAAAGACGATCAGCTCTTTAAACAAGTGCCAATTATTGAAGAGAACCCTAAAAAAGAGAGTTTTGAAGATATGATCAAAACGCTTAAAGAAAAAGAGGCTCAAAAACAAGAAGAGGCAAAAGGTGCGGAGGTAAAACCTAAAGAGACAACTACTGCTCCAGTAACAACTACACCAGTTAAAGAAACTACGCCTACTAAAACAAAAGAGCCTGCACCTGCTAAAGTAAAAGAAGAACCTAAAACACAACCTCTACTTCGTAGTACAGAAGTCGACTCACATCCATCAACTGGTGGAAGTGCTGATGCAGGTATTTATGTTCAAGTTGGTGCTGTTGCCACTGCTCCTGATGCGAAACAACTCAGTGATATCAAAGCAAAAGGGTTTGAATACAAACTCTATACCACTGTTGTTAATGGTAACAAAGTCACTAAGATTCTCATCGGGCCATATGCAAAATCAAGTGATGCTGAAAGTGCTCTTGTACTGATTCGTTCAAGTATCAATAAAAACGCGTTCATTTACAGGGTAAAATAAGGTGCTTAGCTCTCGTAAAATTCTTTTTGATCAGCTCACCCCTATTACGATCTTCGCAAAATTGCAGAGTCATTTTTCGGGTGAGCTCTGCTTTTTATTTGAAAGTGCCATCAACAACAACGATGGCAACTTTAGTTTCCTCTTTATTGGAGCACGCGAGCGTGTGATTCACAAAGATGGAGAGAGTGTTCATATCGATGAAGATGGCACTTCTCACAATTTGGGAGCCAACCCTTTTACTTTTTTAAAAAAACGTTATGCAGAGCTTGATAAAACACTCTATAAAAACTATGCAAAAGAGCTTGGCGTTGGTTTTGTGGATGGTTTTATCGGCTATATTGGGTATGACGCTGTCAAAATTTTTGAGCCTCGTTTAAAATCCCACATGGATGGACTTAAAGACGATCTTCACATTCCAGAAATTGATCTGATGCGCCCAAAGTTAGTCTGTACCTTCTCGCACAAATCCAATACACTTACGTTAACAACATTTGTTTCAGAATTGGCTTCGCAACTCGATACCATTGAAGGGCTGCTTAAAGAACCGCATATTCATATTCCTATCCAAACAACATATGTCGATAAAGCAAAAGGCTCCTTCGCTTTTTCAAAAGAGTATTTTTTTGAAATGGTCAATAAATCAAAAGAGATGATTCGAAGTGGAGATGTCTTTCAGATTTTGATGTCAAATCGTTTTACACAATACACGAAAATTGATCGCCTCAGTTTTTATCGTATTTTGCGTCAAAAAAATCCATCGCCTTATATGTTCTACCTCTCTTATCCAGAGTTCGCGATCATAGGAAGTTCCCCAGAAGTAATGGTAGGACTCAAAGACGGTCATATTTTACTACGCCCTATTGCAGGAACGCGTAAACGTGGCTCTACGTATGAAAAAGACCAAGCCTATGAAAAAGAGATGCTGAGTGATGAAAAAGAGCGAGCAGAACATTTGATGCTCATTGATCTTGGACGAAATGATCTTGGGCGTGTCGCCAAAGTAGGCAGTGTCAAAGTCAAAGAAATGATGCGCGTTGAGCGCTACTCTCACGTGATGCACATGGTCAGTGATATTGAGGCAACACTCGATGCAAAACATGATATGTTTGATCTTTTTGCTGCGACCTTTACTGCAGGAACAATGACTGGAACACCTAAAATTAGGGCTATGGAGCTCATTAGCGATTTTGAAGGCTTAAAACGTAGCTTTTACAGTGGTGCTGCTGGGTATTTTGGATTTGATGGCAATATGGACAGTTGTATTATGATTCGAACTGCTTATTTGGATGATGAAAAGATTATCTTCCAAGCGGGTGCTGGCATTGTAGCCGATAGTCAACCTGAACTTGAATACTTGGAAGTGACCAATAAACTAGGAGCCATGACCAGCTCTTTAGACGATCTTAAAGAATAGCATTCGTATGTTACTCTTTAGTATCTTTGGGTACCCCGTAACCCACTCTATTTCCCCTCGCCTCCACAATAGTGTCCTACAAGCTTTAAAATTAGATGGCTGTTATGTACGCAAAGCCATTACCGAGCCTGAAAAATTACTCTCAACCTTTCATGCCATGAAGTTAGCAGGGGCAAATGTAACCGTTCCCCATAAAGAAGCTGCGTTTACGCAATGCGATGAAGTACGTGGCATTGCCAAAGAGATAGGTGCGGTAAATACACTGGTACGCGAAGGTGAGAGAGTCATCGGGTATAACACGGATGCAGAGGGCTTTTATGAAGCAATCAAAAGTTTTGGCTACATCCAAAATGCCCTTATTTTGGGCGCTGGTGGAACGGCTAAAGCCATTGCTATTATTTTAAAAAGTCATGCTATAGAGACAACCATTCTCAATCGTTCTGCTTCCAGACTTTCTTTTTTTGAATCTAAAGGTTTTACCTGCCAAACATGGGATACATTTGAGCCCAAAGCGTATGACCTCATCATCAATACAACCTCTGCTGGACTAAAAGATGAAGAATACCCTTGTGATAAAGAACTTTTAAAAGCCATTTTTAAAGAGTCAAAATACGCTTTTGATGTGATTTATAACAAACCAACTCCTTTTTTAGAATTGGCACGAAGTTTTCAGCTTAGCTGTAAAGATGGCAAAGAGATGCTTCTCTATCAAGGAGTACTTGCTTTTAACCTCTTTTTCTCCAAACATTATGACCTAAAGACCATTGAATCTTTAATGCGCCCTGCTTTTGAACTCTAAATTTTCCTAAAGGAGAGTATGTGCAACTTGAAAGAACATTGGGAAATCCCTACGCGCATGACTATCAACTGCTGATTAAAAATATTCTAAACGCCCCTATTTATTATGATCCAAACCAAGAGATCGTCTATCGCGGGGAGAAACGCTTCACCTATGCAACCTTTAAAAAGCGTGTTCATAAACTTGCCAATATGCTAACCTCTTTAGGGGTCAAAGCAGGCGATACCGTTGCTGTTATGGACTATGACTCTCATCGTTATTTAGAATGCTACTTTGCGATTCCAATGCTTGGGGCCATACTTCATACGATCAACATCCGTCTTTCCCCTGAGCAAATTCTCTATACTATAGACCATGCAGAAGATGACGTTATCTTGGCACATACAGATTTTTTACCTACCTTGGAGCAAATCAAAGGAAGACTGGATGTGCAGAGCTTTATCGTCTTAGCGGATGATGAAAAAGTACCTTCAACAACTTTAGATATTAAAGGAGAATACGAGGCACTTCTCGGTCAACACGCTGACGTTTTTGATTTTCCAGATTTTAGTGAAAACACCCGTGCAACAACCTTTTATACCACTGGAACAACAGGGCTTCCTAAAGGCGTTTATTTTACCCATCGTCAACTTGTTTTACATACCTTAGGCGTCCTCTCAACACTTGGCAGTGCTCCACAACAAGGAAGTTTTCATCAGTATGACGTTTACATGCCCATCACACCGATGTTCCATGTACATGCGTGGGGATTACCTTATGTTGCGACCATGCTAGGGGTAAAACAAGTATATCCTGGTCGTTATATCCCCGATCTTCTTTTAGAGCTGATTGAGAAAGAAAAGGTCACGTTCTCACACTGTGTTCCGACCATCATGCACATGCTTTTTAACTCTCCAAAAATTCATGATGTCAATCTTAAAGGATGGAAGGTCATCATCGGTGGTGCAGCCCTTCCTAAGGCTATGTGTAAAGAGGCTCTCAAAAAAGGTATCGATATGTTCACAGGATACGGCATGAGTGAAACCTGCCCTATTTTGAGTCTCGCGCAACTTACTCCTGAAATGTTGGAACTTGATGAGGATGCCCAAAGTGATATACGCATTAAAACAGGTCGTCCTATGGGGCTTGTTGAGATTAAAGTCGTGGATGAACAGATGCAAGCGCTTCCTAAAGATGGTACGAGTACAGGTGAAATCGTCGTGCGCTCTCCATGGCTCACTCAAGGCTATTTTAAAGACCAAAAAAACTCTGAAATTCTCTGGCATGGTGGGTATTTGCATACGGGAGATATGGCAAACATGGATGAACGTGGTTATATCAAAATCACCGATCGTGTTAAAGATATCATTAAAGTGGGTGGAGAATGGGTTTCCTCTTTGGAGCTTGAAGACATCATACATCAACACCCAAGTGTCAAAGAAGTTGCCGTGATTGGGGTAGAAGATGAAAAATGGGGAGAAAGACCGCTTGCACTTGTCGTTTTAGATCCTGCAAAACCTACAAACGAAAAAGAACTTTTACTTCACACGAAAGAATTTATTAAAAAAGGCATCATGGCACGGGAAAGTATGCTGCTCAAAATAAAATATGTTGAAAGTATTGATAAAACCAGTGTGGGGAAAATCAATAAAAAAGAGCTTCGAAAAAAATACGCTTTCTAAACAATGGAGAGGAAGTTTCTTTGTAAACTTCCCTATTTTTTAAAAATCAAAAAGCTCACTTAAAAAGCTCTCTTTTTTCTTATGATAGCCTTGATGATGTTGCTTTTCATAATGTCCATCTTTTTTACTTTCACGCTCATAACTTTTGGAAGGGACACTATACGCATTACTACGTTCAATGATTTTATCGAGTTCTCCACGATCCAACCAAACACCTCTACATTGTGGACAATAATCTATCTCAATACCTGAGCGTTCGCTTAGTAAAAGATCAACATTCTGGCATATAGGGCATCGCATAATTTTTACTCCTTTTCATGCTATTGTTCTTAATTATAACAAGCAAGGGTAAATAAATTTTAAATTTTTCGTCATATCCGTAACCCTATAAAGCCTTGATTAGGGCATTATTGATTCTCTTCTTCATTCATTTCTATTTTATACTTAAAAAAAAGTAATTTATACATCCAAACATTCGAAATTTTATGTTAAACTAATACTATTATAGGTGTGACATTTACTAAAGAGAGCATTTCATGAATTTTATTTCAAGACTTTTTCATACCTTTTTTTCGTCAGACGACACTTACAATGCACTGTATCGTTTTTTTGATACCAGTAGCTCCATTATGCTTTTACTTGATCCTGAAAGTGGCGAAATTATCAATGCCAATGAGGCTGCGTCACGTTATTATGGTTACCCCTTAGAGCAATTTGTGGGGATGTCTATCGCTGCGATTAACACCCTTCCACCTGAGCGTGTAAAAGAGGAGCGAAAACGCGCTCTTATGGAAGAGCGTAACTATTTCAATTTTAAACATCAACGTGCCAATGGTGAAATAAGAGATGTAGAGGTTTTTTCAACACCAATCAATCTCAAAGAAAGAAAAGTACTCTTTTCTATCATACACGATATAACCGATCGTAAACAAATTGAGCAAGAACTCATACAAAAAAGTGAAGATCTCGCGACGCAAGAAACACTCTTTAAACAAATTTTAGATACGTCTAGTGTTGCTATCTTTTTAGTCGATATGACAGGGCATATTACACAAGCCAATCAACGTATGGCTGAAATGTTTCTCTATTCACTTGAAGAGCTTATAGGGGGTAAAGAGTATGTAGAACTCATTCATCCTTCCGAAAAAGAGATTGGGCGTCAAAAAATGCTTGCCCTCTTAGGTAGTAAAATTGCATCGGTTGATCTTGAGCGTATCTACCGTAGGTCAAATGGTAGTAGCTTTTGGGGACGACTCACAGGGAAACGCTTCTATGATGCCAAAGGTGAAGAAATCGGACTGGTAGGAGTTATTGCCGACATAGATGATCGCAAATACATCCAACAATGTGAGCAACACCATAAACACATTTTACAGATGATTGCCAATACATCGCCTCTTTCTACAATTTTACATGCGATGATTGGAGATATAGAAACGATCCATCACCATCGCATAGGATGTAGTATCGTCCTTTTTGATGAAACAAACCATAAATTGACCCTTGGTGCAACATCCAATGCACTTGAACTTTTAAATAGCACCATCATCAATACAACACGTAACAATGATGATTTTTTAACCCATCTGATGCACCTAGCCCCTCAACCTCACCTTTTTAGCTCGCTCAATCAAGACGCATGGTGGTATGAAAACATAAAATGCATCACTCTTGAAAATGCTGAACATTGTTGGTTAAATCCTGTTGTTTCAGCATTTGGAAAACCTCTAGGTCTTTTCATTATCTGTTCGTTAGAGCATCAACCGCTAAATCTTCGTGAAATGAAGCTCATTGAAGATGAAGTCCAATTTATCGCACTGGCTATTGAGAAAAGCAAAAGCGATGCGAAACTAAAACTAGCAGCGAGTGTTTTTACGTATGCTAAAGAAGGTATCATCATTACCGACCCTTATGGGACAATCATTGAAGCGAATGATGCTTTTGTGCGCACAACAGGGTATCCTCTTTCTGAAATTATTGGCAATAACCCGCGTATTCTCAAATCTGGCAGACAAGAGATGCCTTTTTATACACAGATGTGGCAAAGCATTCTTACTGCAGGAAATTGGCAAGGAGAGATTTGGAATCGCCGTAAAGATGGCAGTATTTACGCAGAAAGACTGACCATCAGCGCTATCAAAGACAGTGAAGGTGAAATTCAAAATTTTGTGGCACTCTTTACGGATATTACTACCATGAAAGAGCATGAGGAAGAACTCGAACATCTAGCACAACACGATGCACTAACATCGCTGCCTAATCGTATATTACTCTGGGATAGATTGGGACAAGCTATCGCTGAAGCACAACGTTACAATGCTCATTTAGCCATTTTATACATTGACTTGGATGGATTTAAAGAGGTTAATGATACCTATGGTCATAATATTGGCGATGAACTTCTTATCGCTGTCTCCAAACGCATTACAAGTCTATTGCGCAAAAATGAGACGATTGCACGCTTAGGTGGTGACGAGTTTGTAGCCCTTCTAACCGACCTTAAAGAGCCTTATGAGTGTGAGCCTATCGTCAAGCGCATTTTACAGTCCATGAACGAGGTGATTGAAATTCATGGTATTGATCTATCGATCTCAGCGAGTATAGGTATCAGTTTTTACCCTGATGATTCTTTAGGTGCGGAAGAGTTAATTTTACATGCGGATAAAGCAATGTACTATGCGAAACAATCAGGCAAAAATTGCTATGCCTTTTTCAGTCATCTCGATACATAACGGCTAGATTTTTGTACGAGACTCTAACGCCTTAGATAAAGAAAGCATATCGACATTTTCAAGATGAACACCTGTGGGAACACCTTGCGCAATCTTTGTAAAGTGAAGTGAGTGGTTCTTGAGTTTATCTTCAATAAATAAAATCAAAGCATCACTTGCTAACGATGGTGTCAGTGCAAAAATCATTTCTGTTACACCTTCTTTAACAATGCTTTCAAGTTTTTCAAGCGTCTCTTCTTCGAGATCACTAAGCACAAAATAACGTCCGTCAAAAAGTTTATGCTCTTCGAGTACAAAAATATCTTTTGCACTCTCCACCATACACAATTTTTGCACATCGCGTCTATCATCAAGGCAGATATCACAAATTTCATGCTCACTCAATGCTCCACAACGCTCACATTTACGAATACTTTTAATCGCACTTTCAATGGCATTGGCAAGTTTCATGGCTGAAAATGTATCGTTTAAAACAAGATGATAAGCAAACCTAACAGCAGACTTTCGCCCAACCGTTGGAAGTTTTTCAAAAGCTTCAACCAGCTTATTGAACTTCTCTAATCCACGCATCATGCTACGCATCCTTTGGCAAAATCAATACTAAATTGGTGCAGACCATCTTCATAGCGGTATATCACCTCTAAACCATGTTGGGCAATGATATTTTTAACGATATACAATCCAAGACCTAGTCCACTTCCACACGCTTTGGAACCAGAAACGAAAGGCTGAAAATATTCATCTATGGCCATTTTAAGAGGTTCGCCTTCATTGGCAATAATAACAGTTTTATTGTCACTTAGAACATAGACTTTATGACTAAGACTGTGTTTCATCGCATTGTCCATAAGATTTTTAAGCGCTAATGCCATCAAATCAAAGTCAACAACCACTTCAAAATCAAAATCACCTTCGATTTTAACCAACTCCTCTTTTTTCTGATCATCTAACATCAAAAGATCAACCGCTTGGTCAATCACATGCATCAATGGATACTCTTTAAGCGCCAAATCGTATCGTTTAGAAGTAATCTGCTCAATTTTTGAAAACTCAGAGATAAGAAGGTCTAGCCGTGCAAAAACACCTACGAGTCTTTTTTTCGCAGTTGCGTCTTCGAGCATCTCCGCTACAATACGCCCTTTACCAATAGGCGTTTTAAGCTCATGCATGATAGTACGTAAAAAAAGTTGCCTGGAGTTAATGAGATCGTGTATCTTTTTAACAGCCCTATCGAATTCATTGGCAACCTCACCAATTTCGTCATTGGAATTGCTTTTACATTCAATCTCTAAGTCACCACATGCAAACTTACGTATTTGAGAACTGAGTGTCTTCAAAGGAGCAATACTTTTAAAAATAGAAACATACATGTAGAGTAAAATCAAAAGAGCGATCACAAAAACGACCCATAAACTCTCATTGAAATTCTTGTAGTCTTGGCTCTCTAAAAGAACACTGGATTCAAAATTATCGATGAAAAGATAGTAACGATCATTATAGACAATAGAAGAAAAACGACTAATCGGTGAAAGTTTCTGAAAAATTACAACACCATTAGCGAGTACAGAATCACGTAAGTGTTTACTGGAAACTTTTTTAAGACCAAAGTTATTAAAATATTCCTCAATATCGCCTGGCTGTACGTTGTTACGGTACATCACTAACAGATAGTTGACCGACTGAATTTGACGCTGTTTCATGTTTTCTAAGTTTTTATCACTTTGATGCTCAAGTAGGAGAGCAAAAAACATCGCCAACAAAAAGAGTGAGAGAAAAAAGATCGCGCTGATCTTGTTTAAAATCGAATTTTTAATCATCCAACCAGCTTATATCCAATCCCTCGAACCGAGTGGATGTATTCAGGGTTTTTAGAATCATCATTAATTTTTGCACGCAAACGACCAATGATAACATCTAGGCTTTTTGAGCCTTTGTCTTTGAGTGATTTACAGTTATACACAAGCTGCTCACGTGAGATAGAAAAACCATTTTGTTTAATCATATAAGAGAGTATCTCATACTCTGCAGGTGTTAGGCTTAAAACTTCATTTTTAAAAGAGATCTCATGGCGCTTTTCATCCACAAAAAAGACACTTTGTGTTTGTTGTTCTTCAGGGGTAGAGCTTTTTTTATAACGACGAATCAAACTTTGAATACGCGCGTACATCTCTTTAGGATCATACGGTTTTGGAAGGTAATCATCCGCACCGATTTGAAGCCCAATGACTTTATCGCTGATATCGCTACGTGCAGAGGAGATAATAATAGGAATATCATATTTTGCAACAACCTCTTTACACACTTCAAGTCCATCCATACCTGGCAAGGTAAGATCTAAAATTAGAAGATCATACTTCTTAATTCCAGCACTTAAGCCTAAATAAGGATCTGCATAATTGGTAATTTTAATATTGTATTTTGCGAGGTATTCACTCAAAATCTCTGCAAATTCTTCATCATCTTCTATCATTAAGACATTAATCATTCTCTAACCTCATTGTAGGTTTTTTATAATTATACTGAATTTGGAAGAGTTTTAAAAAAAGAAGACCTCCGAAGAGGTCTAAAGAGGTATTACAATAAATTCTTATTTACTTGCAGGAGCAGCAGCAGGAGCCATAGGCATAGGTTTTTGTGGTTTTTGTGCCATCAATGTTTTAAGCTCGGCACGTTGTTCTTTGGTTAAGAGATTAAATACTTTTTCCATGTGATCTGCTTGAAGCGCTAACATCTTCTCGTGCATTTCATTATGAATCTTGATAAACTCTTTTTTGTTAAAAGAATCTGCACTCATCAAATCTTGCATTTTTGTCATCATTTTTGGATCATGAATTTTAGTCATTTCTAATTTCATTTCACTCTGTAAAACAGCGAGTTTATGACGTTGATCATCTGTAAGATTGAGTTGTTGAATCATCTGCATACCCATCATACCGCCTTTACCACCGTGCATCATCATGCCAGCTCCACCCATACCACAGCCGCCTTGCATCATTCCCATACCTGATTGCATATTTTGGCATTGACCGCCACCAAATGCGAAAGCGCTGGTTGTGCCAAGCGCAACTAATGTTGCTAGTGTTAAAATTGTCTTTTTCATTGTGTACTCCTTAAAAGTTTTATGATGAAATAATACGCTCCTGCTCTTAACGAGCTTTTAACGGTTTGTTAATCAACCTTAACAACCAAAATTTAAACTACTTTTTGATAAAATCTTGATCTTCAATTAAACTTACATGTAAAGAGAATAATAGTGGACCTAGAATATTACGAAGTACTGGAAATTACAAGATCTGCTGATGCGGCAGAGATTAAGAAGGCGTATAGAAGGCTTGCACTGCAATACCATCCTGATCGTAACCAAGGGGACAAAGAGGCTGAAGAAAAATTCAAAGCCATTAATGAAGCTTACCAAGTCCTAAGTGATGAACAAAAACGTGCCACATATGACCGTTATGGAAAACAAGGACTTGATTCTCAAGGCTTTAGCCACTTCTCCGATATGCGTTATGAAGATATTATGGGTGATCTTGGCTCTATTTTTGAGTCTGTTTTTGGTGGAGGCTTTAGTAGTGGTGGTTTTGGAGGAAGTAGTTCTAAACAAAACCGAAAGTACAACCTTGACCTTGAAGCTGAAGTCACTTTAGCCTTTAATGAAGCCATTTTTGGCACAAAAAAAGAGGTCAGTTTTTCCTATAAAAAACCCTGCGAAACCTGTGATGGTACAGGAAGCAAAGATAAATCTAAGGCAATATGTAAAGAGTGTAAAGGCAAAGGACAAGTATTTTACCGTCAAGGATTTATGACCTTTTCACAAACGTGTCCTGCGTGTAATGGAAAAGGAAGTGTCGTCACCAATCCATGCCCAAGTTGTAATGCCAAAGGCTTCACGCAAGTGGACGATAAAGTTACCATAGACATACCAGAAGGCATTGACAACAACAACCGTATTCGTGTTGCAGGACGTGGAAACATCGATGAAAGAGGTACAAGAGGCGATCTTTACATCTTAGTTCATGTCAAAGAAGATGAACATTTTGTACGTCACAATGATGATATTTACATCGAAGTGCCTGTATTCTTTACACAAGTAGCGCTTGGCGAAACCATTAAAATACCAACCATTCGAGGCGAAACAGAGTTAGAACTTCCTCTTGGAGCAAAAGACAAACAACAGTTTATCTTCAAAAAAGAGGGTGTCAAAAATGTTCATACCCATCAACTTGGCAGTATGATCGCACAAATTTCGATTCGTTACCCTAAAAAAATCACTAAAGAGCAAAAAGAATTACTTGAAAAACTCCAAGCAGAGTTTGGTATTGAGTCCAAGCATAAAGATGAGAAATTTGAAAGCGTGTTTGATAAAATCAAAAGCTGGTTTGACTAAATCATGCAAGCAACCATAGAGTATCAAGGCGAAACGCTTTGCTACTCTATCATCACTAACCGCCGTCTCAAACACCTCTACATCAAAATAGACCCCATTAAAGGGGTCATTGTCAAAACTCCTTCTTACACCAAAGAGTATATCCACGCACTGGTTCTTCAAAAAGCACAATGGATATTTTCCAAAATGAATGCGCTGCAAAAAAGAACAACACTCCCTTCTCTCTTTGAAGACGAAGGGAAAGTCCTCTATTTGGGCGAAGCTATCTTACTTCATGCACATCAAACACCAGAAGCCTTTTACAAAGAAAAAACTATCCCCTTAGTCACACGCCTTGTGGAAGAATGGAGTTTTTTAATGGGGGTTAAACCAACCAAGATAAGCTTTCGTAAGGCAAAAAAACGATGGGGAAGTTGCTCACACACCAATGAGCTAAGCTTCAACCTCAGCCTTGCACAATTGCCCTTAGAATGCGTTACCTACATCGTTATTCACGAACTATCACATATTGAGCATAAACATCATCAAAAAGCGTTTTGGGAGTGTGTGAAAGAATTTATGCCAGAATATAAACAGTGTGAAAGATTACTTAAAAACTATTCACCAACACTGAGTTAAAAGAATAAAATTCTAAAACCAATAGCAACTAAGACCACTCCACCAAAAATCTCTGCTTTACTTTCCAACCATGTACCACTTAATTTTCCCACATAGACCCCTATGAAACTAATGATAAACGTTGTAAGTCCAATAATACCGCATGCAAGAAGTGGATGGAGGTCTAAAAGCATCAAACTAAATCCAGCTGCCATAGCATCAATGCTCGTTGCAATGGCAAGGGTAAGCATCACTTTATTGGTAATCTTTGCAAGCTCTTCTTCCACCCCCTCATTGACACCTTCATAAATCATTTTAGCGCCAATAAGCAATAAAAGACCAAACGCGATGTAGTGTGCGTATTCGCTTACAAAACCTAATAGCCCACGTCCACCAAGATACCCAATAAGTGGCATTAATGCTTGAAAAATACCAAAAAAGAATCCTGCTTTAAGGGCTAATGTTTTTGTACTCTCACCATTCTTAGAGCCCAACCCGATGGAAACAGCAAACGCATCCATACTAAGGGCAAATGCCAACAACAACACTTCTATCATTTCAACTCTCCCCAATTATTGCCTATTGCAATGGAAACTTTAAGTGGCACTTTGAGGGTGTAAATCTCTTCCATAACCTTTTGTGCAGCTTTTGCAAAGGCTTCTGCCTTCTCTTCTTTTACCTCAAAGATGAGTTCATCGTGAATTTGAAGTAAAAGCTTTGCCTCATCATCCACCAGTGTTGTCATAATTTTATTCATAGAGAGTTTAATAAGGTCTGCCGCACTGCCTTGAAAAACCGTATTGACCGCTTCACGAAGGTAACCTGCGTATTGCATTGCATTGGCATGTTCAAAATCAAAAAAACGCTTACGTCCTAAGAGTGTTTGAACAAAACCTTTCTCTTTCGCCGTGTCTGCGACGGCTGTAAGGTAATTTTTAATGGTTGGAAACGTTGCAAAATAACTCTCTATATAACTCTTTGCTTCTTTCATCGAGATACCAATGGTCTCAGAAAGACGCTTAGGTCCCATGCCATACAAAAGCCCAAAGTTGATGCTTTTTGCCACACCACGTTTTGCCACTGCTTCTTCTTCTCCAAAGAGTTTTAAGGCGGTCTCTTTATGAATGTCTTTACCCGTTCTAAACGCTTCTACCATCGCTTCATCACCACTAAAATGTGCCAATAAACGAAGTTCAATTTGTGAGTAGTCTATGCCGATAAGTTTATACCCCTCTTTGGCAATAAAACCACCACGTACCTCACGTCCCAACTCTGTTTTGACAGGGATATTTTGTAAGTTTGGATCTTTAGAGCTTAGACGTCCCGTTGCTGTTCCTGTTTGCATAAATGAAGTATGCACACGTCCAAGAGGGGATTCTTTTGAGAGTTTTAAAAGTGGCTCAATGTAGGTAGAGCGCAATTTATAAAGTTCTCTGTATTCTAAAATTTTAGCAATACTTGGATGCTTATCGAAAAGTTCATTGAGAACATTTTCATCCGTGCTGTAACCTGTTTTTGTTTTTTTCACCGTAGGAAGTCCTAATTGTTCAAACAAAACAGCGCCTAATTGCTGTGTCGAATTGAGGTTAAACGTTGTTTCACACAGTGCAAAAATTTCTGTTTTTAGAGCTTCTATGGCATGATCGGTTCGCTTTAAAAGTTTCTCAAAATAAGCTCCATCGACCTTGATACCCTCTTTTTCCATTTTCATCAGTGTTTTGATAAACGGAAACTCTACCTCTTTGGCAAGATCAAGCAAAGCAGGCTCTAACATCTCATGCAATTTATGATACAGCTTTAATGTCATCCACGCATCTTCAGCGGCGTATTCGCATGCTTTTTCAAGTGCAACCGTACTAAAGTTTTCACCCTTGCCTACTACATCTTTAAACTTAACCATAGAGTGATTAAAAAAGCGAAGTGCTAAGGTATCAAGTCCTACACTGCTTTCTGGATTTAGAAGCCATGCGAGAAGCATTGTATCGGCGTAAATAGACACATCACGGATGCCAAAATTGTTTTCAACAACAGCAAGATCATACTTAAGATTTTGTCCTACAATTTTATGGCGTAACAGTGCATGAAGCGCACGTTTGGCATCTTCTAAATTAATCTGTTCTCCCACGCCCAAATAGTAGTGTGCAATCGGTACATAATACGCTTCTTTTTCATTTATTGCAAAAGAGAAACCTACAATTTTGGCGTTATAGGCATCAAGCGCATTGGTCTCGGTATCAAACGCTACAATAGACCCCTCTTCCATTCCCTCAATGATGTTAAACAACATCTTCGCATCATCGACTAAGATCGCTTTAAAACTATTACTCGCCTCTTCTTTTGGCTTTGCGTGTAACGCTTCATTGCGTACACGAGAAAGCATATGACGTAGTTCATATTTTTCCAATTCATCAGCGATGTTTATCAAAGGATTATCACAAGGGAAATGAAACGATTCAAATTTATCGGCAATACTCAGTGAATCATCTAGGCGCACCAGTTGTTTACTTAAAAAGGCGTTATTACGTCCTTCTTCAAGCATACTCTGCACGCGAGGATTTCCAACACGCTCCAAGTTTGCATAAACATTTTCCATACTTCCAAAATCATCTAAAAGCTTTTTAGCCCCTTTTGGACCAATGCCTTTAACTCCAGGGATGTTATCGGCGGTATCGCCTACGAGTGAGAGATATTCATTAATTTTATTGGGATACACACCAAATTTTTCAAAACATTTTTCAGTATCAACTTCACTTTTTTTCATAGGATCGTAAATAACAACTCGTCCGTCATCAATGAGTTGATAAAGATCTTTATCGTGCGTTACAATGCGTACTTTAATATCGTGGCTTTTAGCAAAGCGTACTGCAGAAGCGATGACATCATCGGCTTCATACCCCTCTTCGCTGTAACATTTAAAGCCCATTTTTTCAATCCATGAAATTGCTACAGGAAGTTGGCGCTTCAAATCTTCAGGGGCTTCAGGACGGTTGGCTTTATAGTTTGGGTCTATGGTATGGCGAAAATTTTTACCTTTGCTATCCAGCGCAAACATCAAATAATCGGTGTCGTGCTCGTTTTTAATCGCATAGATAAAATTAGCAAACCCTGTTAAAAGCCCTGTGGGGAACCCTTGGGAGTTACGTAGTTGTGGTAACGCATAGTAATTTCTAAAAAAAAAGCCAAAGGTATCAATAATAGTAAGTGTTTTCACGAAAGCGCCTTTATGGGTAAGGGTTAGTAGTATTCTTTGAGTTTGCCAATCACTTCAAGGAAAGAGTTTTTGTCCACGTTCTCTTTTTCCAAAAGGTTAAGTGCCAAATTCACACTTCGTTCACTGAGGGGTGCATTGATAGGGATGGCGGTTTTCACGACTTTAAGTGCAAAAGCATAAGGACGTATTTCTTCTGGAATAGCACCTAGAGCATCTGAATAGGCAATGGCTTCGACCATTTTTTCTTCAAACTTCCAATGTTTAAAAATAAGTGCAGCCACTTCACTGCTTGTGATACGTACAAACATACGTTCTACATCTGCGATATTGGTGCTATTTTCAATTTCTGATCTAAATTGATACGTTTCATTATTTTTTACAATTTCATCAGCGATTAGAATTTTCCCTGTTTCTTGCAAAAGTGCTGCAAGAAACAGAAAATCTGTTTTTGAAGAATCAATCTTGCTGTACCACTGCAACATAAGTGCACTTTGTAAACTTGAAATTGCAGCAAACTCTTCAGGAGTGACACCATAAGGTGCCATATCAACATTGAGAAGCTTCTTGATAGACATATCAGTGACTAAAGAACGTGTCGTGGACATCCCAAAAAGACTAACGGCTTGCGTTACATTTTTAATCTCACGTCTAAAACCATACAGAGGAGAATTTGCCACTTTTAACAGATTGGCAACGAGCATAGGATCTTCTTCAATGACTCGAGCAAGGTCACTAATGCTTGCATTTGGATCTTGACAGATCAAACTCATCTGATAAAAACTTTTAGGAAGTGGAGGAAGTGCTTTGATGCGCTCAGCTATCTCTTCTAGCATATCATCTCTCTTTATGAATTTGTCAAGATTATAGCGCGCTTTAGTTAAAAAGCTAATGAGAGAAGCCTCCTCTCATTAGCTAAAATATATCTATCAACCAGGGATGGTGTCTTCAACGCTTTCTGGATGATCCAATGCGCGTTTGAATTTTTTCATATCAATCTGTTTGTCCCACACACCAACAAAAACAGTTGCAACTGCATTTCCACACAAGTTACCAACCGCTCTCATCTCGCTCATAAACTTATCAACGCCCAAAAGTACCGCAACTGTTGCTACGGGAATGGCTCCACCCATTGCAGAAAGAGTACCTGCTAGAATGATGATTCCAGAACCTGTCACACCAACAGCCCCTTTTGAGGTCACCATCAAAATCAAAATTATGCTCATTTGCTCACTTAAGCTTAAAGGGACATTGAACGCTTGGGAGAGGAAGATAATAGAAAGCGCTAGATAGATATTAGTACAGCCAAGATTGAAAGAATACCCCGTAGGAATAACAAGTCCCGTAGTTCCTCTGCTGACACCCGCAGATTCAAGCCTTCTCATCAGTGGTGCTAATGCTGCTTCACTTGAAGAGGTTGCAAAAACAATGAGTACTTCTTTGGCAATAAAACGCATAAATTTAAAAACATTAATCTTATAAAACCACAATATAATTCCCAGTACACCAAAAGTAAACACGAGTACAGAGACCAGCATAACGCCCAATAAATTTGCCATACCAATCAGTGAAGCAATCCCAAATTTACCAATCAAAAACGCCATGGCACTAAAACTCGCAATGGGACTTGACCACATGATGAGTGTTAAAATTTTAAAGAAGAAATTTTGAGCTTTTTCTAATGGTTTTAAAATGCGAGATTTGTATTTTCCACCAAATGCAGAGATTAAAATCGCCAACACTAATGCCATAACAAGCACTTTGAGAGTATCACCATGAAGGAATGGAGTAATGGGGTCTGTAGGGATAGCATTCTTAAGAATTGTCCATGCTGAGCCAACTTCTTGTTTGCCTTGTGTAAAGCTTTCAACACTAGAGGCATCTAGGGATTCAACTAAAAGATTCATCCCAACACCAGGGCGAAGAACATTACCAAAAAAGACACCAATGGCAAGGGCAAACGTACTGACCACTTCAAAGTAGATAAAGGCTTTTATCCCGATAGAGCCAACCTCTTTAAGGCTCTCTAATCCAACAATTCCTGTGATAATCGTTAAAAAGATAATCGGTCCAACCAACCATTTAAGAACCTGAATAAACCAATCAATACCTGGTTTTGCTTTCATCGCACTAGAAGGATCAATCATACCAAATACAACACCTGAAATAATCGCTACCACAACCCAAAAAGCCAAACTTTTTATCGTGTAGTGCTTCCAATCTTTCTTGCCTTTTTTTTTCTTACTTGTACTACTCAACGGGAACCCTTTAATACTTTGAAACCATCCCAAGCTCTCTAAAAAACTTAATAATGCGTTTGAAAAGCGTTATTCTAAGATACATAAATTTTATTATGACATACGCAAGGGGACTTTAATGAGATTTTTGAAGAAATTTATGAGAGAAAAAAGTGTTTATTGGAAAGAAAAGCTAATGAGAGAAGCCTCTCATTAGCCAAGTCATATCAACCTGGAATAGCGTCTTCAACGCTTTCTGGATGATCAAGTGCATATTTGAATTTTTCCATATCGATTTGTTTATCCCAAGCACCAACAACAACAGCAGCAACAGCATTACCACATAGGTTACCTACCGCTCTCATCTCGCTCATAAACTTATCAACACCCAAAAGAACGGCAACGGTCACAACAGGAATTGCTCCACCCATAGCAGAGAGTGTTCCTGCAAGAACGATAAAGCCTGAACCCGTAACGCCTACCGCACCTTTAGAAGTTACCATCAAGATGAAGATGATTGAAAGCTCTTCAGCAAGAGTCAATGGAATGTTAAACGCTTGAGAAATAAAGATGATAGAAAGTGAGAGATAGATGTTTGTACAATCAAGGTTAAACGAATACCCAGTAGGGATAACAAGACCCGTTGTTCCTCTACTTACACCCGCTGCTTCAAGTCTTTTCATAAGTGGAGCAAGTGCAGACTCGCTTGAAGAGGTTGCAAATACAATAAGTACCTCTTTAGCAATAAAACGCATAAATTTAAAGATGTTGATCTTAAAGATTGCCATGATAAGGCCAAGTACACCAAAAATAAAGGCAATAACAGAGATAAACATAACGCCAAGTAAACTTGCCATATTGATCAATGAAGCAATACCAAATTTACCGATCAAAAATGCCATCGCACTAAACGATGCAACAGGACTTAACCACATCAAAATGGTTAAGATTTTGAAGAAGAAATTTTGTGCAATTTCAAGCGGTTTTAAAATAGCAGGCT
Source organism: uncultured Sulfurospirillum sp. (assembly GCA_964466465.1). Taxonomy (GTDB): domain Bacteria; phylum Campylobacterota; class Campylobacteria; order Campylobacterales; family Sulfurospirillaceae; genus Sulfurospirillum. The sequence continues at coordinate 63,709 of CAYXNJ010000007.1, forward strand.
TATGTTTTCCACCAAATGCAGAGATCAAAATCGCCAATGTCAATGCCATCACAAGTACTTGAAGTGTGTTTCCATTGATAAATGGTGTGATAGGATCGTGTGGAATAGCGCCTTTTAAAATCGACATAAAGGAACCAACATCTTGATTTGTATTGGTAAACTTAGCAACACTCTTAGCATCGAGTGATTCAACGGAGAGGTTCATACCATTTCCTGGTCCAAACCAGTTACCAAAAATGACACCAATCGCAAGGGCAAAGGTGCTTACAATTTCAAAGTAGATAAACGCTTTAAAACCGATTGAGCCAACTTCTTTAAGACTCTCAAGTCCTACGATACCAGAGATAATCGTCAAAAAGATAATTGGGCCTACAAGCCATTTAAGAATTTGAATAAACCAATCAATACCAGGTTTTGCTTGTACTGCCATTTTTGGGTCATACATACCAAACAAAATACCTGCAATAATTGCAAAAACAACCCAGAAAGCCAAACTTTTAATGGTATAGCTCATCCAGTCTTTTTTCTTTACAACATTCACTGTCTGTTCCAAGAAAGATCCTTTGAATTTTTAGATGAATCGATTATAGTTAAAAATTATGTCTAACTTATGTATCTTAACGACTAAATGAATTCATAGGTTTTTTTAAGTTTAAATCAGTTACCAAAAGAAACACTTATACTTACTTCTTCTCTGACTCCAATTCTAATGCTAAAAATTTCCCTGTATAACTTTCAGATTTTTCAGCATTAAAAGCCACATCAAATGGCGTTCCCATCGCTATTATACGCCCTCCATAGCTTCCACCTTCTGGTCCCATGTCGATCATATAATCTGCATTTTTGATGACATCCATGTTGTGTTCAATCACAAGAACACTATTGCCCATGTCTGTGAGATGGTGTAACACTTTTACCAGCCTATCAACATCCGCAAAGTGCAGACCTGTGGTTGGTTCATCCAAAACATAGAGGGTATTGCCTGTATCTTTCTTGCTCAGTTCTTTCGCAAGTTTGATACGTTGTGCCTCTCCGCCACTCAGAGTCACCGCATTTTGCCCTAAGGTGATGTAGCCTAAACCAACATCCACTAACGTTTGAATTTTTTGATGAATTTTAGGGATGGCTTTGAAAAATTCAAAGGCTTCATCCACACTCATATCGAGCACATCCGAAATAGACTTTCCTTTGTACTTAATCTCCAAGGTTTGAGCGTTGTAGCGCTGCCCTTTACAGCTATCACACTTGACCATAATGTCTGGTAAGAAGTGCATCTCTATCTTGATCTCACCATCGCCTTGACACTTCTCACAACGACCACCTTTAACGTTAAACGAAAATCGCCCTACACTATAGCCTCGTATCTGTGCCTCTTTGGTTTTGGCAAACAGCGCTCTTATCTCATCCATAACACCAGTATAAGTCGCTGGATTGGAACGTGGCGTTCTACCAATAGGACTTTGGTCAAGATAAATCACTTTATCAAGCTGATCAAGTCCTATGCACTCTACGCCTGCGACTTTATTGACCTTTTTTGCACGGTTGAGATACTCTTTGGCAACAGGAAGCAACGTTTGAAGGATGAGTGAACTCTTACCACTTCCACTAACACCCGTAATCGCCACAAGATTGCCTAAGGGAATTTTCACATCAAGGTTTTGAATATTGTTGATGGTGACATTGTTCAGTTCTATCCAACGCTCTTGTTTACGGTTTTCACGGTAGTTAATGATGCGTGTGCCATTGAGATACTGCGCAGTCAAAGTATTGCTTTTTAACAACTCTTCATTCGTCCCTTTAAAAACAACCTCTCCACCAAATTTTCCAGCCCCTGGTCCAATATCCACGATAAAATCTGCTGTTTTAATGGTCTCTTTATCGTGTTCCACCACGATAACGGAGTTGCCTTTTTGCTGTAAGCTTCTAAGGGTGCGAATGAGTTTGAGCGTATCACGCTCATGAAGCCCAATGCTTGGCTCATCTAAAACATACATAACGCCCGTCAAACCACTGCCGATCTGCGAAGCAATACGAATACGCTGCGCCTCACCACCACTAATGGTACGTGCATCACGTCCTAAGCTAATGTAGCCAAGCCCCACATCAAAAAGAAAATAAAGCCGCTCTTTAATCTCTTTTAAAATAGGCTCAGCGATCATCGTTTGCTGTGCTTTCATATAAGCAAAATTGTTTTCATCTTTAAAGAAGTTCAAACACTGGTCTATCGGGAGTTCCAAAATATCAGCAATATTTTTTCCTGCGACTTTAACCGCCAAACTCTCTTTTTTCAAACGATACCCGCCACAGGTGTCACACGTCTTTTCACTCATGTAATCGCCTAGCTCTTTTTCATCTTTGAGCATATCGTAAGCGATTTTGATGACACCATCCCATTTACGGGTGAGCTTATGTTTTTTCCAAAAGAAGGTTGCCTCTTCCACACCACCATGTAAAATAGCACGTTGTTGGTGCTCTTCAAGTTCTTCATACGGAATGCGAGTACTAATACCCGCTGCTTCACAATATGCCTCTAAAAATTTGGCATAAAAGCTTTTATTAAAACCGTAAAAGATTTTGATTGCTCCTTCACTGATGCTTACATTTTCATTGATGATTTTTTTAAGATCAAGTGTATAGCGAATGCCCAAACCATCGCATGTCGGACACGCACCTTTGGGCGAGTTAAACGAAAACGAAAGTGGCTCAAGCGGCTCAAAACTGATCTTACAATCAAAACATGCCAAATGCTCACTGTAGTGAATGTGGGAAGTGAGAAGCCCTACTTCTTCGGCATTGGCAATGTCAAGCTCCACTTCACCATAACTCTCTAACAGTGCTTTTTCAATGTCAGTCGCAATTCTCTCTTTGTTTTCTTCACGCACCACCACACGGTCAATAATGACTTTAATGGTGTGCTTTTTGGTCTTAGAAAGCTCAATCTCTTCATCCAAACGCACCATAACGCCATCGATGAGGGCTCTTACATACCCTTTATGACGAAGCGACTCGATCATGTCAGCAAAACTACCTTTTTTCTCACGCACCAGTGGTGCTAAGATGGAAAGCTTTGTCTCAGGAGGGAGCTTTAAGACCTGCTCGATGATGTCTGCTACCGACATTTGAGAGATCTCTTTACCGCACAGATGACAGTGTTGTTTACCAACACGCGCGTAAAGCAGACGCAAATAGTCATAAATCTCGGTAATGGTTCCTACCGTAGAGCGAGGGTTTTTACTCGTTGTTTTTTGGTCTATCGCAATGGCAGGCGTTAAGCCTTCAATTTTCTCTACATCAGGCTTACCCACACGGTCCAAAAACTGTCTCGCATACGAAGAAAGAGACTCAATGTAGCGACGTTGCCCTTCTGCATAAAGAGTATCAAACGCTAGTGTACTTTTACCGCTACCACTCAAGCCTGTAAAAACAACAAGCTTATTTTTGGGGATTTCTAAATTAATATTTTTTAGATTATTCTCTTTAGCACCGTAAATAAGCTTGTTGTTTTTACAGGCTTGAGTGG
>CAYXNJ010000008.1:0-65510 GCA_964466465.1 uncultured Sulfurospirillum sp.
ACTATGCACAAAGTATACTTCGCGATATATCTTTGTGCATAGTGGACACATACGATAATTTTCTCGATAGAAAAGAGGTTTACGATGGAAATTAAATTAGCAAGAAATGAAATTAATGGAAAACCAAAGACAATTACATTAGACAAAGTGACTGAGATTATCGAAAAAGAGGGACAAAAGATTTTTTATTTTGATAAAGAAAACTCTCATAAAGACCTTGTAGCACTTGTTGAGCATTTTGAAGCACAAGGTTTTAGCGTCTATTTAAGAGATATTCGTTACGGATTAGGCGAGAGCGATTACATGTACGAAGTACATATTCTCTAAGGCTAAATTTTGGGTATTTTAGAAGAAAAAAAGCTTTATATAGAAACCCTTGGTTGCGCAATGAATGTGCGAGATTCAGAGCACATCATTGCCGAACTTGGGGATAGAGAAAATTATGTTTTAACCAGTAATGTACAAGATGCTGATCTTATTTTGATCAATACCTGTAGTGTACGTGAAAAACCCGTGAGTAAACTTTTTTCAGAAATTGGTAAGTATAACCTTCAAAAGAAAGAGGGTGCGAAGATTGGTGTATGTGGTTGTACAGCAAGCCATTTGGGAAAAGAGATTTTTAGACGTGCTCCATATGTGAATTTTGTCATTGGCGCACGTAATGTTTCGAAAATTTCTACCGCTGTCAATACGGATAAATTTTTAAGTGTCGATACAGACTATGATGAGAGTACGTATGCTTTTGGTGAGTACCGTAATAGTTTGTACAAAGCATATGTCAATATCTCTATTGGCTGTGATAAAAAATGTACCTATTGTATTGTGCCTCAAACAAGAGGTGAAGAAATTTCTATTCCTGCAGATCTTATTGTCAAAGAAGCACGTAAAGCTGCTCAAAATGGTGCCAAAGAGATCTTCTTACTCGGTCAAAATGTCAATAATTATGGCAGACGTTTTAGCGGCTCAATTGACTACAATATCGATTTTTCAGATCTTCTAAATCTCATCAGTGAAATTCCTGAGGTAGAGCGTATTCGTTTTACATCGCCCCATCCATTGCATATGGATGATAAATTTTTAGAAACATTTGCAAATAACCCTAAAGTATGCAAATCGATGCATATGCCATTGCAGAGTGGTTCAACACATATTTTAGAGCAGATGAAACGAGGCTACAGTAAAGAGTGGTTTTTAAATCGCGCTTTAAAACTTCGTGAAATGATCCCTGATGTTTCGATTAGCACGGATATTATCGTTGCTTTCCCTGGAGAGAGTGAAGAAGATTTTGAAGATACTCTTGATGTAATGAGACAAGTAAAATTTGAGCAAATTTTTGCGTTCAAATACTCTCCAAGACCATTAACGAAAGCAGCAGAATTTACCAATCAAATTGATTCTGAGATAGGCTCCGCTAGACTTGAACGCTTACAACTGCTTCAAGATGAAATCTTAGATGAAATTGCCGAATCACATCGTGATAAAATTTATTCTGTGTATATAGACGAATTACGTAATAGTGGTTTTTTAGCAGGTAGAAGCGATAATAATGCCCTTGTCCAGATTAAAGGTGATGAAAACTTACTAGGACAAACAATCAATATTAAAATCACGAATCCAAAACGACTTTCACTTTATGGCGAACGTGTTCTCTAAAAATACAAAACGTAAACTTTTGGTGTGGATTATTCCACCACTGGTTTACATATTCATAAAACTTTTATTTTTGACGTGTAGGAAGAATTTTCATTTATCGCATAATGGTTCATTAAATCCGAGTATTTATGTGCTTTGGCATGGCGAAATTCTTATGGCAGCAGCAGCTTATACGTATTATACAAAGCGAAGAGAAGTTGATACCATTGTGAGTCATCATTTTGATGGTGAATTAGTTGCAAGGCTTATGCAACTTTTTGGTGGAGGAACGATACGTGGAAGCTCATCTAAGGGAGGGGCTTCTGTGCTAAGAAATGCTTTAAAATCTCTTCAGAAGGGGCGTGATGTTGCCTTAACGCCTGATGGACCACGAGGCCCAAGGCATAGTGTTGCCGATGGAGCAGCCATTCTTGCGATGAAAAAACAGGTTCCCGTTATTGCTATTCATTGCCAACCATCATCATTTTGGCAAATGGACAGTTGGGATCAATTTTGTATTCCAAAGCCTTTTTCTACGATACATTTTTATTATAGTGATCCTTTCTATGTTCATGAGCTCTCTTTAGAAGAAGCTAAGGATCTTATTCAAAAACGTCTTTTGGAACATGCTGCTTGATGCCGTGCAACCAAATGGTATTACTTTTGCTTGATATTTTACAAAACTTAAGCAATATTAGTCTAATATATAGTACAAATTCAAAATTAACACAAGAGTAGTGATGTGAACAAAGAGTCATTAATATGGGCATAAGAACTGTTCTTCAAAAAAAATTTCAGAATCTTTTTGTCGCTGTTGTGTTAAGTGAAACAGAGTGTTTGCTGCGTTGTAAAGTGCTTAAAAATGGTGCGATTACGAAAGTGTTTACCAAAACATTTGCATTAACTCCACCACTTGATGCTCTTGATAAAACAATCGAAAATTATTTGATGAATTTACAAGATGAGTATCAATTTGTCTATATTGCCTTTTTACTCAATTCATTAGGTCAAGGTGCTATTTCTGGAACAGGAAATGCGAGCTTTAGTAAGCATAATGTGGACATTCAAAATGTGCATAACGTAGCACTGTATAACCAGTGGTCTGCATACGCCTCATATATTGAAATTAAATGGGCAAAAAACCTCTTTTCTGAAGTTGGACTTGACTTTATTTATTCTCCTTTTATTATTTTGAATGATTTTGTGGTTTCTCAAAAACTGAAAAATAGACCAACATGCTACATTTTAAATTGTCAAGACTTTTTTATTCTTGCTATTTTTGAAGAAAAACAACTGCATTTTGGAGCTTTTTTTAAGACTCAAACCGATACAGCTTTTACACATAGTGATGATGTGAATGACTGGGAAAATGAGCAAGAAGAAGAGGGAATTCTTGATTCTGAAGCATTGCCTGAAGTTGGAAGAACAGATGAAGATGAACATGAAGGTCTTGAGGAACTGAGTGAATTGACCGAGCTTGGAGAGTTGGAAGATATTGATGATTTGCGTTCAACGGACTCTTTTTCCGATATTGATGAAAAAGGAATAAGCTCATTTAGAGGGATGGAAGACCTTAAAGAAGAAGATATTAGTTTAGAACTATATGGACGTGATCTTTTAGTGTATAAATACCTCAGAACCGCTCTTGAAGAGTATTATCACAATCCACTTTATAAAAGCGAATTTATTGACGAAATCATCATTTTCGATAGTTATGAAATCAGTTCAGATCTGATTCATCAACTTGAAGATGAGCTCATGATGGACGTTGAAATTCATAAAGTGGACGTTAGTGACCGTATGTGTGACATAGCCATTAAAGAGGTTTTTAAATGAGACTAAGTTTCATCGCCCCTAGGCCGAAACCATTTTTATCACTCTTTAGTAAAATGTGGGTGGTTTTTATTGGGTTAATGTCACTTTTCATGATTATTTTTAATTTTTACATTGTCATTGAGATGAGTTCATTTAAACACGGTGTGGTTGATTTAACCAAAGAGCGGGAAATGCTAGAAGTAAAGATTGATGAAGATGATGAGGCGATTGGTCTTATTTTACGTCAAAAAGCTATTTCAGAGGAAATTTTTTCGAACAACACACTCTTAAAAGAGAGTATGAAAAATTTATTTGATTTAGTACCTGATCAGATTACCCTTAAAAAGGTTCAGATGGAACGCAACTCATTGATTTTATATGGTATTTCGCCAACGCAAGATACCTTTAATTTCTTGTTAGCAGCCCCTTTAAAATCAATTTTTCATACCAGCAATACAACATTTTATCTTACCAAAGAGGGTTGGTATAATTTTGTAAGCATCAACAAAATTATTGGCGAGGATGGCGTACGTGAATAGTTTTGATCGAAGCTTAGATAAAATCGATATTATGAAGCTACTCATTTTTTTAATGGTCTTCATTATTGTCACGTTTATGTTTGTCTTTTTATTAATCATCCCTAATGTCAAAGAACACCGTATTTTACAAGCCGAATACAAACGTGTTTTAGTCCATAAAACACGTGTTGAAAATCTTTTTTTAGAGCGTGAAGCAGAGCTTTCTAGGCTGAAGGCAGAAAATGTTCATATTATTGGAGCGTTTAAACACCCCTTCACACAAGAAGAGTTTTTGCGCTATGCAGGTAAGTTCTTTAACCAAGTCTCTTTGATTGAAGTGACGAAATCAGACTATAAAAAAGAGTTTGTTGAGTATGAACTCAATGTAACTTCAATGCTTAAAACACCTAGCAATTTCTATAATTTTTTAGAGGGGCTTAATCGTTACAGCAGTATCGTTCAAGCTGATTTTCCAATTCATTTGGAGGCGAACAAAGAGAGTATTAGTTCAACCTTTAAAATAAAAGTGTATGATCTTAACGCAACAACGCGTTAGGATCAATTCCTGCTCTAAATACGTAAGGGCGTATTTTTGAAGGAATGCCTTCTTTACGGCATTTTTCTTTAAATTTTTTATCCATATTTGTTTGATAATACGGTGCTATAAAAATTTTCTCATCTGTATAACAAACTGCAATTTTTCCACCAATAACACACGATTTTGTCCGTAAAATCTCATCTCTTTGCGCTTTGGATGGCAGCAGCCCTAAACGTTTGAGCACTTTATCAATGTGACGAATATTGATAAGTTCATCATCATCTTTTGGAAGTATAAAAAGGTCTTGGATACGTTTAGCCTGATGAGGCAAAAGACGTTTGCGATCTTCTTCTAAATAGGCAAAGCTCCTAGCAATACCCTCTTCATACGCATCCATCAATGGGGTCGCGTAATGGTGCCTAAATTGATTGCGGAGATGTTTTAGCGCATCATTACTCTCATCGTTGAAATAGGAGATATGACGTTCTTGTAAATAGCCTTGAAGCGTTTGTTTCCCCATATGTAAAAGTGGTCGAATGATTGTGTAGTGTTCTCTCTCTTCTTTTTCTTGCATCCCCACCATTTCTACAAGCCCAGCACCACGAGTAAGTTGCATTAAAAACCATTCGAGTTGATCACCTAAATGATGGGCTGTCAGAAGGGTTTGATACCCATGTTCTTGGATCACTTTCGTAAAAAAAGTGTAACGCTCGTTTCGTGCGTGATGTTCAAAATTATGCTCTTCAAGTTTACAGGTCAATGCAAAAAGGTGCTTATGATGTTTGGTTGCGAGCTCTTTGGCGTAGGCTTCTTCTTCATTACTTTGTGCTCTGGTTTGATAATTTACATGTGCTATATCAAAAGGGATGTTGTTCTCAAGAAGCAAGCAGAAGAGGGCGGTGGAGTCTCCACCGCCTGAAAATGCCAATAGGTTTTTAGTATGTCGTAAATACTCTAGTGTTGCTTCATGCAACAGCGGTAATGGTTGCAACGAGTTGATTCCCCACGCATTCGGTAATGGTGGCGCGATAGCATTTGCCAATTTCAATATTTTCAACATCTGAGTCATTGACTAAGACTTCACCATCAATACTTGGTGCCCAAAGAAGTTCGCGTGCACCCATGAAATATTCATGTTCGCTGCTTTCTCCCTCAACTATAATCATCACCTCTTTGCCAACTTCTTTTTCAAAGCTTTTTTTGGTTTTAGCTTGTACCGCTTTATCAAGTTGTTTGATACGTTTATTGATCGTTTTTGTATCGATTTTTTCTTCCATTTCATAAGCGCTTGTATCTTCTTCATCTGAATATGCGAAGATGTTTACACGGTCAAAGTCGAATGTTTTTGCAAAATCTAAAAGTTCGTTAAATTCTGCATCGCTCTCTCTTGGATGTCCTACAATAAAACTGGTGCGAATAAAGCTATGAGGTGCTTTTCGCATCATCTCTAACTGCTCGATGATGCGCTCTTTCCCCGCACCTCGTTTCATGCGTTTGAGCATAGAATCACTGATATGTTGGATAGGCATATCAAAGTAGTTATGAAACAGAGGTGAAGCGATAATACGCTCAATAAGGGCATTGGATGTAGTAGTAGGGTATAGGTATAAAATACGTGCACTCTTAACGCCTTCTATTTTCTCAACGGCATCGATCAGTTTGATAAGCCCCTCTTTTTCGCCTATATCTCGAAGGTAAGAACTACTGTCTTGAGAAATAAAGCTAAAGTCATAAAAACCTTTAGCAACAAGTGCTTTTACTTCTTTGACAAGTGACTCAAGTGTACGAGAGTGAAGTTTGCCTTTAAAGCCTGGAATTGCACAAAAACTGCACGCTTGATTACACCCTTCTGAGAGTTTAACATAGGCATGAGCGTTAGAACCTGTAATGACACGCTCTTCTTCATTCAAAAGGTATGTCGCAGGGCTAAAACGATTTTGACGTAGTGCAATAATTTCATCGATTTTATCGTAGTCACCAACGCCCGTAAATAGATCAACTTCTTTGAGTTCTTTCGTTAAATCTTCTTTATAACGCTCCGTTAAACAGCCTGCCATAACAAGGACTGAGCCTTTTTTACGGGTTTCATGAAGAGAGAAGATGGTGTTAAGACTCTCCTCTTTAGCAGGCCCGATGAAGCCACAGGTGTTGACGATTAAAACGTCTGCTTGAGCTGGGTCATCGCAGAGTTCGTAGGCTTGGAGTTTTCCTAACATCACTTCGCTATCGACAAGATTTTTGTTACAGCCAAGTGAGACTAAATGTAGTTTTTTCAATGTATTCCTTAAATCCATAAATTATCAATGAGGCGGGTAGTGCCAACTTTTGCGCAGACTAAAATGATAGAGTTGCCTATTTCGATAGTAGATATTGTATCAAAATCACGATTTAAAATTTCCACGTATTCTACATGTAAAGGTTTGAGTGTATGCAACATTTCAGTTTTAATTTTTGCGATATCGCGCTCTCCAGAAATGACAGCATGTGTTGCCACTTTGAGTGATTCACACAGGAGAAGGGCATCTTGACGCTCTTGTGAGCTTAGATAGACATTGCGGCTCGAAAGCGCTAATCCATCATCTTCTCTAACGATTTCACATGGCACAATTTCAAGATCTAAGAAGAAGGAAGCCACCATGTTTTGTAAAAGATAGAGTTGTTGTGCATCTTTTTTCCCAAAATAAGCACGTGTAGGTTTTGTGAGGTTGAAAAGTTTTAAAACCACACGTAAAACGCCATCAAAATGACCTGGTCGTGCTAAGCCTTCTAAGATATAGGCTTTAGAACTTGGTGCTAAGATGGTTGGCTCCATTTTGGAGTACATCATATCAGCAGTGGGCATAAACAAAATGCTTACACCTGCAAGTTCACAGATTTTAATGTCAGCTTGGGTACGTTGTGGGTATTTGTGAAAATCTTCCCCTTCTAAAAACTGTGTGGGATTGACAAAAACAGAGACGATGGTATGATCATTCTCAGTGATGGATTTTTGCATTAAAGAGAGATGTCCGTTGTGCAATGCACCCATAGTTGGTACAAAACCAACGGTTCCTTGAAGCTCTTTTCTCGCTTTTGATAATTCTTCAATGGTTTTTACTATTTTCATTTTAGGCACTTTTGAGTAAAATATAATATTATAGACGTCTAACGCAGAATCTGTGTAGAGGCGCTGTAAATTGAAGTGAGTATTATAGCAAAAGGAAACCATTTGGATAGTTACGAATATACCGAACTTCTCAAAAAATTAACCACAAAAGTGGACAATATCGCGCAGATCATTAAACCAGAGGATTTGACTTCAAGGCTTAAAGAGATTGAAGAGATCGAACAAGACCCTGAATTTTGGAACGATGCAAAAAGAGCCGCAGAGTTACAAAAAGAAAAAACATCGCTAAATTCTTTGCTTAATCGTTATACCAAAGCGAAAAATGTTGTTGTGGACGCTGTCGATTTGTATGAGATGGCAAATGCAGAAAATGATGAAGCGACCATTGAAGAGCTTTATAAAGATGCGGAGCATTTGGAAGATCACATCACTAATTTAGAAATTGCCATGATGCTGAGTGGGGAAAATGACAACAAAAATGCCATTATCTCGATTCATCCAGGTGCAGGTGGTACGGAGAGTCAAGATTGGGCAAGTATCTTGTATAGAATGTATCTTAGATGGGCAGAGCGTTGTGGCTTTAAAATCGAGGTTTTAGATTACCAAGAGGGTGAAGAAGCAGGACTGAAAGATGTTAGTTTTATCATCCAAGGTGAAAATGCTTATGGTTACATGAAAGTAGAGAATGGTATTCACCGTTTAGTACGTATCAGTCCGTTTGATGCGAACGCAAAGCGTCATACATCGTTTAGCTCTGTCATGGTTTCTCCTGAAGTCGATGATGACATCGACATCGTTATTGAAGAGCGTGATCTTAAAATTGATACGTACCGTGCAGGTGGAGCTGGCGGGCAACACGTTAATAAAACCGATAGTGCTATTCGTATAACACATATTCCAACGGGTATTGTGGTGCAGTGTCAAAATGACAGATCACAGCATAAAAACAGAGCATCAGCGATGAAAATGTTAAAATCACGTTTGTATGAACTGGAACTTGAAAAACAACAAGCAGAAAAAGATGGTGTTGAAAAAAGTGAAATTGGCTGGGGACATCAGATTCGCAGTTACGTGTTAGCGCCGTATCAGCAAGTCAAAGACAATCGTAGCAACATTGCTTATTCACAAGTCAATACGATTTTAGATGGTGATATTTCAAAAATGATCGAAGATGTGCTTATCGCACAAAAACGTTAAAAAGGGGATAAAACATGCAAAAACAAGCAATCTTAACACAACTAGGTTACAGTGTCACTCCAAATGCAGAAGCGCAACTCGAGCGCGTTATCAACAATACCGTAGGGTTTGAACATGTTGAAAAACATCTCATCGCATTGCACGATGCACTCAAAGTGCACCACTCTTTTGTGGCACTTTCTAGTAACAAAGATTACTTCAAAATTAAAAATGAAGCCACAAGCGCTGAAGAGACTGATGAGGTCAATGAAATGATCAGCAAATGGGCTACTAAATACAAAATAACTTTGGAAAAAGTTCCTAACAAAAATACCTATTATGTCATAGGTTATAAATAACAAAGGCTCTTTATGTCAAAAACAAAATATCTGGTTATCTCTTCTGTTGTTGTGGCAGCACTTGCTGCCACACCTTTGTTTGTCTCTCAAAAGGTTGATAGTACCCTTGAAGCAAACAGAGTACTGCTTGATCAAAATGGCTTTAAACAAGAGATTTTGAGCAAAAATGGCTATTTTACGGGTAAAAGAGCATTTAGCCTTGAAGTCACCGATGCAAAAAAAGCACGTGATTTTTTACTGGCTCAGCTGGTTGAAAAGAATGCGCAGTATAAACTTTTTGCAGAGAGTCTCAAAGAAGAGAGCAATGCAGGGATCAATCAAGCGTTTGATGGCTTAAAATTCAAAGGTGAGATGATAAACTCTAACCTTTTACCAAGTGATGTTAAAGTCTCCCTCTCCCTTGATCAATTGCCAAAAGCCCTTCAAGAAGAACTTGCAAACGATAAAGCTGCAAGTGATGCTATTTTACCACTCTTAGCGCGTGGTGTTTTAGCGGTTGATATGACGTTTAGCAGTGATCAAAAACTCAAAGATCTCAAACTAAGAGATATTAAAGAAGAAATCAAAGCTGAAGGGACAACACTCAGTATTGATACGGAAAAACAACTACTGTCACTTAATGAGCGTGGTGGTGTTATTCAAGGTGTTTTAGGCGTTGGTAAACAAAATTTGGGCGTTAGCGGCGATATGTTTTTGCTCAAAAGTGAGTTGAAAGATTTTATCTACAACTTCAACTATAAAGATGATCTCAACAATCAAGGCGATATAAGCATCGGTAAATACGCACTTGAGATCAATGACGAATACACCAATGTGAAGTTTGATCTAGGAAGTCTGAAAGCAAAGAGTAGCGTTGAGGATGTGAAAAAAGATCTTCAAATTAAAGCAGATTATACGTTAGATAATATTGCAGTACTGAATAGCGAAGAAGACATTAAACTTGAAAAAATGTTTGCGAAACTCTTTTTAAGAGGCATCAATTCAGATACGATGAAAAAAGTTCAAGCAGACTATAATACCTTACTTCTTGGTACAACACCGATTGAAGATAAAGTGTTAATTGATGATTTTGTCGCACTTGTTAATCATGGCGTTAAAATCGACCTTGGTCTTGCATTTAAAGGATTGAGCATGGATATGCTTTCTCTTAAAGATGTCAGTGTCGATACAACACTTGAAATTGCTCCAAATAATTACAGCGATAAACAGAGCCCATTGGCACTCATTGGTCTTTTAGACATTACGTCAAAAGTAAAAGTACATAAAGATGATCGTAAAATGCTTGAAGAAATGGGTTTGACTTCGGCTGAAGATTTTGCACTTGGAAAACCTGAGGGTGACTTTTTCATCTATGAAATTGCGATGAAAAAAGGTGCTATCAGTGTTAATGGCCAAGTGATTCAGTAAAGCAATGAACACACCTTCAAAAACCAATATCTTTGCTCTTGCTCTTGGAGATACACTCTCTCCAAGAGTTCTGCTTGTCTCATTACTCTCTTTTATTTTAACCATTCTTGTATTTATCGGGGCTATTTGGCTCTTATTTGGCGGAATGGGTGCACTTACCGCGTGGATTACTGAAAGCTTGCAGCATTTTGAAGGAAGCATTGAGCAGAGCTGGTTTTTGAGTATGGTCTCACTCATTTTCATCACAAAAACCGTTGTGGCGATTCTTTTCTTTTTTACCTCCGCTATGGTGACATACTATCTTTTTTTGATGGTTTATTCGGTTATTGTAGGTCTATTTGCAGGGTATTTTATTAAAGAAATAGGCTCTCTTTATTATCCAAAAGTTGCCTTTCATGGTATGGGGCTTATCAGTTATCTTTGGATGGTATTGAAAACACTGTTGTGGACAACGCTGATGTTTGTGTTGCTTTCACCTTTGGTTTTTATTCCGCTGTTTAACTTCGTCCTTTTAGTACCTGTTTTTTATCTGTTTCATAAACTTTTGGTTTTAGATGTGGCTTCGATGGTCAATTCGAGTAGTGAGTATAAAGAGTTAAAAAGGCTGTATGCAGGGCAGATGAGAGGTATATCGTTGGTTTGTTTTGCTCTGACTATCATTCCCTTTGTCGGGGTGATTATCTATCCTTATTACGTAATCGTGATGAGTCACTTTGTCTTTCGTAAAACAGAGGATTTACGAGCTTCCTAGCAAAGCTCAAAAATCCCTTTTTGTCTGTTTTTATAGATACTTCCATGTTTTGCAATTGCACCGTGCATCGCAAGATAAACACCATGCTGTTCTCTGCACATCAAATCACCCAGTGCCATCATAAAATTGCTTGTTGCTTCGACGGTATCGATGCTAAAAGGAACCATCGCTCCTGTGAGAGTAATGATTTTATCTTTGATGTGTAACGCTAAAAAAGTGGCTGTTACATCCATGGTATCTGTGCCATGTACAATGAGAACTTTATGGCATGATGAAGATTGAATTGTTTTGACAATCAGCTCACGATCTTCTTCACTCATCTCAAGACTGTCTTTATGGATGATATTTAGAAGTTCATACGATGTATTGTTGCAGTAACGTAAAATCCCATCCAACGCAAGGCTGTCTTTTGGAACTTCAAGTTCACCTTTCAGAGGGTTATAACGTTTATTAAACGTGCCACCTGTGTTGAGGATAAGGATTTTTCCCATAGTTATACTTTCTGACGAATTTGAATTTTTTGTGGATCAAACAGATCGGTGGCTCTTTGTACAAAAGGGGTATTGAGTATCTCTTTTGCATCGATCTCTCGTTTACCTGCCATCATAGCACCCGTGGCACAACTTTCACTTTGAGGCTCATCTGCAAATTCAAGACTCTCCATCATAGAGGAGCTCTCTTCATTGGCATTGAGTTCTGCTTCACTCATTTGCGCTTCATAGTTAGGCTCAAATGAAGGCTCAGGTTGTGGCATTTCTTGAATGGCTTGAACTTTGTTGATCTTGATTTTGGTCTCTAAGCCAAAGAGTTCTTGAACAAAATGTTTGATGATGCTGTAATACGTGTTAAGCGTTTTACTGGCTTCGCCTTCTGCACTAGAAGTAAGTGTAAGCAGATCATCTTCAAAGCTGACAAAACGGATATGGTTTTTGAAGCATTCACCAAGCTCTGCATTACGATCAAGGAGTTTGTCGCACAGACGTGTAAATAGCATCGCAGAAGTGACACCTTGATCTTTGATGTGTTGCACTTCTTCTTCCACTTCTGGTGCTTCAGAAGGAGTGGTTTCAACACTTGGCGTTACTTCTGGTTTTGGATGTGAAGCTGGTAAACGGAATTTCTCATTTTCGAGTGAATCTATCATCTCTTCAATGGTTTTAATATTGGTCGCTTCGATCATTTTAAAGAAGATCAAGGAGAGTACAAAACCATTATTCGCATTGATGTAAAGAAGGCTTTTTGCTTCACTGAGAATCTTGAAAAAACGCTCATAAAGTAGAGTGGAGAAACGACGATCTTGTGCAAAAAAAGCATTTTTCAAATAAGCGATTAATTCATCGATGACTACTTCACATTCATAACTCTCAAGCTCTTTGATGAGATGCAACATTTCATTTTTATTGCCACTTAAAATGGCTGTAAAAATAGTCTCTAATTGGTTAGGATCAAGAAGACCAAGCATGGATGCTACATTTTCAGGGTTAATGTAGCCTTTAGAGAAAATAATCGCTTGATCGAGCAGGGTTAAAGTGTCACGTAAGGAGCCATTACCTGCACGGCTAAGCATTTCAAGGGCTTCTTTTTCATACTCAATGTTTTCAAGATTGAGTATGTGGCATAGGTGGTTAACCACATCACTCTGTTTGATCTGTTTAAAACGAAAATGTTGTGCGCGCGATAAAATGGTTGCAGGCAGTTTTAAAGGATCGGTTGTCGCAAGAATAAATTTTACATAACTTGGAGGCTCTTCGAGTGTCTTTAAAAGTGCGTTAAACGCTTGTGTGGTGAGCATATGAACTTCATCGATGATGAAGATTTTAAAACGCGCAGATGAGGGTTTATACTTCGTGCTTTCAATGAGCTCACGAATATCATCAATACCACGGTTTGAGGCAGCGTCCATCTCAATGATGTCGATGTGACGGTTTTCATTGGCACTGAGGCAGTGTTCACACACTTCACACGGGGTTGAACTTGGACCTTGGTCGCATACAAGGGCTTTTGCAAAGATACGCGCTGTTGAAGTCTTACCACTTCCTCTAAGTCCTGAGAAAAGATAGGCATGAGAGAGCCTATCTTGGTTAAGCGCTAAACTAAGTGTTTGTGTGATCGACTCTTGGCCGATCAACTTATCAAACGAGGAAGGACGATATTTAAGAGCAAGTACTTGTGACACAGCGCAACCTTTGGGTTTTAGTCATTCATAATAGAAAGTAACTCTTCGTTATCCTTGGTTTTAAGCATCTTAGCATATAAGAATTTAAGTGCTTCGATATCATCCATTTGGTTGATGGCACTTCTAAGTGCCCAGATTTTTTGGAGACGATCAGGGGTGAGAAGAAGCTCTTCTTTACGGGTTCCTGATTTCATGATGTTAATCGCTGGGTAGATACGACGATCAGAGATATTTCTATCGAGTACAATTTCGCTGTTACCTGTACCTTTGAACTCTTCAAAGATAACTTCGTCCATTCTACTTCCCGTTTCAATCAACGCGGTTGAAATGATGGTCAAACTTCCGCCATCTTCGATATTTCTTGCCGCACCAAAGAAGCGTTTTGGTTTATGAAGTGCATTGGCATCCACACCACCACTTAAGACTTTACCACTGGATGGGGTGACGGTGTTGTACGCACGAGCCAAACGGGTGATAGAATCTAAAAGGATGATGACATCTTTGCCCATCTCAACGCGACGTTTTGCTTTTTCGATCACAAGGTTAGCGACACGAACGTGGTTCGATGCTGGCATATCAAAGGTTGAGCTATAGACTTCACCTTGAACACAGCGTTGCATATCGGTTACCTCTTCAGGTCTTTCATCAACAAGTAAAACGATAAGTTCTGATTCTGGGTGATTACGTGCAATACCATGTGCAAGCTCTTTCATAAGCTCTGTTTTACCACTACGTGGAGGTGCAACGATAAGACCACGCTGACCTTTACCAATAGGCGTAAAGAGGTCAAGTACACGTCCTGTGATTTTCATTGGGTCGTATTCGAGTTTGATTTTTTCTGTTGGATAAAGAGGTGTTAGGTTTTCAAATAAAGGACGTTTTTTGCTCTCTGCAAGAGGTAGATAGTTGATTGCTTCGATTTTAAGAAGTGCGTAGTAACGCTCTTGATCCTTTGGAGGTCTTACTTGTCCAGTAACAATATCACCAGTACGAAGAGCAAATTTCTTAACTTGGGTGCTACTGACATAAGCGTCATTGGCACTGTCTGAGAAGTTAGCGTCTGTTGCACGTAAGAAGCCATATCCTTCACCAGCAATCTCTAAAATACCTGTAAAAAGGATAAATCCACCTTGATTGACTTGTGATTTTAAAATTTCAAACATCAAGTCTTGGCGTTTTAATTCATTTGGGTTTTCAATGCCAAGTTCTGTTGCGATCTCTAAAAGTTTTTCAAGAGGAGTGGTTCTAAGCCCTTCTATTTTGTAGCCATCGACTGGGACGTGTGTTCGTGATTTGTTATGATGAGTTGGTTTTGCTTGTCCGTTCGCAGGGGCTGTATTCGCGCAGGATTGAGTGTTTGAGGTAGGAGTGTTTCCGCTCATTGTGCCTTCTTTGTTGTTAGTTTGATCGTTCATGAAGCTAGAGTCTCTTGATGGTGAAAGGATTCCCAAAGATAGAGTTGCTTGAGTCGATTTTTATGAGACTACTTTGTGAGAATTCTAAAAAGTAGTAATGGCGTAATTTTAGTCAAAGTGGCAAGATTTGTCAAGGTGGGCTAAAGAGAAAAAAGATAAAATGGCGTTCATAAATTGTAAGCTAAAAAGAAGTGAAAATGAATGATTTAGTGCATTTGGCGATTATTATGGATGGCAATGGCAGATGGGCACAACGTCAAGGCAAAAAGCGTTCTTTTGGACATAAAGAGGGTGCAAAAAAAGTACGAGAAATCACAAAATATGCTGCTAAAATGGGCATTAAATATCTTACATTGTATGCGTTTAGTACTGAAAATTGGAACCGCCCAAAAGCAGAAGTGACCGTTTTGATGAAATTACTTTCTAAATATTTGCACAGTGAAATCCCCACTCTTTTAGAAAACAACATCCGTTTTGATGTCATCGGCGATATCAGTAAATTTTCTGCTTCGTTACAAAAAGAGATCGCATATGCCAAAGAGATGACAGCTCATTGTACAGGGCTTAGACAAATTTTGGCTATCAATTATGGCGCGCAGGATGAAATTCTTCGTGCTATCAATAAATCGCTTCAAACACATCGTGAAATCACGAAAGAAATTTTAGAGTCCAATCTCGATACAGCGGGCATTCCTCCTGTGGATGCGTTAATTCGCACAGGTGGAGACTGTCGTCTTTCTAACTTTTTGCTGTGGCAAGCTGCCTATGCGGAACTTTTCTTTAGTAAAACACTTTGGCCTGATTTTTCGGTCGGTGAGCTTGAAACCATCGCCTCAGAGTATAAACAAGTAGAACGCCGTTTTGGGGGCGTTGTAAATCCTTAAATGCTTAAAAGTCTTGATTGAGATCAATCAATGATTTTCCTCTCTCCTCTTGCTAAGATGCTGAAAATTTTTGAAAGAGGATA
The DNA here is from genome assembly GCA_964466465.1 of uncultured Sulfurospirillum sp. Lineage (GTDB taxonomy): Bacteria > Campylobacterota > Campylobacteria > Campylobacterales > Sulfurospirillaceae > Sulfurospirillum. Next base: position 15,861 of record CAYXNJ010000008.1, read on the forward strand.
GAATATGTCTTTAAACATGTTATGTGATCAATGCTCAATGAGCGCTATTGGCGGCTGTGGTTCTAAAGGTCAAGATATGGGTACCTGTGGTAAAGATGCCAACTTGGCAAAACTTCAAGATATCATGATTTACGGTCTTAAAGGTTTAAGTGCGTATAGAACACACGCAAACGAATTTGGCGCAAACACCAAAGAAGTTGACGATGTCATCGCTCAAACACTTTATTTCACGCTTACCAACGTAAACTTCAACTTTGATGACCACATCGCTCAACTCATGAAAATCGGTCAAGCGGGTGTCAACATGATGAACATCCTCAGCGAAACACACACCTCTCACCTTGGCGTTCCAACACCTGTTAAAATCAGTCAAAACAAAGCGGAAGGTAAAGCCATCCTAGTAAGCGGTCACAACCTTGACATGTTCTTAGAGCTTTTGAAACAAACTGAAGGTAAAGGCATCAATGTTTATACGCACTCTGAAATGCTTCCAGCGCATGCGTACCCTGAACTTAAAAAATACCCTCACCTTAAAGGTAACATCGGTAAATCATGGTTTGACCAAACTAAACTCTTTGAGCAATGGGGCGGAACTATCATCGTTAACACCAACTGTATCGTTCCTCCAAAATCAAACTCAACCTATGTTGATAGACTTTATACGTATGACATCGTAGGCATCAAAGAAGGCAAAAAAATCCACAATAACGACTTTAGCGAAGTTATCGCTCAAACATTAGCCCTTCCAGATGTTACAGGATTTGACAGTGAAGAAACACTGGTAACTGGTCACCACTATAAAACCATCCTAACCCTCGCACCACAAATCTTAGACGCGGTCAAATCAGGCAAAATCAGCCAATTCTTCGTCATCGCGGGTTGTGATGCACCAGGCACAGGCGGCGAATACTACAGAGAGTTAGCGCAAAGCTTGCCAAATGACTGTGTGATCCTCACTTCAAGCTGTGGTAAATTTAGATTTAACGACATCGATTTTGGAACCGTTGCAGACACAGGCATCCCTCGTTACCTAGACCTTGGTCAATGTAATGACAGCAATGGCGCAGTTCACATCGCACTTGCCCTTGCTGGCGCACTTGGTGTAACTGTTCATGACTTGCCAGTTTCTATCGTTCTTAGCTGGATGGAGCAAAAAGCTGTCTTAATTCTTCTAGGACTCTTTAGCCTTGGCATCAAAAACATTTATCTTGGACCAAAACCACCACAATTTGTGAACGATGACATCTTCTCATTCTTGCAAGAGAACTTTAACTTGCATTTGACCGATGATGCAACATCCGATATGGAAAAATTGTTGATTAAAAAATCTGTGTAATATAGAAGAAGCCCTATTTTAGGGCTTCTTTATCGTTCTACTTCTCCCAACATCATGCTATAAAAAAGAAAAAGCTTTGAGAAAATATGCTAAAATGAGCTTAATATAAAGTTAGAGAAGGGGGAAATGATGAGCGCAATAGTGACAATCAAATCATCAAAACGAAGCGGTAAGCCTTGCATTAGAAATCTACGTATTACGGTTTACGACATTCTTGCAATGCTTGCAGAGGGCATGAGTTACGATGAAATTTTAGAAGACTTTCCAAAACTGACCAAAGAAGATATTTTAGCAGCCCTTGCCTATGCCGCCGATAGAGAGCATAAAACACTTACGGCAAAACTCAGTGCATAAACTCCTGTTTGACAATAACATCTCCCATCGTCTATTGCCAAAAATAGCGGACATCTTCCAAAACTCTACTCACGTCATGCTTAAAAATCTTGATGAATCCACCGACCTAGAAGTATGGCGATATGCAAAAATCCACGGTTTTGCCATTGTTACCAAAGATTCTGATTTTAACGATTTGGCAATTTACCGAGGGACTCCACCAAAAATCATTTGGATTAAACTAGGAAATTGTAAGGTAGATGCCATCGCTACGGTGTTGCGAGAGAATTATGAGAGCATCGTCGAATTTTTAGACGATGATGTAAGTGCTATTTTGGAGATTTGAAATTAAAATAGGAATTTTACTATGTCAATGAAATATACTTATCAATTTCAACAAGAGATTAAAAACAGAAAAAAACAAACTTCGTATGGATCTCTAAATGATAAAAATAAATCCGAAAAATACTCGTTGAAATATTTCTTTTTAGCGATTTGTGGAATAGTTGTCATTTAAAGTATATATAATCTTAATTTTTCTTTTAATAAAAGCCAGAATTTCAAAAAAGAACAAACCTTACCTTTCCCCAATAATGGACAAATGCAAGTTTTTACAGATAAAGAGCTCCTTGCACCTTTGAGTATTGTTACATCATTTGATAAAAATTGTTTTTTTAAATTTTACGACACTAAAGAGAATTTAATTTTTACGTTATTTATAAGAAAAAATTCTTCTCTTAATGTAAAAGTTCCCTTAGGTGAATACAACGTAAAATATGCTTCTGGCGATGAATGGTATGGTGTAGATAAGCTATTTGGATTTACTACCAATATCTATCAATTCGATAAAAAGTTAATATTTTATCGTGAGGGTAATGCTATTAATGGTCATACCTTAACATTAAATGAAGTAGTAAATGGCAATCTTTCTAAAAAAAACATATCAAAAGCAAGTTTTTAATTTGATGATTCAACCTCACTTATTTTTTATCCACTTTAATCTTTAATCTGCATTTGATCGATAAGTGATGTGGAAAAATTGTTGATTAAAAAAACCTGCGTAAGTTTATATATTATGATAGTAAAAAAGTTAAAATTTAGTCTTTTTTGCTTTCTTTTTCAAATCGAAGGAGAACTTCTATACAAAGCGTTCCTGCTTCGTTACATTTTTTTGCACGTTCCATTAGATAATAGTCAAAAGCCATTATGGGAGTAATAGTTGAACTACGTGAAGAAATTATTTCAGCTGCTTGTACAATTCGCAATAACTCGAAAATGTCTAAGAGATGAATAAATCCTCCAGTTTCCTTGAAAAAATCAATAAGAATGGTACTTTGATCTTTCATTAAATCTTTTACGAGATTGAGATCAGGAATTAACACTATTGCATGCATCGGTTGTGCATATTCAACATTAATTTTTTCTCCATTTTTTGTCGTGACTATTGTTTCTGATTTTAGCTGACGAATCCCTCCTTTAAGTTGGTTAATTGCCTTTTTTATATGATTGAATATATCATGTGAAAGTTTCATTTGGCTAGGAAGTGAAGGTCGATTAAAAATTGTTAGAGTTTTAGACTCAATTAAAAATGAACCAAATTCGTAATTTAAGAAAATATCTGTTAATTCTCTATCTATATGCTCTTTTTTTTGTATTTGTGGACTATGGTAAGCACCTTGTGGGCAAAGATTATCTGTTAACCAAATAGCAAGCTGTTCCTGTTGCTTTCCTTCATTAAGATCAAAAAGATTAACAGAACTGTCATCAATACAATTTGTAATGTAGTGATTTTTAAGAGAGTCCCAAGGGATTGTTGTAACAATATCTATAACAATTAACTCTTTAGAAGCACATCCTTCTTCTAGCTGCTTAAAGATTTTTGAGACATTATTTTGTAGTGCAGCATAATCAACATTTGCATCTGTCTTAGTTAGTGAAATAAATTCATTAAGAATAGGTGATTTTGGAAGTTTTATTTGATTCCATGCAACATTTAAAGCGAGTTCATTAAATAAAAATATTTTGCTTATCTGCCCATTTGCTATTGCCGTAAATGCTTTTTTTTCAGACTCATTTTCAACAATTGACCATATTATTGCGGGGTTAGTTGGGTCATCAAATATTTTTATACCGTATAGCAAACGATTTTGTATCTTTGCAATAATGAGACTCATCTTAGCACCTTTTACAATATATTTTTGCATTAGAGTGCTTGTCTTTATCAAAAGAGATGGTTCATGACCATCTTTACCAATAGAATAATCTAATCGAACCAATTGAGGAGTTGCAAGAAATTCAGATCTATAATAATCAGCTAATATGTGCATAATTTAACTAGCCTTTGAATTAACATTTCGACACTTCGGATACCCACTACACCCGTAAAATGCTTCTCCCGTTTGTCTATTGTGTCTTAAAACCATTTCTTTACCACATCGTGAGCATATTTTAGGTGTTTGTGTTGGCGCGGGTTTTGCATTGTGTCTTGCGTGTAAGTTAGAAACATGCTCTCTATCGGTTGTAAAGCTTTGTTTGAGGCGCTTTTGGTTTAGGGTTTCTATCGTCATGTCAAATTGATAGGCGGAGAGTTTTTCTTCTTGGAAAGATTCGATGTAGGAGGTGTATTTTGCATTGATAAAAACATTGTTTGGCATAGTAGTTTTAAATTCGCAATCACCGATAAACACAACAATCGAGATAATGCTTTCTGCTGGCAATGCCAATATTTCTTCTAAGGCTTTGGTATGTCGATAATTCTGGCGCAAAGGATTTTGAAAACGGTGCTTTTCTTTGAAAATTTGTTGTGTCCACATGGGCTGGTGCTCATCTCCAAAAATCCACCCTTTCATGTTTTTTGTTTCGATAACAAAAACACCATAACGCGAGACAATGACATGGTCTATTTGCGTGGTTGAACCATCATTTAGTTGTAAAGTAATGTTCTTAATGTTGACATATTCGTCTTTGTCAAGATGCAAAGAAGTTGCAACATTGACCGTAAATTCGCCAATTTTGCCTTTCATCCATGGCGTTTTAAATAAAATACCTAGTACAAAAACAGAACCAATGAGCCAGAAAATCACTTTATTTTCCTTTACATGTAAAAAATAAAATCAGGATGATTGTATCTACCTTTAAACGCCTTTAACCTCTATCACTTCATCACCCACTTCAACCCTCTCACCCGAAACTATCTTAGCGCGTTTCCTTGTCTCCACTTCGCCGTTTCGCTTCACCTGTCCTTCTTCGATAAGCGTTTTTGCGTATGCGCCACTCTCCGCCACGCCCATCACTTTGAGCAGTTTAAACAACTCGATGTACTCTTCGTCTAGTTCAAATTTCATTTTAATTCCTTTGTTTGAGCAATCATATCCTAAAAGCCTACAAGAGCTTTTCAAGTAAAAATTTTGGTGTATCAATGGCAAGAGCTAACATATGGGCTTGTTTGGAAAAGTCATACATGTGCCAACTCCTGCGTGAGTCTTTCTTCAAACGAAGAGAAGGCATCAAGTTTTGCAAATGCAGAACCGTTAAAAAGATGCAAAAATGCTTTTGGTGTAGTGACTTTATGGGAAAAAAGTTGCGTGAGTGTTTCATCGTCTAGTTCTCGTACCAACTTGGCAAAGGCTACACGTTCTCTTGGTGTGAGCTTGGCATAGCTTTTTTTGGAAAAGAGTTTAAAAATCTCATCATTTGTAAACAGCTCTTCTTCTTTAATATTGCGATTGAGAAGTGTCAAAATGGGTGTTGGTACACTTTGCGTGATGGCTTGCAGGGCACGTTTTGCATCGGTGTTTTTGATGAGCAAATAGAGTTTATGCTTTGCATGTTCAGGCTTACTCCACTCTTTGAGCGTGCTTCTTGGAATGTTCAAAAGTTTTAGGGCTTCACTCTCTTGCATGAACTACTCCTTTTTTGTAAAATTATAGCCGATTATCGGCTATTAATCAATAAGCATAATAAACTTTGTGAACGAAGTAAAAGCACCAAAGGTGCGCGGGTATTCCGCCGAGGAAAACTTAGCGTTAGCGTAGCTTTTCGAGCTTTGCTTGAAAAGCGTGTTAAGAGTTCTTTGAACTCTATTGACAAAAGTTTTGGTAAAATGGCTACGCGCAAAGCATGGCATAAAGGACGATGGGAATGGACAAAAACCGAAGACTGGTAAATTATTCGCTGTTAGCACTCACAGGAACGGGTGTGTACCATGCGATAGGTACGATGTTTCAGTCTTTAGAACCGCCCAAAAAAGCGCTCCTTGATGCGGCAACGTTTATAGACACGACCACATTACCACTCAATGAAATTTCTTACCTCTCATGGCAAAAAAAGCCACTCTTTGTTTTAAAAAAAGACGCGTCTATGGTGCTCGATAAAAAGCGTGACATCCAAATCGGTGAGCACTACTACACCCTAATGGTGGGCATTTGCACGCATCTCGGGTGTGTTCCAAAGTACGATGCAAAGGCGGAGCGATTTCTTTGTCCGTGCCACAATGGGCAGTTTGACTACAACGGCAACGCGCTTGCAAGCCCTGTTACCAAGCCTTTGGTCATTCCTCCGTTTAAAGTTCAAGGTGAGACCATCATCGTCGGAGAAGTAGGCGAGGCGTACCTCCAACTCATGGAGGCGGCAAAAGCATGAATCTCAAAATACATAATTTCAATATACTCCTTTACACAGGCGCCATCATGGTTGTCGTGTGTCTTTTACTTTTGGTTTCGGGCATCTTTCTTGCCATGCACTACATCCCAGAGGCAAGCAAAGCGTTTGAGAGTGTGCATACGACCATCATGCAAGAGGTCAATTACGGTTGGTTATGGCGTAAAATCCACGCGGTCGGCTCGACTTTTTTCTTTTTACTACTCTACATTCATCTTTTAGGCATGCTCTTTTTTGGGTTTTACAAGCATGGCAAAACAAAGTACTGGTACAGCGGTATGGTGCTGTACTTTTGCTGTATGGTCATTGGTTTTACGGGCTATGTACTTCCGATGGGGCAGATGAGCTACTGGGCGGCGCAAGTCATCACCAGTTTGCTTGAGTACATCCCTGGTGCGGGTGAGGACATCGTGCTGTGGGTAAGAGGGGATTTTAGTGTGAGTGGCATCACGCTACTTCGTTTTTATACCTTGCACATCGTGGTGATGCCTTTAGCCATCGCTTTAATGGTGCTCGTACACACGGACTTCATGAAGTGGTACGCCACCAACAAGCTCTCATGGAATCGCAAAGGCTTACACATCCAAAAAGCGGAGCGTTACAGCAAACACATCACAACGCACAAAGAGCCAAAACCCATTTTCTCCAATGCCGTTTTAAAGCCACTTTTGGCAAGTACGCTTTTCTTGGCACTCTTTTTTTACTGTGTTTTCTTTTACGATGCCATCGCCTTTGATGCGCTCAATCTCACCCCCGCAAACCCGAGCGATACGCCTTCACACATCTATCCAGAGTGGTATTTTCTGTGGATGTTGCAGTTGCTTAAGAGCTTTTTCTTTGACATCGGCATCATCAAGGGTTCGTACATCGGTATGGCATCGCTGGTCATGGTCAATGTGGGGCTGTTATTCATGCCATTGTTAGACAGAAACCCACGCCGCATCCCCGCTCATCAGCGTCCGTACTTTTTGGTGTGGTTTTGGGCATTGGTGGTTTCACTCATTGCGTTGAGCATTCTAGGTAAATTGCCAAGTTCAAGCACAAGCCTTTATGTAGGGCTTTTCTTTTCAACCGTTTTGATGGCACTTTTCTTCATCTTACCGTTTCTCTCACAAAAGGAGTCTCATGCCAAATCGTAAAATTTTTGCGGCTATCGTGCTGTGTGTTTTTATGTTGGTTGTGGGCTTAGAGTGGTTACCAAAACAGTTTGTTGCACCTCAAACGCTGAGCACAGAGCAGACTCTCAAAGCAACGATCCAAGAAGAAAAAACGCTCTCCGAAAAAGAGACAAGCAAGCGCGATGCGATGGGCTATGGGGTTGTGGGGTATTTTTTAGTGCTCTCAGCGTTGTTGTACAGCAAAATCCTGCTTCAACGCTCACACGAGTAAAACCTAAGCTTTTTTCTTTCCATCCAAAATCACATCCATAATCATCGCAAGTACCCCTAAGGTAATGAGCGTAAATGCCCATGAAAAGCTTTTGGTGATGACGTATCCGACGATTAAAACAGCGAGTGCGGTAGGAACTTCGTTGTAAGCTCTGAAAAATTTACCATCTTTGCTACAGGTTCCATTGGCAAGCTCTAAACGGTACTTTTCGAGTGAAAAGGAGTAGAGCGTAAGGGCGATGAGTACCGTAAACTTGGCATAAATCCATCCACCACTTGAAAGCAGTTGAGGGTCGGCGACAATCATGCTTAAACCACTAGCCAAAGTAGCCCAAAAAGCAGGAAGACCGATGTACTTGTAGATTTTGTACTCTTGGATTTTTACCACTTCCACAAACTCTTTTTTTTCCGCGTGTTCGACATGATAGACAAAAAGTCGTGGCAAGTAAAACAGCATCGCCATCCATGACATAAGTGCGATAACGTGAAAAGCAAGAATCCATTTGTAGTGTTCCAACATCTATCCTTTTTTCATTAAAATGCTATAACACGCTTTTAAAGCAAAGCTCTAATAGCTACGTTAACACTAGGTTTTCCTCGGCGGAAAGCCCACGCACCTTTGGTGCTTTTCTTCATTTACAAGCGCGTTATCATACCAAAAACTTACCTCAAACTCCTCTAAAGTGAGATTATCCTACAATGCTGACAAAGATTTAAAGGATACACCCTATGCCATTTACCACCCTTTGCCCTGCGATTCAAAAAGCCATCCATGAAGTAGGTTTTAGTGAGCCAACGGCGATTCAAAAAAGCGTCATTCCTTTGGTGTTGGAGCGTCGTGACATCTTGGCTAGAGCGCAAACGGGAAGTGGTAAAAGTGCTTCGTTTGTACTTCCTATTTTAGAGCTGTGGAGTGCAAGTAAGGGTGAGGGAAAAGCGAAAATCAAAGCGCTTATTTTAACCCCCACGAGGGAGCTGACCTTGCAAGTGGCAGAAGCGTTTGTGGTGTTTGGGAAGCATTTGAGCGTCACGCCAAAAGTGGTCAGTTTGATTGGTGGGGAGAAAATCGGCGAGCAGTTGTACGACATCCAACAAGGGTGTGACATCGTGGTGGCAACCTCTGGGCGATTGCTGGACATCATGAGCAAAAAGCAGATTAACCTCTCGCACGTAGAATTTTTTGTACTCGATGAAGCGGATAAGATGCTAGACCTTGGCTTTGAGCAAGAGCTAAACGCCATCCTAGAAGCCTTGCCAATAAAACGTCAAAACCTGCTTTTCTCCGCAACCTACCCAGAAAAGATGCAAACCATCGCTTCCAAAATCACTCAAAGTGCGGTTGAGGTCAGCATCGAAGCGGAACAAGTAAGCGTTGCGCACATCGCACAGCGAGCTATTTTGGTGAGCAAAGAAAACCGTGCACCGCTTTTGCGTCATCTGCTTAAAACGCACCGATGGAAAAAAGTCTTGGTCTTTATGGCAAATAAGAGGGCGTGTGAAAACATCGCCATGAAGTTTCGTAAACACGGCTTTAGCGCAGAAGCGTTTCATGGAGACTTGGTGCAAGAGGGTAGAAACTGGGCACTTCAAGCCCTAAAAGAGGGCAAAGTCAACATCCTTTTTGCCACAGACATCGCCGCACGTGGGCTTCATATCGAGGATGTGGAGTGTGTCATCAATTTTGATTTGCCTCGCTCACCGCTGGATTATGTGCATCGTATCGGGCGAACGGGTAGGGCTGGGAAAAAGGGTGTAGCGATTTCGTTTATTGACTATGAAGACGAAGCTCATTTTGCGCTCATTCAAAAACGCTGTGATGTCAAGATGGAAAAAGAGAGCATTCAAGGGTTTGAACGCATCGGTGAAGCACCTAAAAAAGAGAAGGGGAGTGCTCCTGTAAAAGGGAAGCGAAAAAGTAAAAAAGATAAGCTACGAGATGTACAAAAAGAGGGTGCAAGCTCCTAAAAGCTTGCACTGTAATGATTAAAGCATCACAAGAGACATAACAAAAACAACAGCAATCGTGACAAGACCTTGCACTAAGGTTGCGGTTGTAAAGGCTTTGTAAGCAACAGGTACGTCCATTTGGCTGAAGCGTGAAACGACCCAGAAAAAGCTATCGTTCGCGTGACTGACTGTTAGTGCACCCGCACCAATTGCCATAACGGTTAAGACTTTACCCATTTCGCTATCGAGTCCTAAACTAGCAAGCAGTGGATACATAATGGTTGAAGTAACCACGAGTGCCGTTGTTGAAGAGCCTTGCGCTGTTTTAAGGGCTGCTGCAATGATGAACGGTACAAAGATACCAAGGCTAAGTGTTTGAAGTGTCGCACCCAAATAATCACCAATGCCGCTGGCTTTAAGCACAGCACCTAAAGCTCCACCCGCACCTGTAATGATGAGAATCTCACCTGCATTTTTAACACCTTCTCCAACCCAGCCTGAGAGTGTTTCTTCATTCCATTTTGGAAGTAAAAGGCTTGCAAAGAAGACGCCCACAAAAAGGGCATTGGCAGGGTGACCTAAGAAGACAAAAAACTTATAGATAAAGGTTTCACTAGAGTCTTTAAACGCAAGTTTTGCGATGCTCTCGATTGCCATTAAAAGAACTGGAATGAAAATAGGTGCAAACGACTTGAAAGCACTTGGAAGCGTGCCATATTTTGCTTGCACTTCACTGTCTTTTTCTAAGTCAATATCAAGGTCTTCACCACTTTTATACTGTGAACCTTTTTTCATCGCCCAAAAGTAACCTGCAAGCATGGTAAAAATAGCCACAAACAGACCCACAACAATGACAAGACCAAGATTGCCTACCATCAAATTACCTGCCGCTGCGATAGGACCTGGGGTTGGAGGAACAAGTGTGTGTGTTGCGTAAAGTCCAGTAGCAAGGGCAACACTCATCGCAACACCTGAGACTTTAAGCTGTTTGACCATGGAGCGTTTGAGTGCGTTTAAGATGACAAAACCGCTGTCACAAAATACAGGAATAGAGACGATATAGCCGATGATGGACATTGCAAGTACGGGGCGGTGTTTACCGACAACTTTAAGAACAACATTTGCCATTTTAACAGCAGCGCCGCTTTTTTCTAAGATAACACCGATGATGGTTCCAAGAACGATGACGATTCCGATGTACGCTAAGATGCTTCCAAAACCTGAAGTGATGGTTTTAGCGATGTCGGCGTACTTCATTCCGACACTAAATGCGATACCATAGGCTGCAACAAGCAGGGCGATAAAAGGATGTAGTTTCCATTTGCTTGTCGAAAGCACGATAAAACCAATCGCTAAGAGCAAGATCACGATTAACATTTTGACTCCTTCTTTTAATTTAACTTAATATTTTAAATTAATTATGTAATTATAGTCTAAAAGAAGTCATTTAAAGATGAAAAAACGTAAAAATTAGAATATTTTACGTTTTTTCAAAGAGAGATTTTATGCGACGATATTTATTTTTTTCACTTCGAGTCTATCGTACATGTCTAGCATATTGACATAGTGTTGGTGTAGGCTAACATCGATGAGGTAGGCTTTACCATCTAAGATATTAAGGGCGTGTTTTACGTTTTCTTTTCCAAAAATGTCCCAAAGCGCACTTTCATATTCACTCCAGACAAGCTCTTGTTCTCTTAAGTGAATGATCTCGCATAGAAGCTTGCTTATAGGATTTTCACTAAACGCCAAAAGTGCAAGCGCTTCTTCATAATTTTCCAAAAGCAAGTGAACTTGCGCCTTAAGATCAATCATCTGAAAGTTTTGCGCAAAAATCACGCCGATGTATTTTTCCATATTGAGCGAATCTTCAAGTGGTTCGATGGTTTCAAGCAAGGCTTCGTGGTCTTCTTCTTTGAAGTTAAGCACAGCATGGCGTATAAATTTACCGCTGTTTCGGTTTTGATAGATCATATCTTCGATAGGGTACACCTCGGAGATGCTAGGGATGATCATCTGGCAAGAGTAAAAGTCTAAGTAGGTATATTCTCTTAGATAAATTTCTTTATCCATTAATTTGACGATGTCGCACAAAAAGGCGTATTCGTCAGCACTTCCTTCACCATCGTAGCTCCAAGGTGCATACTCAAAACTTTTAGTGGCACTTAAAAAAGGAAAGCCCATTTTGCCGTTTGAGTCGATGAAGTGCGCTTCAAGATTGAAGCTATCACCTACGATGCTCATGTCAAATGTTGGCATCTCAAACGCGTCAAGGTTTTCAACGCCCCTGCCTTGCATCAGCTCACTCATGGTGCGCTCTAAAGAAACCTCTAAAATAGGGTGTGCGCCAAAGGAGACAAAGAGTGTGCCATTGCGTGGGTTAATGAGTGAGATAGCCGTGACAGGAAACTTTCCACCCAAAGAAGCATCGAGAATTTCAACGATGAAGCCCGCATTTCTAAGCTCCACAAGATCCGCATAAAGCTTTGGAAACGCTGCAATGATGGTTTCTGGGTACTTTGGAAGCGCGTAACCGTTTTTGATGATTTCCAATTTTGCATGGCGCTCGAAAATTTCGCTCAAAGCTTGTACTTTGGCTTCATCGGGAGTATTTCCGCTGGCGAGTCCGTTGCTCACGTAAAGATTGCTCAGAATGTTGAGAGGAATGTAAACTTCTTCTTTGCCAAAAAAGCTTTGAAAAGGAAGCGCTACGATCTTGTCCATATAGTCACTGTTAAAGTCCACCAAGTCCTCATAGCTCATGTCATTTGTTGGGTTATAGATGCTGTGCAAGGTGTCGTTCAGATACGCCCCACCAAACTCAAATACTTTTTGATCGGGGTAATATGCACGGTTTGGAAGATGAAAGTCGATGAAAAAGTTGTTGGTTTGAAGTCTTTCGATGTACTCACCCAGCGCACTGGCTTTAGAAGCAAGAGAGAGTGAGCCTTTACCATTGGAGTAGATGTGCTTGGGTGCTTCAGTTGATGCAAGGTTAACAGAGTAGCAGTTTTTTAGTGGATGTTTTTCGCTAGCGAACTTTAGTCCACAGCTAAGATCGCTTAAAATCGCTTGCATCTTTAAAATAGAAGTTTCGAGTGACGCATTTTTGGAGAGGATGTTCATAGTGAGTAGTTCCTTTAGAATATATTTTAATTGTATCCATAATGTGCTGAGATAATGGCAAGAAGCTTTCATGGACATTAGGTAGTATGAGTGCACCATGATGGAAGTGACCAAAGCAAGACCATCAAAATGTTAAAATGGTATATAACATGTAAGTGCAATCTATAATTAAAACAATGTTTTAGAGTGTATTTTAGGCATGAAAATAAACTATAAAATTGAGAAACTATGGCAGAAGTATTGAATGATGATGTACAAGAGTATCTAAAATACAGTGATGTGGAAAAAGAAATAGACACTTTTTTGGAAAAAGTTGATTTTGAAGAGTACCTTGTACATGAAGATCTGTACTATTTTGATGAAGAGGTGTTTGAAAATGTCATTGCTTCCTTGCGTAAATGTAAGTTGCCACTTTCATATGAGTCCTATAAAGATATTTTGCGAGAAAAACTTCTTTTAACACTTGATTGTAATGCACAAGACCTTATTTTGGTTGTAGAAGGCATTGTGTATGTTAAAGGATATTTATCTATCCAACTCCCTGGAAATGGAGCTGAGCGAAGAGCGTGTGGTATTTCACCTGAGATTTTAGAAGAGTGTAAACAACGATATTTTCCAAATGAGCTTCATAAGGAAAAGATTTTTGGGATGTTGCCACACGTAGTTGAACAAACACTGAATTTTAGAAAAATTAGCCCTGTGAGGTTTCAAAAACTTTTTATACCAATGTTTGTCAATATGATCGAGATTATTGTCATAGGCTATACCGAGCTTGACGATGCACAAAGTATTCGTGGGTTAAGTCTTTATATGCTGCGAGAAGTCTTTGATGACCTGATGCTTTTTATTGCGGAGAATTTATTGTTTCATTTCTCAAATTCAGACAGAAAAGCAGTTGATTTTCTAAGCTTTTTTAGTGTTCATGACAGCATTGATTCCCACGGAAACCGCCACAAAGCCAATCCTATTTTAGACGACAGTAATCATGCTTGGAATATTACAACGATACGCTCAACAATGATTCAGCATAAAAATGCAAAACAGGCTATTTATGAGAAAAAAAATTCGATCATTGGGATTAAAAATAAATTAGAAGCATTTGCGCTTGATCAAAAACAGTTAATACAGCAAAATGTAATAGAAAAAGAAGAGTTGGCTGATGTGGAAGAGGCTATTCAATCCATTCACAAAACATTGCAAAAACTTGAAGAAACGGATGCTATTGATGTTAAGTTTAGTGAAGAAGGTGAAGAAAAAATATTTAATCGTAAATCATTAATAACACGTTTATTTAAGAAAGAAGATAAGCTCCTTGGTCAAAAAAATAAACTTCAGAAGTCACTTGAAAAAATAGATTTGAGTCTTGCTAATAAGCAAAAAGAGATTGATTTTTGGACAAAAAAATATGCTGAAAGTGTAGAATTTTTAACAGCAGCAGAAGCAAAAGAGCATCCTATCGATAAGCAATATGAACGGATTTTACGTGCACTTGCTAAAACGCTTGCAACCCGATAAAAATATGGAAATAACCCATAAGAGGGAATTTGAATTCTTTTGGAGAAAATGAATGGTGGAGCTGTGGGGGATTGAACCCCAGTCCAAAAATAGCCACCTATGACGTCTACATGCTTAGATATTGTTGATAGTGTTTAATTTTGCTTCGTACAACAATCAGAAAACTACACAAAACGAGCCTTTAACTTCGCTGCACGTAAAGGCGTTCGTGCAGTATATCTACTATGCCTATGATACTCTCTAAAGACTTCCTCAAGTAGCGTTGGAAGAGAGAGCAGTCCTAATTAATTTAAATTACGCTGCTAAAGCGTAAGCAGGACGATAGTTACTGTTGTTAGCAGTTATTGTTTGAAGGTTGTCTAACGGAAGACCCTCACTCCCGACATGCAGCCATAAGCTAAAACTACTCCTGTCGAAGCCATGTCAGCCCCATTCAAGAAACGAATTTTACCATAATAAATAGGAAATTTTGCTATAATCCGCAAAAATGTATAAGGAATTGTTTTGAAAAGAATTTTATCGTATCTTGGTGTAGCTCTTTTGTTTTTATTGATGCAAGGATGTGCATCACGTACACCACCTGCTTCAACGGTGACAACCTTTGCCAATGATAAAGAAAATACCAATCCAAAACTCTCAAAGCTTGTTGGTAAAAACTATATCAAAGGTGTCGTTATCTCTTTGAAACAAGATGTGAACGCACAAGCATGGAATTATGAAATTGATGGTATTGAAACAACCAATGGAAAATTGCCTTATGTTAACTTCAATCATAAAACCGTACTTGCTAATGAAGGTGACCTTGTGTATGCGTCATTTGATGGTATGAGAATGACGGAGATGTTTGTGGTAAAAGCTGGATTTTACAAAGGTGGAAAAATAACAACACCAACGCCTCCTGTAGCACGAAAAAAGAGTTCTAGCCATACAGAAGCAAGTGCAGGAAAACGTGACAAGGCGCACCAAGTCATAGGTGTTCCTCAAGAAGAAAGCATTAAATTAAATTAGGTTTACTTTTGTTAACCGATCGTTTACTTTGAGTTTCTATACTTCTCTTAGCGAATTTCATATTTTCTTCTGAATATGGAGACTCAAAGGGGCGATCCGCCAAGCGCCTCTTTGAAACCTTTTTCTAACTCTATCGTAAAAATAGCTCCCCCATTTTCATTCTTTGCTTCAAGTTTTCCTCTCATACTTTTCTCTATAATGAGTTTTGCCATATAAAGGCCGATTCCCGTACCTTCGTTTTGTTCCTTGGTGCTGACATAAGGCTCAAAAATTCTTTCAAGAGGTTCTATTCTAATGCCACCACCATTGTCTTGGATGATGAGTCGAACATTTGTTTCATCGCTCTCAAGACTAATGGTGATTTTTCCACCCTTTTTGCCAGAGGCAATAATGGCATCTTTGGCGTTGGAGAGAAGATTTAAAATGACTTGCTCGTATTCACTCTTATAGCCGACGATATACTCATCATGTAAAATGTTAATTTCTATGGCAATATCTTGGTTGGTAATGGACATACCAATAATGCGCAACACTTCATCGATAGAGGTTTGAATACTAAAGGTTTTTTTGTCTTTGTTTGGCATAAAAAAGTTGCGAAAATCATCGATGGTATGAGACATGTATTCAACGATGTTTTCAGCTTCAATACATTTGATTTCCATGGCGGATTTATCCAGTTTATCCATGTTGTATTTGAGTTTGAGTGTCATCAAGAGTGCAGAGAGCTGAGAAAGAGGCTGTCTCCATTGATGGGCAATGTTGCTGATCATCTCTCCAAGAGCGATAAATTTTGACTTTTGAATAAGAAGTTGTTCTTGATCTCGGTTTTTTTGAATCTCCTCGCTCACGCGGCTCTCTAGGGTACGGTTTAGATTTTCAAGTTCGAGTGTTTTTTGCTGAACTTGACGGTGGTAGTTATTTAAAAACCGTTCTATTTGTTTACCAAGCATGACAGCAAATGTGTTGGCGATGAATGCAAACAGTAAAAAGATGATAACAGCAGAAGTCACTTCTAGTTTCATCTTTTTTTTAAAATCAGCCTTTGCAACATCAATCTCTTTATCGATGTCATCGGTATAAGCACCCGCTGCAATGATGAGATTCCATTCTTTATAGAGTTTAAAGTACGAAACTTTAGGTCGGATGATGTTGCTATCAGGCTTTTTATAGATGTAATCTACAAAGGAGTACCCTTTTTCATGAATATCTTGCAAAAAGATTTTACGAAACGCTTTGCCATTTTCATCAGTATAGGCATCGGAGATATACTCACCTTCTAAATCAGGACGATTGGGGTTGATGAGCATTTTTGCAAATTTATCACCACCACTCATCTTCTCAACTTCATAAACAAAGATGTAGTTGTGCTCTTGCCCACCATAACGAATGTGACGAATCCAGTCATACACTTCATGCTTGAGCGCTTCAACCGCTTTAGCATCCGCTAAATTGGTTCTACTTTTTTTAAATTCGATAAATTCAATGATGGCATCGACTTCACGCTTAAGAACATTGCGTTTATTTTCAACAAAGGTTTTTTTACTATCTTCGATTTGCGCTTGTAAAATTTCATACTGTTTGGTAATAAAAAAGTATCCGTTAAACAACATCAAAGAACTGATAATAAAGATAGTACTAAAGATAATGATATTGGAGATATTGCTCTCTTTTATAATTTTCACAAAAAATTCCTGCCTTGACTGCTATAATTAATGAAAAAGTATCATAATGATTCTTTTAAGAAATGTAAAGGGTATAAAATGGACGAAAAGATGCTAAAAAAACTTGCTCCTTATAGGGTTTTATATGCAGAAGATGATGCGGGGGTTAGAAAAAATGTCTATGAATTACTCTGTCTTCTCTTTAAAGAGGTGTATCTTGCAACCGATGGTGAAGAAGCGTATGAGCTTTTTATGAAACATAAACCAGACCTTATTATTACAGATATTAAAATGCCACAATTAAGCGGTATCGATTTGGCGAAAAAGATCCGTGAAAGTGACAACAAAGCTCATATTATCATCATTACGGCCTATACTGAAGTTGATTTTATGTTGGAGGCGATTGAACTTTCTTTGCTTCGCTACATCGTAAAACCGATTACGGAGCCTAAGCTGTTTGATGCGCTGGAAAAATTTTTACAAGCAAAAGAGAAAGCACACCTGCAAGAGTTAGCGCCTGATTGGTACTATGACTCGATGCAAAAAATTATTACACATAACAGCGAACTTTATGAACTCACAAAAAAAGAAGCCAAACTCATTGAGCTTCTCTTAGAAAAAGACTCCATTATTACCTATGAAGAGATAGAGCAAAATTTGTGGGAGAGTGAATACATGAGTCTGAATGCTTTACGTCTGATGATTAAGAACTTAAGAAAGAAGCTTCCAGAGGGTACTTTAAAGAATATACAAGGAATAGGTTACAAATTGTAACATAAAAAAACAAGAAAAGTTTAATTTTAACTCAATTGGTTACTAAAAGAAACTTTTTATAACGTAATTTTCGCATAGTCGCACTTTCTGTTTTAAGATACATAACTTTGACATAACTTTCATCTATAATCGATAGTGAAAATACTATGAATAAGGAGTCAATATGACTAAGTTTCTTAAAATTATGGCGGCGGCAACGCTTCTTGTATCATCTGCAATTGCCGCAGAATATACCATCAAAGTCACACACGTTGTAAGCCCTAACACACCAAAAGGTATGGGTGCTGACTTCTTTGCAAAAAGAGTGGGTGAGCTCACCAATGGCAAAGTAGAAGTGGTTGTTTTCCCAAACTCTCAGTTATACGGTGATGGTGAGGAAATGAAAGCGCTTAAACTTGGAAACGCACACATCGCGATGCCAAGTTTCTCAAAATTTACCAGTATTGTCCCAGAGATGCAATTGTTTGACCTTCCATTCATCTTTAGAGACAAAGACCATCTTTACAAAGTCTTAGATGGTGAAGTTGGTAAAATCCTTAAAGATAAAGTTACTGCAAAAGGTTTCGTAGCGCTTGATTACTGGGATGCAGGCTTTAAACACCTCTCTTCTAACAAAAAAGCCATTTTGACTCCTAAAGATGCGGAAGGTCAGAAATTCCGTATTATGAGTTCACACGTTTTGGAAGCGCAATTTAAGGCAATCGGTGCAAACCCTCAAGTATTGCCATTCTCAGAGGTCTATTCAGCCCTTCAACAAGGTGTTGTGGATGGTGCAGAAAACCCACTTTCAAACTTCTATACCAAAAAGTTTAACGAAGTTCAAACAGACTTAACCCTCTCAGACCACGGTTACCTTGGTTACTTGGTTATTATGAGCGAGAGCTTCTGGAAAAAATTCCCAGCAGATTTAAAACCAATGGTACTTCAAGCGATGAAAGAAGCTACCGAGTATGAGAGAAAATTAGCAGCGCAAGATGATGAAGAGATGCTTACAAAACTAAAAGAGTATGCAAAAACATCTGGCAATCTTAAAATCCATACACTAACAGCTGAGCAAAAAGCTGCATGGCAAAAAGCGATGGAAGCGATTTATCCACAGTTCTACAGCGTAATCGGCGAAGATCTTATCAAAAAAGTTCAAGCAGTTAAATAGTCCATAATAAGGGCATCTTGAAATAGGTGCCCTTATTGCATGGTTCGTTTTGAGAGTTTTAGAAATGCTCTCATAAAGTTTTGATTAAAAGAGAAGAGATGAAAAAATACTTTACAATCCTCGACTTAGGGGTTATGGCGATCAATAAAAATATCGCAGTATTCGGCATTGCTGCAGGTGTTCTCCTTGCATTTGCAAACGTGGTACTTCGCTATTTTTTTGAGATGAGTATCACATGGGCAGGCGAGCTTACCAACTACCTTTTTATGTGGTCAGCACTTTTTGGCGCAGCATACGGTTTCAAAAAGGGAGTGCATATCTCTGTAACCATGCTTTTAGAAAAATTACCAGCGATGATGGCAAAAATCATTTTGATGGCTGCTCATCTGTTTAGCTGTCTTTATCTTGCATTGATGTCTTATTTTGGATATGAATTAGTTTTAATGCTGATTGATTTTGGTGAAATGAGCATCGATCTTCGTATTCCGATGTGGATTCCACATCTTGTATTGCCATTTGCCTTTATTGGTGCGGCATTTCGCGCAGGTGAAAAAATCTTTGAAGTGGCAGCAACCGATGCAGACAAAGTGGTGGTGAACAGTGAACTTGAAACCTTACACGATTCATTAGAAATTAGAGGAGTAAAAGATGTTAATGCTTAGTATATTTGGTTTACTCTTCCTTCTAATGTTCCTAGGTGTGCCTGTGTCGGTTTCATTAGGTGCAAGTACACTGATTACCGCTTATTTCTTCACCGATATGGATTTAATGGGTATTACATCACACGTTTTTGATGGACTTAACAAGTACTCATTGATGGCGATCCCTATGTTTATTTTAGCGGGTTCTTTCCTCTCCAAAGGTGGTGCAGCACACCGCATCATTGAATTTGCAAAGTCCATCGTTGGGCACCTCCCTGGTGGTCTTCCTATCTCCGCTATCTTTGCTGCGATGATTTTTGCAGCCGTCAGTGGTAGTTCACCAGCAACCGTTGCGGCGATTGGCTCGGTTATGTTTAGTGCTATCAAAGAAGCAGGCTATCCACGAGGGTATGCCATTGGTACGATTGCGACTTCAGGAAGTTTGGGTATTTTGATTCCTCCTTCTATTGTTTTCATTGTTTATGGTGTTACCGCAGACCTTTCCATCGGTAAGCTCTTTATGGCAGGCGTTGTACCAGGTATTATGATAGGTTTTATGCTTATGACTTTAACCTATGTGGGTGCGGTGCGTTTAGGCTTCAAAAAAACAGAACCTGCCTCTTTTAAAGAGCGTTTGAAAAAATTTAAAGAAGCTTTTTGGGCGTTGATGCTCATCGTTCTTGTTATTGGTGGTATTTATGGTGGACTCTTCACCCCAACAGAAGCAGGAGCAGCGAGCGCTGTGTATGCGTTTGTCGTTTCTGTATTTGTCTATAAAGACCTTAAGCTCAAAGATGTTTACCCAATTATCTTAGAATCAGCCCTAACCAGCGCGATGATTTTCTTTGTTATTGCTAATGCAATGATCTTTGCACATTTCTTAACTGATGAGACGATTCCTCAGCAGATCACAAAAATGATTATGGATGCCAATGTGGGACCAATTATGTTCTTGGTCATTGTCAACATCTTACTGCTTCTTATGGGACAGTTTATGGAACCAAGTTCCATCGTTATGATTACGGTTCCATTATTATTGCCTCTCATTTTAGCACTGGGTATTGATCCTATTCATTTTGGTGTTGTTTTAGTTGTTAACATGGAAATAGGCATGATAACCCCTCCAGTTGGGCTCAATCTCTTTGTTGCAGCAGGTATGACAGGACTCAGTCTAAAAGAAGTCGTTGTGGCTTCTCTTCCTTGGGTTGCTGTTTTATTTGTAGGACTTTTACTCGTAACCTATATCCCTATGATTTCATTGTGGCTACCACAACTCATGTACGGGGTTTGATTTTCACATCTCAATCTTCAAAGAAGGTAGTTAACACTGCCTTCTTTAATCTTTAATTTTTCAGAACTCATTATGTAAAATAAAGTTTACATCTTGCATATTCTTCCTCTTCTTTATAACCATTTCATTACAAAACCCCACAAGAGTGACATTTTCTTGAAAGATTTATTGTAATTTTTTATTTTTTGTGATAGACTTATCTCGCCTTCAAAAAAATTCAAGGAGACAATATGAAATTAGCTAAACTTAGCTTGGCGGCTATGGTAGTTGCAGGTCTTGCATCTAGCTCTTTTGCGGCATCAGACACACTTGCTGACGCATTTAAAAACGGTAAAGTAAACGGCGAATTAAGAGCTTGGTATTTCGACAGAGATACTGGCAAAGCAGTAAATAGTGCCACTTTCTACAATGCAAATCAAGTTGGTAAACAAGGTGATGCAGATCTTTTTACAACAGGTGTAATGCTTGGTTATGTAACTGATTCTCTATATGGCTTAAGCCTTGGTTTAACATTCCAATCAAGCTACTCTCCATTTGCTGAAAAAGAAGCAAAACAAATGTTTGGTGCTGATATGTATGGTTCAGGAGCAGTGCTTTCTGAAGCGTATGTAGCATACAATATTGGTAAAACAACTGCAAAAGTTGGTCGTCAATTTATCTCTACTCCATTGGTTAATGGTTCTGGCTCACGTATGATCAAAGAAGCATTCCAAGGTGCAGTAGTTCTTAACACAGACCTTCCACAAACAACAGCATTCGGTGGTTATGTAAATAAATTCCAAGGAAGAACTACAAGAGCAATTGATTCATCACTTACTGGTGACGAGAGTGATATTCCTGAATTCACAAGAAATGCAGTATTTTATGGCGTAGGTGTTGCTTCATTTGACGGTGCTTACACTATTGGTGCTATCAATAAATCAATTCCAAACTTAACTATTACAGGTCAATATGCAATGGTTAATGATGTAGCAGGTACTACATTTGGTGACTCTCAAGTGTGGGTTGGTGCACTTGGTTATGTTGTTCCTATGAGCAACTTTAAAATCGGTTTAGATGGTGCATACCAAGGTTCAAAAGCTGATACTTATAATGCTGCTGGTAATGCAAATATTGGTTATGATGGTGGTATGTTTGGTCTTCAAGCATCTTTAATTGACCTTGCTGGTTTTGGTGCAAAAGTAGCATATACATCAGTATCAAATGATGATAATGTTATCCTTGGTATGGGTAATGGTGCTGGTGGTGCTGTTGCATTTACTGCTCCATTAATGGCAGGTGCTTCTAAAGTATCAACTGCAGATACAGATGCATATAAAGTAGAGCTTTCTTATGATTTCTCAAAAGTAGGTGTTACAGGCTTAAAAGTTATGGCTAACTATGTGTCAATTTCTGCTGATGGTACTGTATCTAGTGCTGCGATTGTTCCAACTGACTATACTTATTGGGCAGGTCAAGTTGCTTACGATATCCCAGCTGTTAAAGGCTTAACATTGTCTCTTGAGTACGAAGATGGTAAACAAGAACCAACAGGTGCAGCAACTACAAACACTGACGAGATGAGATTTAGAGCTAACTACAAATTCTAATTTGTACAATTCTTAGATCTGCAAACCAGTGGCAATTTTTGCCACTGGTTCTTCTAAATTTTTTTCTACAACCTCTTAAATTTCTAAAAAGCTTACTTTTTAATCACACACTTTAGTTTACTTTAGTATTTTTTGTGTATAATTCTTCTCGTAACCAAATGGTAATCAAACATTTTCAAGGAGAAAATATGAAATTAGCTAAACTTAGCTTGGCGGCTATCGTTGTTGCTGGACTCGCATCTAGCTCATTCGCAGCAGATACACTTGCTGACGCGTTTAAAAATGGTAAAGTAAGTGGTCAAATTCAAGCTTATTATTGGGATAAAGATAATGGCACAACAAATGCTGACATCTTTACAACAGGTTTAGACCTTAGTTATCAAACAGCAAGTTTTTATGGGTTGGCATTTAATGCTACATTCCAAGGTACATCTTCTCCGTTTGCTGATTCAGATGCAAAAAGATCTAATGCTAATGGTGGTTTTGCTGGTGATATGTGGGGTTCAGGTGCCGTTCTCTCTGAGTCATATATTTCATATACAATTGGTAAAACAACCGCACTTGTTGGTCGTATGTACCTAGACACACCACTTGTTGCTTCAAGTGGTTCACGTGTAACGAAACAATCATTTGAAGGTGCTGCCGTTATCAACACTGATCTTCCTAACACAACTTTGATTGCTGGTTATGTTCAAAAATTCCAAGATAGAACAGATGGAAATGGCAATATCGGTGAGTTTACTAAAAACTTTGGAACAGGTTCAGGTTATGCTGATGGCGTAGAAGTTAAAGATGGTGCTTATACTTTAGCAGCTATCAACAAGTCTATTACTGGATTAGCATTAACAGCAGCTTATGCAAGTGTAGTGGATATCATTCAAGTTGCTTATGCTGAAGCTGCATATGAAGGTAAAGCAGGTAATTTTACTTATGGTTTGGCAGCACAATATTATTACAACAATGTTGATAACGCTATTGCTACTTTAGCTACAGAAAATAATAATCTCTGGGGTGCTAAAGCTAGCTTAGGTTATGGCGATTTTGGTGGTTATGTAGCATACTCTAAAGTTAATAATAAAGCTGATACTCTTGGTGGTGTTGTTTCAGGACTTGGTGGTGGTGCTGACCTCGCTTATACTGCATCTCCAATTTTGTCTGATAGTTATGCAAATGATACAGAAGCTTACAAAATTGGTGCTACATATGCTATCATGAAAAATGCAAATGTAGGTGTTAATTATACAAGAAATGAAATTGACAGCCTAAATTATAAAGCAGGTTTCGCAGCTATTGAAGCAGACTATGCATTTGAAGGTGCACTTAAAGGTTTAAGTACAGCATTTATCTATGAAGATGGTAGTAAAGATGCAAATGGCAAAGATGCTATGAGACTTAACGTTAACTACAAATTCTAATTTTTGCTTTCTTCTCCACCCCAGCCATGGGGTGGACTTCTTTTATTTCTTTTCGTAACTTTTTTTAACTGCATATTTTTTATACAATCACTTCAAAACTTCACATTCATTCTTAAGTAACTTTTTTGTACTATATTTACATAACTACACGAAGGAGTTTTCATGAAGAAACTAGCTGTTCTTGCTACATCGGTTGCTGTTTTAGCGTCATCTTCGGTTGCTAAAGAGATCAATGTAGGTGTTACAATGTCTATGAGTGGACCGCTTGCTGCGTACGGTCAAACGGCGTATGAAGGTATTGAGTTTGCAAACTCTTTGCAGCCAAAACTCAAAAATGGAGACACTGTTAAGTTGGTACTTATTGATACCAAAGGTGACAAAGTTGAGTCAGCAAATGCTGCTACAAGACTGATTAGTTCTGATAAAGTTGTAGGAATTATTGGTGAATTAACCAGTACCAATACAGCGCAAGTTATGGCTATTGCCGAGAAAAAGCAAATTCCTGTGATTGCTCCTGTTGCAACAAATGATAAATTAACAGAGCAAAAAGAGTTTGCGAACCGTGTTTGTTTTACAGACTCTTTCCAAGGTGCTGTTGTTGCAAACTATGCTACAAAAGATCTTAAACTTAAAACCGCTGTGGTTGTTGTTGATCAAGCACAAGTTTACTCTCTCGGTCTTGCAAAAGCATTTACAGATGCTTTCACAAAAGCTGGTGGTAAAATTGTAAAAGAGATTAAAGTAAGCTCAGGCGATAAAGATTTTAAAGCGGTTGTTTCTCAAATTAAAGCGGCAAACCCTGACTTTATGTTCCTTCCTATGTACCATCCAGAAGTTTCTATGATTGCTCGTCAAGCAAAACAAATTGGACTTTCTAAACCAATGTTCTCAGGTGATGGTGTTGCAAACCAAACATTTATTGATTTAGGTGGCGATGCAGTTGAAGGGTATATGTTTACAGACTTCTTTGATTATGGTGCTCCTCCAACACAGCGTTCAAAAGATTTTATTGCTGCCTATGCTAAAAAAACAGGCAAAGAAGATATGAACTCATTTGTAGCACTTGGTGCAGATGCCTACAATGTTATGGTTGATGCGATGAATCGTTGTGCGAATCCAGAAGATAGCGTATGTGTTAACAACGCGATTAAATCTACTGTGAATTTTGAAGGTGTTTCAGGCGTTCTCAACATCGATAAATCAGGTAACTCAACACGTTCAGCAGTTATCAAAGTGGTTCAAAACGCAAAAGCTGTTTATAAAGCAACCGTTAATCCATAAGTTTTTTATCTCTGCCTTTTTGATAAAGGCAGAGATTTTAGAGCAATTTTCACTTTTAAAGTGAGCATTGCTCTAAAATATTTTAGGAGAATCTATTTGGATTTAATTATGTTTATGCAGCAAATGGTCAATGGCTTCAGCCTTGGCAGTATGTATGCACTCATTGCCATTGGGTACACCATGGTGTATGGAGTACTAAGGCTCATCAATTTCGCACATGGCGACATTATGATGGTAGGTGGATTTTTAGGTTTTTTTGGTATCGCTGTTTTAGAACTTCCTTTCGGCGCAGCCGTACTTTTGGCCATCGTTGGCTCAGCACTTTTGGGTATGGCAAGTGATCGTGTAGCATACAGACCACTACGCAGTGCTCCTAAAATCTCTCTTTTAATCACGGCTATAGGCGTAAGCTTTTTTCTTGAAAATGCGTTTAACGTCTTTTTTGGTGGTGTTCCTAGGGCGTTTCCAGTACCTGCTTATTTAGAAAATGTGATTGATTTTATGGGTTTAACGATGCCAGTATCGGCGATTATCGTGCCTATTATCACAGCGTTTTTGTTAACAATTATTTTATGGGTGTTGTATAAGACCAAATATGGCATGGCGATTCGTGCGCTTGCATTTGACGTAGGAACGGTCAATCTCATGGGTATCGATGCCAATCGTATCATTACGCTTGTGTTTGGCATGGGTTCCGCTCTTGCCGCCGTTGGTGGTATCTTTTGGGCGGTCAATTACCCTTCTGTTGAGCCTATGATGGGTGTGCTTGTGGGGCTTAAAGCTTTTGCTGCGGCTGTTGTTGGTGGCATTGGTAGTGTGGGTGGAGCCGTTCTTGGAGGTTTAATCATCGGATTTACAGAAGTCGTTGTTATTGCTTTTTTCCCAGAGTTGGGTGGTTATAAAGATGCGTTTGCATTTATCTTTTTGATTTTAATCCTTCTTTTTAAACCCACAGGTATTTTGGGTATTGATTTTGAAAAAAGTAGGTTTTAAGATGAACAGTTTCATGATAAAAAAAGAACAATGGTTGAAAATTTCATTTGTGGTGATTACGCTATGGTTTATTTGGTTTGCCAATACACATTTTGATGAATATACCGTAAGAATTTTAAATAACATCGCTATTTTCGTTATTTTAGCAGTAAGCTACAATCTCATCAATGGTGTTACAGGTCAGTTTTCACTTGAGCCTAATGGCTTTGTTGCCATTGGTGCTTATGTAGCAGCACTTTTACTCGTTAGTCCAGAAGCGAAGCAGTATCAGTATGCGATTGTCGATCCGTATCCGTTTGTGTTAACACTGCATGCTAATTTTGTTGTAGCCCTTCTTTTAGGTGGTTTTTTTGCGGCAACATTGGCATTGATTCTCTCATTCCCTGTATTTAGGGTTCGTGGAGATTACTTAGCGATCGTCACACTTGGATTTGGCTTTATTATTAAGATTTTAGCCATTAACCATCCTGAAGTAACCAATGGTTCACTAGGACTCAACGATATACCCGAATTTTCCAATCTTTACTGGACAGGTGGGATTGCCATTATCGCGGTTATTACGGTGCTTAACATCATCAATTCTAAATTTGGTCGTGCGATGAAAGCGGTGCGCGATGATGAAGATGCAGCCATTGCTATGGGTGTCAATACGTTTAAAGCTAAGACATTGGCTTTTTGTACCAGTGCCTTTTTTGAAGGTGTGGGTGGCGGACTTTTAGCGGCACTTCTTACGAGCATTTCTCCTGACCTTTTCGACTTCTTCTTCACCTTCCAATTGCTGATTATCATCGTACTTGGAGGACTTGGTAGCACAACAGGTGCCATCATTGGTACAGTACTGGTTATGGGAGGAAGTGAGTGGATGCGCTTCTTAGACGAGCCTATGAATCTTTTTGGATACACAACAACGGCAATGCCAGGTATGCGTATGGTGGTTTTCTCACTTATTCTTATCTTTATCATGCTCTTCGCACGTGAGGGTGTTATGGGCAAACGTGAATTAACAGACATTTTGAAATGGCGTAAAAAGGGTGGCAAATGATCTTAAAAATTGATAATGTCACTAAAAATTTTGGTGGTGTTACTGCCATCAAAGAGACCAGTTTTAGCGTAGCTCCTAAAGAGATTTTTGGGCTTATTGGGCCTAATGGTGCAGGTAAAACAACCATGTTTAACATCATTACGGGAAATTACACGCCAAGTTCGGGCGAAGTTATTTTTAGAAATGAAGCGATTAGCGGTTTAAAGCCTCATCATATTGTGCGTAAAGGCATCGCAAGAACATTTCAAAACATTCGCCTTTTTTCAAGTATGAGTGTTTTGGAAAATGTGCTAATTGGCTTTGATTTCCAAGCACGTTATGGATTTATGGAGTCTATTTTACGTTTTCCGCGCTTCATTGGTGAAGAAAGACGTATCAAAGCGCGTTCAATGGAGATTTTAGACTATTTTGGAATGAGCGCTTATGCTCATGAAAAGGCGGTTGATCTTAGTTATGGACAACAAAGAAAAGTCGAAATTGCAAGAGCCTTAGCGACCAATCCGGAGCTCTTACTCCTTGATGAACCAGCTGCTGGTATGAACCCATCTGAGACGGAAGAATTGGGAGAAATTATCAAAAAAGCGCGTACGGATTTTGACTTAACGGTTCTTTTAATCGAACACGATATGAAGTTTGTCAATCAGTTGTGTGATAAAGTGTTAGTACTTGATTATGGTAAAACAATTTTTGAGGGTAAACCAAGCGATGCGATCCAAGACTCTGAAGTTATAGCCGCGTATTTAGGAGATTTTCATAATGATTAATGTTAAAAATTTACATGTCTATTATGGACTGATCGAAGCGGTTAAAGGCATTGATTTTGAAGTAAAAGAGGGAGAAATTGTCTCTTTGATTGGCTCAAACGGTGCGGGTAAAAGTTCAACACTTAAAGCGCTTCTTAACAGTGTTAAAAAAACAGGTGATATTAATTTTCTAGGCTACGATACGCGTAACCATAAAACACATACATTAGTTCAACATGGTCTTTCATTGGTGCCAGAAGGTCGTAAAATTTTTATTAACCTAACCGTTGAAGAAAATTTACGTATGGGAGCATTTAACAACGATGAAAACTATGAGCATCTACGTGATACAATGTATGAACTTTTCCCTCGTATCAAAGATAAACGCTATCAGCTTGCAGGAACAATGAGTGGTGGTGAGCAACAGATGCTTGCTATTTCAAGGGCTCTTATGGGTGAACCAAAACTCTTGATGCTTGACGAGCCTAGCCTGGGGCTTGCTCCAAAAATCGTAGGTGAGGTTTTTGAGATCATTATGCGTTTGCGTGATGAAGGAATTACCATTCTTTTGGTTGAACAAAATGCTTTTGCAGCACTCAAAATTTCCGATAAAGCGTATGTTTTGGAAAATGGTAAAATCGTTATGAGCGGTGTTGCAAAAGATATGATAGGCGATGATACCATTCGTAAAAAATACCTTGGCGGATAAGCCAACCTTTCTTTCTTCGTAAACCTCCACACGATGGAGGTTTACTCTTCTTTAATGATTTATAAATTATTTACTCTAAAAAGGTAACATAACTCAATTTTTCTTATCAAAGGGAGTTTTATGGATTTTGTATTGAAGCAGGTTTTTTCGATGAAGTCAGCCATCATCCTTTTAGTGTTTTTTGGACTTTTTAGTGGGATTGCAACTTTTATTGAAAATGATTTTGGTGTCGAGACAAGTTGGGCACTGATATATACCTCATGGTGGTTTGAGTTACTACAAGTTGCATTAGGACTTATTTTAATCAACAATATCATTCGATATAAAATTTATACCCTTGATAAATTACCTTCGTTTATATTTCACCTTAGCTTTATTTTTATACTTATCGGTTCTGGAATGACCCGCTACTTTGGCTTTGAAGGAACGCTGCATGTCAGAAATGGTATGGAAGAAAATAGAGTGCTCTCAAGTGACGCATACATCCAAGTAAGTGCTCTCAAAGAGGGAAAAACGTATGGATACAGCCATTCTCAGCTTATCTCTCAAGTAGGGCATAATAATTTTTCATTTAATTTCGATGTGGGCGGCGATAAGGCAACAGTTAAATTTAAAGAGTATCTCCCTAATGCAACGGCCAAAGTAGTTGATGATCCTTCAGGCGTTCCAATGATTTCAATGATGCTAAGTGGTTATGGTGAAAGTTTGAGCGTTGTTTTAAAAGAGGGTGACACATACGAAACAAGTGAATATATCTTTAGTTTTAATGGTAAACCTTCACAACATAGCAAAGAAGAGGTTCGTTTTACACTGGAAGACGGCAAGTTTTATTTCACATCTAAAGTAAAAGTTGCGTGGTTTAGAATGGCTGAAAATAAGCGTGGCGAATATGAAGCTGATAAAAAAGAAGATTTTGTTACGGGGCAGCTTTATACCATTGGAAATGTAAATTTTGCTCCACGCTATATTGGACTCAAAGGAAAAGAGAAAGTCGTTGCCGATAAAAATCCTATGGCAAAAGGCAATTCAATTTCAGCGGTTATAGTTGAGGCAACCTATAAAGGCGAAACAAAAGAAGTTGCGATGTTTGGACAAGGTAAAGGAAGCGAAGGTCAACAAACAAAAGAGACGATTGCAGGGGTTCCTTTTATATTTGAATGGGGCTCTCAACTGTTTACACTTCCTTTTAGCATTAAGCTTAATGAATTTCAATTGGATCGCTACCCAGGCTCTATGTCGCCTATGTCATATGCTAGTGAAGTGGAGGTTGTCGATACTGAAAAAGGAGTTCGTATGCCATTTCGTATTTATATGAATCATGTACTTGATTATCGAGGTTTTAGATTTTTCCAAAGCTCTTACGATAAAGACGAAAAAGGAACGATTTTGTCGGTTAATAATGATCCAGGGAAACTTCCAACCTACTTAGGGTACCTACTTTTATCTCTTGGACTTTTCTTCAATCTTTTAAATACAAAAAGCCGTTTCCGAAAACTTGCAGGAATGGTACAAAGAGATATGACAAAAATGAAATCCATTCTTTTAGCCCTTTTTATAAGCTTTGCACTGATGCAAGGAAATAGCTTACATGCAGCTACAACGTATAGCACTGCAGATTATTTGGTATTTTTAAAGCAATACGATGCAAAACATTCCGATAAGTTTGGAAGATTGCTTGTTCAAAGTGTCGATGGAAGAATCAAACCTATTGATACCGTTTCAACAGAATTACTCAATAAAATTCATGGAAGTTCTACCTTTGAGGGCATGAGTGCAAACCAAGTAGCCCTTAGTATGATGAGTTCTCCTGGTGAATGGCAAGCGATACCTATTATTAAAGTTTTCCATCCTGAACTTAAAAAAATTATTGGAATCCCTGAAAATCAAAAATATGCTTCGTTTAATGATTTTTTTGAAAAAGAGGGTGATCATGGCTTTAAATTAACAAAATATTCTGAAGAAGCCAATCGTAAAAAACCAGCCCTTCGCAATCAATTTGATAAAGATGTCTTAAAAGTAGATGAGCGTGTCAACATCTGTTATATGGTTTATACAGGTGAAGTTTTTAAAATGATTCCTAAACAAAATGACCTGAATAAACGTTGGTTTGCACCTCAAGAAGCCGTAGGTAGTTTTTCTAAACAAGAGGGTGATGAAGTAAGAGCACTGCTTGGAGATTATTTTGAGGCTATCGGCGAAGGATTAGAAAAAGGTAATTGGCAAAATGCTAATAAGGCTGTTGATAAACTCCAATCGTATCAAGAACAATATGGTTCAGAAATTATTCCAAGTGAAAGCCGCATTAAAGCGGAGATCTTTTTTAACCATGCCAAAATTTTTGATCGCTTAACTCCTGTGTATTTACTCAGTGGTTTAGTACTACTCTGTTTCATTTTTGCAAAAATGGTGAAATCAACGCTGCGTATAGGAATGGTTACTAAAATTGTATTAGGCATCAATTTTGTAGCGTTTTTAATTCATACCTCAGGATTAGGTCTTAGATGGTATATCTCAACGCATGCTCCGTGGAGTGATGGTTATGAATCCATGATCTACATCGCATGGGCAATAGCACTTGCAGGTATCTTCTTCTCTCGCCAATCGGTAGTATCGCTCGCATTAACCTCTATTTTAACGGGTGTGACCTTATTTGTTGCTCACTTGAGTTGGATGGATCCTCAAATTACAAACTTGGTACCAGTCCTTAAATCATACTGGTTAAATATTCACGTCTCCGTTATTACAGCAAGCTATGGCTTTTTAGGTTTATGTGCACTTCTAGGATTTTTCACATTGATTTTGTTCATCTTGCGCAACAAGACTAAAACAAAACGTAATGAAGAGATTGACAGAAACATTGTTGAAGCAACACGCATTAATGAAATGGCAATGATCTTGGGCTTAAGTCTTCTTACGGTAGGTAACTTCTTGGGCGGTGTTTGGGCAAATGAGTCATGGGGACGATATTGGGGATGGGATCCTAAAGAGACATGGGCATTGGTTTCTATTTTATTTTATGCGGCAGTCGTTCACTTTAGGTTTATTCCAAGGCTCAATACGCCTTTCGCCTTTGCAGTAGCCTCAACCGTTACGTTTGCGTCCATTATCATGACGTATTTTGGCGTTAACTTCTATCTTTCTGGTATGCACTCGTATGCTGCGGGAGATCCTATCCCTGTGCCAACGTTTGTTTACTACACTGTAGCTATTGTTGCTATTGTTATAGCCCTCGCATACCCTAAACGCGAAATCGCAAAAACTTTATAAAACAAAAAGAGGGATATTCTCCCTCTTTTAAGTTGTGCTATAATAGGCAAAAACTTAAGAGAGACCCCTATGCAAGAGAATTATCTCATCATTACGATTGTAGCGGTTATCGCAATTGTACTTATCTCTCTTTTTATTGTTGTTGCCAATCTCCAAAAAACGGTTGTGGTTGAAGTTTCTAACACGCCTGTGCAAGAAGAAAAGGCACGCAAAATTGCGATTGAAGCATTGATTGATATTGTAGCCAAACGTACTACTACGCGTAATGAACTTACAAATGCTATTTTAAAAGCTGCCCAAGAGTGCCCTTTCCCTGCCAAAGAAAAAGGAGTAGCTCCTAAAGTCTCCAAAATATATCTCAATTTTGTTCTTTTGGTTGCAAGTCATCGTAATGCCGATGCAAAATTGATTGCTTTTATGGATGAAGAGTTAAAAAAAGCCAATCCCGATTATAAACGTGAAATTGATTTGTATGAAAATGAAGGAATCAATCAAAGGGGAAATCGAATTTAAAAGTAGGAAGAAATGGCGACCCCAGGGGGACTTGAACCCCCGTTCCCGCCTTGAGAGGGCGGTGTCCTAACCACTAGACGATGGGGTCGCACAAGTGTGTTTGTTTAGGACAATGGTGACCCGTGATGGATTCGAACCATCGACCACCTCCTTAAAAGGGAGATGCTCTACCTGCTGAGCTAACGAGTCATGCTCAAGCAGATTCAAAACATAATAAGAAAATGCTGAGGGAAAAAAGTGGCGCGGCGGACGGGGCTCGAACCCGCGACCCCCGGCGTGACAGGCCGATATTCTAACCAACTGAACTACCGCCGCGCATATGGTGGTCGTTAGAGGACTCGAACCTCTGACATCCACCTTGTAAGGGTGGCGCTCTACCAACTGAGCTAAACGACCAAAAGGGACATTAAGGAAGAAAATAATTTGGCGACCCCAAGGGGATTTGAACCCCTGTAACCGCCGTGAAAGGGCGGGATCCTGGACCACTAGACGATGGGGTCGCACAAAAAATGAATGGTGACCCGTGATGGATTCGAACCATCGACCACCTCCTTAAAAGGGAGATGCTCTACCTGCTGAGCTAACGAGTCATTCACCGTTCTTCTCGTAATGAGGCTGAAATTATAGAGAAAAAAAATTCATTTGTCAAGACATTTTTTCACTTTTTAAAAAAATATTTTCACCAACATGTAAAAGTAACTTCAAAGCATGGTATGCACTTTGGGTTTGAATGTATTCGCGATCGCCCTCTAATAGGAGTCTTTCAATCATGATATTGCCCTCTTTATTACGAGCTCCCACATAAACTGTTCCGACTGGTTTTTCAATGCTTCCGCCATCTGGGCCTGCAATACCACTGGTTGCGATGGCATAATCTGATAGGCTAGCATTAAGAACACCCTCTAGCATTTCACGCACACACAGCTCACTCACAGCACCAAAACGCTCTAAGGTATCAGAGCTGACGCCAAGCCATGACTCTTTAATTTCATTTCCATAAGAGACAATGCCACCTTTAAAGATCGCAGAGACACCTGCACGCTTGGTGAGCATAGAAGCAATGAGCCCTCCTGTACAACTTTCTGCAATGCTAAGAGTTTTGCCTTCTTTTTGCAAACAGTGTGAAATATGCTCAATAACATCAGGATGGTTTATCACCTTGGTAGGGAGCAAGGACTTAATAGCTTTAAAAAAGCTTTCTAAGTTACCATACTTGTTAGAAATAGCCTCAACCATAATCCATCCATCAACGATGGTTGTTGGTGTTATACGGATTTCATAGTTTTGTGCAAGAGGCTCTACAAGAATTTTTAAAGAGTCTTCATCAATGTTTATGATGGAAAAAAGTGCAGAACTATTGCTATTTTCGATGAGAACAGGAGGCAGTTTTTTATTTTCACATGCTTTAATCACATTAATGTGCTTTCCTTCTCGTGCTAAAAGGTAGCTGTTGTCTTCAAAACGCACTGCTTTAGAAGGGATGAGCATACTAGCTTTAAGCTCTAACGACTCTTCGCCAAGCGTGGCAAGAACTTTGTTGACTAAATTGAAGCTATCATTCGAGGTGACAATGACAATTTCATCGGCATGAGCAATGGACTCTTCAAGTACAAAGAAGAGATCTTTGTCATTTTTATCGATATAAACTGTCTGGTCAGGTAGATCAATATGCTTCGTAATGGTTGCATGGATATAATTTAAAAATGGCAGATTGTATCGCAGTGCTTTACCAACTACGATCAAAGAGCTTTTCATAGGAATACCTTTTTAATTTTTTAATAGAGTTCTTGAAGAACTCTTAACACGTTTTTGAAGCAAAGCTTTAAAAACTACGTTAACACTGGGTTTTCCTCGGCGGAAAGCCCACGCACCATTTGGTGCTTTATAATGAAAGCTTGCCAACGATGTTGGCAGACTAAAACTTTGAGCAATAACGTACCTCACATTATACCGTAAGTGCTTCTTAAATAGATTTTAGATAAACTTGCCTCATTTTAAGAGACGCTTACATGTAAAATTTTTTCACTGCTGCGTAGCTTCCAAGGAGAGATTATTAATGGACTATAAAGAGACCTTGCTTCTTCCTCAAACTGATTTTCCAATGAGAGGCAATCTACCCCAAAATGAGCCTGCTCGATATGCAAAGTGGTTTTCTAAAGAGGAAAGTGCTTATGCTAGAATGATTCAAAACAGAGAAAATGCCCCTGCAACATTTATTCTTCACGATGGCCCTCCGTATGCCAATGGGCATATTCACATCGGTCACGCCCTCAATAAAATTCTTAAAGACGTGATTATTAAAACGCATTATTTCTTTGGTGAAAAAGTACGTTACGTGCCAGGTTGGGATTGTCATGGTTTACCAATTGAGCAGCAAGTGGAAAAAAATCTTGGAAAAGAGAAAAAAGACGCACTGCCTAAGAGTAAGATCAGAGAATTGTGCCGTGAACACGCACGAAAGTTCATTGATATTCAAAGAGAAGAGTTTAAATCATTAGGTGTTATTGGCGATTGGGATAACCCTTATATGACGATGAAATTTAAATTTGAAGCAGATATTTATCGCGCATTATGTGGTGTAGCAAATCGAGGATTACTCATTGAGAGAAGCAAGCCTGTGTATTGGTCGTGGGCTGCAAGAAGTGCTTTAGCAGAAGCAGAAGTGGAGTACGAAGACAAAGAAGACTACTCTATTTTTGTTGCGTTTAAACTAAGTGCGGAAGCAAAAGCAAAAGCAAAACTGGATATCAGCAGTGATGCATCTGTTATTATTTGGACAACAACACCTTGGACATTGCCTGCGAACGTAGGTATTGCCTTTAGCCCAGATGAGAATTATGTACTTACCAGCGATGGTTATATCGTAGCAGAGCCTTTACATGCAAAACTTGTTGAACAAGGCGTTATTGCAGGTGAGGTTGTTAAAACGTTTAAAGCCGCTCTTCTTGAAAATAGCTTTGCGATTAACCCACTAAACGGTAGAAATTCACAATGTGTTCTAGGCGAACATGTTACGATGGATGGCGGTAGTGGTTGTGTTCATACCGCCCCAGGACATGGTGATGAAGACTATAAAGTAGGGCTTCGTTATGGTTTAGAGGTGGTTATGCCAGTAGATGAGAGAGGCTGTTATGATGAAACAGTGGTTCGCTTAGGACTACTTCCTGATGCGGCTTCGTTTGTTGGGGAACATATTTTTAAAAGCAATGAACGTATTTTAGAACTTCTTGGAAGCGCATTACTTAAATGTTCAAAGTTTACCCACTCGTATCCGTTTTGTTGGAGAACCCATCAGCCAGTTATTTATCGTGCGACAAAACAGTGGTTTGTCGCAATGGATGAAGCAGTTTCTGGACGTGAGAGTCTTCGTAAAATGGCGATGGACGAAATCTCAAAAGTACGTTTCTATCCAAAATCGGGTATCAACCGTCTAGGTTCGATGATTGAAAATAGACCTGACTGGTGTATTTCAAGACAACGTGACTGGGGTGTGCCAATTGCTTTCTTTAGAGATAAAAGAACAGGTAAACCTATTTTTGATGCCAAAATTGTAGAGAATATAGCAGCTATTTTTGAAGAAAAAGGTGCTGATGCTTGGTGGGATTTAGAAATTAAAGACCTCCTTGTTGCCAATAGTGGCTACAATCCAGAAGATCTTGAAAAGGTAATGGACATTCTTGACGTTTGGTTTGACAGTGGTAGTACATGGAAAGCGGTTCTTCAATCAAGTGACTATGATGCGGGCACTTACCCAGCAACGATGTATCTTGAAGGCAGTGACCAACACCGTGGTTGGTTTCAAAGTTCCCTTTTAGTCAGTACCGCAAATAACGGCATCGCTCCGTACAGTAAAATCTTAACACATGGTTTTACAGTCGATGAGAAGGGCGAAAAGATGAGCAAATCTAAGGGCAATGTTGTAGCCCCTTCAGATGTTGCAAAACAATACGGTGTTGAAATTTTACGTCTTTGGGTTGGAACAAGCGAATACACAACCGATCTTAAAATCAGTGACAATATCTTAAAACAAATCAGTGAGCAGTACCGTAAAATTCGTAATACCTTTAGATTTTTATTGGCGAATGTCAATGATTTAGAATCCATTATGCCAATTTCTCAAATGGGTACACTCGATCAGTGGATTTTAGCACATGCAAAAGCGGTTTTTGATGAGGTTGAGGGTTACTTTAGAGAGTATGAGTTCTCCAAAGGCTTTGCGCTTCTTAACCATTTTATCGCAGTAGAGCTTAGCGGTATTTACCTCGATATTTCTAAAGATAGACTGTATTGTAATGCTAAAAATGACTCTATTCGTCTTTCAGCGCAAAGTGCGATGGCACTCATTGCTGAAAAATTGATGGCATTAATGGCTCCAACACTCACCTATACGATTGATGAAATGTTAGAGTATGCTCCTGCTATTTTGAAAAAAGAGAGTGTGTTTGATCTTGTTTACACATCACTTCCAAATGTACCAACATCATTTGATGAAGCATATATGGTAGAAGCGCGTGAGAAATTCTTTGAAATTGTGGATGCGCTTAAAAAAGAGAAAATTATCAAATCAACGCTTGAATTGGTACTTCAAACAAACTCATCAAAAGTTGCAACTCTTGAAAAAGTAGATGCTGAAGATTGGTTTACAGTCAGTAAAGTGATTGAGCATGACGAGAGTGGTGAAATGGGTGTCTTTGAAGTAGGAGATGATCGCTTTAAAATTTTAAAAGCGTCAAAATGCAAATGTCCACGTTGTTGGAAATACCGTTCAAAAAGCGAAGAAGAACTTTGCCATAGATGTAATGAGGCACTCAATGGTTAATTTGAGTTCCCCTGTAGAGTTTAGTTTTATTTTTGAAACGGTTGGCGCTATTTTTGCCGTTATCGGTGTATGTGTTTATTTGGTCAATCAAAGAACGAAAAAGTTAAAGGATATGAAGTGATAACCTTAAAAGAGGCGTTAAAACTTCCTAAAGAAGAGATTGAGGCATTTAAAAGTGACCTCAAAAAAGAAATAGAAGCTAAAAAAGCGTTAGGTGCTTATGTTGAGCAGTTAACAGGTAAAAGTATTAGCGAATATGGCACTGGCATTCCTATTGCGATTAAAGATAATATTCAAGTCAACGGCTGGGAAATTACGAGTGGATCAAACATTCTTCAAGGCTATGTTGCTCCCTATAACGCGACGGTCATTGATAATATGCTTCGTCATGGGCTCTCTCCATTTGGTCGCACCAATATGGACGAGTTTGCGATGGGAAGTTCTACGGAATCTTCATTTTATGGAAAAACACTTAACCCTCACAACCCAAACTGTGTTCCAGGTGGTAGTAGTGGTGGTAGTGCTGCTGCGGTTGCTGGCGGCATTGCTATTGCAGCACTTGGTAGCGATACGGGTGGAAGTATTCGCCAACCTGCAGCATTTTGTGGATGTGTTGGGTTTAAGCCAACGTATGGAAAAGTCAGTCGTTATGGTTTAGGTGCGTATTCTAGTTCATTGGATCAGATTGGACCGATTACTCAAAATGTCGAAGATGCGGCTATTTTATATGACATTATCGCAGGGCATGAACCAAAAGATTCTACGAGTGCGAATATGGCGCATCAAAGCGTTGCGGATAAACTCAATGCGAACCGTAAAATGACGATTGCTGTCATTGAGAACTATCTTAATGAAGCAAGTGAAGAAGTACGTGAACGTATGATGGATGGTATTCGTGCACTTGAAAAAGCGGGTCATACTATTATTTATCGCAATTTCATTAACTCAAAATATGACATCGCAACGTACTATGTTATCGCAACAGCAGAAGCAAGTGCGAACTTGAGCCGTTATGATGGCGTTCGTTATGGCAACCGTGGAAGCAATGAAAACCTTAAAGAGATGTTTATTCAAAGCAGAAGCCTTGGTTTTGGTGAAGAGGTCAAACGAAGAATTCTTCTTGGAACATTCGTTTTAAG
Organism: uncultured Sulfurospirillum sp.; assembly: GCA_964466465.1. Lineage (GTDB taxonomy): Bacteria > Campylobacterota > Campylobacteria > Campylobacterales > Sulfurospirillaceae > Sulfurospirillum. Next base: position 54,203 of record CAYXNJ010000008.1, read on the forward strand.
CAGTGGATATTACGATGCGTATTACATTAAAGCGCAACGTGCTCGTCATTTTATTAAAGCACAGTATGAGGCAATTTTTAAAGAGGCTGATCTGATTTTTATGCCAGTCACACCAACATCAGCGTTTGAGTTTGGTTCAAAAGCAGATCCATTAGAGATGTATTTGAGTGATATTTATACGATTTCACTTAACCTCGCAGGGCTTCCAGGTATTTCTGTTCCTCTTGGTATGGATAGCAAAGGGCTTCCTGTAGGAGGACAACTCATTGGTCAAGCGTACGGTGAGCAAGCACTTCTGGATGGAGCGCTGAGCTTAGAGAGAGAATTAGGGTTATAGGAGAAACACATGAAAATTAGAAAAAGAGCATTAACATTTGAAGACGTATTGTTGGTACCAAAATATTCAGAGATTTTACCTAAAGAGGTAGATATCAAAACACAACTTACTAAAAATATTACACTGAATATTCCTTTGGTATCAGCGGCGATGGATACGGTTACAGAACACAGAGCTGCTATTATGATGGCACGCCTTGGCGGACTTGGCATCATTCATAAAAATATGGATGTTGAATCTCAAGTAAGAGAAATTAGACGCGTTAAAAAAAGTGAGAGCGGTATCATCATTGATCCTGTCTCCATTAAAGCAAAAGCGACATTACGTGAAGCCTTAGAAATCATGTCAGAGTACCGAATTTCAGGTGTTCCTGTTGTTGAAGATGATAACGAAACACTCATTGGTATTTTAACAAACCGTGACCTTCGTTTTGAAAATGACTACTCTAAAAAAGTAGAAGAACTTATGACAAAAATGCCTTTGATCACTGTAAAAAAAGGTACAACTTTGGATGATGCAGAAGCCATTTTTAGAACCAATAAAGTAGAAAAACTTCCAGTGGTTGATGAAAACAATAAACTTGCAGGGCTTATTACGATCAAAGATCTTAAAAAACGTCAAGAATATCCAAATGCGAACAAAGATGCTTTTGGAAGACTTCGTGTCGGTGCGGCGATTGGTGTTGGTCAATTGGATCGTGCTCGTGCACTAGATGCTGCAGGGGCTGATGTGTTGGTTCTAGATTCTGCACATGGTCATTCAAAAGGTATTATCGATACGGTTAAACTCATCAAAAAAGAGCTTAACATTGATGTTATTGCTGGAAATATTGCAACTTCAGAAGCTGCAGAAGCACTTGTGGCTGCAGGCGTAGATGGCATTAAAGTAGGTATTGGACCAGGAAGTATTTGTACAACACGTATCGTTTCTGGTGTGGGTGTGCCTCAAATTTCAGCCATTGAAGAGTGTTCAGAAGTCGGTCGAAAACATGGTGTGCCTGTTATTGCCGATGGTGGTATCAAATACTCTGGTGACTTTGCAAAAGCATTAGCAGCAGGCGCTCAAAGTGTCATGGTAGGAAGTTTACTTGCAGGAACCGATGAGAGTCCGGGTGAACTTATTACGTATCAAGGACGTCAATACAAAACGTATCGTGGTATGGGAAGTATTGGTGCGATGACAAAAGGAAGTAGCGATCGTTATTTCCAAGAGGGAACCGCTGCAGATAAACTTGTTCCAGAAGGTATTGAAGGACGTGTACCACACGCAGGTTCAATTCGTGATGTTATTTTCCAACTCGTTGGAGGATTAAGATCTTCTATGGGGTATGTGGGTGCACGTGATATTGTTGATTATCAAGAAAAAGCAGAATTCGTAGAAATTACCAGTGCGGGACTTAAAGAGAGCCATGTACATGATGTTATCATCACACATGAAGCACCTAATTATCGCGTTAACTAATCAATGATGGGGCGGCTTTATCGCCCCAATTTTAAATAAGGTCAATTGTGAAGATACAAACTTTTGTAGAACATTTTGACGAACCACTCTACTTAGAGAGTGGACGTATTTTAGAAACGTATGATCTCAAATACGAGATGTACGGCGAAATGAATGAGGACAAAAGTAATGTCATCATTGTATTTCACGCACTTACGGGAAGCCACCATGCAGCAGGTCGCTATGAAGGTGAAACCAAAGCAGGCTGGTGGGACCCACTCATTGGAGAAGGAAAAATTGTTGATACAACCAAGTATTGTGTGGTGTGTGTCAACATATTAGGAAGCTGCTTTGGCTCTACTGGACCTATGAGTATCAATCCTAAAACCAAAGAACCTTTACGTTTAAAATTCCCTGTTCTTACCATTAGTGATATGGTTAGAGCGCAAATGAATCTTTTTACAAGGCTTGGTATAAAAGAGGCGTATGCGATTCTTGGAGGATCTCTTGGAGGAATGCAAGGACTTTGTATGTCCATTGAATATCCTCATTTTGCCAAGCGGGTTATTTTACTTGCAACAACGTATGCTACGGGACCTTGGGCAATTGCTTGGAATAAAATTGCTATGGAAGGCATTGTCAATGACCCGCGTTTTAAAAATGGCAATTATGACCCAGAGGATTTTGAAGAAGAGGGATTGCTTAGTTTTGCTATTGGCCGTATGGCAGGGCATATCAGTTTCTTAAGTCCTCACTCTATGAACAAAAAATTTGGGCGCAATTACGTGGAGACAGATGGTTTGTATGAACTTTTTGGACGTTTTCAGGTTGAGCGTTATATGGAATACAACGGTTATAGTTTTGCCAAACGTTTTGATCCACTCAGTTATCTTTATATTATCAAGGCGATGAATATTTTTGATGCAACACGCAATTATGACTCACTTGATGATTCTCTCAAACATATTAAAGCAAAGCTCACGCTGATCTCTTTCCAAGGAGATTGTCTTTTTATGCCAGAAGAGATGGAACTCATCAAGACAACAATGGAAAATATGGGAAGAGGCGAGAGAGTGGACTATGTGTGTATTGATAGCCACTATGGACATGATGCGTTTTTAGTTGAGTACGATAAATTTGATTTTTATATAAAAAAAGCACTGGAAGCGAAGGTATAACATGCAAGAAGAGAAACAGAGTTTTGAAGCAAAGCTAGAGACTGCCAAAGTGATTTTAGATACACTCTCCAACCCCGAGCTTTCTTTGGAAGAGGGAATGAAGAAGTATCAAGAGGGAATTGCGATTTTAAAAGAAGCAACCAAAATGCTTGAAGAAGCAAAACTAACCTATACTAAATTGCAAGAAAAGGAAGAATTGGTATGAAAATAGCAGCACTACAACTCAGTACTTTACCGATGAGCGAAGCAAAACTTGACTATTATTTTCGCATTTGTAAACAAAAAGAGGTTGAAGTCGTATTGCTGAGCGAGTATGCGCTCAATAGCTTTTTCAAAGAGCTGGAGAGTATGCCAATTTCAATGATAAAAGAGCAATCAAACCATAAAATCGAAGTACTTAAAAAGCTTTGTGCTGATTATGATTTGCACGTTATTGCTCCTATTATCAATGTGAAGGGTGAGTTTTGTTATAAATGCAATGCTCATTTTTCACCAAAATCGGTTCATTTTTTTGATCAACAGTTTTTGATTAACTATAAACATTGGAATGAAGAGAAGTTCTTTGCTAATGCGGTTTCTAAATACACACTTCCGCTCTTTTTGCTAGGCGGTATTCGTTTTGGTATCGTCAGTGGTTATGAGCTTCATTTTGATACCGTATGGATGGAAGTTATGAAGAAAAATGTAGATGTGGTTTTAACAGCCACTTCGTCCACATTTGATTCGGCACGTCGTTGGGAAGAGCTTTTAAAAATGCGTGCTATGCTAAACAACGTTTACATTTTACGCGCCAATCGTGTGGGAAGCTATAAAGAAGAAGAGACATGGCAGTTTTATGGACAAAGTAGCCTTATCTCCCCATTTGGCGATGTAGAGTTGACATTGGGTGACAAAGAAGAGATGCTTGTTGCTACCATCGAAAAAGAGAGTCTTGTGGAAGCACGAAAGCTTTGGGGATGGAAAAAACAGGTCAGTAAAAGGGAAGCGTTATGATGCGCTATTTCCACAGGCAAGTCCAGCTGTGGGGAGAAGAGACACAACAAAGCTTGCAAAGCAAAAAAATCGTCATCATTGGTTGTGGAGGTCTTGGAAGCTCTTTAGCGTATGCTTTAGGAAGCTCAGGTATTGGTGAAATTCACCTTGTGGATTTCGATGACGTGAGTGTTCATAACATTCACCGCCAAATCGCATTTAAAGTAGGCGATGAGGGTAAACTAAAGGCTAGTGTAGTCAAAGAGAGCATCGAAAGCCGTTCTCCTTTTGTAAAAGTGCATGCGCATATAGGGCGTTTGGAAGATTTTATAGCAAAAAAAATTGCGGTTGATCTCATTATTGATGCTACCGACAATTTACCTACACGTGCGCTGATTGATGCGTATGCCAAAGAGGTGAAGACCCCATGGCTTTATGGCTCAGTGGAAGCTTTTAATGGGCAAGTGTGTTTTTTTGAGAAGAGTAGTTTTAAAGCTTTTCAAATCAGCAATAAAACTCCAGCAGGCATTGCAGCACCTATCGTAATGCACATAGCGTCCTTGCAAGCCAATTTAGCCCTGCGTTATCTAGCAGGACTGAGTGTTAAAAAAGATTTGTTGTACTATCTGTACATTAATGAAGAGGGCGAGCTTATTACCCAAAAATTTGGAATGCCACATTAAAAAATTGTTTTATATCTAAAAGGAAGACCATTGCATTTTGAACCGTACCCGTTTGAAAAATTAACCGAGTTATTAAAAGATATTACGCCAAATAGCGACTATCCAGCAGTTTCACTGACCATTGGTGAGCCACAGTTCGAGACGCCTGATTTTATTCAAGAGGCGTTTAAAAAAAACAGTTCTTTACTCAATAAGTATCCAAAATCTTCAGGTGAGGCGTATGTAAATGACGCTCAACGTAATTTTGTCAAAAAGCGTTTTGGCGTTGAGTTAAAACCAACCGAACTTTTGTGTACTTTTGGAACTAGAGAAGTACTTTTTAACTTTCCACAATACCTTTTACACGATAAACCAAATCCTGTGATGGCTTATACAAACCCTTTTTACCAAATCTACGAGGGATCGGCTATCGCAAGTCGTGCAAGAGCGGTACATCTCAATCTTACCAAAGAGAATGCTTTTAAACCTGACATTAATATACCAGAGCTCAAAGAAGCCGATCTCATTATTCTCAATTTTCCGAACAATCCAACCACATCGGTTTTGAGCCTTGAAGAGCTTGGAGAGTGGGTTAAATTTGCCCTTAAATACGATATTGTGCTTCTGAATGATGAGTGTTACAGCGAGATTTATGCGGGCGAAAAACCGCCTTCACTCTTAGAAGCAAGTGTGCATGTTGGAAATGAGAGTTTTAAAAATGTTTTAGTCATCAATTCTATCTCTAAGCGTAGTTCAGCACCAGGGCTTAGATCTGGTTTTATCGCAGGAGATGAGAAGATTCTTAGTGGATATATGAAGTATCGAACCTACATTGGTGCGGGTATTCCTTTACCACTTCAAATTGCATCCGCAATTGCATGGAATGATATGGAACATGTCGAACTTACACGTGCTCAATATGCTAAAAATCTTCGTTTAGCACATGAAATTTTAGGCGTACAAGAGATTGATGCAACATTTTATGTGTGGTTAGAAGTAGGAGATGATTTGGAATTTACCAGAAAGCTTTATGCACAAAAGAATATTAAAGTACTTCCTGGACGTTTCTTGGGACGTGGTGGTATGGGAGATGGTTATGTGCGCATTGCACTGGTTGAAAATAGTGTGAAAACAGAAGCAATATTAAAAGAGATAAAAGATTTTATCGCTACGTCAAAAGCGTAAAAGTAAAAGTTTAAATTTTTTGCCTCAAAAGAGGCTAGCGTTTCAAGCTTAGCTTGGAGGGCGTGTAAAAATAGAAAAGGTAACAATTGAAAAAAGTTCATTTTGTAGGCATCGGTGGTATAGGACTTTCTGCATTAGCGAAATACCTTAAGCAAGAAGGTTATGAGATTACAGGCTCTGATATTAAAGCAACGAAAATTACAACAGGACTCGAAGCATTAGGTATTCCTGTACGTATTCCCCATGATCCTGAGTGTATTACCGATCAAGATTTGGTGGTGTATTCGGCGGTGATTAAACCCGATAACGTAGAACTTGTACGTGCCCGTGAAAAGGGTATGAGCATTATGCCTCGTCGTGAAGCACTGTTATTTATTTTGAAAAACAGACGTGTTTTTTCTGTGTGTGGAGCACACGGTAAAAGTACGACCAGTGCAATGCTTGCTTCCATGGTTGAAGGCTCGCTCGTCATTGGTGCTGAGAGTAAACAGTATGGCTCAAACATGTACTACAAAGAGGGCAATAATGTCATTTTTGAAGCCGATGAAAGTGATGAAAGCTTCTTAAACTCTAATCCTTACATTGCCATTGTGACCAATGCTGAGCCAGAGCATATGGAGTATTATAACTACGATTTAAACCGTTTTTATGGTGCATATAGACATTTTTTAGAGAGCGCTAAGATACGCGTTATTAATGCCGAAGATCCTTTTTTAAGCACACTTACTGAACTTGAAGCTGATCGTCTTTATCCAAGCCGCGATATTCGTGAGATCGAAACGGTTATGAGAGACGGCGAGCCTTATACGTCATTTGTTTTGAAGGATTTAGGACGTTTTGAAGTATGGGGTATTGGCTCACATATGGCACTTGATGCGTCTTTAGCGATTTTGGCAAGTTTGCATGAGATGGATGTTGAGACAGCACGCGAAAAGCTTAAACAGTATAAAGGTATCAAAAAACGTTTTGATCTTTTAACCAAGAATGAACATTTTGCTTTGATTGACGATTATGGACATCACCCTACAGAGATTAAAGCGACATTGGGTTCTGCTAAAATTTATGCAAAACTTATGGGACTTAAAAAAATTACAGCCATTTGGCAACCGCATAAATACTCACGAACTATTGATAACTTGGAAAGTTTTGTGAACTGTTTTGAGGGAGTTGATCAGCTTATTATTTTACCAGTATGGAGAGCAGGAGAAAAAGAGGTCTTTATCGATTTTGAAAAAGAGTTCGCGCGTTACTCTCCACTTTTTCCACCGCGTATTTACCGAAAAGATGATAGTATAGAGATATTTCCTTGTGAAGCAAATCAACATGTTTTTGATGAAGGTTTGGTCATTAGCTTTGGTGCAGGAGATATCACCTATCAACTCAGAGGAGCGATGTAATGCAATTCATACTTTTTTTAGCAGTGACCTTTTTGATTGTCTTTGGACTGTATGCAAAAAAAAGTACATTACCTAAAAAAGCGAAAATTGCGTTACTTGTAACATTAGTATTTATTATAGGTTTTGCATGGTGGTACGAATCATACAATGCAAAAGAGAGTGAACAAAATAGAGCGATGATTAGTGCCTTTAAACAAGGTAAAACGCTCTATTGTGAGGGTAGAGAAATTAGTTCTGCTACATTTGTTTTTGTGAGTGGAACACTCAGTTTTATTCCTAATGATAAAAATAAAAATGATAAAGGCGTAGTCATCGATATGGCTACATGTACGATTGCACGATAATGGAAAAACTTTTTTCTAAACTTGATCTTGCTGATTATGCAAGTTCTTTTAAACACTTTTTGGCACGTCAAAAACCTCTGTTTATGGAAGGCGATGCCAATTTGCATTATAAGCTCATTCATGAACTTTTAATGCGTGATCGCCTTAAACCACTTCCTGAAGTTCCCGCTTTGGATGTAAGTTTAATGCATCTAAGTAAAATGGGAGTTTTGCGACTTCAAGAGATTTTTGCGTTTGTTCAGATTATTAATTATATGCAGTATCTTAAAAATATATTGAATGATCAAAGCCTTGGTGAGTGGATACAGCGTATTCTCATTCCTAGCGAGATTACACACATTTGTGGCTATTTTGATGACAAAGGTGAGCTTAAAGCCAGTGTTGATGAGCAGTTTGCAAGTATTGCTCAAAGTCTTAAAATGGTCAAAGATGAGATGAATAGCACACTTCGTCGTCTTATCTCAACGGAGAAAATTGCACTTTACTTAGCAGACAAGCAAATTCACTATATCAATAACCAAGAAGCACTTTTGGTTCGTGGTGGTTTTAACCACGTCTTAAAAGGTAATGTCATCGGACGTAGTAGCAGTGGATTTTTTTATGTAGTGCCTGAAGCACTTTCTAAATTGGTGAGTCGTGAGAGTGAACTCTTAGATCGCAAGGAAGAACTTACGTATAAGTATGCGAAACAGATTTCTTCCGTTTTTACCAAACAGCTTAAATTTTTAGGCTTTATCAACAAAGAGTTTGACCGTTTTGATGCGTATTATGCCAGAGTGGCTTACGCAAGAGAAAAAGATATGGAATTTGTACTTCCCTCTAAAAACAACGTCATTAAATTAGATAATTTTGCGCATCCAGCTTTGGCAAATCCAAAACCGATTACAATTGATTTTTCTAAACAAGTTTTGATGATTACCGGTGTGAATGCGGGTGGTAAGACGATGCTATTAAAGTCCATCCTCTCTGCTGCTATTTTAAGTAAGTATCTTCTTCCTATGCGAATTGATGCAAAACACTCGAGCATTGGTTCATTTAAAGAGATTTTTGCGATTTTAGATGATCCTCAAAATGTCAAAAATGACATTTCAACCTTTGCGGGACGTATGAGCGAGTTTAGTAAACTCTTTGGCAAGAAAACAGCTTTAGTGGGTGTCGATGAGATCGAACTTGGAACAGACGCAGATGAAGCAGCCAATCTTTTTAAAGTGATGATTGAAAAACTCATCGATAAAGAGATGAAAATTGTTATAACCACACACCATAAACGCTTGGCTTCTTTACTTGCAACCCATCCTGAAGTGGAACTCTTGGCTGCTATTTATGATGAAAAGACGGAACGTCCAACCTATGGCTTTTTAAAAGGAACCATTGGAAAGAGTTATGCGTTTGAAACAGCTCTTCGTTACGGCATTCCTCAAATGCTTGTTGCTGAAGCGCGTGTCCTGTACGGCGAAGATAAAGAGAAGCTCAATGAGTTGATTCAGAAAAATATTGACCTTGAACTAAAGATGCGCCAAACCTCTGAAGAGCTTGATGCAAGGCTCAAAGAGGTAGAAAAACTCAAAGAGTCTTTACGTGATGAAAAAGAGCGTGTCAGAGAAGAGTTTGATCATGCTTACTCTAAAATGTCTAAAGAGTTTAATCAAGCCATAGGGGAAGCTAAAAAGGCGATTAAAAGCTCGGACACCAAAGAGTCTCACCGCCTTCTAAACAAAGCAAACCAGCTTCATCAAGAGACTAAACGTGTTGTGCCTGAGCAAAAAGCAGAGTCTTTAGTTGTGGGCGATAAGATTAAGTATGGAAGCTCAAAAGGTGTGATTAAGAGCATCAAAAAAGATGAAGCAATGATAGAATGTGATGGCATTAGCCTTCGTGTCCCTCTTTCAAAACTCAAGCGAAGCGGCAATCAGCCAAAAGTACACAAATCTGGCGTTGTCATTTCTAAAGAGACACCGAGTGGTTCAATGATTTTAGACTTACATGGACTAAGAGCCGATGAAGCGGTTGAAAGACTCGATAAGTTTTTAAGTGATGCCCTTATTAACGGCTTTGATGAGGTCTTGGTCTATCATGGCATTGGAACGGGAAAATTAGCATACGCAGTACGAACGTTTTTAAGTACCTATCCTTCCTTAGTTTCCTATGGAGATGCACCTATCAATATGGGTGGCTTTGGTGCGACACTTATTAAGCTTTAAAAAAGCTTGATACAAGAGCATAAACTTTAAAATCATATAAAATCTAAACAAGACTCTTTTATAATAAAGGTACTATAGTGAAAACAGAAGAACTCTTTTTAAAACTTTTACGCTTTGTTTCAGTCACGCCTGAGGATGGTGGTGCATTTGCATTTATGAAAGAGTACCTCAGTGACTTTGAAGTGATTGAAGTCAATGTTGAACAGACAAAAAATCTCTTTTTATACAAATGCTTTGGGGATGGTCCTCACCTTTGTTTTGCGGGTCACATTGATGTTGTTCCAGCAGGTCTTGGTTGGGACAGCGATCCGTTTGAGCCTTTAATCAAAGAAGGTGTTGTATTTGCTAGAGGTGCACAAGATATGAAAAGTGGTGTGTGTGCCTTTTTACAAGCACTTAAAAGTGCGCAAAATTTTCATGGCACTCTCTCTGCACTCCTAACCAGCGATGAAGAGGGTGATGCAAAACATGGTACAATAGAAGTATTAAAAGAGCTACAAAAACGCTCTTTTTTACCCGATTATGCCATTGTCGCTGAGCCGACATCGGAAGTCGTGTTTGGAGATGCTATTAAAATAGGACGTAGAGGTTCTATTAATGGGGTGATTGAGATTTTAGGAAAGCAAGGTCATGCGGCATATCCTGAAAAAGCGATCAATCCTGTTCACCAAATAGCCCCAGTTTTGGAACACCTAGCAGGTCACCTACTGGATGCTGGCGATGAAGCTTTTACTCCATCTCAAATGGTTATAACAGACATCAGAGGTGGTATGGAAGTGACAAACGTAACGCCAGGAAATCTAAAAATTATGTTCAATGTTCGCAATTCAACCAAAACAGATGAGAAGAAAATTCGCTCTTATGTAGAGGGTGTTTTATCGGGACTTAATTTTTCATTGCACCTTAGTCAAAGTGCACATCCTTTTGTAACCTCAAAAGATTCGTTTGTTGTTCGAGCCGTGCAAAATGCACTTTTGCATGTAACAGGTAAATCACCTAAACTCTCAACAGCGGGAGGAACAAGCGATGCACGATTTTTTGGAGCTTTTGGAGTTGCGACCATTGAATGTGGTGTCGTAAACGATACCATCCATGCACCAAATGAGTGTTGTCCGTTGCATGAGGTTGAATCGTTGGTAGAAGTGTTTAAACATGTAATAGCAAATTTTGAAAAGGAAGATGTATGAAGATAGTCTCAACGACCAATGCACCTGCTGCTATTGGTCCGTATTCACAAGCTATTGTTGTGAATGATATGGTGTTTACCTCTGGGCAAATCGCACTTAAGCCCGATGGTAGCTTTTTGGAGGGTGATGTGGAAGCACAAGCAACCCAAGTGTTAGAAAATCTCCAAGCCGTTCTTGCAGAAGCGGGCAGTAGTTTGCAAAAGGTAGTTAAAACAACGATCTTCTTAGCAAATATGGATGATTTTGCGAAAGTGAATAGTGTCTATGGCTCTTTTTTTGGAGAGCACAAACCTGCGCGGAGTACGGTTGGCGTGAAAACATTGCCTAGAAATGCATTGGTTGAAATTGAAGCAATTGCAGTAAAGTAACAATTTATTTTAAATAACTTTAAAGTTTTTATAATAG
>CAYXNJ010000009.1:0-65487 GCA_964466465.1 uncultured Sulfurospirillum sp.
TCGTGAATTCTACATGAAAAAAGCAAAAGAAACGCTTAATTCAATGCAGCCTGAGATTATATCGAAAATATTATAAATTTTGATACAATTTCAGTAAATTTTTGAAAATAGACTCTGTTACGAAGTCTATCATCGTATAAAGGCTAAATATGTTAGTTGCTCCAAGTATCCTTTCTGCTGATTTTGGAAAGTTAAAAGAAGAGATAGAGGCGATTTGCGCGGCAGGATGTGATCTTGTACATGTGGATGTAATGGATGGACATTTTGTTCCAAACCTTACGATTGGACCTGTTGTGGTTAGTGCTGTAGCTAAAGCTACTACCAAACCGTTAGATGTTCACTTGATGGTTGAAAACAATACTTTTTTTGTCGATCTGTTTGCTCCTTTAAAACCAAAATACATCTCTTTTCATATTGAAGAAGAGAAACATCCTCATCGTCTCATTCAAAAAATCAGAGATTTGGGTATTTCGCCTGCGATTGTTCTCAACCCTCATACGCCGCCTTCAAGCATTGAGTATCTTCTTGAAGACTTAGATATGGTACTTTTAATGAGTGTTAACCCTGGTTTTGGTGGGCAGAAATTTATTCCAAGTGTTTTAGAAAAAGCACCGATCTTAAAAGAGATGATTCTTAAGCGCAATGCAAAAACGCTTATCGAAGTGGATGGTGGTGTTAATAATCACAATATTCACGCTCTTGCCAATGCAGGTGTGGATATCGTTGTTGCAGGTAACTATGTATTTGGTTCAAACGATTATAAAAGTGCTATTGATTCGTTAAAAGTATAACAATGTGGGTTAAAATCTGCGGTATTACAAACCTTGAAGATGCTCTGTATGCGCTTAATGTGGGTGCAGATGCGCTTGGTTTTGTTTTTTACCCAAAATCACCACGTTACATAACACCACAAAACGCAAAAAACATTGCTGAACAATTACCTAGGACAGTCAAAAAAATAGGTTTGTTTGTAGAATCTACACCTGATGAAATTAATGCTATCTGTAAAGAGGCACAGATGGATATGGCACAAATCCATTTTGAAGTAGATGATGCGTTTTGGAGTGCTTTGAAAGTTCCATATTTGCGTGTTGTACGTGCCAAAGAAGCTTCTGATATTGAAGAGTATAAAGGGCTTATAAGACTTGTAGATGCTCATGTTGAAGGATATGGTGGCGCAGGGCAGAGACTTGATCTTTCGTGGTTTGAACATGCAGATTGCGAAAATATCATTTTAGCAGGAGGACTCAGTCCTGAAAACGTTGAACAGGTTAAGCCTTTAGGTTTTTATGGTGTGGATGTGAGCAGTGGCGTTGAGAGGGCAAAAGGTCTTAAAGATCACGAGAAAGTGGAGATGTTTTTAAAGAGAGCAAAAGCGTGAGAGCACTCGATAGCTACATCTATAAGATGACACAAAAGCCTATTTTCCATAAAGAGTTTTTTGCGAAAATGCACACGTTTAAAGAGCTTGAACATGTTGACGTTGAAGATCTCTCTATGCTGAAGCTTTTAGGACTTCCCATCACAAAATATAACAACTATGCGTTTACGCTAGAAACCATTACAACACCGATTATGCAGGGTAAATTTTGTATTGTCGATATTGAAACCAACGGTAGTAAACCACTTTTAAATCAAATCATCGAAATTGGTGCTGTAATGATTGAAAATGGCAAAGAGGTAGGTGAATTTTCCTCTTTAGTCAAAACCGATATTTTGCCAGATAGCATCGAACAGCTTACGGGCATAACACTCTGCGAACTTCAACATGCACCTTCTCTTCATTCTGTTTTAGAAGGTTTTCGCCTTTTTATCAAAGATGCTGTTTTTGTTGCGCATAATGTCAATTTTGACTACTACTTTATCTCTCACAATTTAGAAGAAGCAGGCTTTGGACCACTGCTCAATCGAAGACTCGACACGATAGATTTAGCTCGTAAATGTATTGAAGCCCCAAAATACGGCTTGAGTTCATTAACTGAACATTTAGGCATTGCATTTGAAAATCATCACCGTGCATTGTATGACGCCAAAGCAACGGCGCAGGTTTTTTTTAAAGCGTTAGAAAATGTACCTGAAGATGTGCAAACTGTGGAGCAGTTAATCGCCTTTACGAAACCCCAAAATCAACGAAAAAAGAAAGAAAAAAAAGCTACAAAACCTACTGGTACATCGCTTTAAATCGAACGTAATTGTCGGCAGAGTGATAAAGCGATGCTACCTCTTCATCACTGAGTTCGCGTACAACTTTAGCAGGATTTCCCATAATGAGTGAGCGTGGTGGGAATACTTTATTTTTAGTTACGAGTGAATTTGCCCCAACAATGGATTCTTTACCAATCACTGCTCCATCAAGTATCGTAGCACTCATCCCTATCAAGCAGGCATCTTCAACAGTGCATCCATGAAGCATCACACGATGCGCTATAGTCACATCATTACCAATCGTTGTAGCATATCCATCACTGCGGTCTTCTTTTTTAAAGTGCGTGACATGAATCATGCTGAGGTCTTGAATGGAGGTTCGTTTACCAATTGTAATGGAGTTTACATCGCCTCTGATGACGCATCCAAACCAGACAGAACTCTGTTCGCCGATGGTAACATCGCCGATGATATCTGCACTTGGAGCAATAAATACATCAGAAGCGATAGAAGGCTGTAAGCCTTGAAACTCCATAATCATCAACTCTCCTTGAAAAGACGACGTGCGAGTTTTTCTGCTTTATGAGAGCTGGTATCTTTCTTTTGTGCTTTATAGATTTTATTCATATAATCTTCTAAAACCGTATGGTTGTTGATGGCACGCTCATCAGTCGGTATAACTTCTGTGTATTCACCATCACTTCCAAGTGTCCAGCTAAGGACATTGTCATTAAGCTGTAGCTGTAAAATCTCAAAGAGTTTTTGCTGCAATGCTTTATCAAAAATAGGTGTCATAAGCTCTAATCTTCGCTCTAAATTACGAGGCATCCAATCGGCACTTGAGATAAACGTTGTGGTTGGATCGCCATTTTTAAAGTAGAAAATACGAGCATGTTCTAGGTATTTTCCGATGATGGATTTCACACGAATGTTCTCACTAATGCCCTCAACACCAGGTCGTAAACAACAAATACCACGCGCGATAATGTCAATTTGAACGCCCTGCATCGAAGCATTGTAAAGCGCTTGAATGACGTCGGAGTCCACCAATGAGTTCATTTTTACAATAATGCGACCTTCAGTGCCATGTTTTGCTTCATTGTTAATGAGGCTAATAACTTTAGGTTTAATCTGAGTTGGTGACATCGAAAGGGTATCAAGTTTTTTATGCTTAGAAAAGCCCGATAAGATGTGGAAAAACATCGTGCCATCTTTGGCAAAATCTTCTTTGCATGTAAAAAAGCTTGTGTCCGTGTAAACACGCGCCGTTGCACCATTGTAGTTACCTGTGCTTAGGTGCATGTAAAATTTAAGCTTGCCATCCTCTTCTTGACGAATGACCTGAGCGATTTTAGCATGAACTTTAAAGCCTGTAATGCCATAAACCACGTGTGCTCCTGCTTGTTCCAGCGCTTTTGCCCAATGAAGGTTGTTTTCCTCATCAAAACGCGCTTTAAGCTCCACAACGGCAGTGACTTGTTTGCCATCGTTTGCCGCATCGATGAGAGCTTGAACGATTTGGGAATTTTTCTCCACACGATACAATGTCATACGGATAGAAACGACTTTTGGATCTTTAGATGCTTCACGAATAAGGCGTAGCACAGGATCAAAGCTCTCATATGGATGGAAAAGCAGTACATCGCCTTTGTCGATCACTTTAAATACAGATTCGTTGGTATCAAACGGAGGGAGCGTTTTTGGATTGTAGGGTGGCAATGCAAGATGTGAAAAGTCTTTATTGCCTACAATTTGCCACAATGCGCCAAGATTTAAAGGAATTTTGTAGGCATAAATATCTTTAAAGAAAATTTGCATATGCGAATTTAAAAAATTGAGTAGATCAGGATCCGTGCCATCTTCGATATTGAGGCGCACAAACGCCCCTTTACGGCGCAGTTTTAGTCCTTGCTCCATAATCATCATAAAATCATCGGCTTCTTCTTCTTCGATGACCATATCGGCATTTCGTGTGACTCTAAAGGCCGCAGAAGCGATGAGTTTATAGCCAGGGAAAATCTCTTCAGCGTGTTTTCGTACTATGGTCTCAATAGGCACATATGTGTTGTCACCTGCTTGGAAAAAGCGTGGAAGCACACGAGGGATGCGAATCATGCCGTATTTATAATTGCCTTCATCTTCACTTTCACTGTCTTGGAGTTTAACCGCTAGTGAGAAACTGAGGTTATTCAAATGCGGAAAAGGATGCGTTGCATTTACCGCAATCGGAACGATCACTGGCAAAATATTTGAAAAGAAATAATCATCAGAAAGCTTCGCTAAAGCAGGTGTCAAATTATCATAATCGGTAATAAAAAGGTTCTCTTTTTCAAGGTCTTTGACGATTTCTTCGTAACTGCTTTGGATAACCTCTTTTTCACTAGCAAGGTAAGCTCTGATTTCTCTAAGTTGATCCAGAGGCGTTTTTTGATCGGCCCCTGTTTCAATGACACCTGCGCTAAAGAGTTGTTTAAGCCCTGCAACACGAATCATGTAAAATTCATCAAGGTTGGTGGCATAGATGGCTAAAAATTTGAGTCGTTCAAAAAGAGGTAACTCTTTTTTGAGAGATTGAGTAAGGACTCTGGTGTTAAATTTGAGCCATGAAAGCTCACGGTTAAGGTAAAGACTAGAGTCGGTTAAATCAGGCACATTTTATCCTTCATTACGAAATAAATCTAATTATTTTATCAGAAAAAAGTTATAAAAAGGTAACGCGTTGTGATTAATTAAGCATAATTGGAAAAAAGAGGGTTTGAGTCTTCATTATTTGCGCTCTCATAGCTTTCTTTTGGGTTTGCTAAGAGTTCAGCTTGTTTCATGCGCGATAATTCTAATCGCGCCATCATCTGCAACATGGAAGCAGTTGATGCAACCTGATAGTCTGTAGCGCTTGGATCAGCAGGAGCGAGTGCAGCAGCACGTACGGTTTGCATTTTCGTGATCGTCTCTTCAGGCGTTGTACCCTCAGACGTGTCAATGCCAACTTCGCCTGCTACAGCGTAGAGCTTATTATCGGGAGCTTTTTGATAGGTAAAGACAGCACCTCCTTGAATAACACCACCCCCTGCTGCGATGTGTGCACGTTCATGCGCACGTACTTTGATGTCTGTAGCTTGAAGTTCGGCAATAAGCGCTTTTTGGGAGGCTGATAGTTCTGAGGAATTTTGGGTGTTTTTTTGAGACGAAGAAGAGGTACTACTGTTAGATGTAGAAGTTGATGTGTTACCAATACGTACATAAGAGGCGTTTAATGCGCTGCCTATTTGCATAGTATTCTCCTAACAATGACCTATTATACCACCTTTTTATTTTACATATAAAAAATTTTTACATCTTTTTCAATTTTTCAATTTGATCGCGTAATTTTGCCGCTTTTTCAAACTCTAAAATTTTTGCCGCTTCGTGCATGGCTTTGGTCAGTTCGGCGATAATTTTCTTTTTCTCGCTCGGTGGGATTTTATCTTTTTTCTCATACGTATTGTAGATGTCGGCGTGTTCTTCAAGTTTAAGGTTTTCATCCATTTTCCGTGTGGTGCTGGTAGGTGTGATGCCATGTTCTTTATTGAATGCTTCTTGAAGAGCACGTCTTCGCATGGTCGTTTCAATCGCTTTTTGCATCGAATCTGTAATCTTCTCGGCAAACATAAGCACTTTACCATTGAGATTTCGAGCTGCACGCCCCATCGTTTGAATAAGACTGGTTTCTGAACGTAAAAAGCCCTCTTTATCGGCATCTAAAATGGCAACCAGTGAAACTTCAGGAAGGTCTAGTCCTTCACGAAGCAGGTTAATGCCCACTAGCACATCAAACTCACCAATACGCAAAGAGCGGATGATCTGATTGCGCTCAATCGCGTCAATGTCGGAGTGCATGTATTTGATCTTGATGCCCAAATCTGCGTAGTAGCGCGTGAGCTCTTCTGCCATTTTTTTAGTCAGTACGGTTACAAGGACTTTTTCATCTTTAGCAATGACCTCTTTAATTCTGTCAAAAAGCGTTTCCACTTGGTTTTTACTGCTTAAAATTTCCACTTCTGGATCAAGCAAACCTGTAGGACGGATAATTTGTTCAGCGGTATTTTCACCACTCAGTTCCAACTCCAACTCTTTAGGTGTGGCGCTGACAAAAAGGTAACGTGGGGCTTTATGGATGAACTCATCAAACATTAAAGGGCGGTTATCTAAAGCACTCGGCAGCCTAAAACCGTACTCCACAAGTACTTCTTTACGACTGCGATCACCTGCAAACATACCCCTAAATTGAGGAAGACTGACATGGGATTCATCGACGATGACAAGGTACTCTTTGTTCATGGCTTCAAAGTAGTCAAACAGCGAGTAGGGCGTAGCACCTGGTTCGATGCCTGTGAGGTAACGCGCATAGTTTTCAACGCCTTTGCACGCTCCTGTGCTTTGAAGCATCTCAAGGTCAAACTCAACACGTTGTTTCAAGCGTTGGTATTCGACGAGTTTGTCCTCTTTTTTGAAGTATTCGAGACGTTCGTCCAGTTCTTGCTCAATCAGTTTAATCGCTTTTTGAAGCCTTTCGTGCCCGACGATGAATTGGTTTGCGGCATAAATGACGACTTTGTTTAGGTTTTGCAGTTTTTTGTTGAGAAAGACCTCAAAGTAGTTAATACTCTCCACTTCATCCCCAAAAAACTCAACACGGATGGCTTCTTCTTCACTGTAAGCAGGATAGATGTCGATGACATCGCCACTGACACGAAAACAGCCTCTATCAAAAAAGGTGTCATTGCGTTTATAGCCCATATCAACAAGGCGTAAAAGAAGCTTTTTTTGATTAATGCTCTCGCCCTTTTCGATGACTTGCACCATCTCTTTGTACTCACTTGGATCACCTAAACCATAGTTCGCCGAAACGGAAGCGACACAGATGACATCATCAAAGCTGAGGAGTGATGCTGTTGCACTAAGCCTCAAACGCTCTAACTCTTCGTTGATAGAGCTATCTTTTTCGATGAAGAGGTCACTACGTGGTATATACGCTTCAGGCTGATAGTAGTCGTAATAGCTGATAAAATATTCCACATGATTTTTAGGAAAAAACCCCTTAAATTCGCTATAAAGTTGCGCTGCAAGGGTCTTATTGTGTGTCATGATGAGTGTTGGCATCTTTAATTTCTGGATGATTTGTGCCATCGTATAGGTTTTACCACTTCCCGTAACGCCGATGAGGGTTTGGTAACGGTTCCCTTTTTGAATGGACGCAACGAGCTTATCGATGGCTTGTGGCTGGTCGCCAGAGGGTTGATAGGGACTTTCTAAATAAAATTCGCTCATAGTTGATACTTTTCCCATTATTTTGTTACAATTATAGCTAATAAGTTTCAGCGCACCAATAACTTTATACAGGTACGATGCCATAAGGCTTTATTTTTAAGGCAGATTTTTGAAGGTTTGCTTTTTTGCAAGTCAAAAAAGTCTAACGCAGAAAATAAAGCCTTATGGCATCGCCCGTAGGGTAAAACGATATTATGTCATCTTTGCATGTAAATTTTCTTAACTTAGCTTTGGCTAAGCTTGCAAAAATTTTCATACAAATCTAACGCAATCTCGTTTGATAACTGTATGAAGTTATTGGTGCGCTGGAACTAAGCCACAATGGAGTCCTAAATGTTTGAAGAAGAGAGAAACATTAGCACATTAAGCCAAAAAATCACAGAACTTTTGGAAAAATACAAAGACCTTTTAGCGCAAAATGAAGCCCTACGTCAAGAAGTGGTGAAAGCCAAAGCGTTAGCAGAAGCAAAAAATGTGCAGATTGCGAAGTTAGAGCAAGACCTCATTAACAAAGACGTTAATGCCGATGATTTACTGAGTAAAATTGAAGCTGTGCTAAACAAATGAGTAAAATAACGATTAGCCTTGGTGGCAAAGACTTTGACATCAAGTTAGAAGGTGATTTTGCTGTAAAATTTGAAACTGATTTTAAAGAGAAATTTAAAGGTAAAAGTACCATTGATCCTAAAGAGCTTTTGTTTGCATATGTGGGTAAATGTTACGATAATTTTATGCTAGAGCAAGAGATAACAACCCTTGTAAAAAAAATAGATGAGATTTAAGCCTTACTTTAAAAACATTGTACTAGAATGAGTTATAAATGGTCTATAAGTGTATAGGCTAATTCACAAAAGGAGTTAACATGAAAAAAGGTTTCACGATGATCGAACTTATCTTCGTTATCGTTATTTTAGGTATCTTGGCAGCAGTGGCGTTACCGAGGCTTGCAGGAACTGCAAATGATGCAAGAATTGCTTCTGCAGAGGCCTTTATTGGCACATTAAATCGTTCAGTTGGTCCTACTATTTGGTCTAGAGCTATTAGAGATGGAAATGGTTCAGTTAAGAGCTATAACTTGAAGGACTATACTGAGGTACTAAAGGGAATTACTTTTGTTAATGATGGAAACTTGACAGCTTGTTCAGCTACAGGTGGTAAAATAGGCGATTTTACTACTAATGCTTTACCCGTTGCAGAAGAACTTTATTGCCGTGATGGTAATTCAACTTCTGCCCCTATGTTTGGTTTTAAAGCAGATATGAACACTTCTGTTCAAAATAATTAAAAATTAATGAGTAGAGGAAAGAGTTTTCCTCTACAGTCAGTCTTACATTAACTTTTGCAAGGTAATATGTGAAAAAAGCTTTTACAATGATAGAAATTATTTTTGTGGTTGTTATCTTAGGTATTCTCGCAGCAATTGCATTGCCTAGGTTGGGCAGTGTACGTGAAGATGCTGTTATTTCTAAAGGTAAAGCTGAAGTTGCTTCTATTCGTGGGGGTATTGTGCTACTTAAATCTCAAAGATTATTAGTAGGTACTACAACATATCCACAGAAACTTGATGATACAACTGAACAGACACATGAAACCCCTTTATTTAATGGTGGCGCTCAAGGAAATATACTTTCTTCTCCTCTTTATTCTATGAAAGAAAATGGTATTGAAGGTTGGTATAAAATTAGCGATACGCGGTATGATTATTATATTAGTGGAACGCCTGTTTCTTTCACTTATAATACAACAACAGGGACATTTGATTGTAATGCTAGTGATGCTACAACAGGTACAAATTGTAAATTATTAACGCGATAAAATGTGTTTTACTACCATATTGCTCTTTTAAAATCCCCGCTTTCGCCTTTAACCTATCGCTCTGAGCAAAGGCTTCAGGTAGGCGCTATTGTCGAAGTTCCTCTTTCGAAACGTTTGATAGAGGGTGTGGTTATCGCTGAAGTAGAAAAGCCTGAATTTGACTGCGAAGCTATCTCTCTTTTACGTAAAGCCTTTTACCTTCCAAAAACATTAGAACTCGCTCGTTTTATCGCGGAGTATTATGTCTGTTCTTTGGGTGAGGCACTTGCTCTTTTTGTGCCTTACACACAAGATGCTTTATCTCTAAAAGAGACTGTCTCAACCACCATTATGCTCTCAGAAGAACAGCAAAAGGCGTATGCGTTTATAGAGGCACATAGCACATCACTGCTCTTTGGAGACACAGGCAGTGGTAAAACCGAAATCTATATGAAACTGTTTGAACAGAACATGAATGAGGGCAAGCAAGCTATTTTTTTACTCCCTGAAATTGGGCTGACACCTCAGATGAAAAATCGCCTAAAGCATCATTTTGGAACGCACGTTGCCATTTGGCACTCAAAGATTAGCGCAAAGAAAAAAGAGCAGATACTCTGTGAGCTTCAAGAGGGCAAAATTTCCATTATCGCAGGGACGCGCTCAGCACTTTTTTTACCCGTTCAAAACCTTGGATTAATTGTGGTCGATGAAGAGCATGATGAGAGTTACAAGTCGGGTAATCGTCCGCGTTATAATGCTAAAGATTTAGCCCTTCTTTTTGGACAAAAGCTTGGATGCAAAGTCATTTTAGGCTCTGCTACACCAACACTCAGTAGTTTTCAAAAACTGCCTACTTTTAGGCTCAAAGGGACATTTTTTGACTCTAAAAGTCACATCATGTACGATGATGGTGAACACGGGATAAGTTTTACCATGACGCAAGCCATTCAAAAAGCGTTGAATGCCAAAAAACAAGTGATTGTTTTTTTACCCACGCGTGCCAATTTTAAGTACATTAGCTGTAAAAGCTGTGGTGCTCATGTGGAATGCCCATTTTGCAGTGTGGGAATGAGTGTGCATCAGTCTATGAACGCTCTTAAATGTCACTACTGTAACTACACCGAAGCCATTCCTAAAGTATGCCCTAAATGTGGGCATGATGAAATTGTCGCGACGCGTATGGGAACGGCGGAAGTCAGCCAAAAACTGAGTGAACATTTTTCTGAGTATGTGGTGCAACAGTTTGACCGTGATGAGGTGCGTACTGAAAAACAGCTCGCTTCCATTTTGAGTGATTTTAATGAGCATAAAATCGACATTATGGTCGGCACTCAGATGCTCTCTAAAGGGCATGACTACCATGGTGTTGGACTGGTTGTCATCTTAGGTGTCGATGCGCTGCTTGGCATGAGTGATTTTCGCTCACGTGAAAAAACGCTTGCCTTGGTGCAACAAATCGCTGGACGAGCAGGGCGAAAAGGGTATGGCGAAGTGCTCATTCAGAGTAAAAACAGTGACTTTTTTAAACAGTATCTGAGTGATTTTGAGCAGTTCTTAAACGATGAGCTTGTGTTTAGAAAAGGACTTTACCCGCCCTTTAAAAAGATGTTAAGACTCATGAGCTCTCACGTTAAAGACGAAAAAGCCAAAGCACTTATCGAAAAAGTGGCTTTGATAGCGCAAAGCTTTCCGCAGGTTGAAGTGGTAGGCTATGGCAAAGCGAACATCTCCAAAATCGCCAATAAATACCGCTATGAACTCTTAGCCCGCAGTGATTCTACTAAAGCACTTCTTGAATTGGCACATAGTGTAAAAACTTTACATATTGAAGCTGATATGGATCCATTATCGTTTTCTTAATATCAAAAGAGTATAATCTAATTTAATTCAGCATCTCAAATATGCACTTTCTCAACACGGTTATCCACGATGGGAACCCCGAAACGCTTATGCTTTTTCGTCCTATCGGGCTAAAGTGTATCGTGCGGCATTTTGTAGATGCTTTCAAGTCTTTTTTGGGATAAAGAATGATCAAACGATACCCTACTAAACAAATTTTTGTTGGCAATGTCCCTGTGGGTGGCAATGCCAAAATTCCTGTTCAATCCATGACGTTTTCTAAAACACATGATGTGGAAGCAACGGTTGAGCAAATTAAAAGGCTTCATTTTGCTGGAGCTGATATTGTCCGTGTGGCGGTGCCTGATTATGACGATGCACACGCGCTTAAAGCCATTAAAGAGCGTTCAAGTTTGCCTATTGTTGCGGATATTCATTTTAACTACCGTTTGGCACTCATTGCGGCGGAAGTGGTGGATTGTATTCGCATCAATCCTGGCAATATTGGCAATAAAGAGCGTGTCAAAGAAGTGGTCAAAGCGTGTAATGAACGAAACATTCCCATTCGCATTGGTGTGAACAGCGGAAGCTTGGAAAAAGAGTTTGACGAAAAGTATGGAGCCACTGCGAAAGGTATGGTGGAATCAGCGCTTTATAACATCAAGTACCTTGAAGATTTGGGCTTTACCAATATGAAAGTTTCACTCAAAGCCAGCGATGTTGAGCGCACCGTTGAGGCGTATCGCATGCTTCGACCTTTGGTTGAGTACCCTTTTCATTTAGGTGTCACGGAAGCTGGAACCTTGTTTCACTCAACCATCAAATCTTCTATCGCGTTAGGAACGCTTTTACTCGATGGCATCGGCGATACACTGAGAGTTTCCATCACAGGAGAGCTTGAAGAGGAGATCAAAGTGGGGCGCGCTATTTTAAAAGACAGTGGCGTGGAAGCTGAAGGACTAAACATCATCTCATGCCCAACCTGCGGGCGTTTGGAAGCAAACCTTGTGAACGCTGTAGCTGAAGTAGAGCGTCGTACCAAACACATAAAAGCACCACTTAATATCTCTGTGATGGGCTGTGTGGTCAATGCCATCGGCGAAGCAAAACACGCTGATGTCGCCATCGCTTTTGGAAAAGGGCAAGGTTTAGTGATGGTCAAAGGTGAAGTTATCGCAAAACTTAAAGAAGAAGACCTTGTTGATAAATTTTTAGAAGCCGTTGAGCTTGCCGCTAAGGAGTACAAAGCGTGAATAATCTGCACAATGTTAACATAGAGCGCTCTGTCCTTAGCTCCATTTTGTTTAATCCTGCGACATTTGAAGATGTTGCGGCAGTCATTTCTGCGAAAGATTTTTACTTGCCGAGTCATCGTTACATTTACGAAGCGATGGAAGCGTGTGAGAGAGAAGACTTGCCCATTGATGAGGAGTTCATTAAGAAAAAGCTGAACCAACAAGGGCGTTTTGATGAAGACGCGATGCTTGAGATTCTCTCAACCAATCCATTGCCTGCTACTAAAGCATACGTTGAAGAAATTCGTGAAAAAGCAATCAAACGTGAATTAGTGCAACTGACTAGCGATATTAAAGAGATAGCCGTCGAGAAGGATTTGCCTTCTACTGAAGTGGTAGATTTGGTGCAACAAAAACTCTACCAAATTACTCAAGAGAGTGGTAGTAAAGAGTTTCGTGAATCGCCTGAGATGACACATGCCACCATCGCGCATATTCATGAGATGAAAAAACGTGGTAATTCAGGCGTTGTTGGTGTCGATACAGGTTTTGCGGAACTGAACCGTCTTACCACAGGTTTTGGCGAGGGCGATCTCATTATCGTTGCGGCTCGTCCTGCGATGGGTAAAACGGCTTTTTGTTTGAATTTAGCGCAAAATGCACTGGATCGTAGTGGTGGCGTTGCGATTTTCTCCCTTGAGATGCCAGCAGAGCAGTTGATGCTCAGGATGCTCAGTGCAAAGACTTCTATACCGCTTCAAAAGCTTAAAGTAGGCGATATGAGTGATGAGCAGTGGGGAAGACTTACAAGTGCTGCTGATGAGATGAGCAGACGAAAATTTTTCGTGGACGATAATGGCTCTGTGGATATTCACAAAGTGCGAGCCAAACTGCGCAAACTCAAATCTCAGCACCCTGAAATTTCGCTTGCGATTATCGACTACTTACAGTTGATGAACTCAGCAGGGAACAAAGACCGTCACTTAGAAGTCAGTGAAATCAGCCGAGGTCTTAAACTGTTAGCCAGAGAGCTAAACATACCTATTATTGCGCTTTCGCAGCTTAACCGTGGACTAGAGAGCAGGAGTGATAAACGTCCGATGCTAAGCGACCTTAGGGAATCGGGTGCTATTGAGCAAGATGCCGATATGATTTTATTTGTTTACCGCGATGATGTTTACCGCATTCGAGAAGAAAAAGAAAAAGAGCAAAAAGCCAGAACCGAAGGTAAAGAGTACAAAAGTAATTTCTTTGAAAAACCCGAAGAACTTGCTGAAGTCATCGTTGGTAAAAATAGAAATGGACCTGTTGGTGTTGCCAATCTTGTCTTTCAAAAAGCGTGTACCCGCTTTGTGGATGGCGGCAATAAAATCCCTGTTGAAATCGTCTATAGCGATGCAAGCTTAGATGTCAAAGAAGCAAAGATAAGCTTGCCTCCACTCTAAAAAATGTTAAATGCACCACTCTTTGTCAGCAAAAAGGAATTTTTTCTGACACTGGGTGTTGTTCTGTGTGTCACAATTTTCTCTCTGAGCTTTGAATTTTACCATTTCAAAAAACTAACGCAATCATCCATTTATACGAGCAAAGCCACTGTTCTTAATCATTATTTAAAAACGAATGAAAAAGGACGTACATATGATGTTTTTAAATTGAAGCTTGATGACATAGGCATCGAGCTATACACGACATCATGGCGAGTCACTTCCATACCCCTTAAAAGTCGTGTAAAGGTCAAACTTAAGGTCGATAAAGTCACCTTTTATGATTATCTCAAAGGCTTTTATGCGCCTTCTATGGCGTTGTATGAAATTTATGAAGATGACCCACCGTTTGATGTAAAGCCACTCTATCGCTGGATCGACAATCAACACGAAAATGAAAAGATAGCAGAGCTGTATAAAACACTTCTTTTTGCAACGCCTATTTCTAAAGAGCTTCGCGAGGAAGTCCAAAAATGGGGTATTTCGCATCTTATTGCCATTAGTGGTTACAATGTTGGTGTTATCTCATTTTTACTTTTTTTCTTCCTAAAGCCACTCTATCAATTTTTCCAAAGTCGTTATTTTCCATATCGTAATCTTACGGCAGATTTGACGCTAGTTGTCCTAAGTGTGTTATTTGCTTATATGGTCATCATAGATTTTGTGCCATCGTTTTTAAGGGCATTTGCGATGAGTGTTTTAGGATTTTTCTTCTATTCCAGAGGCATCAAAGTCATCTCATTTGAAACATTAGGACTTACAATTTTAGGGCTGCTAGCCCTGTTTCCAGCACTTCTTTTTTCACTCTCTTTTTGGTTCTCGGTTGCAGGGGTTTTTTATCTTTTTCTCTTTTTACACCATTTCTCACATCTCAATCGTTGGCTATTGCTCGCTGTGATTGATTTGGGCGTGTTTCTTTTAATGCTTCCTGTGGTACATACATTTTTTCCTGTCTTTACGTTTTTGCAACTCAGCTCACCCTTAACAAGTTTGGTGTTTATTGGTTTTTATCCCTTAGGTCTTTTTTTACATCTTATAAACTTTGGTAGCATTTTAGATGCGTATTTACTCTCTTTTTTAGCAGTAGAAGCACATACATATCATCTTAGTTTTCCATGGTGGGCATTGGTGGGGTATGTGGGTGTCTCGCTTGTGGCAATTCGCTACAAAGTGGTACTTTATGCTTGTTTAGGCTTTGCTTTTCTCAGTCTCTTTTTCATTCAATAAAAAGCAGAATTTTAAACCATAAAGATAGATAAACCAAGAAAAATAAATCCATAAAAAGAAGAAAAGTAGAATGCTAAATGAGCCATAGATGCTTAGATAGGTTTTATTGTACGTCACATAATAGACAAAGAGAATTTTAGAAACATACCAAAACAGTGAAGCTACAAAAGAGGAAAGTAGGGCGCTTTTGAGATGAATTTTGGTTTTAGCTGAGACAGTGTACATGATGAAATACAAAAGCCAAATGATAAAATAGGGCGAAAATCGCACCAAATTAATTGAACTGGTAACATCGCTTTTATCTAAAAACTCTTGTACTACAGCAGAGCTGTAAAAAAAGATGATGAGACCAAGAGGCATAAGGGTTACCATTGTCCAATAGGTTGAGAGTGCTTCCCAAAAACTGCGTGCGGGAATCTCAAAAATTTTGCTGACGATTTTTTCATAATCCAAAAAAAACATAACAGAGATGTAAAGCACAAAAATGATTCCCACAACGCCCATATTGCCTGTATTTGCCATAAAATCACGCAAATAGTGGATCATCACATCTTGTTGTGTAGGAATAAGGGAGCTAAAAATGAAGCCTTGAAGTTTTTCATAGTAAACCTCAAAAAGAGGCATTTTAGTAAAGATACTAAAGGTTATCAGAAGAATAGGAATCAGCGCTAAAATTGTGTGAAAACTAAGAGAAGAGGCGTAGTGTGCAAGTTCTACGTCTCTTAGTTTCTTAAAAAATTCCGCACAATTTTTAGCGCTTAACACCTATTATAGTCCCATTTTTGAAGGGTTTAAAATGTTGTTGGGGTCAAATGCTTTTTTGATAGAACGGAAAAGCTCCATCTCACCTTCACTAAAGGCTAGGTGCATAAATGGTGCCTTACTGAGCCCTATGCCGTGTTCGCCGCTTAAAGTACCACCTAATGCTACAGTAGCTTTGAAAATCTCTTCAATCGCATGATGTCCGATTTCAAGCTGCTTAGGGTCACTGCCATCCACCATAACATTGGTGTGAACATTGCCATCACCTGTGTGCCCAAAACAAGGCACAGTGACATTGTATTTTTTAGCGATTTTATCAATTTCACTTAACAGTGCAGGCAGTTTACTTCGTGGAACAGTGATGTCTTCATTGAGTTTTTTGCTACCATAAATTGTGATAGATTGGCTCGCGTTACGTCTTGCAAACCAGAGATTTTTTGACTCTTCTGGCGTTTCTGCTCGTTTAAAGCCACTGCATCCATTCTCACTAAATGCTTTTTCGATGACATCGAGTTGTTGAGTAAGTTCATCTTGTGAATTTCCATCCACATCCGTAATCAAAATAGCACCTGCGTCAACAGGTAAGCCTTTGTTGAATTTTTGCTCAACCGCTCTAATAGAATAGTTATCTAAAAACTCCATAGCCACAGGTGTAACACCTGCTGCCATTGTTTTGTAAACAGCGTTCATGGCATCATCAACGGTTGGGAAAATACCCATGGCTGTTTGTGACATTTTAGGTTTAGCAATAAGTTTGAGCGTAATCTCTGTAATACACGCTAAAGTGCCTTCACTAGCGATGATAATACCAGCAATGTTATAACCAGCAACGTCTTTAATGGTACGTTTTCCTGCACGGATGATTTCACCGTTTGGAAGTACCGCACGAAGTGCCATGACGTAATCTTTAGTAATGCCATACTTTGCAGCACGCATACCACCTGCATTTTCGCTGACATTGCCACCGATAGTTGAGTACTCTTCACTTGCAGGATCTGGCGGATAAAAAAGACCTTTCGCTTCAACAGCTTTTTGAAGTTGCATGTTAATCACACCTGGTTGAACAACGGCAACCATGTTTTCCATGTCAATTTCTAAAATCTTATTCATGTGTTTTTCAAAGGCTAAAATGATGCCGCCATTGGCAGGCAAAGAGCCACCTGTAAAGCCACTGCCAGCACCACGAGGTGTAATAATAATGCGGTGCTCATTACAATATTTTAAGATATTACTGACATCGTTTTCATCTCTTGGAAATAAAACAGCATCAGGCTCATAGCGAGTACGCGTTGCATCGTAACAGTAAGCGATTAGATGCGCTTTGTCGTTATAGACATTGTCGTCACCTAGAAGTTTTTTAAAATAATCAATATGTTTTGCTTCCATACAATTGCTCTATTTTTTAGAAATTAAAGTAGTGTAATATGCGTTGTAATCGCCGATTTTTGAACTATCCCAACTAAACCAAGAAGAGTCAATTTGTTGGTTGATACGTGAATAAAAAGGAAGTTGTGTTTCTCCATTGTTTGTGATGGCAACGGTTTGAATGGTGTTAAAGTTATGGCAATCTACAAAGTAACCCGTAGAATGAATACCAAAGAAAATAACCGATGCGGCATTTTGATAGCATGCTTGTTGGAAGATTTTTTTATCAGGGTTTGGACGATACAGTTGTGCTAAGTAAGCAGCCACCACATCAGGGTGAATCCATGTAATCGTGTTGAATTTTTTAGTCACTTCAGTATAAACAGATTGATTCGGAGTGATGATAAGTGCGCGGTCGTAAAGATAGTTGATGGTCACTTCATCGCCAACAACAGGTTTTACCCCTGTATCAGGAAATGCGCCTTGAGCAAGCATGTCAAATTTTTCAACTTTTAAAACAGCTTTTGCTCCGTCTTTGCTTACAACATCTACACGTGCAATAATAGTCGTGTGTTTCTCGTCAAATTTATGGCTTACAATACCACTTGCACCGAGTACAAATTCTGGTGAATCAATGATCACAATCTGTTTTTCATTGGCTTCCAAAACGGGTGTTTTAAATTCTTTAAAAAAAGATTGAGCCTCTGCAAAAGAGCCAAACAAAAACAGACACATAACCAAAAATAGCTTGTTCAACGGGAACTCCTTGAAGGGTACATATCGCCCCTTTTATTTTTATGAGAGAGATTATACTATAACTGTTTTAAAAAAACTTCTTTTTTCAAAACAAAGCGTTTTAGGCATTTTGTAAGATTTGTTCAGATAAAATCGAAAAAGAACTAGGGGGTGCAAATGACAAAAATCATAACATTATTATTTCTTTTTTTATCGATTGCATCTGCTTCATATGTGGAAGAGTTAAAATGGCCAAAAGGTGAAACGTTTCTCACATTTTTAGAAAAAAATCATCTTCCATCATCAATTTATTATACGTTAGACAAAGAAGAACAAGAGTTAGCCGCAGAGATTGTCGCGGGCGTTAAGTATCAGGTACTCAAAAATGAAGACAATCAACTCGAACAGGTTTTAATTCCTATTGGTGAAGAGCTTCAAATGCACCTTAAGAAAAAAGATGACAAATTTATTATGGAGATTACTCCGATCATTTTTCAAGAAGAAAAGCGCTCTTTAGCCATAGAAATTCAAAACTCTCCTTACGTTGATATTTTAAATGCAACAAATAGTTATGGACTTGCCAACGAATTTGCACAGTCTTTTAAAGGTGAAGTAAATCTCCGTAATCTTCAAAAAGGCGATAAATTGGTACTGCTGTATCAACAAAAACGCCGTCTTGGTAAGCTATTTGGCTCTATTGTTATTAATGTTTCTATGATAGAAACAGCAAAAAAGAAAAATTTTATTTATTACTATAAAGAAAACTATTACGATGCAAAAGGACAAGAGCTCACCAGCTTTTTACTTGCGAATCCTGTGAATTATACACGTGTCTCATCACCATTTACGCAAAACAGGTGGCATCCAATTTTGCATAAATACCGTGCGCACTTGGGCATTGACTATGCCGCAAGTGTTGGTACACCTGTTAAAGCTGCGGGTAATGGCAAAGTTATGTTTGTGGGTGAAAAAGGTGGATACGGCAATACCATTGAAGTGAGCCATGATAGCAGTTATAAAACATTGTATGCGCATCTTAATGGCTTTGCAAGAGGGCTTCGTGGTGGGCAAAGTGTGAAGCAAGGTCAAGTTATTGGCTACGTTGGCAACACAGGGTTAAGCAGTGGACCGCATTTGCATTTTGGTTTGTACCGTAGCAACGTAGCCATCAATCCTGCCAGTGTTGTGAAAATTGCAAAAAGTGCTTTAAGTGGTAACGAACTAAGATCTTTTATAAATTATACAAATGAACTCAGACAAAAAATAGAAAATGCACTAGAGAGTGAGACCAAACCGTTTAAAGAAGAGAATTTTAACTTCTCTTATCCTTTTGAAAAAAAGCAAAGTTAGTCTTTGTGCGTAAACAAAATGAAACTGTTTTGCGATAGAATTTAAAGAAAAAGAGTTTGCCATGATACGATGTTTTTTTAGAAATAGTAACAAACTTGAAGTCATCACAGACCTCAGTGAGTTTGAGGACAACGAAGACAAAAAGAGTAAAGTTGTTTGGCTCGATATGCTCCTTCCTACCAGTGAAGAGATCGTTTTTGTCGAAAAAACATTTGGTATAGATTTCCCAACAAAACAAGAGTCTGAAGAGATTGAGATATCTTCACGTTATTGGGAAGAAGATAAAAAGATCGAGATCAACAGTTTCTTCTTGATTACCAATGAAGACAGTGCTCACAACGAAACGGTTTCATTTATTCTCCAAGGCAATCTTCTCATCTCCATTCGTTATAAAGAACTCAAAACGTTTGAAGAATTTAGTAAGCGTTTTTACTATGCTCCTCGTGAATTTAAAAACGGTTACTACATCTTTTCACAGCTTTTGGACATCAGAATTGACGCGGATGCGGACATCATTGAAAAGCTCTCCAAAGACATTACCCGTTTGCGTAAACACGTCTTTACAGACTATACCAACGATGATGAAGAGATGTTGGAAAAAATCTCCTCTTTTGAAGATTTGAACATGAATATCCGTGAGAACCTTATGGATAAACAGCGCATTTTAACCTCGTTTTTAAAATCAAACAAATACGATGACAGCTCGCTTCGTGGTGACATTGTCATCATGCTTAAAGATATTAAGTCCTTGATTGATTACACCGAGTTTAACTTTGAAAGGTTAGACTACTTGCAAAACATCTTCGTGGGTGTTTTGAACATTGAGCAAAATAAAGTCATTAAAATCTTTACCATTATGAACGTTATTTTTCTTCCTCCAACCCTCATTGCAAGTATTTACGGTATGAACTTTAGGGTTTTACCTGAACTTGACTGGCAGTATGGCTATGCTTTTTCACTTTTTTTGATGGCACTTTCTGCGATTACGCCTATTGCGCTTTTCAAGAAAAAAGGCTGGATTTAGCACATGAAACATACGATAGAAGTGCTTAAAATCGAAGAGTGCGTTCACTCCGAGTACATCAAGCCTAAAAGTATGTACTACTTGCACAACAGCGTTGAAAAGCGCTGGGACATCGTCGATACGCATAACAGTGTAGCGATTTTGCTCTACCATAAAGCGTTAGACTCATTTGTCTTTGTCAAACAGTTTCGCCCTTCCATTTACGTCAAAAACGAAGATGGCTTTACGTATGAGCTCTGTGCTGGCATCGTCGATAAAGACAAAACTCTCATCGAGATCGCTAAAGAAGAGGTCTTAGAAGAGACAGGTTATGATGTACCGCTTGAAAAGTTAGAAAAAATATCCTCTTTTTACACTGCCGTGGGCTTTGCAGGTGGCAGACAAACCCTTTACTACGCTGTTTTAGATGATAGCATGAAAGTCAATGAGGGTGGTGGCATCGAAGATGAAAACATCGAAGTGATTTATCTTAAACGTACTGAAACGCTTGAATTTATGTTTGATGAGAGCATTGCTACCACATCAGGCTTGATGTTCGCGCTGATGTGGTACTTTAAAACCTACGAATAAACGCTAGTTTACGCCTACTAAAATACTAGAAGCTTTGATGATGGCATAAATAGTGTCACCTTTTGAAATAGAAAGCTCTTTTTTTGCATCTTCGGTTACGATAGCTGTAACGGTCAAACCAGCAGGTGTTGTGATGATAACTTCACAATTAACTGCTCCATCTTTGATTTCAGCAACGGTTCCTTTGATTTTATTGCGAGCGCTGACTGCTAGTGCAATGTCTGCTTTTGCTAAAAGAACACCTTGCGCTTTAAAGATACATACAGCCTCTGACCCCACTTTTAAGCCAAGTGTTTGAACGGCATTGTTTGTAATAACAGAAACGATTTTGTCACCACTTGGGGTTGCTACAACAACTTCACTGTTTACAGGACCATTTTTGATCTCTGCTACTTTACCAACGATTTGATTTCTTGCACTTATTTTCATAATGTACTTCCTTTGGTTTGATGTATCGAGGTAAATCCTTGATATTTAATAAAATTATGTCACCTAGTGTTATGTAATGTCAATTACTAACGCTATACTTTTTGTATAGAGGAGTTTTTTTTCTGATTTTGAGCAATTTTATCAAACGATATATACGAAGAAAAGCATTTGTAAGTAAATGTGTAAAGTAAACTTAGGACGGTAATAATGCCTATGGTAAGAATAAAGCTTGAAAAAGCAGCTGATAAAACAATCGAATAAACATCGCTTGACACTTGATATTTTTTACTCTTCAACCCACAAATAAACCAGTTCCATGAGCACTCCAAAAGTAGGGTGTAAGGCTTTGAGCCTTACACATTAAGAAAGTTTAGTCGATAAATCGTTTTGTCAAATCCCCATAAGTCTCGATTCTGCGGTCGCGTAAAAATGGCCAAATGCGTCTGACGTGTTCGCCTCTTTGTAAGTCCACTTCGACGACTAAAACTTCTTCTTTATCGTGACTAGCTCTAACGATGATCTCACCTTGTGGCCCTGCTACAAAGGAGTTGCCCCAGAATCGGATGCCGTCCAGTACGCCGTGGTTGTCCGCTTCTTTGCCGATGCGGTTTACGCTAATCACTGGTAGTCCGTTTGCAATGGCATGACCGCGTTGTACGGTTTCCCATGCGTCGCATTGGCGTTTTTTCTCATCTTCGCTGTCAGCATCAAACCAACCGATAGCGGTTGGGTAGATGAGCATTTCAGCTCCTTTAAGAGCCATAAGACGCGCTGCTTCTGGGTACCATTGATCCCAACAGACTAAAAGACCAAGTTTACCGACACTGGTTTGGATAGGGTTGTAACCTAGATCGCCTGGGGTAAAGTAGAATTTCTCGTAAAATCCTGGATCATCAGGGATGTGCATTTTGCGGTATTTGCCTGCTACTGTGCCGTCTTTTTCAAAGACAACGGCGGTGTTGTGGTAGAGTCCTGCGGAGCGTTTTTCAAAGAGTGAGGTAACTAAAACGACGTTGTTCGCTTTGGCGATGCCTGACCAAAAGTCTATGTCTTTTTCCCAGTTGCTTGCAAGGTCAAAACATTCGACATCTTCGTTGATGCAGAAGTAGCGGTCTTGGTGAAGCTCTTGGAGTACAACAAGCTGTGCGCCTTGTTTGGCTGCTTTTTCGACGAGTGAAACAGTTTTGGCTATGGTTTTTTCTGACGTGCTTTCAATGGCGTGTTGGATGAGTCCGACTTTCATAAAATCCACCTAAATATGATTTATTTTGAATAACTTATTCTACATTAATAAGCTTTTAATCCGTTTTAACTTACAATCTTGATGAGTATTATCAATTAAGGGAAATTATGATAACACTAGCTGAAATGAATGCTGGAGAAAACGCTGTCGTAACACGTATAGAAGCCGATGGCGAACTCAAACAAAGACTTTTTTCGTTTGGACTTCGCAAAGGAAGCCATCTTAAAATCAAAGCTATGAGTATCGCTAAAAGTACGATGGAAATCGAAGTGGGAAGTACACTTCTTGCACTTCGTTTTGAAGAAGCCAAACGCATTGGAGTGCAACGAGTATGAATGAACTGATTATCGCCCTTGTGGGGCAGCCCAATGTGGGCAAAAGTATGCTCATCAACTCCATCGCCGATGCACGCCTAAAAGTAGGCAATTTCTCAGGTGTGACAGTTGAAAAAGCGGAAGTGCGTTTTATGGCGCAAGGGCGTTCCATCAAAATCGTGGATTTACCAGGAACATACTCACTCAATGACTACACACAAGATGAGCGTGTGACCAAAGAGTTTTTGGAAAATGAGCATTATGACCTCATTATCAACGTGGTGGATGCGACCAATTTGGAGCGCAATTTATACCTCACGACGCAGCTTTTAGAGCTAGATAAAAAGATGATAGTTGCTCTTAATATGATGGATGAAGCCCAAAAAGAGGGCATTTGCATCGACCATGAACTGCTCAGTTCCATTTTAGGAGTTCCCTGTGTTAAGGTGTCGGCTGCTACGAAAAAAGGCATAGGTAAACTGCTCAATCGCACCATCGACATTTCAAACTTCCCCCATGAAAAATCAAAACTCATTTACAGCGATGTGGTCGAAGAAGAGGTGGAAAAACTCTCTTTCTTTTTGAAGCAAAAGCGTTATAAAACAGAGCTTGCATACCGTGATTTGGCACTAAAACTCTTACAGGAAAATCCAAAAATATACCACAAAATGCACGATGAACCGATGTGGCTTGAGTTCTCACCACTGCTAAAAGAAGCGTTGGAGCATCTTTATCTGCATTATGATACGAAAGATGTAAGTGAAATCTTCGCCGAAGAGCGTGCTTCGTTTGCTAAAGGTGCGGTAACAGAAGCATGGACGTGCAAAAAAAGTGTCTCGCAAAACATGACTGAAAAAATCGATGCGCTTTTGATTCACCAATTTTTCGGCATTCCCATCTTTATCTTTTTGATGTGGGCGTTGTTTCAGCTGACATTTGAGCTTGGCTCCATTCCGATGGACTGGATCGATGCGTTTTTTGTTGCACTTGGAAATTATGCTAAAACGATTTTTGGAGAGGGTGAGCTTGGCTCGATGATCGCTGATGGCGCTATTTCGGGCGTTGGCGCGGTGGTGATGTTTTTACCGAACATTGTCATTCTCTTTTTTGGCATCGCTCTTTTAGAAACAACAGGTTATATGGCGCGCGTTGCGTTTTTGCTTGATGGCTTTTTTCACCGCTTTGGT
Source organism: uncultured Sulfurospirillum sp. (assembly GCA_964466465.1). Lineage (GTDB taxonomy): Bacteria > Campylobacterota > Campylobacteria > Campylobacterales > Sulfurospirillaceae > Sulfurospirillum. Next base: position 24,011 of record CAYXNJ010000009.1, read on the forward strand.
TTGCATGGTAAAAGTTTCATTCCGCTTGTAACGGGTTTTGGGTGTTCGGTACCTGCGTATATGAGTGCGCGAACACTTAAAAACGATAAAGACAGACTCATCACGCTTTTCATCATCGGGTTTATGAGCTGTGGAGCGAAACTGCCTGTGTATGTGCTGTTTGCGGGAGCATTTTTTGGTCAAGAACACGCAGGAAATGTTCTGTTTCTCATCTACATTGCAGGGGCTTTTATAGGGCTCATCGCGGCAAAATTTTTGAAAAAGTTTGTTTTTAAAGGGGTGGATGAGCCGTTTGTTATGGAGATGCCAAAATACCGATTGCCATCAATGAAGCTTATCTGGCATACGGTGGTTACAAAGGCGATTATGTATCTTAAAAAAGCGGGAACGTTTATTTTAGGCGCTTCTTTGCTGATTTGGTTTGCGAGCAATTACCCAAAATACCCAAGTATTGAAGAGAGTTTTTCCCAAAAAATTGAATTAGCGCAAAATGCGGAAGAAAAAGTAACGCTTGAAAATGAAAAAGCGCAACTGTTGTTGGAAAAAAGCTTTTTAGGCATTATCGGTAAGTCAACCGATGCTCTTTTTACTCCGATTGGCTTTGACTGGAAAATGACAGTAGCCTTAGAGTCGGGACTTGCCGCAAAAGAAGTGGTTGTCTCAACCCTTGGTGTATTGTATGCACTTGGCTCAGAAGTCGATGAGGGCAATGAGAGTTTGATAGGTGTACTTAAAGAGCAAATTCCGTTTGCATCTTCAGTTTCGTTTATCATTTTTGTGATGTTTTATCTGCCGTGTATGGCTGCAAGCATCGTATTTACGAAAGAGACAGGGAGTTATAAGTACCTCTTTTATCTGTTCATTTTTACGACGGTGATTGCGTGGGGATTGGCATTTATAGGGTATAGAGTAGCGTTACTGTTAGGCTAAAAGAAGGTGGACTTAGTCCATCTTCTTTGCAGTTTTATCGTTCATCTCAGAATCATCGTATGGGTCTAGGTGAGCGTTGATAACCCATTCTCCATCGGGAATTAACTCTTTGATCTTTTCTTCAATACGATCACCCGCATGGTGAGCCCGCATAAGAGAAATACCAGGGCTAAAGACCAAGTGAACATCCACAAAGTTGGTGTTAGCAGACTTTCTTGTTTTGAGGTAGTGAAAATCGCTGATCTCTTTTTCTCCAAGAATGATATTTTTAATGCTTTCCACAATCTCTTCATCCAATGATGCGTCAAGTAAAATATAAACACCATCTTTGATAATTTCATACGCAGAATGAATGATATAGATGGAAATTACCACACCCATAATGGAGTCAATTAGTTCAAATCCTGTGACTTGAATGAGTACCAATGAAACCAAGATAGCACCATTGCTTAGGACGTCTGTTTTATAGTGCAGGGCATCTGATTTGACAACCATGCTACGGGTTTTCTTTGCCACATAATTTAAAAAGATAACAAGAGCGATGGTGAGAACCAATGAAATAACCATAACAATGATGGAATTTTCAAGATGTTCTAAAGGCTCGTGGTAAATCGCTTTTTTGATGGCGGTATAAAAAATAAAAAGCCCTGATACGGTAATGACGGTACCTTCGATGACGGCGGCCAAGGCTTCGATTTTGCCTTTGCCGTAGTTAAACTTTTTATTGGCAGGTTGTTCGGCTTTGGTGATGGCAAAGTAATTAAACGCTGAGACAATTAAGTCTAAAACAGAGTCAATCGCAGAAGCAAGAACAGCGACAGAACCGCTTAAAAGACCAATGAATAACTTGATAACAATGAGTAACGTAGCAGTACTACTCGATACAATGGTTGCTTTTTTTTGTAAAGTCATTAGGCGTCATCTCTCTCTTTATAAATATTCATTGAAGCACAGTGAAGGCTTCCATGTTCACGAATGAGTACAGAAGACTCGATGCCAACCACTTCTCGCTCAGGAAAACAGCGCTCAAAAATCGCTAAAACTTCTTTATCGTACGCGTCAGAGTAGGTTGGAACCAATACTGCGTTGTTAATGAGGACAAAGTTCATATAGGTGGCAGGAATGCGGTGGTTATTGAAATATTTAGCCGATGGCAATGGCAATGGCAGCAGATGAAAGTCTGTTTTTTGAAGCTCTTTTTCCATTTTACGAAGCTCTTTGTAATGCTCATCGTTTTTGTCATAACATTTCACATAGGCAATGGTGTTTTTGTTGATAAAACGAGCCAGCGTGTCAATGTGTGAATCGGTGTCATCACCCATCAACGCTCCATGTTCAAGCACAATAAGTTCTTTCAGTCCAAAAAGTTCTATAAGTGTTTGCCTGATTTTCTTTTTGGAAAGGTTTGAATTGCGGTTTTGTTCGTACAAACAATACGCCGTTGAGAGCATAACACCATGACCGTTACTATCGATGCTTCCACCTTCTAAGACAAAGTCCAAGCTTTTGAGTTTGCCTTCCAAATAACCCTCTTCAAAAAGCTGTTTGGTGATGCTGTTGTCTAAACTCGCTTCAAACTTATTGCCCCATGCGTTGAAGATGAAGTCATAGGTACGGCGTTTATGATTTTTATAAACATTGATACCGCCAAAGTCGCGTATCCACGTGTCATTCGTTGGCATTTGGATGAGTTCAATGTTTTGCAAGGTTGGCAGTAAATTTGCCAGAGCCTTTTTATCTTCACAAATAACCATACACTTTTGAAAACGTGCGATGGTAGTGATGAATGTCAGATACGTTTGATGAATCTCTTCAATGGAGTGTGCCCAGTCACTCTGTTTGGGAGGGAAAACGACGATAAGTGCTTCTTGTTCTTCCCATTCGGCTGGTATTCTGATTTTCATTGTGTAACTCCATGTAGCGTGTATTGAACGTAAATTATACCAAAAAGGATTTTATATCTCCTGTTTTGGGGATAAAATGGGTAAAATAGCCACCAAGAGCTTATTGATAAAGGATTGTTTTGCTGAATAAGAAAAAAGATAACAAAAGCATCAACCAAATTAATTTTATGGCAATCCTTTTTGCGGGTATTTTTGCTTTTATATCGGCGTGTTTGGTCATCGTTAATGAGTATTTGGATTTTCAAAAAGAGATTAAAGTCATTGAAGAAGGGTATATTCAAACACAGCAAAAAAGCGTAGAAACACAACTCAATCTTCTCTATAATATTACCGAATACCGTTACAAGCAGAGTCAAAATCTCCCTAAAGAGCAGGTGTATCAAAAGCTCAAAGAGGACATTAATGCACTTACCTCCAATATGGAAATGCAAACCTATCTTTTTTTACAAGATAGTACAGGGGTCGTCTTTTACCGTACTTTGGCACTGAGTCTTGAAGATGTGGGTAAGGACATTGTGCTGACAAAAACATATGAGCCCTTAGGGCTTGTTTTAGGCAGTGGCGTCAGTACGCGAAGCATAGAAGATGTTTTGGCTGAGAAGAAAAAAGCGTATGAAGATAAAATCATCAATTTTGTCTTGAAAATTTATATGCTTACGCTCTTTTTATACTTAGTCAGTACGGTTGAGTACCGCTATGTTAGTGACATTATGAAGCGAGAGATTCGCTTTATCGTTTATTCGTTTAAAAAAGCATCTCAAAATTATGAATTTATCGATATGGAAAAGATCAAATTTCAAGAGTTTCAAGAAATCGTAACACATGCGAATGTGATGATTGAAGAGATTAAAAATAAAAATAGCGCTCTTATGGAGCTTAACAGCAATCTTGAAGAGATGGTTGAACAAAAGACCATAGAACTAAAGCGCTCTGTTGATTTTACGCAAGAGTTACTCGAAAAACAAGACCGTTTTGTCAAAAATGCGATTCATGAGATCAATACGCCACTTTCGATTATTTTGATGAACATCGATCTTTATAATCTCAAATATGAGAAAAATCCCTACTTACTCAAAATAGAAGCAGCCGTGAAAGTACTCGATAACATTTATGAAGATTTGGCGTATGTGGTGAAAAAAGACAGAGTGGTGTATGAAAAGGCGATGATTGATTTTTCTAAATTTGTTACCGAGAGGGTGGAGTATTTTGAGGATGTGGCGGAAGGCAATAAACTGCATATCATCACAGACATCACGCGAGATCTCTTCATTGTCTTTAACGAGATAGAACTTCAACGCATTTGCGACAATAACCTCTCCAATGCTATCAAGTACAGTTATGAAAAACAGCCTGTGCATGTAAGACTTTATGCAGATCAAGAGAGCATTGTGTTTGAGGTACAAAATTGTGGTGAGAAGATACAAGCGCCTTGGAAGGTTTTTGGGCGTTATTACCGCGAAGATGAAGCCCGTGGAGGGTTTGGCTTGGGGCTTAATATTGTTAAAGAGATATGCGATGCCAATGATGTTGCCATTACCGTGCTCTCAGATGATGTAAAAACACTCTTTCGTTACCGTTTTACAAAGGATAAGTATGAAGATACTACTGCTTGAAGATGAATTGATGCTAAGAAGCTCTATTGAAGAGTATTTGGAAGCCCTTGGGCATAAAGTGATTGCTTTTGGTAATGGTGAAGAGGCATTTGAAGCGATTAAGCAAGATGTGTTTGACCTCTTGCTCTTAGACATTAACATTCCTAAAATGAGTGGGCTGAGTTTGCTCAAAGCACTCAATGAAATGGAGCATGCGTTTCCGACTATTTTCATTAGTGCTAATGTGGATATTGATGATATTAGCTGTGCATTTGAACTGGGTGCTTCGGATTATCTTAAAAAGCCATTTCATCTTAAAGAGCTTGGGCTTCGCATCGATAAAATTAAAAAAGAGTATGAGATTAAAAAGCTTAAGCATATCATCTTAAGTCCAAAATATGTTTTCTCCAAAGAAGAACAAATGCTCTTCTACAACAATAATGTTCAAGTGCTCACCAAGAAACAGCTACAAATAGTAACACTGCTCTGCGAGAATATAGGCATAGTGGTTGACTTTGAAAAATTCCGCAGCTATGTGTGGAACGATGAACCTATCGATAATGCCTCAATTAGGGCTGAAATAAGCCGTTTTCGCAAGCTTCTTAAAGAAGATTTTATTATAAATCTTAAAGGGGTTGGGTATAAAATAGAGAAGTATTTTCCTGAGAAACAGCGCTAAAAGTTACATATTTACTCATATTTTTTTAGAAAAATCTCCTTTTCCTCTCTAAACTCAAAATGCTACGATAATGCTACGTTACTTCTTTACAATGTCATCAGGCTACCAAATCACATTGAAGGAGCATTTATGAGTCAGAATATCTACGACAGAGTGCAGGCCAATCCAAAATTTGCCGAACTCGTACAAAAAAGAAGTAGTTTTGCATGGAAACTAGCCATTGTTATGCTAGTAGTGTACTACTCTTTCATCCTTGTAATTGCTTTTTCCCCTGCAACCTTTGCAGTGAAACTTGGAGAAGGTGTTACCACTGTTGGTATCCCTGTTGGGCTTGGAGTTATCATCATCGCGTTTGTACTGACAGGTATCTATACGCAAAGAGCCAATGGTGAATTTGATGACTTAACAAACCAAATCAAAGAAGAAGCAAGGGGTGAGAAATGAAATGGGGCTTATTACTTTTAACGCTTTCAAATTTTGTATGGGCAGCAGATGCTCAATTTAGTGGCAAAAGAGACATCAATGTTTCTGCAATTGTCATGTTCTTGCTTTTCGTTCTTGCAACGCTTGGCATTACGTATTGGGCAGCGCGTCGTACCAAAACAGCTAAAGATTTCTACACGGCTGGTGGAGGTATTACAGGGTTTCAAAATGGTTTAGCGATTGCGGGTGATTATATGTCAGCGGCATCATTTCTTGGTATCTCAGGACTGGTTTACCTCAAAGGTTTTGATGGTTTAATTTATTCTATTGGCTTCCTTGTTGGTTGGCCGATCATTCTTTTCTTGGTCGCTGAGCAGCTTAGAAACCTTGGGAAATATACCTTTTCGGATGTTGCGTCGTACCGTTTAAAACAAACACCAATTCGTACCCTTGCCGCATTTGGTTCATTAGCAACTGTAGCGCTTTATTTGATTGCTCAAATGGTAGGTGCTGGTCAGCTCATCCAAATTTTGTTTGGTCTTGATTATGAGTATGCGGTCATCATGGTAGGTATCTTGATGATTTTATATGTTACTTTTGGTGGCATGTTGGCAACAACATGGGTTCAAATCATCAAAGCGGTTTTATTGCTCTCTGGTGCATCGTTCATGGCAATCATGATTATGTACAAAGTGGGCTTTAGCTTTGAGACACTTTTCTCTCAAGCAGTAGCTGTGAAGAAAAGCGCTTCGATTATGGCACCTGGTGGACTTGTAAGTGACCCAATTTCAGCGATTAGCTTAGGAATTGCCTTGATGTTTGGAACGGCTGGTCTTCCACACATCTTGATGCGTTTCTTTACCGTAAGTGATGCAAAAGAAGCTCGTAAATCAGTCTTTTTTGCAACAGGTTTTATTGGTTACTTTTATATTTTAACGTTTATCATAGGTTTTGGTGCTATCGTATTACTTACAAATGATCCAACATACCTTGACCCAGTCAAAGGTGGTATCATCGGTGGTGGTAACATGTCTGCGATTCATACAGCACATGCGATTGGTGGAAACTTATTCCTAGGATTTATCTCAGCGGTTGCATTTGCAACGATTTTAGCGGTTGTTTCAGGTCTTACGCTTGCAGGTGCAAGTGCGGTAAGTCACGATCTTTATGCAAACGTATTTGCACGTGGCAGAGTTGATGAAATGACAGAGATGAGAGTTTCTAAGTACTCTACGATTGCTCTTGGGATTGTAGCGATTATCTTAGGTATTGCGTTTGAGAAGCAAAATATCGCGTTCATGGTTGGTCTTGCGTTTGCGATTGCAGCAAGTGCTAACTTTCCGATTCTTTTCCTCTCAATGTTCTGGAGAAAGCTTACAACGAAAGGTGCCGTTTGGGGCGGTAGTTTAGGACTTCTTACAGCGATTGTGTTGGTTGTTCTTAGTAAAGCGGTTTGGGTAGATGTTTTAGGCAATAAAACAGCCATCTATGCTTATGGTAACCCAGCACTTTTCTCAATGAGTGTTGCCTTTATAGGTATTTGGATTATCTCTTTAATGGATAATAGTGAAAGTGCGGAACAAGAGAGAGCGGCGTTTGATCATCAGTATATCAGAAGTCAAACAGGTATTGGAGCAGAGGGCGCTTCAAGTCATTAAAAAACAAAAGCTAAAACTTGCCTCATAAGAGGCACGTTTTAGCGTATAGTGCAACGTAGGCTTTTGGGCTTTGTCCAAGAGACGTTATAAAATAAATATATGAAAAAGGATAGTAATTATGTCACAACTTTTCGAGCCAAGTAGAGCTTTAAGCAAAGAAGCCAGAATTAAGAACATGTGTGAGTACAAAGAGCTTTGTATCCAAGCGGATGAGGATTTTGAAGGATACTGGGATAAGCTAGCACGTGAAAAAATTGAGTGGTTTAAGCCTTATGACAGAGTGTTAAATGAAGAGAATGCTCCGTTCTACAAATGGTTCGAAGGTGGCAAATTAAACGTTACACATCAGTGTTTAGGACGTCATCTCAAATCACGCAAAAATAAAGCGGCGATTATTTGGGAAGGTGAAGATGGTAAACGTCGTATTATCACTTATCTTCAACTGTTTTACCGTGTTAACCGTTTAGCGAACTTGATGCGAAATCGTTTTGGTATCAAAAAAGGTGATCGTGTTGTTCTTTATATGCCAATGATTCCAGAAGCGGCTTTTGCGATGCTTGCGTGTGCAAAAATCGGTGCGATTCACTCGGTTGTTTTTGGTGGTTTCTCTGCTGAGGCACTTCGTGATCGTATTCAAGATGCAGAAGCAAAACTGGTTATTACTGCCGATGGTGCATTTAGACGTGGAAAGCCTTACATGTTAAAACCTGTTGTTGATGAAGCGTTAAAAGTGGGTTGTGAGTGCTGTGAAAAAGTACTCATCGTTCAGAGAAACTTTGAAGACATTGACTACGTTCCAGGACGTGATTATGTTTATAACGAGATCATCATGAACGAGTCTCAGTACTGTGACCCTGAATGGATGGACTCTGAAGATCCACTTTTCCTTCTTTATACTTCAGGAAGTACAGGTAAGCCAAAAGGTGTTCAACACGGAAGTGCGGGCTACATTCTTTGGGCACAATATACGATGGAACACGTTTTTGATGTGAAAGAGAACGATACTTTCTGGTGTACGGCGGACGTTGGCTGGATTACAGGACACACGTACATCGTTTATGGTCCTCTTGCGATGGGTGCAACAACCATTATGTATGAAGGCGTTCCAACGTTCCCAGATGTTGGTAGATGGTGGGGTATGATCGAAGAGCATCGTGTTAATCAGTTTTATACTGCACCAACAGCGATTCGTTTGTTGCATAAAGAAGGGCCTGATGCTCCTAAAAAGTACGATCTAAGTTCACTCAAAGTACTTGGAACCGTTGGTGAGCCGATTAACCCTGATGCGTGGATGTGGTACTATGAAGAGATCGGTGGTGGGAATTGTCCGATTGTCGATACATGGTGGCAAACAGAAACAGGTGGTCATATGATTACGCCACTTCCTGGTGCTACACCAATTAAACCAGGTTCTGCTACATTCCCATTACCAGGTATTAAAGCGGAGATTATTGATGAACATGGCAATCCAACGCCAAAAGGTGAAAAAGGGTTCTTGTGTATCACGAAGCCTTGGCCTTCGATGATTCGTAATATCTGGGGTGACAGTGACCGTTTTGTGAAGTCCTATTTTGGGGATTGTAAAAAAGATGGTAAACCTGTTTACTTCTCAGGCGATGGCGCTATGTATGATGATGATGGTTACATCGTCATTACAGGAAGAACCGATGATGTTATCAACGTTTCAGGTCATAGAATTGGAACAGCAGAAATTGAAGCAGTGCTTGCACACCATGAGAATGTTGCAGAGGTTGCCGTTGTTGGACGTCCTGATGCGATTAAAGGCGAGGGTATTTTTGCGTACATTGTTATCAAAGGTACAGATAGCCTAAGTGAAGAGGTTTACATGATCCAAGAGCTGAATAAGCTTATCGTCAAAGAGATTGGTAATATCGCTAAACTTGATGCCATCCGCTTCGTACCAGGTCTTCCAAAAACCAGAAGTGGTAAGATCATGCGAAGAATTTTACGCTCTATTGCTAAAAAAGAGCCTATTACGCAAGACATCTCAACGCTTGAAGATCCAAGTATCGTTGAGAAAATCCAAAACCTTATCGAATTTTAATGCTACTGAGTGACCTACAGAGATGTAGGTCACTTTTTTAATTTCTACGAAACCAACGCAGCGTGAATGAGCGTTTCGTCGTGTTCAAAGTGAATAGTGCAGTTACTTTTAATCCCAATCTCTTCAATACTTTTTTCATAGCTTTTATCTCTATAGTCACCTTTTATAGAGATGGCGAAAATAGGGTATTTTTTGTTGTTAAAGCGGATGTATTCGCCTGTAATAAGCGCTAAACGCGTAGTAATGACAGGTGAATTTAGGTGCGATTGATAGACTTTAGTAAGCAGTTTCATAAAGTCTTCCACTTTTAGGCGAACATCGGGAAACGTCGGGTCAAACTCTTTTTTGAACTTGATGTTCGCATTGGTAGAAGATGCACTAATGCACAGATCGAGAAGTGCGTATATGTTGACACTTTCACCATACTCTTCCACATTGGCAAATTTTTTAGTAGCACTTTTATAGAGTTTAATACCAATGGAGCTTTCATCATCATAACCTACAGTAATGGCGTAAAACTTGTAAGAACTAAATGAAATGTCAACGATGGTTGTTTTAAATCCATACGTCATACTAGCGTATGTTTGGGCGATGTCGAAGATTTTTTTGTGATTGACCTCACCAAGAAGGTATTGCGCTTCTTGGTTGAGGGAAATGATTTTGCCTGTACTGTCAAAAACAATAAATGGATTATAGTCGTGTTCAATCCATGCTTCTGCAAAACTACTCATGTTTAACTTTCGATATAGTTTTTAAGTTTACGTCCAACTTTTGGATGTTTTAGTTTTTTAATCGCTGAACTCTCGATTTGGCGAACGCGCTCACGTGTTACATTGAGTTCTTTGCCAATCTCTTCAAGTGTTCTATCGCTCTCATCGTGCATCAAACCAAAGCGCATACGAATAACCGCTTTTTCTCTGTCGTTGAGTTGGTCAAGAACTTCATCAATTTGGTCTTTAAGGTCAGATTTTAAAATGTGGTCAATCGGTGCAACAGAGGCTTTATCTTCAACGAAGTCACCAAATTTACCATCGTCCTCATTACCGATAGGCGCTTCAAGTGAAATAGGCTCTTTCGTGATTTTGATAACATTTTTAACTTTGTCAGCACTTAAACCTACTTCTTGTGCAATGGTTTCAATATCAGGCTCTTTACCTTCTTCTTGAAGGTGCTTACGAATGATTTTATTGATACGGTTAATCGTCTCAATCATGTGGATAGGAATACGAATCGTACGTGCTTGATCGGCAATAGCACGTGAAATCGCTTGACGAATCCACCACGTGGCATACGTCGAGAATTTGTAGCCTTTTTTATATTCAAATTTATCGACTGCTTTCATCAAGCCGATGTTACCCTCTTGAATAAGATCAAGGAATGGCAAACCACGGTTGGTATAACGTTTTGCGATAGAAACAACCAGACGTAAGTTTGATTTTGCCATACGGGTTTTAGATTCATCCGCAATTTTTTTACCGCGCTTAATTTGCTCTAAAACTTCTTTGAGTTTTTCAGGGTCAAGATCAAAACCTTGTTTACTAGCTTCCTTCGTTTGGAAAAGCTTTTTGATTTCCATGTAGGTTGAAACCATGGTTGCCTCTGGTACCATTGCTGTGATGTCTTCTTTGGTCAGATCAACGATGTTATTCAAAAGTTTGGCATGGTTTTCTCTGAGTGTATCATTGAAAAGTGGTAAACGGTATTCCAAACGTTTGAGTTCTTTATCGAACTCAAAGTCACTCTTAAGTGCTGTTTCCATCGACTTTACAAGCTCGTTAATCAGTTTACTTGTCGGTCCAAGATCCATCAATGCGTCTTTAAGAAGTTTCTTTTTATACGCAAGTCCAAGATCATAGTTCATCATCTCTTCAGGATCATCCAAGTTCTCTTCGGGTGGTCTTGTAAGGCTTTTGAGCCAATCTTTTTTTGCTTTCTCTAGTGACTTAAAGCTCTCGATAACTTTTTCAGTTCGTGTGTTATCTTTCTTGGAGAAGGTTTTTTTCTCTTCGCCTTCTTCGCCTTCTTCATCATCGAACTCTTCATCGTCACCGTCATCATCAGCATCGTCTTCAAAGGTTTTGAAAAGCTCTTTTACACGACGCTCACGGTTAATAAGTGCTTCTTTATAATCTAAGATAAAGTCAATCAAGTAAGGAACAGAACAGAACGCATCGATAATAATGTCTTCACCAAATTCAATTTTTTTACTGATGTCAATCTCTTCATCTTTGGTAAGAAGGGAGATTTGTCCCATTTCGCGAAGGTACATTCTAACAGGGCTATCACTGCGTGACCACTCTAAGAGCTCTTTTTCACTGGCAAGGTCAAACTCTTCTTCAAGGGCATCGTCTTTAATTTTTTGTTGTTCTTCTTCGCGTCTTCTCGCTTCTTCTTTGTTGCGCATTTTGGCAATTTCAGCAGATGAGATGAGGGTAACTTTGTATTTTTCTAAAAGGCTCATCAATTTTTTGACGTTTGCAGGGGTTGGAGGCTTTACAAAAAGGTCCATAACGTTTTCATACGTAACGTATGATTTTTCATTTTCCGCAAAAAGTTCTTCTAGTAATGTATAGAGTTCTTTTGAAGCCATAAGTGTAACTCTCCTTGAGTGAGTGTGTTTGGAGATTAGATTTTCGTTATTAAATTCTAATAAAAGATGTGGATTATACCGAGTTTTTTTTTAAATGTCATTGAATAGACTGATTTTTTAAAGTGGAACAGGAGTTGCTTTAACTCTGGAAAGATTCTAAAAATAGTGGGAAAAACGAATGCAAAGCAGCTACTATAGCGTTACAGGAGCCATGGTCACTCAGTTTAATAAACTAGACCTCATTTCCAATAATCTTGCCAATTTAAATACCACAGCATTTAAAAGAGATGATGTGGTTGTGGGTGATTTTAGACGCATTTTTCAAGAATATAAAGATGAAATGCCCATCAAAGATAATACAAAAGAGGCAAGTAAGTTTATGAATGCTGTAGGAACAAGAGTTCCACACGTTGTTGAAGAGTATGTAAAATATGAGCAAGGGGGGATTAGAAACACAGGCAATCCTCTCGACTTTGCTCTAAAACGTGAAGATGCTTTTTTTATGGTGGAAACACCTAATGGTATTCGTTTAACCCAAAATGGCTCTTTTACACTCAATGGTGAAGGTATCTTAACCACAAAAGAGGGCTACCCTGTTTTGCCTGCGACGTATTTTCAAAATCAGCAGTATATTACAATCCCTGAAGATGGTGAGTTAAGAGTTGATAGAAGAGGCGGTATTTATAACCGAGAAGATCAGATAGGCGATCTTATGATCGTTCGAAGTGATGATGTCAAATCTTTACTTAAAGAAGGGTCTAGTCTTTTTAAGTTTAAAGATGTCCAAGAGGTCACCCAATTAGACGATGGTAATTTGGTGGCGCAAGGTTTTTTAGAAACGAGCAATATCAATCCTGTAAGTGAGATGGTTAGCCTCATCGAGACGAATCGTCTTGTTGAAATGTATCAAAAAGTTATGAAATCCCATATGAATGACCTAAACAGTGATGCTGTTTCAAAATTAGCATCGACAAAAGCATAAATAATTATTGAAGGAACAATGAATGATTAGATCACTTTATACAGCAGCAACGGGTATGATCGCTCAACAAACACAGATCGATACCACTTCAAACAATATCTCAAACGTTAACACGATTGGTTATAAGAAACAACGCGCTGAGTTTGCAGACTTGATGTACCAAACCATGACCTATGCGGGGACTTCTACAAGCGGAACTTCAACATCTCCAACAGGTATTGAAATTGGTCTAGGTGTTCGCCCAACAGCTGTTGCAAAAATGTTTACCCAAGGTAACTTTAAAGAGACAGGCAACTCCTTAGATATGGCGATTACAGGAAATGGTTTCTTTCAAGTGCAGCTTCCAGATGGAACAACAGGTTATACACGAAATGGTTCATTCAAACTCGATGCCGATGGAAATGTGGTCAATAGCGATGGTTACCAACTTATCCCAAACATCGTTATTCCTGCGGATGCAACACAGATCAACATTAGTGTAGATGGTATTGTCTCTGTTTTACAAGCAGGACAAACAGCAACAACGGAGATTGGTCAAATTGAGCTTGCAAACTTTATCAATCCAGCAGGTCTTCACTCTTTAGGCGATAACAATTTTATTAACACTACTGCATCAGGTGACCCTGTCCTTAGTAATCCAGGTTTGAATGGTTTAGGACAAGTTAGACAACAATTTGTTGAGATGAGTAACGTAGAACTTGTAGAAGAGATGACAGACCTTATTACAGGTCAACGCGCGTATGAAGCGAACTCAAAAGCAATTACAACCAGTGATGAAATGCTTCAAACTGTCAATGCCTTGAAACAATAAGTTTGATATGCTGATTCTCGTTCCTATTCTGATCTTGGTCGCGATCATAATCGCGATCGATCAGTTTTATTTTAATGACCCAACTCCCAAAAATACGACTTCTCCAAGCGAGAAACATCAAAAAATAAACGATACGAATGCGACACAGAAGTATTTGGATCGTTATATTAAAAAATAATTGACACCTCAAAGAAAACGTATGAATTTCTTAACTATTTTTAAACTGACTATTCCTGTGATGATGGGCTATATTCCTCTTGGAATGGCATTTGGCTTATTGCTTTCAAAGTTACTCATTCCTTGGTATTATGCTTTTTTTATGAGCGTGTTTATCTTTGCAGGCTCAGGTCAGTTTTTAGCGCTGACTCTTTTTGCTTCCCAAGCCACCATTTTAGAGATAGGCATCGCCACGTTTTTACTCAATCTTCGACATACTTTTTATGGGCTTTCGATGATTTCGGCATTTAAAGATTTTTCATGGAAAAAGCACTATCTTATTTTTGGATTGACCGATGAGACGTTTGCACTTTTAAAAACCAGTGACGTGCCTGAGGGAAACCGTGAAAAAGCGTACCTTTGGATTACGTTTTTAAATCAGTGTTATTGGATTATCGGTAGTGTTTTAGGTGCGCTTTTAGGCAATGTCTTACCGTTTAATTATGAAGGCATTGAGTTTTCGCTGACGGCTCTTTTTGTGGTTCTTTCCATTGAGTTATATAAGAAAAATAGACTGCATAAGCCGTTTTTTGTTGCTCTTATTATCGGGCTTTTTGGCATGATTTTATTTCCACCACAAAAGATGTTGATTTTATCGCTGTGTTTAGCCGCATTTGTATTGATTGTGTTTAAAAGGAGTATGGAAAATGGAAAGTAGTTATATCATCGGAAGCATTATAGTCGCAACATTAGCGACCTATGCGACACGTATTATTCCATTTTTACTCTTCCGTACACGTGAACCTTCGCCACTGATTAAGTACATCGAACTCAATATGCCTTTGATGATTATGGTGATTTTAGTGTTTTACGCGCTTAAAGATGTGAAATGGGAGAGTTATCCGTATGGTTTGGCTGAGATTATTGGAGTGAGTGTTGCGATTGTTTTACATGTAAAATTTAAAAATGCGTTGTTAAGCATTTTTATCGCAACACTAACGTATATGATACTTATTCAGAATGTCTTTTAGGCTTTTTTCACAAACTCAGATTTAAGACCCATAGCGCCAATGCCATCAACTTTACAGTCAAGATTGTGATCGCTCTCATAGTTTAGGCGGATATTTTTCACTTTTGTTCCACCTTTGATGACCGCAGATGAGCCTTTAAGCTTGAGGTCTTTGATGACGACAACAGTGTCACCATCGCTAAGGATTGTGCCATGTGCATCTTTGATAACGCTCGTGGACTCTTCGCTTGAAGCACCATTTTTAGGCCATTCATGGGCACATTCAGGACAGATGATCATCTCGCCATCTTCATAAGTATATTCACAGTTACATTTAGGGCAAGCAGGTAGTTGCATCGTATTCTCTCTTTTGTTTTATATGATTGGTATAAGTATGCCTTATATTGCCTCAAAAAGAGCTAAACAGCTTAGCGTCTTAAAAGAAAGGGAAACTCTCGGTCTCTTTCATAGCGTTTCATTTTTTCATCATAGCGATCAATGGCGGTGACCATATCGCGTGCAAATTCGTAGCCAATAATATAATCTTTTTGATTGATATGAAGCGTTTGCATGCCTTGTAAAGCGGCATCATACATAAGGGCTTCTTTAATCGTTTCAGCATGACCGTTGGTGAGACGACGAATATCATGTCCTAGACCTGTCACCCACAAATCCATAAATTCAACTCGAAATGGCAAAACTTTTCCCCATGTACGTTCTACTAATACAGCATTTTTTAACGAAAATTCATGGAACATGATGGTGTCTTGATCTTGATTGTAAACGGCAATGATTTGATTTGGCATTGGTTTAAAGACAGGATTAATGGTCGCTAGATTGACCTCTTTTGGGGCACATCCACTAAGTATCAATACTAAAAAAAGCAGAAGCGTTGTGAAAAGGGTACGCATAACATGTCCTTATGGGTAAAAAACAAGATATGCTATTGTACATTATAAATGTTAATGAAAAGAAGAGAGAAAGAAGCCCCTATTAAAGGGCTTCGTAGAGGTTATAGTGCAAAAAGGTCGCTAAATTCGTTGAAATTCATCGCTTCTAGGCTTTCTTGGTTCGCGCAGATGCGCTCAATGGTTGCACACTGTTTTGGACTCAGCCTGCCTGCTAAATTGTGTCTAAATTTCGAGATAAGAAGCGGAATGCCATCTTTGCGTCTGCGTTTATGACCAATTGGGTATTCTACCTCGACTTTCTCGCTTTTTGTGCCATCTTTGTAGAAGATTTGCACCGCATTGGCGATGGAGCGCTTGTCGGCTTCTAAGTACTCTTTGGTGTAGCGTGCATCAACAACCACTTCCATTTTATCGCGGAGTTTATCGACACGAGGGTCGCTTGCATAGGCATCTTCATAATGTTCTGCAATTAAGTTTCCATGAATGAGTGGAATGGCGACCATGTACTGAATGCAGTGGTCACGATCCGCTGGGTTGGCAAGAGGTCCTACTTTGTTGATGATGCGATGACCTGATTCTTGGGTGGTAATGACGATTTTCTCGATATTGTCAAGTTTATTTTTGACTTCATTGTGAAGTTTTACCGCACACTCAACGGCTGTTTGAGCATGAAATTCAGCAGGGAAGCTGATTTTAAACAGCACTTGCTCCATGACGTAACTGCCAAACGGTTGAGGAATAGTCAGTTTTTTACCGCCCATCTTGACATCTTCATAACCCCAAAATTTTGCACTCAAAGCGGAAGGGTAACCCATCTCACCTGCAAGCGCTTTAAGGGCAAGGTTAACACCACGACTGCTGGCATCACCTGCTGCCCATGATTTGCGAGAGCCCGTATTTGGGGCATGGCGATAACAACGAAGCGCTCCACCATCGACCCACGCGTGTGAAACGGCATTGCGAATTTCTTCAAACGTTCCTCCAAGCATCGCCGCAGCAACCGCGGTAGAAGCGATACGAACGAGTAGTACGTGATCCATTCCCTCTTTGTTGAAGCAGTTTTCAAGAGCCAAAATACCTTGAATTTCATGCGCTTTGATCATTGCGGTTAAAATGTCTTTGACTTTAAGCGGTGCTTTTCCCTCGCTGATGTTTCTACGACTGATGTAATCGCCCACCGCCCAAATCGCACCTAGGTTATCACTCGGATGTCCCCATTCAGCGGCTAACCATGTATCGTTAAAATCAAGCCAACGTACCATCGCACCCACGTTAAATGCAGCGCGCTCTGGGTCAAGTTGGTACGAAGTCCCTGGCACTTTCGCGCCCAAATGTGGCATTGTTGCACCTGGTACAACAGGACCTAAAAGTTTGGTGCATTGTGGAAATTTAAGTGCGAGTAGTCCACAGCCAAGTGTATCCATCAAACAGTAACGTGCCGTATTGTAGGCATCATCGCTATTGATGACAAAATCAGACGCATAGCGTGCAATGTCTGTTAAAAGTGGATCAAAATCAGGTCGTTTGGTATCTAAAATACCCATATCTGTACTCATGGTGTTCCTTTAATTATCTGTTTTTAATGTCAACATAGGCTCGATTCTCTGGTCCTATGTATTCTGAACTTGGACGAATGAGTTTATTGTCCCCTCGTTGTTCGACTACGTGCGCTGCCCAACCTGCTGTGCGGCTCATGACGAAAATTGGCGTAAAGTACGCTGTAGGAATGCCCATAAAATGGTAGGTAGAAGCGCTGTAAAAATCAAGATTTGGAAAGAGTTTTTTCTCATCCCACATCACTTTTTCAATGGCTTCTGAGATAGGGAAGATGGAGGTATTGCCCACATCATCGGCAAGTTTACGCGACCACTCTTTGATGACGATGTTGCGTGGGTCGTTGCTGACATAGACACGATGTCCAAAGCCCATGATTTTAGCTTTACTCGCCAGTTTTGCATGAATACCGCTGGTTGCTTGAGACGCTGAGGTGTACTCAGAGATAAGCTCCATTGCCGCTTCATTTGCTCCACCGTGTAACGGTCCACGAAGTACACCAATCGCTGCGGTGATAGCAGAATAAATGTCTGAAAGTGTCGATGCCCCGATGCGTGCCGCAAAGGTTGAGGCATTAAACTCGTGCTCTGCATAGAGAATCAACGAGACGTGCATCGCTTTGATCCACAGTTCGCTTGGTTGTTTGTTGTGCAGTTTTTCTAGGAAATAACCACCGATGGTGTCTTGTGAACTGTTGGTATCGATCTCTTTGCCATTGATGTGATAGTGATGCCAGTAGAGTAAGATCGAAGGAAAAATGCCCATCAAACGAGTGATTTTCGCATCTTGGTCACTAAAATCATCGGCTTCTGGTTCCAAACACCCCAGTGCAGAACAGCCTGTACGCATGATGTCCATTGGGTGGGCATTCTTAGGTAAAGAGCGAAGAACGACTTTGAGTGCTTCTGGTAATGCACGTGCTTTGATAAGTTCTTTTTTATAGGTTTCAAGCTCATTTTGTGTTGGTAAAACTCCTTTGGTTAAAAGGTAGGAAACTTCTTCAAAGGTTGCATGTTTTGCCAAATCGTAAATGTCATAGCCTCGATAATTCAGACCATGTCCTGTTCCTACGGTACAAATAGCAGAACGCCCTGCAACAATTCCCGCGAGTCCACCCGTTTTTTTTGTCTCTTTTGCTGCTTCCATAGTTCTTCCTTAGTCTTTATTTTTACACGGCAAAGAAGCAAAGCTCCTTTACCTACGTTAGCCACTAGGGCGCTAAAGCTTGCCAACAGTGTTGGCAGAAATGTTTACATGTAAACGATTACTTTTGATCTTTCCCTGTAAACAACGCGTCAATTTTCTCTTCAAAGGCGTGATAATTCAACATATCGTACAGCTCTGCACGTGTTTGCATGAGTGGAATCGAATTTTTCTGGCTACCATTTTTCAAGATGTCTTTAAAGACGGTCAACGCAGCTTGATTCATTGCTCGAAAACCAGAAAGTGGGTAAAGAACCATCGAAATGCCAACAGATTCAAGCTGATCACACGTAAAGTAGGGCGTTTGACCAAATTCAGTGATGTTGGCAAGTACGGGTACTTTGATGATTTTGGTAAATTGTTTGTACTCTTCTAAGGTATGAATGGCTTCAGCAAAGATCATATCTGCACCTGCTTCGACATAGGCTGATGCACGATCGAGCGCTGCTTGTTGCCCTTCCATTGCGTGTGCGTCGGTGCGTGCCATGACGACAAATTCATCATCGATTTTGCCATCGACGGCTGCTTTGATGCGATCTACCATCTCTTCTGTGCTCACAAGCTCTTTATTGGGGCGATGACCGCAACGTTTTTGTGCGACTTGGTCTTCGATGTGACATGCTGCCGCACCTGCACGGGTAAGCTCTTTGATGGTGCGAGCGATGTTAAATGCACCTCCCCAACCCGTGTCCGCATCAACCAAAAGCGGAAGAGAGCTTGCACTGGTGATGCGTCTGACATCGATGCACACATCTTCAAGGTTCGTCATACCAAGATCAGGAAGTCCGATGCTCGCATTGGCAACGCCTGCACCGCTAAGGTAAAGGGCTTTATGACCAACACGCTCTGCTTGCATCGCACTGTACGCGTTAATGACACCGACGATTTGAAGCGGATGGTTTTCTTGAACCGCTTTTCTAAATTGTGCTCCTGCGCTCTTCATACTCATTTTTTTCCTTTTTTAGGGATTGGGTATCCTAGTTTTTCGATTGATTTTTGAATGTCTGCTAAAACACTTTCATCTTCAATGGTTGAGGGAACACTCCACTCTTTGCCATCTGCCATAGAGCGCATCGTGGCTCGCAAGATCTTTCCGCTGCGTGTTTTAGGGAGTTTTTCAATGACGGTAGCCAGTTTGAGTGCCGCAACGGCACCGATCTCTTCACGAACCAACTGTACGACACCCTCAGCGATGGAGCGATGATCACGCTCGATGCCATCTTTGAGCACCACAAACGCCATTGGTACTTCACCTTTAAGCTCATCGTCCACGCCGATAACCGCACACTCTGCGATGTCAGGATGTTTAGAGATAACCTCTTCCATTTCACCCGTAGAGAGACGGTGTCCTGCAACGTTGATAACACCATCCATCCTACCCATTACCCACACATAGCCATCTTCGTCGATGTAACCGCTATCGCCCGTGAGGTAATACCCTGGGTAAAAGCTGAGGTAGGACTTTTTATAACGCGTGTCATCCGACCAAATGCTCATCAGACATGAAGGAGGAAGCGGGAGTTTTAACACCAAGTTACCCAGTTGGTTTGGTTTGCACTCATTGCCTTGTTCATCGAGGACTTTGAGGTTAAAGCCTGGCATTGGTTTGGTTGGAGAGCCAGCTTTTATAGGCAGTGGGTCAAGTCCCATAGGATTGGCGGCAATCGCCCAGCCTGTTTCTGTTTGCCACCAGTGGTCGATAGCAGGTTTTTGAGTGATTTTAGTAATCCACTCAAGCGTATCGCTATCGCAGCGCTCGCCTGCTAGGAAGATACTTTTAAGGGCACTTAGGTCGTATTTTTTAACCCATTCGCCTTGGCTATCTTCTTTTTTGATGGCACGAAATGCTGTTGGAGCTGCAAAAAGGATGTTGACTTTGTACTCACTACATACTCTCCAAAAAGCCCCAGGATTGGGGGTGCGTACAGGCTTTCCTTCGTACACAACGGTAGTACAGCCATTCATCAGTGGTCCATAAACGATGTACGAGTGTCCGACAACCCAGCCCACATCGCTTGCTGCCCAAAAGACATCGCCTGGTTTGGCGTTATACACATTGTCCATCGACCATTTCATGGCTACGGAGTGACCGCCATTGGAGCGAATAACCCCTTTAGGTTTGCCTGTGGTGCCTGACGTGTAGAGAATGTAAAGAGGGTCGGTTGCATCGACAGGGACACATTCGACCAAGCCTGCTTTTTCTTCTTCCACTTCCCAGTCGATGTCACGCCATGGAAGCATATTGGCTCGCTCTTGCGGACGTTGCCAGATAAGGCAGGTAGTTGGTTTGTGGGTGGATTGTTTGATGGCTTCATCAAGGAGTGGTTTGTATTTGATAAGCTTACTGATCTCAATACCGCACGATGCGCTAATGATAACACGTGGCTTTGCATCTTCAATACGAGTCGCAAGTTCGTGTGCTGCAAATCCGCCAAAAACAACCGAGTGAATCGCTCCAATGCGCGCACATGCCAGCATCGCGATGACCGCCTCAGGAATCATCGGCATATAGATGACAACACGATCACCCTTTACAACGCCTTTACTCACAAGAATAGATGCGGTTTTAGAGACTCGTTGACGCAGTTCTCTGTAGGTATAGGTGCGTTTGGTGTCGGTAACAGGGGAGTCGTAGATGATGGCAAGTTGGTCACCTCTGCCATTGTCAATGTGTAAGTCCAGTGCATTGTAACAGCTGTTCATGCACCCACCCACAAACCATCTATAGTGGTTATCGACTACATCTAGGACTTTGTCCCATTGGTGATACCAATGAACTTTCGTCGCCGCTTGTGCCCAAAATTTTTCGGGATTTTCAATAGACTCTTTGTAGGTTGACTCATACTTCAATGACACGTGATCTCCTGTAGTACAAATTTTGAACAATTATATAACGTCTTAAGGTTTAATTCAGTGTACTAGTTTTGATTTTTTAAGACAATTTTCAGACATAGATGCTAGACTCGTACAATTTTCATACAAAATGGACAAACAATGTACGATAACGCCATCGAGAAAATCGTTGCAATTTACAATCGCTCAGGTCTTAGCATTTCCAAGTTTGCCTCCATCATCAACAAAGATCGAAGAACCTTGACTGCTTGGATCGATAAGTTGGTTACTAAAGAGCCTTCCAATGAGGTGAAGGTGGCTATCTCAAAATTTTTTCGCTATCCCACTTCCATTTGGGACAAAGAGTGCCATGGCGTTGATTTTGAGGATATGCTCGAGTATATTCCTAAAGATGAGATACGCATTATCGACCAAGGCTATGAGGGCGGGCTTCGTTATATTTTGGATAAAGAAGCCCAAGACCGCTTTGTGATTCATCCACAGTTTCCTGGACCTGCTTATCGAGATAAAGTGGTTCCTACACCTTATAAACGGGTCATTTCAGCCGAGGCGGTGGAACTTAAGAAATTGCGCTATGAGCAGATATCAAACTACGCATTTGAATCCACCGAGTGGTACTCCATCGAATCGTTGTTACGATTTGCTTTTTCAAATATAGGCAATTTTTACACAAAGAGTGAAAAAATACAAATCTTAGAGCTGATGCACGACACCTTTTATGACAATTACAACAAGAGCCTTTACTTCTTCGACTCACACTCTACAAAAATATATGGCATGGATACGGCGTACATCTCCATCAACGTCAAGCAAAATTTTATGTTTTGTAAAATGCCTATTGACTCCCTCATCGTTGAGATTCAAAACAAAAAGCTGATTTACAGAATGCACCGTTACTTCACCTCTGCTTCGCAAGCGCCAAATCACATTTTAAGAACCGATGCTGCAAAGATTTTACGCATCATTAAAGGAGCCATCGTCTCCGATAAATCGCTTATTGAGTGTTACTATGACATCGAAAAACAAACCCCTTATGGTGCTTTGTTTTTAAACAATATCTCACCGTTTGAGCCAAGATCCGATCTTCTCTAAACCTTTACATGTAAAGAAAGTGTAAAGAAGACGTCAATCCTAAATTGACACTGTTTATCTATCATTTCAGTATCAATTTAGGAGTTAACCATGAAAAAGACACTCTGTTTTATACTACTAGCCTTTACACTACTGAATGGCAAAGAGTTCAATACCCCGATGAAAACCTATATGGAAGGCTTAAGTGCCGAAGCAAAAGCAGCAAATCCTAGCTTTACAAGCTTTGATGCTAAAAGAGGTGAAGCGCTTTTTTTCTCCAAACATACGGGCAAAAAAGGAACTGAAATGAGTTGTGTTACATGCCACTCAAGCGACCTGAAAAAAGGCGGGCAAAATGTCAATACCAACAAGCCTATTACTGCGCTTGCACCCTCTGTCAATTCAACGAGGCTAACCGATGTTGCTGAGGTCGAAAAGTGGCTTAGACGTAATTTTAACGATGTGTTTGCCAGAGAAGGCACTGCACTTGAAAAAGGTGATGTCCTAACCTACATCATCAACCAATAAGGAGAGAAGATGAAAAAGATACTTTTAATGACAGCACTTGGACTAAGCTTTGCCTTTGCGGGCAGTGTCGCACCCGCCGATAATGCACAATATCAAAAAGAGTGTGCCAGTTGTCACTTTGGTTATCAACCCGCTCTTTTAAATAAAGTTTCTTGGGAAAAAGTGATGACAAACTTGAGCGATCACTTTGGAACAGACGCTTCTTTGGGTAAAGTGGAGAGCGAGCAGATTTTGAACTATCTTGTTACCAATGCAGGAAGTGGTAAAATAGCGGCAAATAACACCACGATGCAGATCACCAAGTCGCCTTATTTTATCAAAGAGCATCGCAAAATTTCCGCGAAATTGATAGAGCAAAAAGAGGTTGGCTCACTTGCAAATTGTATGGCGTGCCATACCACAGCCGATAAAGGCAATTACAGTGAGCGTTCCATCGTCATTCCAAATTATGGGAGATGGGAATGAAAAAGATCCTTGTTTGGGGGCTTTATACAAGGCTTTCCCATGCGCTTCTTATGGGCATGATGTTGGCGGTCTTTTTAACGCCTGAAGTCAAAAGATTCCTTACGTTACACGTAGCGCTTGGGTACACAATCGCACTGCTTTTTCTCTTTAGAATTCTTTGGGGATTTATGGATGTAAAGTACTCAAACTTCAAAGATTTTAACTTTAGTTTGGTGGCGCTTAAAGAGTATATGCTCACGATTTTTGGCAACAAAAAAGAGTACATCGGGCACAATCCCGCTTCTAGTTACGCCATCATCGCGATGATTGTATTAACATTCTTAGCTGTAATTACGGGTGCTTTAACGTATGGTGTCAAAGAAGGTATGGGTGTGTTTGCTTTTATGAACCACACGCTATTTCGCGACATGAAGCTGTTTAAAGAGGTACATGAGTTTTTCTCTAACGTTCTTATGGCGGTTATCTTTGCCCATATCGCAGGTGTACTTCTTGACAAAGTGCTTCATAAATCACGCGCGTTAGAGTCGATGATAGATGGTTATAAGCTAGGCGATGAAGAGGGGTTAAAACTCACCTTATTGCAGAAAATTTTTGGTGTTTTAGCACTTGGACTTTCTATCTTTGCTTTTGTTTATATGTTGGTGATGCCAAACAGTCTTTTGATTGCTGATGGCAATGTTAAAATGGACTATGCCAAAGAAAACCCAGCGTTTTACAAAGAGTGTATCAGTTGTCATACGCTCTTTCCTCCCTTTTTATTGCCACAAAAATCGTGGGTGAGCATGATGGATAGTTTGGAAAATCACTTTGGCGATGATGCCTCACTGGATGCAAACACAACAGAATCCATCAAAGAGTTTTTAGTGAAAAACAGTGCGGAGTCTTCCACTAAAGAGTCTTCTTTACGCATTATGGCAAGTTTAAAGAGCGATCAAACGTACCTAGCCATCACCGAAACACCTTTTTGGAAAAATCGACACAAAAAGATTGATAAGGCAGTTTATGAGCAAGCAGATATTGGTAAACCATCCAATTGTAAGGCATGCCATGCTAATATTGAAAATCGACTCTTAAATAATCGAGACATCAAAAGGCTGTAAATGAAAGTTTTTCTCATTGTTTTACTGGCTCTTTCATTGTATGCCAGTGATGGTAAAAAAGAGCACCATCTCAGCAAAGATCTCTCTTCTTTGGAATTGACATCTGAGCAAAAAGAGCTTGCAAAGGGGATTATTAAGCAGTTTCGCGTAGATATCAAAGCCTTTCGTGAGTTTAAAGAGAAGATGGAAGATGAAAAAGAGCGTTTAGTGATGCGTGAGGTTTTAAATGAAGACGATTTGCAGAAAATCAATCAAGCCATCAGCCAAAAAGCGAGTACACTAGAGAGTCGCTTTTTAGTGCAAATGCACCATCTTTTAAACCCAGAACAACGCAAAAAATTTGCACATAACCTTGAAGAGTGGGAAGTCGAATGAGCGAGAAAATTTTACTTATCGAAGATGATTTGGAGATGCAATCGCTCATTGTGGATTATCTTCAAAACTACGACTTTGAAGTCCAAGCCTATGACAAACCCAAAGAGGCTCTAGCACATCTTAAAGCAAACTCCACGCAGTATAGGGTGGTTGTGCTTGATCTGATGCTGCCGCAAATGGATGGTTTTGATGTGTGCAAAGAGATACGCTCTTTTTGTGACGCGCATATCATCATCTCCTCAGCGCGCAATGAACTGAGCGACAAAATCTTAGGGTACGGTTTGGGTGCGGACGACTACCTTGCAAAGCCGTATGAACCTAGAGAGTTGGTGCTTAAAATCAACTCTTTTTTGCGTAGAAATACGCTCTCTAAAAAGCGCGTCGGGGATTTTGAAATTGATGAAGCGAAGATGGAAGTCTCTTTGGAGGGCTATACGCTAGACCTGACGAAAATCGAATTTGACATCTTGCTTCTTTTACTCTCCAATCAAGGCAAAGTCTTTTCGCGCGAAGTGATTTTTAATGCGATTAATGGCATCGGTTACAACTCCAAAGACCGTACCGTCGATATGCACATTAGCAATCTGCGGGCTAAAATAGGCGATGACCCCAAAAATCCCAAATACATCAAATCCGTTTGGGGTATTGGCTACAAAATGGTAGGTTAAAATGTCCATTTTTACAAAGCTCTTTTTACTCTTTATCGTCAGCCTCTCATTGATGCTCTTTGTCTCACGCGAAACCAGTCAACTCACCCAATCAAAGATGGAAATGCTATTAAAAGAGAAGTATTTACAAGCCTCAAGTGAACTCTTTCGCGACCTTGCCAATAACGACCAAACAGCCCTTACCAAAAGGCTTCAAACCTTTGACTTTGAAGTGATACCAGAGCCTTCTCGCGTGTTGGAAAATTCAAGAAGTGTGTATGGAAAAAGCAGCTCTTTTGGTGAAGTCAAAATTTTAGTTGATACCAAAGGTCAATACTTCTTGTTGCTGAGCTATTTGGATGAAAGCTTGCTCATACGCGATAAAAACCAAGAAGAGGGCTTTTTTGCAGAGGGGATGGTGACTTACTTTATCTTTGCCGACATTTTAGTGCTTGTTGTCATTTTCTTGCTCATTGTAAGGCTTCTTTTTCCTCTAAAACAGATCAATCTTACGTTAAAAGCCTTTGGTGAAGGTGCTTTAGACGTGCGTATGCAACGCTTTGGCTCCAAAGAGCTAGACACACTCTCCAATACGTTTAATGCGATGGCTTCGAACATTGAAGCGCTCATACTTTCGCGTCAACGTTTACTTCGTGACATTGGGCATGAGCTAAGAACACCACTTGCTAAATCTAAATTGGCGTTAGAGATGCTAGGGGATGGCAAGTACCAACAAAGCCTCAAAAAGGCTATCACTCAAATTGATGAGCTTACTAAAGAACTCTTAGACATTGAAAGACTCAATGCCAATATGGAGCAACTCAGTTTTAGTACTTTTGATGCGGAAACACTCATCTCAGAGTCGCTTTCTCGCGCACTGATTGAAGATGAAAGTTTAGTGGAGCTTCATGTTGAAGAGAGCTTTGAGATCAAGGGCGATCTTAATTACCTCTCTATTGCATTAAAAAATATCATCGACAATGCCCTAAAATACGGCATAGAAAAGCCTATACTCCTTGAAGTGAAAGAGCACACGATCAGCGTTAAAAGCAAAGGTGAAGCACTTGAACACGCTTTGGAGTACTACTGCGAGCCGTTTGCACAAGGTGATGCGGCTAGAGGCGTGGAGGGCTTTGGTTTGGGGCTAAGTATTGTCAAAAAAATCGTTGAAAAACATGGGTTTAGGCTGAACCTTACATCTAAAGAGGGGTGGAATAGCTTTTCAATTCTATTTTAAACGATCTTAATTTCATTTTTATGCTCTTTTTTGACTTCGTACATTGCCATATCAGCATCTCTTAAAATATCGTTGATGGTTTTGTCATCGTCCTTAAATATCGTTCCACCAATACTTGCCGTACAGGTGTAATCAAAGTTGATGAGGTGAAATGGCTCTGCGATGGAGAGTAAAAGTTTATAGCCAATTTGTGCCATTTTTTCTTTGGCTTCTTTCTCATCTTCTCCAAGTTTAGTGACGAGCACGACAAACTCATCGCCTCCAAAGCGAGAAACGGTGTCACATAAGCGAAGTGCTGATGTTAGGCGTTTTGCGACTTGTTTGAGCAGTATATCGCCGTATTCATGTCCTTTGGTGTCATTGAGAATTTTAAAATTATCCAGATCTATAAATAAAATTCCACAAAATTCTTGGGAGCGTTTGGCATTTGCTATTGTATAGCTTAGGCGATCAAGAAGGAGTTTTCGGTTTGGCAATTCGGTCAATGAGTCATAATACGCCAGATGCTCGATCATTTTTTGTGCTTCTTTATCTTGGGTTATGTCTCTAAAAATGACGACAGAACCGATGTTATGATGGTCTTGTACAAAAGGTGTGGCATTAAGATGCACGATAAAATGATCTCCATTTTTCTTACGGAAAATCTCCTCTCCAATGTACGTACGCTGATAACGCATAGAGTTTAGGATGGGGCAGTCTTCTTTAGTGGTGTTATGCGGGTGTACATGAATGAGTGTATGAGCATCTTTACCCAAAACATCTTCAAGACTATAGCCTAATATAGCCGTAGCAGAGGCGTTAATAAATGTAATTTCGCCTTTGGTATTTAACAGTATAACCCCATTAATGGTCTTTTCAACAATAGTCTCAAATTGGATTTTTTCTCTGAGTGTCTTTTGACTTTGCTCCACTAAAAGGTACAGTACAATGCCTAAAAGGACAAAGGTTAAAAAGCCAAAAAGCAGTGATGTGATGTACTTGTGCTGTATAGTAACCAAGTCATTTAAACGACTGTAGGTGATCGCATAGGCAGCAAGTGTGTTGCTTAGGTCATAAATGGCATGAAAATTGGCAACATACCCCTCATTATTTTCCACCAAAGGAATCGAAAAGTTTTTTCCCTCTTGTAGTTTTTTCTCAATGTCATAACGTTTTTTTAAGATGGTATTGATTTTTTTGGTGAGTTCTGACTCTATGGAGTGTGCTGTGACGTTGGAAATTTTTTGATTTTCAATCACAAAGTCATCGCTTAACACTGAAGGCATAAAATGATGTTTATGCGATGCAAAGACCAAATCAGTTGTGATCGATTTTTTCAAAAGTAAAACATGATCGCTCCAACTTAGAAGTTTTGCCAGCTCAAATTCAATGTTCTCATAAGCGAGTGAAACCTCTACACTGCCCAAATGTTCTTCATGGTCGATAATGGGAAAAACATAGCGAAATCCTGGATAAACACGTCCACCTTCAAAGCCTGTCACAAATTTTTTTTCGATATTCGCTTTTTTGATGGAAGGACGTATCTGCATCAAATTGTCGCCGTTTTCACTCGGAGAATGAAAGCGTAAAAAGCTCTCTCCTTGAGGAGTATGAAAGTGAAATTGCCTGATGCCCAATTTTTTGAGTTCATCATTGTAAAATGGGTAAAGCAGGCGGTAAAGTGAGCCTCGAAGAATGGCTTGCTCTTTTGAGTTGTTGGTATCGTTGACTTCATGGAGAATTTTAAGAACCGAAGGCTGCATAATGGCATAGCGAAAGTAGTTCTCGATAGAGATGCTAAACATCTGCGTAACGGCTTTGTACGAAGTCTCTAAGATGCGGTTTTCATTATGAAGCAAGACATCTCGCTCTTCATTCATTTTTGAATGCACATAGCTAAAAAAAAGTGTATAAGCGAAGAGAATACTTAACGCCGTGATAAGAAATTTACGCATCAAAAGCTCCCGCTTTGAGGAACGTTAAGGTTTTCAATGTCGCTTTTAAGATGCTGGAACATTTCTATATCGGTTTCACTCATACCGTAGCGAATGTCTTTTCCCCATGTTTGATAGACCTCTTTAGGGGCTCTGAGTAAAATAGTTTTGATTTTTTCAATCTGCTCAAAACTCAATGTTTGGGTATTGACAACCAGCGAAAATCCTGGAATCAGTGGTGTTGTCTGGGTGATTTCAAGACCGAGTGAAGCGTACTCTTTAGCAATACCTTCTTTCATGCCTCCTATGTGAAAATCGCCTCTTACGATAGAGAGTGCCACTTCATCGTGTGTCCCAACATAACGATAAAGCATCGTATCTAAGTTGGCGTGTAAATAATCATTAACAAGAACTTTTGTTTTGGCATAACCGCACGTTGAAAGAGGTTGCGTGAGGGCAACTTTGAGCTCTTTTTTTTGAGTAACCGCCAGTGTGTCGCCTGCAAATTTAACCAAAGCACAGCGATAACCTTTTTCGCCATCGCTCTCATGAAACGTGATGATGGGAAGTGCATACGGAAAGTTTTTTTGAAGTGTTAAAAATGGTAATGGTCCAAAGTAGGCTATATCGACTTTATTGGCTTTAAAAGCAGCAATTAGGTCGTCGTATTTTTTCTCATAATGAAAAGCAATATTTTCACCCATAGCTTCTTCAAGATAATTCACCATTGGGAAAAAATCTTCAAGGACTTTGTTGGTATTGAAAAAAGGGAGCGGTGCAAAAACAAGAGGGCGTGCATGAAGTGTAAAAGCACTCAAAAGAGTGAGAAAAAGGCACGTACATCGCCGCATGATGAACCCACTTTGTAACAAATTTATCACACAAATCATATAGGAGAAAGTATAAAAAGAGACTTAATGTATTTTAAAAAATTTCATTTAGTATAAAGTTTGCTTATCGGTAACACAAGCGTTTTAAAGCCTCCAAAAGTGCTACTAAATTCTTTAAATAAAACTTAGGTACAATAAAAGCATTAAGAAAGATAAAGGATAGAGATGTTATTTGAAAAGCTAGGCTTGATTGCGCCGTTACAAGAAGCAGTAACTGAACTTGGATATACGAAACCAACGCCTGTGCAAAGCAAGGTCATCCCCTTAGTTTTAGAGGGAAAAGATGTTATGGCAACGGCGCAAACGGGAACGGGTAAAACAGCGGCGTATGCACTTCCTCTTTTACAGATTTTGAGCAAAAAAACACAAAAATCGACTACAAAGAAAGTCGTGCGTGCCCTTATTTTAGTGCCGACTCGTGAGTTGGCATCACAGGTTAATATGAATGTACAAGAGTATGGTAAAAACCTTGAGCTTACCATCGGTGCGATTTACGGTGGAGTGAAGTTCACGCCACAAGTGAAGAAGTTAGAAAAGGGCATTGATGTTCTTATCGCAACTCCAGGAAGACTTTTAGAGCATATTAAACTAGACAATGTTGATCTTTCTCGTGTCGAGATGCTTGTGTTTGACGAGGCGGATCGCATTTTAGATATGGGCTTTTGGGAAGAGGTGGAGACACTGTTCTCTCTGCTTCCAAAAAAACGCCAAACCCTACTTTTTTCTGTTGGGCTTTCGAAGTCGGTGAAACGCCTCTCTGAGGTAAGTTTGAAAAAACCTATAACGGTGGCGATTAACAACCAAGGTGAGTTTGCTAAAAATGTACAACAAACCATCTATGTTGTCGATAAAGAGCGCAAATGCGAATTGCTCTCTTACATGATTGGTTCTCAAAACTGGCATCAGGTGTTGGTCTTTACGAAAACCAAACAGAGTGCCGATGAAGTGGGTGATTACCTCTCTAAAAGCGGGTTAAAAACACTTGTACTGCATGGCGATAAAGCGCACTCGAAGCGTTCTCAAGCGGTAAATGCGTTTAAAGAAAATGCCATTCGTGTTTTAGTAGCCACAGACATCGCTTCTCGTGGTTTAGACATCGAAGATCTTCCTCATGTCATTAACTATGAGCTTCCAGGTGATGCGGAAGACTACTTGCACAGAGCAGGCAGAACAGGGCGTGCAGGTAAAGAAGGACGTGCTATTTCACTTGTTTGTAAAGAAGAAAAAAACAAATTTAAAGAGATTGAGAAAATCTTGAAATACACCATTAAAACTGAGTTTTACCCAGGTTTTGAAACCAAAGAGTGGTTAGAAAAAGAGGCGAAAAAAGGAACGATTAAAGCAAAAATCGAATATGAAAAAGCCAATAAAAAGAATCTTTCTACTAAAAAACACAGAGAAACCTTTAAAGAGGGTAAACTCAAAAAACAAGGTAAAACAAAAGGAATAAAAAAATGATGATAGAGATGCAAAAACTGCACTATTTTAAAAATTTTATCGAACAAGAAGAGAATCCAATAGGAAAAAATCTCTATGTGATGGTACTTGCTGTGGAAGCCTACTATGAATTTGTCGCAGAAATACTTATTCCTGGAACGTCTCGCAGTATGACACAGTTTAAGCTCTTAGAAGAGTTACGTTCTCTTAAAACCATCAATGAGCAAGAGTTTGTCATTATGAATGAGACGCGTAAGCTTAAAAATGAGCTAACACATCGTTTGGATTATCAGATTGATCTTACGTACCTTTATGACTTTTGTAATAATTGTGCTGTTAAAGATAAAATCGTTCCAGTCAATAAAGAAGACCAACAAGAACTTGAAGATGCCCTTTTAGATGGGCTTCTTAAAAGCTATAAAATTGTCGATCTCAAACTTTACTCAAAAGTACGCAAAGAGCTTGAAAAGGTACATGGAGAGCAAAAGTGAAGTTTAAAGTAACTGGTAAACAGCACATCTCTAAAAATTGTTTGGTATGCGGTATCGAAAATCCTTTTGGGTTAAAAACGAAGTTTTATGAATTGGAAAACAAAGAAGTCGTTGCTTATTTTACGCCCCATACATACCATCAGAGTTATCCAGGTATTTTGCATGGTGGAATTTCTGCAACCATCTTGGATGAAACCATAGGACGTGCGATTATGGCGCATTATGGACAAGAGAGCTTTGGAGTAACGATAGAACTTAACCTCAAATACAAAAAGCCTGTTCCTTTGGGTGTTGAGCTAAAAGTCATTGGACGTATCGTAAGCGATAAAGGGCGTATTTTTGAAGGAACGGGTGAGCTCATACTTCCTGATGGTGAAGTTGCCGTGACCGCGTCAGGTCGCTATATGAAACGCAATGTCACGCAAATTGTTGAAGATGATTTTATCGAAGATGAGTGGTTCCCAAGCGATGGAAAAGATAAAGATGAGATAGAACTGTAGGTGGATAAAAAATACCAACTCCTTCACAGTGTCTTCGGGCACCACCGTTTTAGAGCCAATCAAGAAGAAGCCGTCAATGCTATTCTAGCGCGCAAAGATGTGATGATGATCTTGCCTACGGGAGCGGGAAAGTCACTCTGTTATCAGCTTCCCTCCCTTGTGATGGATGGCATGAGCGTGGTGATCTCACCGCTTTTAGCTTTGATGCACGACCAAATCACCGCACTCTCCGCCTTTGGCATTAAAGCGGCGATGATTTCTTCGATGCAATCTCCACAAGAAATCCAAGAGACCATGCAAGTGTGCCGAAAAGGTGAGCTCAAGCTCTTGTATGTTGCCCCTGAGCGCTTAAAAGGGGAGTCTTTTTTAAACTTCTTACAAACGCTTTGCCTTAATTTTTTTGTTATCGATGAAGCGCACTGTGTGAGTGAGTGGGGGCATGAATTTAGAGAAGATTACCGACAACTTTTTCGTCTTAAACACTACTTCCCAGAAACTCCTATTGCTGCATTTACGGCGACAGCGACGAAGATCGTTGAGCAAGACATTCTTCATCAGCTCAATCTCTCTACTCCGCTCATTGTTCGTGCAAAAGTGGAGCGCGATAATTTAACGATCAAAGCAGAGTATCGCAATGCCAATGGTCGTGAGCAACTCCTAAATTTTTTAAGTGTCTTTCAAAATGAGAGTGGCATCATCTATACACTTAGCCGCAAAGAGACCGAAAGCTTGGCGCTGTTTTTAAATACGCACAACATCCGTTCACGCGCTTACCATGCAGGGCTTTCGACAGAAGAGAAAAATGAGACCTACCACGCTTTTTTAAACGATGAAATCGACGTGGTTGTGGCAACCGTGGCATTTGGTATGGGCATCGATAAGAGCAATATTCGTTTCGTTGTGCACATGTCTTTGCCAAAAACCATCGAGAACTATTACCAAGAGATCGGTCGTGCAGGGCGCGATGGACTTCCTTCTTCGACCTTACTTCTCTTCTCTGCTTCGGATATTGTGGAGCACAAGCGCCGCATTAGCGAACAACCCGCTTCGGAGTACCAAAAAGTAGCCTATGAAAAACTAGATGCCATCGCTAAGTTTGCCTCGTCACAAGTATGCCGTCATCGACAAATCGCAACCTATTTTGATGACAAGATTATGCCCTGTATAAAGCGTTGCGATAACTGTGTGGATGGAGAGAAGCAGAGCATTGACATCTCGCATGAGGCGCTCAAGCTTTTATCATCCGTTTACCGCACAGGACAGCGTTTTGGTTTGCAATACGTCGTAGATGTTCTCATGGGTTCAAACAGTGAAAAGATAGAGCAAAATGGGCACCAAAGCCTCTCCGTTTTTGGCATCGGAAAAGATAAAACCAAAGCGCAATGGCTCAGCATTGGCGATAGACTTTTGGAGCTTGAAGCGCTTAAAGTAGGGGAATACCGTGTTGTAAGCCTCAGCGAATACGGCGCTCAAATCATCAAAGAGCGTTTAGCGGTAACCATCCATGCCAAACGTTTGGAAGAGCGTAAAAGAGCTTCTAAAAAAGTGACTAAAGCAGTTACGGGGGCTTATGAGCTTTCGACGTTTGAGCGTTTACGTGCCCTTCGTCTGGACATTGCTAAAGAAAACAGCATTCCACCTTATGTTGTATTTAGTGACAAAACCCTCAAAGAGATGGCAGAAAAACTCCCACAAGATAAAGAGGCAATGCTCGATATTAGTGGGGTGGGTGAAGTGAAGTTTGAACGCTATGGTGAAGCTTTTTTAGAGCTATGTGCTAAACTTTCTTAACAAAGAGTGATAAAGGATAAAAATGAGTGCAGGACAGAGTCGAAGCAACATTAAAAAAGGTGTGAAAGTACAGATCGTTTTAAAAGAAGACCAACGCAGTGGCAAGCTTACTGCTGGTATAGTAAAAGACATACTCACCAATTCCGCCAACCATCCTCATGGCATTAAAGTGCGTTTAGAGAGTGGTGAAGTAGGGCGTGTGAAAGAGATTATTCTCTAAGGACTTTTATGAGTGAAATTTTTCAGAGTGAAGCATTCACCCTTTATGGCATACCTTTACTCATTGCTCTTGCACGCATTACCGATGTTAGCATTGGGACATTGCGCATTATCTTTGTTTCCAAAGGGCTTAGACTTTGGGCCCCAATTTTAGGCTTTTTTGAAGTAAGCATCTGGCTTATGGCGATTTCAAAGGTCATGGCAAATTTGACCAATCCTATCAACTACATCGCCTATGCGCTTGGCTTTTCACTCGGCAATTACATTGGTATGTTTATTGAAAATCGTTTGGCACTTGGCATGGTGGTTGTACGTATCATTACTAAAAGAGATTCTCATGTGCTCGTTGCTGCTTTACGTGCGCTTCGCTACAGTGTTACGGTTGCTGATGCTGAGGGCAATACGGGTGCTGTGAATATCATCTTCACCGTTATCAAACGCTCTGACATTGAGCGTGTTCGAGAACTGATTGCAAAACATAATCCTCAGGCAGTTTATTCTATCGAAGATGTCAGACATGCGAGTGATCCTAGTTTTCCTTTAGAAGATAAAAAACGCTCTACATTTTCACAACTTTTTAGAGGTATGCGTAAATAATTAATCTTGACTTTTTTCGTCAGAAAAACAAATTTTAAGAGAAACTCTGATAGAGTCCTCTCTTTGATTTGCTTGCGGTCGCAAGAGTACATAATGCTCAAAAACACTCTTTTTGTTGCTACTTTTTAGCTTCTTCGCTAATTCCCCTCTATGTATTTCACAATCAAAACTCAACTTTTATTTTTAGGAGTTTTTATGTCATGGTGGAGTGAATTTAAACAACACTATCTTATTAAGTTTTGGTCGCCGATTCCTGCGGTAATTGCGCTTGGAATTTTATCGACCTATTATTTTGGATTGCTCGGAACGTTTTGGGCAGTTACCGGTGAGTTTACCCGTTGGGGTGGGCATTTGGCTCAGCTTTTTGGTGCAAATCCTGCAGAGTGGACGTACCTTAAAATTCTTGGGTTTAAAGGAACTCCATGGGATCGCATCGATGGTGTGATGATCATTGGTATGTTTGGTGGTGCTTTGGCTGCTGCTCTTTGGGCGGATAATGTGAAGCTCCGTCTTCCTTCAACACGCATTCGTATTTTCCAAGCAGTTATTGGCGGTATGATCGCTGGCTTTGGTGCTCGTTTGGCAATGGGGTGTAACTTGGCAGCTTTCTTTACGGGTATTCCTCAGTTTTCACTTCATGCGTGGTTTTTTGCTGTAGCTACGGCTATCGGCTGTTTTGCAGGTGCTAAAGTGTCTATGTTACCGATGTTTCGTATTCCTTTGAAGATGAAAAAAGTCAGTGAAGCGACACCACTTGAGAAGAACAAACAGAGTGCAAAAATGAAGTTTATCATCGGAAGTATCGTTTTCTTTGCAGTGGCAATTACTGCGATTACACGAAGTTTTGATGCCCCAAAATTGGGCATGGCGATGCTCTTTGGTTTGGGCTTTGGTATCTGTATTGAGCGAGCGCAAGTGTGCTTTACATCTGCATTTCGCGATATGTGGATCACAGGGCGCGGATTACTCGCTAAAGCGATCATCTTAGGTATGGCAGTCAGTACCATTGGTATCTTTGCATTTGTTCAAACAGGGATGGAGCCAAAAATCATGTGGGCAGGTCCAAATGCGATTATCGGTGGTTTGATGTTTGGTTTTGGTATCGTTATCGCAGGAGGATGTGAGACTGGTTGGATGTATAGAGCGATGGAAGGTCAAATTCACTTTTGGTGGGTTGGCATCGGTAACGTTCTTGGCTCACTGCTTTTAGCATTGTGTTGGGATGGCTTAGCACCAACATTGGTCAATGGTTATGAAAAAATCAATATGCTCAAAATGTTCGGAACCTATGGTGGTTTGTATGTGAACTATGCCTTAATGGCACTCTCTTTTGCGCTGGTAGTCTGGTGGGAGCGACGTTTCCTTGCCAAAAAAAGCCAATATCAAAACAATCATCAATAAAAGGAAGAGGTTATGAAAGAAGTTATCGTACCTGATTATTCACTCGATATGCGTGGTGAGCCGTGTCCGTACCCAGCGATTGCGACACTTGAGGCATTGCCTACACTTAAAAAAGGCGAGATTTTAGAGGTTATAAGCGATTGTCCTCAGTCGATTAATAACATTCCTCATGATGCAAAAAACTATGGTTATACGGTTTTAGAGATTATTCAAGATGGACCAACCATTCGGTATCTCATTAAAAAATAACAAGAGTTTCTAGGGCTTTTTTGCCCTAGAAACGCTCTTCTTTGGTATCTTCTCTTCAATAATTTTTTTAAGCTCTAATCCATCAATGACCTCTTTTTCAATGAGTGCCTTTGCCACTGCCTCAATCGCTGGCCAGAGTCGTTTTACCTCGTGTTCTGTCTGCTTTTTAGCTTCTTCCAACCACGCAAGAAGTCTGTTCTCAATTTTTTCTGCTAAAAGATCTTTGTCAAAAGCGTCTTCAATACCGCTGATGTTGATGTAGCCTAACTCTTCATCCATTCCAAATAGGGCTATGGCGGAGTAGGCTTGCATGCTTGCCACTTCAAGGTCATTGATAGAACCTGTCTCCATGCCTGCTTTGCCAAATTTTTCCATCTTGGCAATGCGTCCACCTAGAAGCACACAGATGTTGGCAAAGAGTTCATCTTTCGAGATCGCATCGATGTAATCATCATTATGGTAAGAGACAAACCCAAGGGCATCACTACGGGGTGCTACGGTGACTTGCTCTATCTTGATGTGTGGGCAAAGTATATAAGAGAGCACAGCGTGTCCTGCTTCATGGTATGCTGTTTTTGCCATAGACGTTTCGATGTCACGTATCTGTTTACTTTCAAGTTTGTTGCCGTATTTGATGATGTTAATCTGCTCTAGCAAAATCTCTTCTGTAATCTCTTTTAACCCCTTACGTGCAGCAAACAGTGCCGCCTCTTGCCCAATGCGTTTGAGCTCATCCCCACCCATACCTGAGATGTAACGTACCACTTTTTCAATGTCAATGCGTGCATCGTGAGGCTTTTTTAAAATCTCTTCGATAAAAAAGCGACGTGCTTCCATATCAAGCTTTGGTACTTCAATGCGAATATCAATGCGTCCTGTTTGCACCAATTGTTCAGGAATAGGGCTACTTTCTCCAATCGTAATGATGGTAAAGATAGGCGCATCATAGCTTTGTGTAATAGCATCGATCTCATCGACTAAGGGTTGTATGCTCATTGTAGCAATCACCCCTCCTACAAGTCCTTGAACATCAATGTCTTCTAAAAGCACGATGGAAGGTGCTGCACTGTAGGCTTGTGCATACGCTTTGTGAATTTTGGCTGCATCAAACAAGTCTGCATCGCGCACAACCGTAAAAGGTATATCTGCGGCATTTGCAAAAGCACGAGCAAGGAGTTTTT
Source organism: uncultured Sulfurospirillum sp. (assembly GCA_964466465.1). Lineage (GTDB taxonomy): Bacteria > Campylobacterota > Campylobacteria > Campylobacterales > Sulfurospirillaceae > Sulfurospirillum. Next base: position 61,423 of record CAYXNJ010000009.1, read on the forward strand.
TCCCCATACCCGAAGGTCCATAAAGAATCATCCCTTTTGGGGGAAGCATGTTAAATTGTTGCAGACGATTTGGCTCTTTTAAAAGTGTTAACACCTCCATCAGTTCTGCTTTAACACGTTGTTGCCCTGCGATAGCATCAAAGGTTGTCTCTGAGATATGCAGAGCATCTTCAGAGCTTACATGCAGTTTTTCTTTACGGAAAAAAGCGTTTTTGATGGTACATTCCGCCACACCTTTTACGACACGTACACTCCATTCAAGTTCAATGCTCTCATGTTGTTTGCTGATTTTTTTGAGCAGTAAAGGTTGGTCTTTGAGTGCTTCTTTGACAAAAATAGCTGCTTTTTGAGCGACTTTGTAGCGTATCTTGGTGACATCATTTCTATCTTTCAAAATCTCATAGATTCGGTTAAAGACCACTTCGGGAAGTTTTTTGCGAATATGGCGAGCATTGAGATAAGGTGCTAATGAGAGAGTTAAAAGTGAGATGAGTACATCGATGTTCGTGTACTCGATCTCAACGCCACTCTCTTTGATAAAGTTTTGTGACATACCATGCAAGCTTTGCGCACCGATTTTGATGAGTGCGGTAAGGCTAAGACGATTAAAGGGTATGAGAGTGCATTCGTTAAGTAGCGAGAGGAGCTTTTTATCAAACACTTTTTCTTTTACACCGCTGATGATGATCTCTTCTTGCCCCAAACGCTCCATCAAAAAAGTATGGGCTTGCAGAGGGTCATTTTTAAACAACTCTAGTAAATCTTGTCGTCCTAAGAGTGAACTCAAACGCGTTGTCGTCATAATAACGATGACATGAGAAAAATCAACACTGCTCTTCTCTGAATCTGAAAAGAGAGTGTACAAAGAAAGTTGCACTTGTGTGTCGGCTTTGTCGATGTCTTCAAAGAGTAAAATGGCATTTGGATTTTTTGCGACAAACTCTGTAACATCGTTTTCAATGCTTGATGCAGAGAGTTGTTCTGCGTTAAAGGTGTCGTTGTACTGATCCATCTGAAATGCTTTGAGTTGCTCTATGTGTGGGTCAGCAGTAACAAGAAGCTCCGCAAGATAACGCTTACCCGAGTTTGGTGGTCCTATAAACGTAAAAAGAGCTCTTACTTTAGAGTGTACAAGGCGCATTTGCACCAATGTTTTGATTATGCTCTCAATGGCAAAATTTTGATCGAAGAGATGAACTTTTAGTGTCTCTTCGAGGTGTTGAGCGAGTTTCCCATAGCCATCTTTTGACTGCATCGTGTACTCCTGCTACTTCGATCTATCGAGTAGCTTAGTATAACGCAACCTCTCTAAAAAGTGATAATTTTAAAGCCCTAATAACATAAATGCTAAAGAGAGCATAACGATACCAATGAGTACTTCAAGAATTTTCCACGAGATCGGCTTTTGGAAGATAGGTGTCAAAATTCTTGCTCCATAGCCTAGTGAAAAGAAAAACACAAAAGACGATGTCATAGCGCCTAATCCAAAGAGCGGTGCAAGCTCGCCAAATTTGGTCGAAACAGAACCCAGTAAGATGACGGTGTCAAGGTACACATGAGGATTGAGCCATGTAAATGCCAGTGTCAGTAAAATGGTTTTTGTAAGCGTAGAGGTTGGCATATCTTGAGGAGTAAGCTCATGAGACATACTCCATGCACTGTAAAAACTTTTCAAGCCATAGATAAATAAAAAGGCAAAACCACCATACTTTGCCACTGTTTGCAAAGATGGAAACTGCTCGACTAAGTACCCAAATCCTGAAACACCCGCAAAAATGAGAATAGCGTCTGAGAGTGCACAAACAAAACAGATGATAAATACATGCTCTTTTTTAATGCCTTGTTTGAGTACAAACGCATTTTGTGCCCCAATGGCAAGAATGAGTGAAAAACCAAGACTAAAACCTGAAATAAATGCGTTCATGAGAGTTCTTTGTGGTAAAAATAAAAGAGAGATTATAAACGATATGGACTTAAAGAGGCTATAGCAAGGAGTTAATACAGCTTGATAACTTTACATGTAAAGAATATAAAAGTATAATTTAAATCTTATCAATATAGAAAATTGTCTTACGTATAAAATTTGATTTACAATGGAAATATGATTATGGAAAAAGAGCTTCAAAAACTTCTCTTAGCAAATAAAGTTATTCCTTTTGTTGGTGCTGGTGTTTCGATGGCAGTTACAAATAAAAATGGACAAAAAATATTTCCAAGTTGGCATAAATTATTGATAAGTTTTGCTGAAAAATTAAAATATTTAGATAAAGAAGATGAAGCAAATGGCATAAATGCCTTACTTAAAATACAAAAGCCTGATTATCTTTATATCGCAGATTTTATCAAAAAATCATTTCCGACAATTTCACATTATGAAGATCATTTAGCAGATACTTTTGATATTCCTTTCGACAAGATTAAACCATCTTCATTGGATTTAGCTCGTTCAATATGGGATTTAAAACAAAATCTTATTATTACAACCAATTATGACAAAGTAATGCAATGGGCATCACCCAAACTTCACGATACAAAGTATTGGGATATTCAAGCTATTAGCGAACAAGCTTCTTCTCTTAGATCAGATATATCCGTGCCAACGATATGGCATTTGCATGGGCATATTGATAACAAAAGCAATATTATTTTAACAACGAATAGTTATAAAACATTATACGATGAGCAAGAGGGTCAATTTAAAACGGCATTTGCGACATTAAAGCACTATCTTGCAAGCAAGAGCTTTTTATTTATAGGATATAGCTTAGATGATGAATTTTTTGTCAATGAGCTTGAAAAAATATGTGAAGTATTTCAAGGGCATTCTAGTGAGCATTATATTTTACTCAAAAAAGGTACTCTTTTTCCATCAAAATTTGATAAAAAAATCATTCCAATTTATTATGAAGACCGTGGGCAACCTTTGATTGATAAAATCAAATCATTAGCTCCATCGAATGAAGTTTCAACAATGGAATCAAAAATCACTCCTATAAAAAGAGATGTGGATTATCTTACAAAATTACCACCAAGGAATGATAACTTTTTAGGGCGAAAACAAGAGCTTGAAGATTTGGAAAAGACTTTGACAAAAGAAGGTATGGTCTATGTAGTGAATGGCATAGGTGGTGTTGGAAAAAGTGAACTTTCTTATGAATATTTACATCGCAATAAAGATCGTTATAACAATATAGCCTTTTTCGAATTTTCTCAAGAAACTTCATCTCTTGAAACCCAACTACGAACAAAGCTTCAAGATCGCTTTCAGTTTACTGAAAAAGACGATATGGATTCAATTCTTACAAGGTTGCAACGTTTACAACCAAAAAATTTACTTGTGCTTGATAACCTACAAAATAAAGATGATTTTGAAAAAATAAAACCTCTTAATGTTAATTTTGACATTTTGATTACAACCAGAAGAGGAGATTTAGAAAGCCGTTATAAACTTAACCTTGAAGTATTAAATGATGAAGATGCCAAAGCCTTATTTTTACAATACTTCGATACAAAAGAAAATATAACTGATATTTTAGAGTATCTTGGAAATCACTCACTTTTTATCTATTTAATGTCAAATACTCTAGCATCAGGATTCATCACTTTAGAAAAACTACGAGATGACATTAAAGAGGGGAAAGTAGCCAAGATAGAAGCGCATGATGAAAAAACGTTTAATGAGCATCTTAATCAAAGGTTTCAACAACAATTTGAAACTGAGAGCAATGACAAGCTTAAATTACTACTTCAACAGCTTTCTATTTTACCTTCCATTGAAATAGAAGAAGAAAAACTTCATATTTGCATTAAACATGAAAATTTAACAAAAAATTTGTCAAAGCTTGTAAAGCATGGATGGTTAACCAAAAAAGGAAGTAGCTATAAACTACATCAAATTATAAGAACTTTTTTACTTGAAAATGCCCCACTTGAATATATTTATAGTTGTGATATGATGAAATCGATTAGAAATTATCTGAATCCATATGATTCATATTTGGTAGCCAATTATGAACTTATTTTTATCCCCATCATTGATTCTTTCCTTTCATTATATAAAGCTAA
>CAYXNJ010000010.1:0-63562 GCA_964466465.1 uncultured Sulfurospirillum sp.
AGAAAAAATCCAGCTGCGTTTAATACTAAATTCATCAAAAATCAAACTAATTGAACATTTTTTATCGGTTGCATTATTATTTAAAATGGATTTTATATCGATATCAGATTGCCCAAGACATAGTTTAATAGCATTTAAAATTGAAGTTTTCCCAAAACCATTTGTACCAATAATGCATGTGATATTATTGAATGAAATGGTGCTAACGCCATTGTACGAAAAAAGATTATTAATAACAATACTAGTTAATTGCACGAAATTCACCTTTATAAAAATCAATAACTTTTTTTTCAATATCATTGACAATAGCATATCTATTTGAGATATTTTTTCTGTAAGCTTCTATTTCATAGATTCTTTCAAAGAGATCGATGTTGAAATTTTCTTCAGCTAAAGCTTCCAAGTCTTCTCGCAGTTCAGTTGTAATGGCTTGATTGGTTAAACGATCAAATTTTTGTGCTATCCGATAAGCATTATTCGATATATCACCATCTTTATTCCAATTTTTTTGGATAAGCATAATTTCATCATCTTTAATAAGTTCTATTTCTTCTTTTGGCTTATAATCAGTAGAATTATTTTTCATTGAATGATAATTAGCATTAACCAGTTTTTCTACCCTCAGTAAATCTTCTAGTAATTCTCTTCGTACTGTAGGTAGAAAAGGACCAGGTCCAGTAGAGCCATCTCTTCTTCGGGTATCTCTTTTTTCTGGATCATTCCTGTATTGGAACAGTTTTTCCCTATACTCCCAGAGGGGTTGCATCCATTCTTCCCCATTTTTAAGCATACCTTCCATAGAACGATCTTTTTCTACAACCGTGCATACCCAACAACCAAATCTTGTTTTTCCACATGATGGAGATTCAGGATTTAGAGCAATATTACAATCACTCTCACCACTTCCTTTATCGTATAAACTCATCATGTAAGAATGGTCACCCCATGGGAAAGGATTTTGGCTCAAATATGTCCACACTTCTTCATTTGACCAATACTTTATAGGTGATAGCACATAAGCATTAGGGATAGAATCATGTACTGAAAGCCCTCTATGATTTAAGACTCGCCCTTCTATTGATGCTGCCCTTGCTTGTGATTCATCTGTTCTAACGCCAAGCAACATGAGAATTGATTGATGCTTGTTCACAAGGCCTTTTAGAAATTCTGTTGCAGGATTAATTTTTAATCTTTCTGTACACCATCTAAACGAACTTGTTGGGGCTGGATATCCAAGCCCTAGCATAAGTGTCCAAAATGATTCTTCTAGCTTTGGTTCTAATTTATGACAAGATAGTTTTAAATCAGTTTCATCTGCAAATTTTTTAATTTGATTTAGTCGGGTATCTGTATAAGCTTCAATAATTGGCATTTCAACTGTTGTATCTGACGATACAACATAAACATGTTTATGATCTTTCCCTTCATTGTGTAGCATCTGAATCAATCGAATGACTAAATGTAGGACGGTGGTAGAGTCTTTACCTCCCGAATAAGTAACTACCCATGGCCTGTCATCCATAAGATATTGTTCTCTTAGCTGTTCTAGTGTTTGTTGGATTATGTCATCTATCTTCATAGAAATATCTTATCATTTTATCCTTTAAAAAATCGGGTAGTGCAATTGTCAGACGAAGTGATACTGAAACGAATACGATTATTTAGCCCGTAAAATCCAAGGCTTGAAGAAAAGTTCATCAGTTATGCAGTTATTATAGGAAGATAATTTATTTTTTTAACTTCAAATATCGTGTCATAGCCTTGTGGCTTATATTATGAGTGTTATATCTCAATCGTCAGAATCTTCATCTCCTTAGCTTCCCCTTTATAACCTAACGCATTCGTGATAAAGCGTTTATCATTGCGTGTATAGTCATACGAGGTATGATTATGTCCATATATCCAAAGATTGGCACGCATTGTTTGAATGAGTTCTTCTGCATTAAAACAAAAAAATGACGTTGTTGGATTCTTTTCCCAACCTGGTGTTTGATGTTTCATCTCAATGCTTGGATTGTAATGACTAATCATAACATCACAGTGTTGATGAATACTTTCTAACTTGGCATATTCTTCTTTATAGAGTTCGTCGAAATAGTCAATCTTTATATGTTTCTTATCATTGATGGCATCACCCCAAAGATCTTGTAAGAAAGCTTCAATATCGCCATAGTAATAGGCTAAGGCTTGCATGGCTTTAAGAGAGTGGAGGTTTCTTTGAACATATGCACTGTTGTACCAACCCATAGCACCACCAAAGGTGATTCTCTCAAATGTAACTGTTGTGCCATCCAATACAATAAAACCATTGTTTCTATACGCTTCTTTGGCAGCTTCTGCTTTTTGAATGCCACCTTTTGTATAGGTGGTGATGTATTCATGTCCAATGAGATAATAGTCATGATTGCCTAAAACCAGAATAATCTCTTGATAAAAGGCTTCTTTGAGATATTTGAGTATATGAACATTTTGTTCAATACTGTGTCCAATATCTCCTGCTAGGATTAAATAATCCCCTTTGGGTTTAAATGTACGCCAAAAACCAACCACTGCATCTTTGGAAGGAAAGAAGGTAGGGCTTTGTGTACGAGGGTAGCCAAACCAGCTATCAAAATGGGTGTCGCTGAGAATATCAATTTTCATGAGAAAAGATTTCCTTATTTAAACACTCTAGCAGAGCTTTAAAGGCATAAACCGTGTGTGTTCTACACCAACATTCACACAACGCTTATCTTCGTTGATTTTAGAGTGAATATGCCCATGATAGTTTAAATCACAGTGGCACCAATCAAACAATGTTTCTAAAACTGCTTTTCGCTCATTCTCAATCTCTTTTGCATACACATCATGATAAAAGCAAGGGTAATGAGAGAATAAGATGCGTTTACCTTGAAAGTCTTGAATCCAACAAATGCAAAAAGACAAAAGTTCTTGCGAGAACGTATCGTGCAAACGCTGTTCAATCACTTGTTTTTCTTCCAAAGGGATATCAAGTACAATTGAATCAATCACTCTAGTAAAGCCATGTTCTTTTAAAAAGGCACTGCTTTTTTTAAAATCATGATTGCCTTTTAAGAGGGTAATCTTTCCTTTAAGCACTTTGGCATAATCCCAGCCTTTGGACTTAAAAGCAAAATCACCTAAGTGCCAGACTTCATCTTCTTCACTAACAACACTGTTCCATAAATCAATCATCATTTCATCATCAATACTTTCACGTAAGGGTTCATAGAGTTTAATATTGTCATGACCAAAATGGGTATCTGCAATAATGAATAATGACACAAAGTGACCTTTAAAATAAACGAGATGAATTAGCAGTTATTGTAACGAGGATATGATGAGTGGAAGATTAACTTTAAAAAACTAAGGGACATCATAGAATTTGTAACTTTTTTAAGAAATTATACTAGATATAAATGTAACTTTATTCAGAGCATTTTTTAAAAGTTACTTCATAGCATTCTTTGAAATCATGACAATACGAGCCATATTTCTTAATTAAGTGGTCTATATTCTTATTTGCTGGTATTTTATCAATCTTCAAGCATTTAGAAATTATAGAGCAGAGGGCTGATTTATCACTCATATCATGATCTTCAATTTTACAATAAGAGTTGTTTATGCATCTTTTGCAATTAATTTCATATGCTATATTAGCGTCCATTTGGCATCTTAAAATAGCAGATGGTATATTCAAATCTTCATAATAAGGGCTGCAAACATAGAGGCGAGACAAATAAACTCTTTTTATTTAGAATAAATGGCGGTTTTTATTTCTTGAGCAAAAATTTGGTCAATTTCCAATAGAAATGCTCTCAAATCTTTATTATCCTGCGCTACTTCTAAGTTGTTATCATATGCTAATCCAAAATCTTTATCATTAGCATGATAAGGTTCGAACCAAACATAATTTCTATTACCACTTAGTTCTACCAGGTTAATATGCTCTGTCAACATTATTGGGACTGATTCGAATTTTAAAAATTCTGTAGTATTTGCATCCAAAAAATCTTTGTTCTCACAGTATCCTGTTAAAGTAATTGGGAACTGATCATAATTGAATTTTTTGAGATATGCAACACTTTCTTCAATTTTTTCTGCAATTAAATGGAATTGTTTAACTTCTGACATGGGGATTTCTAGGCGTTCTAGCTTTTCACGCAAAGTGGCCATTGGAGTAGGAACTGTGTCACTAAATATAGCGCTAGAGTCATTTCTGGCTCCAATATCTCTTAATTTTTTTCCAACTAAAAGATAAGATGTAATACGCATTATATTTATGCTCTCCTTGTAATATATGAAACTTATTGATAGCATATCTTAGCATAATTTATTTCCAAAATACTTAAATGCGTATTTTGAATTTGTAATTTTAAAAAAAATAGTGTATGAGGGAGGGTTCTTAATTCTTGAAAGCAGATATTCGATATTAATAATTTAGAATGAGAATTTATATATTTGAAGTCAAAGTTCAAGATTTTCTAAAAAGATATTCACAATGTATCCTTGTATTTATCAAAGCTTACTGAGGACGCCTACTACCCATTTCGTTTTATCTGCGTCCGTTAGATTGAGATTTTTTTCATGATTTTTTGTTTTAAATTTCAATCCATTTGTCCCAGAATAAAGCTCTTTCATTTGATTTATAGTCATGTCTTCATTCACAAAATGATGCAATAATCTATCAAAGATTTCTTGTCCAAAGGGTTTTTCTGAAGAAATCACCCACGTGCTTGTTGGTGCATTGTTTTCTAACTCTAACAAGCCAACATATTTTGATTTATAGTGGAAGAGTGCGGTGATATATTGACGTGCTTTTCCTAATAACATACATTTTGGATTGACTCGGCTATCTTCTTTGTAGACTAAAGCCATTGCTTGCACATTGTTCGTTATTAAGTTTTGAATCATACTTTGAGTACGCATGTAGGCAATGTATTGATTAAATTCAGCAAAATTGTCTGTAGGTTCAGTGGTTTTTATAAATTCCTCTCCTTTTGTAGAAACTCGTGTTTTGCGAATTTTTTTCTTTTTCCCTTCTTCTGATGCATTGAGGCTTTGATCAGTTGGTTCGCCTTCTATGATTTCTTCTATAATTTTTAATTTGGCAATTAAAACTTCCCTTTCAATTTTATCAGTTGACATTTCAACATTCATCAAACTGCTGCACTTTTTTTTTCTTTTAGCAGTAATGGAACGTTGTTTATATTTTTTATTTCCATCTTCTGGTTCTAAACGATCGGTTGTATCTGCGGGTACATCAACAGGCATGGTTGGAACATTGTCTAAGTCTGTGGCGTCTGGTTTATATGTATCTTCGTAATAATAAGTAGTAAATTTTGAAAAACCGATGGGTGAAGTGTCATCTGTAATTTCATGGACGTAGTGGTAATGTTGCCCTTCATAATAAAAAAAGGAAACTCTTGTAGAAATGAGAAACTTGCCTTTATAGGGGAATTTAGCTTTAATAGGAATTGTAGTAACTTCACTTTTCGGATTTTTATCCAGAAATGTTTTGATATAGGTATTAAGAAAAGTGCCCATACTATCAAATGCCTCAATGGCATCTTCTTGGCATAAGAAACGATGTATAAAAGGTGCATCTTGGTCGGAAACATAATGTGGAAGAATGATAGATGCATCTTGAGGGTTATCATCATAACTAAGATATAAATTATTTAAGTCACATCGAAATGTTGCTTCTCTAAGCAACGTAGAACAATAGTAATAATATATGGCAATCGCATAATGTGGGATAATCAGATGAATAGCACCAAGTTTGATATGATAACAACTAATCTTTTTTGCATCATCTAAATATGGTTGATAATGCCAGCCTAAAAGCTGGCCAATGAGTGGTTTCTCAAGTATATCACCAAGTTTAACATTATAGGAGTCGTTTGCTAGTTGAGGCTCAATGGGGTAATCATTTTCTTCAATAAATATATTTTTTTTGGATTTTCGTTCTTTCTCAAGTTTGCCCGCTTTATAAGCTTGATGAAATTTGTAATGCGTAAAAAAAATCTCAGGTGACATAGGTACGTGAAATAAAGAATTCTTTGTAATATTTTTAACCACTACATTAAAACAGCTATTGCCTATATTTTCTTTTAGGTCAGGTTTGAGATTGATGGGCATTAAAAACATAAAAGAATCATTCGGTTCATCCATCATAAAATGCGGAATAATTCTTTTAGTTTTCCCCATGTTTCACAAGTCCATTCTCAAACTTTATTACGTTTATTCTCAAACTTTGTTGGTCATTCTCAAACTTTATTTCTTTTTACAAAATATTTTAATATAAACGTGCAAAATATCCAGTGCTGCTGGTGTGATGCCGCTAATTTCACTGGCTGCAAAAAGTGTTGGTGGGTTAAAACGTTGCAATTTTTCGACCACTTCGTTGCTAAGCCCTGAAATAGAGCTAAAATCCATCATTAGAGGGATTTTGACATCTATCATCTCTTTCATGGTATCAATTTGCTCTTTTTGTTTTTCAATATAATTTTTATACTTCGCTTCAATTAAAATCTGCTCTTTCGCCTCTTCACTAAATGCACTTACAATAGGGGCAAGCTTTTCTAATTTTTCTACCGTGAAGTCAGAACGAGCGACAATTTTTTGAAGCGTGACTTTATCGGTAATCTTATCTTCCCCAATACTTGCTAGGAAAGCATTGTTTTCATTAGAAGGCGTGAGGGTCGTCTCTTCTAAATAGGCTAATCCTTCTTTCATTTGCATCTGTTTCTTGACGACACGCTCATGTGTTTGTTCATCAATGAGACCAATTTTATACCCATAAGGAGTAAGCCTCAAATCGGCATTGTCTTCACGTAAAAGCAGACGATACTCAGCACGACTTGTAAACATACGATAAGGCTCTTTCGTTCCTTTTGTGACTAAGTCGTCAATAAGAACACCAATATAGGCTTCATCACGTCTTAAGATAAGTGGTTCTTCATCCCTTAAACTTAACGATGCGTTGATACCAGCCATCAAGCCTTGTGCGGCAGCTTCTTCATATCCTGTGGTTCCATTGATTTGTCCTGCACAGTAAAGACCTGAAACCTTTTTGGTTTCCAGTGTGTGTTTGAGTTCAGTTGGGTCAACATAATCGTACTCAATAGCATAACCAAAGCGCACAATCTTTGCATTTTCCATTCCCTCAACGGAGTGAATCATGTTTAATTGTGTATCCGTAGGTAGGGATGTGCTAAAGCCGTTGATGTAATACTCCGTTGCTTCACGTGTTTGTGGTTCTACGAAAAGATGGTGACGTTCTTTATCACGGAAACGGTTGATTTTATCTTCGATGCTTGGGCAATAACGTGGTCCTATACCATTGATTTGTCCTGTAAAAAGGGGTGCTCGATGAAAATTGCTCTCAATAATCGTATGTGTCTCTTCATTTGTATAAGCAATATAACACGGAAGCTGGAAAGGGTTAAACGTTGCTCGGTCGGTTCTAAAACTAAAAGGAAGCGGGTTTTCATCACCAGGTTGGAGTTCCATTTTTGAAAAATCAATGGTTTTCGCATCAATACGAGCACACGTACCCGTCTTTAGGCGCCCCATCGTGATACCTAATGATTTGATAGAATCAGAGAGCTTGATAGAAGGAAACTCCCCCACACGACCTGATTCATGGGTGTATTCGCCGATGTGAATAAGACCTTTTAAAAATGTTCCAGTTGTAATAATAATTTTTTGAGCATGATAGTGGTTGCCCATAGCGGTAATAACACCTGTAACTTTACCATCTTGTGTGATAATTTCTTCAGCAACTTCTTGTGCGACACTGAGATTTTCAGTGTTTAAAACAACAGTACGCATGTAGATGCGGTATCTGTCCATATCGATTTGCGCGCGGCTACCACGAACTGCTGGGCCTTTAGAGAGGTTAAGTGTTCTAAATTGAATGCCTGCAGCATCGGTTGCAAGCGCCATTTGTCCGCCAAGAGCATCGAGTTCTTTTACCAAGTGTCCTTTTGCAAGTCCGCCAATAGCTGGATTACAGCTAGCTGCTCCAATTTGCTCCGCTAAAATCGAGATCAGAAGGGTTTTATGCCCAAGTCTTGCGGACGCTAAAGATGCTTCAATACCTGCGTGTCCACCACCAATTACAATCACGTCATATTTCATAATACTCATACCTTCATTTCATACATAATTCCAATCATTATACTATTAATTGACTGTAGAGTAGATTGAGAAAATAAAACTAAGTCAGTGGCTCTTGTCATAAAATAAGGGCATTTTTAGTTTTGTGGCTTATTTTTAGGTCAGTGGTTATTTATTAGCCTCTTTATTTTAATGGAACTGTGATACCATAATTTAAAAATTTCTTCCATCTAGGAGAAGGTGATGATCAAATTAAACTGTGATGCAGGTGAGAGTTTCGGTTCTTGGAAAATGGGACTGGATGAAGCCATCATGCCTTATGTTGATATGGCGAATTTTGCGTGCGGATTTCATGCGGGAGATCCTGTGATTATGGATCGCTCTATTAAACTAGCCCTAAAACACGGCGTTACCATTGGGGCACATCCTGCGTATCCTGATTTAGTAGGGTTTGGTAGAAGAAGCATGGTCTGTTCTTTAGAAGAAGTAGAATCCATGGTTATTTATCAAGTAGGTGCACTTCAAGGATTTGTAACCGCCAATGGCGCAACACTTTCGTATGTCAAACCGCATGGTGGGCTCTATAATGATATGATGAAAGATGAGCGCATTTTCAAAGCGGTAGCAACAGCCGTTCAACGCATCAATCCGAAGCTGAAATTAATGGTTCTCTCCATGGTAGATACCTCAAAACAAGAAGCAATTGCTAAAGAGCTTGGCTTAGAGCTGATTTATGAAGTTTTTGCCGATCGTGCTTATGATGACAGTGGTCTTTTAGTTCCTCGTACACAAAAAGGAGCGGTGCTTCACGATGTCAATGATGTTATAGAACGCTTGAAATTGCTTCAAAAAGAGGGTGTTTTAGAGACTATTTCAGGTAAAAGAATTGCATTGCGTGCTGATACACTGTGTGTGCATGGTGACAATGAAGAAGCCGTTAAGATGGTAGAAACACTCAGGAAAAACATGTGAGTAGAAGCTATAAAATTGCCTCAGAATCATCAGTGATTGTCTATTTTGGAAGTACCATTGATCCTTTAATCTCTAAAGAGGTGCAAAAAGCCTATCAAGCCCTTAAAGCAGAAGCCTATGAAGGCTTTTATGAGATTATCCCTTCGTATGCCTCTTTGATGGTGAGTTACGATGTAATGCGCTTTGGCTTTCATGACGTGTGTGACATCATAGAAAAAGCGATTCATCATGCCGAAGAGATTACGATGAGTGAGTCTAAAATTGTGACCATACCTGTGTATTATGGCCTTGAAGTAGGACTTGATTTGGAGCTTCTTTGTGAAGAAAAGAATCTCAGTGTAGAAGAGATTATTGCACTGCACACAAAAGAGCTGTACAGTGTTTATGCTATTGGGTTTGCTCCTGGTTTTGCTTATTTAGGAGAGATTGATGAAAGGCTTGCTACCTCAAGGCTCGCTAGCCCAAGAAAGGCTGTTCCTAAAGGCAGTGTCTCCATCGCTGATCGTCAGACCGCGGTTTATCCGACACAAAGCCCTGGAGGCTGGAAAGTGTTAGGGCGCACACCTATAGCGATGTTTGATGCCTCGTATGATGGACTCTCTCTTTTACATGTAGGCGATCAAGTACGCTATGAGCCTATCTCTAAAGAGGAGTTTTTAAGGCTAGGAGGCGTGCTATGAATGGCTTTATCGTTGAAAATGGAGGACTTCAAAGTTCTATCCAAGATGCAGGGCGCAGAGGCTTTAGCGATATTGGGTTGACCCAAAGTGGTGCGATGGATGAGCTTGCCTTTGGATATGCTAACTTTTTAGTGGGAAATCCTTTTAACACAGCAGCCATTGAAATCGCCTTAGGTGGGGCTTCTTTTAGAGCAAAAAGCGAAATGTGCATTGCGATTTGTGGGGCTAATATGCAGCCTACGTGTAATGGACATAGCATTGCTTTGTGGCAGACCTATCAGCTAAGGCGTGGCGATGTCATCAGTTTTGGTTTTGCTAATGAAGGGCAATTTGCCTATATCGCGGTTGCGGGAGGATTTCAAACACCTTTTATGTATGGAAGTTATTCCACAAGCCTCAAAGAAGGGTTGGGTGGTGTTGAAGGACGAAAGCTAAAAACAGGCGATATTTTACCAACTTTAGGTGCAAGATGCCCTGTGGATAGACGAAAATTGGAGCGAAAATTCATCCCAAAATACCCTGAAACCATTACCTTACGCTTACTCAAAGGCTACCAAGAAACACTGTTTGATGAAAAAGCACAAGAGGTATTTTTTAACAGCACCTATACCTTTAAAGGCGAGGGTGATCGCATGGGGTATCGTTTAAGTGGTGAAAAAGTGGTGCCAAATGCCACAGGGATTCTCTCTGAGCCTATTTGTTATGGAGCGGTTCAAGTACCAAGTCATGGTGAGCCTATTGTTCTTTTAAAAGAGAGACAAACCATTGGCGGATACCCAAAAATTGGCTCTGTTATAGCCGTGGATTGTTTTAAACTAGCGCAACTCAAAGCAGGTGGCAAGGTGAGATTTAAAGAAGTGAGTCTTGAAGAGGCACAAAGAGCCACAAAAGCGTTTTATGCCTTTTTTAAAGAGCAAGAAGCCTAAAGCTTCTTGTCTCTTAGGTTCTGAAATTTCCTAAAACATTATTGAGTTTTTCGGTGAGGTCACTGAGGTGTTCGGTTGCCCCACTTACTTCTTCCATACTACGCGTGTTGCTAATCGTAATGGTATTAATCTCTTCAATTTTAGCAACAATGGCATCCACTTTTTTACCTGTTTCAATGTAATCTTTGACAGTATGTTCACTCGAAAGTGTTGCATTATCCATAATCACAGCCGTTTCATGGATGTTTTTTTCAACTTCTGAAGCAATTTTAGTGAGATTTTCCATACTTTTTGAGTTGCTGTTCATATGATCACTGGCGTCATTGATCGCTTGGACGATGACATTAATCGTCGCGTTGATTTCTGTAAGACTTTTTTGTGTACGTTCTGCTAGATTGCGTACTTCATCGGCAACAACGGCAAAGCCACGTCCATGTTCACCCGCACGAGCTGCTTCAATCGCCGCATTAAGTGCTAGCAAATTGGTTTGGTCTGCGATATCGGAGATAACAGTTAAAACACCTTTGACTTGGTCTGCATCTGTGCTTAGCTGGGCAATTTGACGTGCCAGTTCCACTTCGGTATGCGCGCTTGACTGCACTTGATCTGCCATTTTAAGAATCTGATTTTTTGCATTGGTAAGCTTTGCATGCGCTTCACCAATCTCTGTTTCAGATTGTTTTGCTTTTTGAAGTGAAAGGGAGAGTTCTTCTTTGATACTGCGTGACATGTGATTGGTTTCATTGACAATCAAAGAGGTCTCTTCGGCACGTTTGCCTACTTCAAGGGCAGTTGAGTTAAGCTCATTGGCAACGGAGGCATTTTCACTACTGGATGATTTAGCCATACTTACCGTGGTGCGTACTTTGTCGATGAAAAGATTGAATGCAACAGAAGCAAGCCCTATTTCATCGCCACTTTTAATTTCCATTTTTTTTGTAAGGTCGCCATCCCCGCTAGAGAGGTTTTCCGCGCGGTCTTTGAGCTCTTTGACAGGATTAATGACGGTCTTTTTAAGCGTGATAACCAACATTGCCATAATGATTGTTGTGATAAGACACATGACCATCAGTTGTTTGACAAGAACATATTGCGCTTCATGTACAACCGCTTTAACGGCTTTAATCTCTTTAGCGATCAAGACTTCTCCAGCGCGTGTGCCATCAAAAGATTTCAGTTCATCTCTTACCACAAAATAGGTTGGTGTCGAAAAACTTTTTCCTTTGCTTGAGAGGTCAAGGTCTTTAATCTCTTCAAACAGCTTCATATTGGTGATTTCTTTTTTCTGTGATAGTGCGGTATCTTTAGCCAAAAGAGCATCTTTTGCACCAGCGCTTAAATTGAGAAGTTTTTTGTCAGTTAAAAAGATGACACTTGCCCCTAAATCTTTTTGTGCATTGACTGCCACGGCATCAAAAGAGTCGATGAATTCAACAGAACCTAGATACTCCCCATCTTTAAGAATAGGCGCAACACCGCGAAGCGACATTCCTGCAACACCCATCTCTATAGCAGTCAGAGGCTGTTTTGTCTCTTTCACACTTTTAATGGTTTGACGAAAACCAGAGAGGTCATCGCCAAATTTATTGGGCATCCATTCACGCACAAAGCTTTTAATATCTTTGGTATGGATATGAATCTGTGCTTCTTTAAAATCTGTTTTTTCTTTGTAAAGCTTTGTAAGCTCTTTAAGCCCTTTAATGGCGATAGCACGGTCATTGTTAAGTAACGCTTCAATGACATAGTAGTTGCCTGCGATGGTAATGGCATTGGTAAGGGCAACATCGTATTGTGATTCGAGTTGATTTTTAACGTAAATCTTGAGTGCCTCTTGCTCATTCTCATAGACATCTTTTTCAATACCTTTAATGCTTAAAAAGGAGGAAAAAAGAATAAGAATAAATCCTATAACTATACCTCCAAAAAGAGGGATGTAGATTTTCTGTGAAATCGACCAGTTGTTCATAAAATCTCCTATTCACCGTTTTTCAATAGGCTTATTATAGCTTAGAAGTGAATACTATCACTAAAAGAAGGGGAAAAAAGGGGGAAAATAGTGAAAAAAGAGACATGTACTTGGCATAAAGCGTTAGTCGCATAGATTGCTTCACTTATAAAAGTTCAATATGAAACGCGTTATAATAAAGCTAGTCAATAGAAAAAGGTTCAATTATGTTTACAGGCTTAATTCGAGAATTTGCAGAAGTTGAAAGCTACGCCAATAATATTTTAACGCTTCGCGCGACGTATAAACCAAACATTGGTGATAGCATTGCCATTAATGGAGCATGTTTAACAGTCATTGCTCTCTCAAAGAGTGGTTTTAGTGTCGAACTCTCATTAGAAAGTCGGTCATTGCTTGCAGTTGAAAACTTAAAAGGTAAAGTGCATATGGAACCAGCGCTTGCACTAGGAGATCGTCTGGATGGACATATGGTACAAGGGCATGTGGATTGTGTTGGGGTGATTGAAAGCTTTAACAAAAGAGAAAATGGCTTAGATATTGAGGTGAGTATTCCACAAAAGCAACTTACATTTGTGATTCCCAAAGGAAGCATCACCATCGATGGAGTGAGTTTAACAGTCAATGATGTTAGTAAAAAAGGCTTTCGTTTAACAATCATTCCGCATACGCTTGAAAAAACATTGATTGGAAGTTATAAAGTAGGGCAAAAAGTCAATGTTGAGACCGACATGTTTGCACGCTATCTTCACCATATGTTTAGCAAAAAAGAGGCGCTTGACTGGAATGGGGTTGATCGCATTATGGCGATGTATTGATGCAGTATCGTTTTACAACACGTTTTGGCGGTGTAAGCCAAGCTCCTTATGATAGCCTCAATCTGGCGTTTCATGTTGGAGATCATCCTGAATGTGTCAAAAAAAACCGAGAGCTTTTGCAAGAAGAACTTGGTGTTTCTAAACTGGTGTTTATGGAACAAGTGCATGGCGATAACGTTGTGTTCATACAAAGTGGTGATGAAAAGCCTGTCTGTGATGCGATGATAACGAATCGCCCAGATACGGCTTTAGCTGTTATGGTAGCTGATTGTATTCCTATACTCTTTTACGACGCTATTCATCAATCTATAGGCGTTGCGCATGCTGGACGTGTAGGAAGTTTGTTGCACGTTGGACAAAAGTGTGCCCTTGCCATGGGAGAACATTTTGGAGCGAAGATGAGTGAATTGCGCATTTTTATGGGACCTTCCATTCATGCGTGCTGTTATGAGGTAGGACAAGAAGCCACTATAGGGTTTGAAAACTACACGCATTTACAAGATGAAAAATATTTTTTGGATTTACAATCTTACAATGTAGATGCGTTTATCAGCATAGGTGTCAAACCTGAGCATATTGAAATTTCACAAGAGTGTAGTTGTGGTGATGAAAACTATTTTTCATACCGAAGAGACAAAGTAACAGGTCGTTTTGTAGGAGTCATTGCATTATGATGCACAAAGGCTTGTCACATTACCAAAGTGTGCAAAAAAATGCAGTAGAGTCCAAAAATAGGGCGTCTTTAGAAAAAATCATGGAAAGAGCAGGATTGTATAACATTGCTTTTTTACAGAATAAAGCACTTTTGGAGACGATTTTAGCATTGCCCGATGAAGAGATTGATACAGCAATGATGCAAAAGATGCAGAAGCTCCTCTTATGGCTAGATCAGACACAAGAGGAAGCGAAACTCAGTTAATTATTTTGCGCCACAACCACATTTGTGTGCTGGAGCTACTGTCTCTTTAAGTGCACAAAGTGCTGCTTCATAATTTGGCTCTTCTGTGATTTCAGGACAGATCTCTTTATAAGCAACTTTACCTGATTTATCAACCACAAAAATTGCTCTTGCACTGAGTCCTTTCAATGGACCATCCGCGATTAGAACGCCATACGCATTGGCTAAAGCTCTTTCTCTAAAATCACTACCAACTTGAAGGTTTTCAATGCCCTCTGTTGTACAGAAACGTCCCATTGCAAAAGGAAGGTCCATAGACGCAACGATAACAGTTGCTTCAGAAACGGCTGCTGCTTTGGTGTTAAATGTACGTGTTTCTTGAGCACAGACTGCTGTGTCGAGTGAAGGAACAATGACGATGAGTTGTGCTTTATCGCTTGCACCGCCTACTTTGATCTCACTAAGATCTTTTGCGACAAGTGTCACAACAGGTGCTTTGTCTCCTACATTGATTTCACTGCCTGCGAGTGCGACTGGATTGCCTTTAAGTTTGGTTGTTGCCATGACGTGTGTCCTTTTAAGAAAATGTTATGGAAAAATTATAGCTAACTCGGATAAATAAACTCTTAATTTAAAAAGTTAGAGAATTTGTACTTGGTTACAGCCATTTCGCTTCGCCACATAGAGTGCTTGGTCGGATCGTTTGATGATGTCAAAGATCTCTTTATCGTCTTCTTTTAGAGAACTGATGCCAATGCTGACTGTGATTGCAGGAAGGATGTGAGAACTGCCTGTTTCTCTCTCAATGCACTCACGTATCTTTTCTGCTACAATGCGCGCACCTTCTAAGGAGGTGTTTTGGATGCAAATACAAAACTCTTCACCACCAATGCGTCCAAAAAGATCGCTTTGCCTGATTAACTCTTTAATGTTGTTGCAGAAAAATTTGAGCACTTCATCTCCCATAGCATGCCCATAGGTGTCATTGACATGTTTGAAAAAGTCGATGTCTAACGAGAGGATATGAAGCTCCATCTTATTGCGTTTGGCGGTATGAAAGTATTGGGTTGCCATAAGTAAGAAGTATCTGCGGTTATTGATTTTTGTCAGTTCATCGGTGTTGGCAAGGTTTTTGAGCTTTGAGTTGAGAAGACTTAATTCATGGGTGCGTTGTTCCACCTCTTTTTCGAGCGTTTCATTAAAATGTTCAACTTCATTGCTGCGTTCAAGTAGCTTTTTGTTAAGACGTTGAATGTATGCCATAAATGCAAGTGAAATCACAAATATGATAAAAAGTCCTATAAAAATATAACGATATTTTAAAACGGCATCTTTGAGTGTAAATGGCTCTTGTTCGTAAGGATAAATGTTAAATTCTTTAAGAATGGTATGGATTTTTGAGTAATCAATGGGTGTTTTAATGCGGAAGGCTTGATTGGTTTTAGGGGATGAAGAGAGTTTTAAAAGGGTACTGAGTACTTCGTTGGTAAGGTACTCTGACGTATGCGGTGTTTTAGCCAAAACCCATTCAGGATAGAGCTCTGTACTCACAAGAAACGGAAAATTAGGGTAGTGTTTTTCCCCTAAGACTTTAATCTCGTTCATCTTCAAAAGCCCATCATCACTCATTTTTTCTAGCACATCCGTACGGACAATGCCCGCATCCACCTGTCCGCTTAAGACAGCATTTACCACGTTATGATGGGTGTTTAAAAAAGTAATATTGTTTTTTAAAGAAGGGGTATTAAGCTCTTTCATTCCTAAAAGATACCCTCCAAAAGAGTATGGAGAGACAGCACCGATTTTTGCATGTTGGAGATCTGCATAACTGTGAATGTCTTTCGTGGTTGCTTTGGTAAAGATCACACTGCCATATTCACTGTAGTAATGATCTTTATAGCGAGGGCTGAGTGTTGCGATGCGGCTGAGTCCATAGGAGTGTTCAAGTTGTATGGCATACATAGGATTGGTGATGATAAATTCAACATCGCCTTTTTGAACACTCTGTTTCATTTCTTCAAAATTAAGAGGTAAGAGAACAAACTGATGCGATGGGAAAAGAGCACTAAGATACTGAGCACTTTCTCTCCATGTTTTAGGAACCGTATCGCTCTCCTCTCGACTGGCTAAAATACCAATTTTGACCGTATCTTTTGCAAAATGTAAGGGGTCAATAAACCCTGCAAGAGAATACGTTTGTAGCAGACCGCTGATTTTATAGATACTTGCGATATCATCAAATTTTTTTGCTTCAAGAGTTCCAAAAGGTTTTCCCTCGTCAAAGGCGAGACTTTTAAGACTATAACCTTCATAGATGAGCGCTGCAAGACTTTTGTTTTGTGTATTGTATTTGTCATAAATAAGCTGAGCTGTCTCTTCAATATGCTCAAACGCCCATTCCCACCCTTGCTTGGTAGCTGTATAAAAACGTTTTGCACGTTCTTTATGAAACGTAATTTCAGCTTCCGTGGTAAAAAGAATGTCGCCATAAAAATCAAAACCATACTCTTTAGGGTTTAAAATCGTGTGAGAGATATTGCGTTCATTAAGGAGAAATGGTTCATTCGAGATATAACATGCCATAGCATCCGTTCTACGGTTGATAAGGTCATCAAGTTTAAAACTATGCTCTTGTAAAAATATGTCTTCTTTTTGAATACCATGACTTATCAACATAGAGATAATAGCTGCAGAATTCGATTCTTCAAAACTCATCATGATAAGACGCTTGTAAAGATCTTTTGGAGTTTTAATGATGGGATTGGTGCTAATCAATACAGAAGGTGAGTGTTGAAACAGTGCCATTAGTGCGACAATCGGTTTACCATTGTTGCGATCAATAACCAAAGAAGATTTGCCAACACCGTATGTACTCTCTTTTGCAACTACGGAATTGACAACATTCATCCCTTGTTGATATTCTTTAATCGTTACATTGAGGTCAAGTTCTTCATAAAACCCTTTTTCCTTTGCGACATAAAACCCTGCCGATTGGAATTGATGAAGCCATGCCAGTTGTAAAGAAATAGGTTCAGCTGGGTGGCTTGCAAAAAGTGTCGTGTAAAAAAAGATAGTAAAGATAAGCACTCTCATGGGAAAACCCCTTCTTTGAACACAAACCAATTTATTTTATCACAATCTTTCCAAAAGAGTGGTCGTTTCATTGAATAAATGTCACATATCTTACGCAAATGATACTTTTGCATAACAGCTCTCAAAATGCGCTACCATGGTGTTGACAACCCTTTCATCCAATTGATGTTCTTGAACCATTTCTAGCAAAGCACGATATATCTCTTTTGGATCTGAAACCTGCTGTTTCGTTTCTTGAGACATAAGGTTGACAAACGTGTTAGCAGCGCAAACAATGCGTGCTTCAAATGGAATTTTTGCCTCTTCAAGGTGAGCAGGATAGCCTTTTGCATCCAGTGTCTCATGGTGCATAGAGACAATATGTGCTATGCGCTCAAAGCCTTTTATCTGTCCTAAAATAATTTGAGCATCAAAACCATGCCTTTTGATTTGATGTATCTCCTCTTCGTTTAAAGAAGTTCTTTTTAAAAGCGTTTCATCAGGAATACGCAGTTTCCCTAGATCATGTAAAAGAGCAGCGATTTCGATTGTCTCTTTTTCTCGTAATGTGAGTTCACATAAGTCTGCAATATAGCGCGCTAATGTTGCGACACGCAAAGTATGCTGTTTTTGATAGGGTATCTTTGCATCAACAACATGTGCAAACATCAACGCTATTTTTTGTAGCAAGTCAAAAGGGACTGTTTGGATTTCACCTTGCTCAATCCAGTCTCTAAAGTAGTAATGAATTGCTTCAGGTTCTAAGTAGTACCAAAATTGATCTGTTTGGGAGAGTGCTATAAAGGCATCTACAAGCTTTGGTGAAAACATTGAAGGTGTCTCTTTTTTGAGGGTAGTACGAATAGACTCTTTTTCATGGTTGAGTAGGGCGTTATATTTTAGATGTAGCGCATCAATACGATCGCTTAAATAAATAAGGTTTGCGTAAAGCTTTACTTCTTCATCAAGTTGCGGCGCAAAGTTTTCCCAAGAGGTATGGTGAAGTGCTATGATAGGGGCGAACTCACTGTAAATAGGGACTTCTTTGAGCAAGGAAGCTCCTTTTATGCAGTGAAGGTGTGAATCTTCCCAATCGAGTGAGTGGATAATACAATGGTGTATTTGTGTTGAAGAAACACCACAATCATGCAGCATTGCCATAAGCATAACTTTATCAAGTTTTGATTGGCGCCATCCTAGTTTTTTCCCTATTTCACATGCGATGTAAGCTACACGTTTGCCATGCGCCGTGTCATCAATACCAACATAATCAAGTGCGATAGATAGAGCGTAGGTAAGTTCTCGTAAATTAAGTTGATAGTACATAATGAACCTCCTTGAAAATCCTTTTTCATATAAGCCTAATGAAATTGTATAGCGATTACGTTGCAAAGGAGTTATATTTGTTATAATCACGCTTCATATAAAAGGATAACAATGCAAGTGTATGTGCTTTTGGTCTTGTGTGTGCTCTTTTGGTCTGCCAACTTCGTGCTGGGGCGCTTCGTTGCAGGTGCGATGGAGGCGTGGGAGTTAGCCTTTTTTCGGTGGCTAGGTGTTTTGGTGGTTACACTTCCTTTTTTGCTTTTTCATCGTAAAAAAATTTGGGAAGCACTGAAACATCATTTTTGGATCTTAGCTTTGCTTTCAGCTCTGGGGATTGCAGGGTTTAACACACTGCTTTACATAGGGCTTCAACACACGAGCGCAACCAATGCGTTGTTGATTAACTCTTCTATTCCTATCATCATTCTTTTGCTTTCGTTTCTTATTCTTAAAACGCCTATCTCCCAAAGGCAAATTGTGGGCATTGTGCTTTCAACATTTGGTGTCATTTTTTTGGTACTCAAAGGCGATGTGCAGAGCATTTTCGATTTGCATTTTAATTCGGGCGATTTATGGGTTATTGCATCTTCACTGTGCTGGGCAAGTTACAGCGTCTTAGTGAAATTTCGTCCAACAACACTCAGCAGTTTTGAGTTTTTCATTACTACCGTGAGTTTAGGCGTAATCATGCTTTTGCCTTTTTATATGGCACAAGGTTACAGCTTAGATCGTGAAGTCATGATACTTTGTAACTATGCTTGGGTGATTGCGTATGTGGTGCTTGTTACTTCAATTTTATGTTACTACTTATGGCATAAAGGTATAGCGCAAATTGGGGCAGACAAAACAGGACAATTTACCCATTTGATGCCGCTGTTTGGAAGCTTTTTAGCCTATATTTTTTTAGGTGAGCGTTTGGAATGGTACCATTTAGGGGGTATTGTGTTTATCTTTGGAGGTATTTATCTTTGTTTACGGGTTAAAAAAGTTACTGTGAGTTAATAGGAAGTTCAGGATGAGGTTTCCCAATGTAAAAGCCTTGCGCATAATCAATGCCAATCTCTTTCACACACATAAGTACTTCATCGGAGTGCACATACTCTGCAATAGTTTTGATGTTAAGCTCTTTCGCAAAGTTGACAATCGTTTTAACGATAATCTTTGTCTCTTCATTTTGATGGATGTTTTTGATAAGGCTTCCATCAATTTTGATAAAATCAACCCTTAGTTCAGTAAGGCGCTCAAAGTTCGAGTATCCCGCACCAAAATCATCAATGGCAATTTTTGCACCATAAGATTTGACTTGGTCGATGAACTTTGCAATGGCTTCATAATTTTCAATACCATCACTCTCTAAAATTTCAAAGATGACCCATGGTCCTACATTGAACTCTTCAAGTTTTTCGATGATAAAGGTTGTTGTTACAATGTTCGTCATATCAAGATACGAGAGGTTAATGGAAAATCCACTGGAAGAAATTTGAAACGTTTCAAACGCTTTTTGAATCAGCGACATTGAGAGTTTTGAATAAATTTTAGAATGCTTTGCAACATCGAGAAATTCTGCTGGCACATAATAATTGCCATTTTCTTTTTTAATCCGCATCAATGTTTCAAATTTTTCAATTTCATTGTTGTGCAGGTTAAGAATAGGTTGGAAAAACGGTACCACATAATCTTTGGCAAGAGCTTCTTTAAGCGTATGGTTCATGGTCATGTTGTGGTGGTATTCGGCTTCTTTATGACTGCTTTTGTCATAAATCATATACGAAAGACGTTTATTTTTTGCCTCTTTACAGGCAATAGATGCGAGTTTAAGAAGGCTTTTCTTTCCTTGGTGTGCGCCGATGGAAAGGGTTGTATCAACTTCAACATCATCGCAAATAATGCGATCTTTGGTAATTTTCATCGAGATCTTTTTAAGGTATTTCTTGAGGTTGTATTCGCTAAAAGGAACACGAATGAGAATGGCGTATATATCAGCTTCAAATTTATACAATGAAGCTTCAACAGGTGGAAGGTTGTTTGAAAGCCACTCACCGATAACTTTTAAAAATTTATCTCCAAAGTTATGTCCGTAAAAATTGTTGGTATTTTGGAAGGAATCAATGTTGATGATAATCAGTGTTGAGTCAATATTTGGGTCAAGTTTTTTGTTGTCTTTTAAGAGTTTCAGGCGGTTTGGAAGCTTAGTGTTGAGGTCGATATAGAGGTTTTTCCGTAATTCATTTTTAAGTTTGGTGTTGCTTTGGAGTAGTTTTATAACAAAATAAAAGCTAATACTTGAGAGAATGCTCAGAAGTAGGGATGCTAAAATGTGTTTGTTATACCACATTGCAATGTAAATGGGGCACAATGAAAGAGCTAGGATGAGTCCTGCTTTAACATAGAGCCTTTTAAGATTCTCCACCACTGTCCCTTGAGCCTTAGATACTTACATTTACATGTAGGGGTCGCACTTTAGCACAAAGGTTTTGAAAAAAAAATTAAGCATATGTCTCTATCAGGTTCATCACAAAAAAGTCACGCTATAATCTAACTGTAAAAAAAATGAAAGATGAATATGAGCAAACAACGTTGCGATCACTGCCATTTAGAATATGACTCTTCGATGTTATTTCAAGATACAACTTTTGAAACTCCCAAATTTTTTTGCTGTAAAGGATGCCAAGGTGTGTTTCATCTTTTAAAAGATGAGGGACTGGATACGTTTTATAATAAGATGGGTGAGACAACCCTAGAGCCTCCTAAAGCGCCTCAAGATGATGCCAGCCGTTTTGATTTAGAGGGCTTTGTGTCTAAGTATGTCAAGTGTAATAAAGAGGGATTTAATGAGATTGCCCTTATTATCGAGGGGATTCACTGCAGTGCGTGTGTGTGGCTGAATGAAAAAGTGCTTTCCAAACAAGCAGGTATTGTTGAGGTGAGCATTAACTACACGAACCATAAAGCAAAAATTGTGTGGGATGGCTCTTTGATTAAGCTCTCAGAGATTATTGAAACCATTCGTAGCATCGGGTATAACGCCTATCCGTACGATCCTAAAAGTGGCGAAGAAAGAGCAACCGCGCAGCGCAGAGAGTATTATTCTAAACTCCTTGTGGGTATTTTTGCGACCATGAATGTGATGTGGATTGCCATCGCACAATATGCAGGGTACTTCACAGGTATGGAAAGTAACATCAAAAATATTCTTAATTTTGCCGAGTTTATTTTAGCAACCCCAACGCTTTTTTATACAGGTTCGGTTTATTTCAAAGGGGCGTACTATGGCATTAAACATCGTTATATCACGATGGATTTTTTAGTGGCGACAGGTGCGACACTTACCTATATTTTTTCCCTTTATGCGATGTTTTCACGCAACGCTGAGGTTTATTTTGATTCTGTGACGATGATCGTCACTTTCGTGTTTGCAGGCAAATACCTTGAAGTGCTTACCAAGAAAAAAGCAGTCGATACGCTTGATGCCTTTGGAAGTGCGATGCCTACAGAGGTGACACTTATTAAAGGGAATGAGAAGATTTTAACCAGTGTTGAGAGTATTGAAGTAGGTGAAATCATTGAAGTACGAGCG
Organism: uncultured Sulfurospirillum sp.; assembly: GCA_964466465.1. GTDB lineage: Bacteria > Campylobacterota > Campylobacteria > Campylobacterales > Sulfurospirillaceae > Sulfurospirillum. Next base: position 22,357 of record CAYXNJ010000010.1, read on the forward strand.
GGCGATAAAGTCGCCATAGATGGTGTCATTTTAGAGGGCGAGGGCTCTTTTGATCTCTCCCGTTTAAGTGGCGAATCCATCCCTGTGCTCGCACAAAAAGGCGACAAAATCCTAAGTGGTTCCATCTGTTTAGACAGTGTTATTCGCTACCAAGCCACCAATACATTCTCTTCTTCAATGCTTTCAAAACTGGTGACATTGCTCGAAGATGCGATGAATAAAAAGCCAAAAATTGAAAAACTCGCTAATCAAATTTCAGGATATTTCTCCCGTACCATTTTACTGTTAGCGTTTTCAACACTGTTGTATTGGTCTTACCAGAGTGGTTCATTTGAAACAGGGTTGATTATTGCTATTTCGGTGATTGTCATTGCGTGTCCTTGTGCTCTCTCTTTGGCAACACCTGTGGCAACACTAGTAGGGTTAGGGTTGGCGGCAAAGAGGGGTATTTTATTTAAGGAAGCAGGATTTATCGAAAGTATGGCAAAGTGCGATACATTGGTACTTGATAAAACAGGAACGATTACCAAAGGAAAGCCTGAAGTTGTTGAACATATGTACCTGCACAGCTTTGATCGCTCGTTGTTGTATGCGCTGGTGAGTAGTTCGACGCATCCTATTAGCCAAGGCATTGTACATTTTTTAAAGGACTCAGAGAGTGCGTTAACGCTTAAGCATTTAGAGCAGATTAAAACCGTAGAAGCTAAAGGCGTGAAGGCTCTTTTTGAGGGGCATAAGCTTTTAGGTGGCAATGCAAAAATGATGGAAGAAGAGGGCATTATAGTCTCATTGACTCACAATTTAGACACACTAAGCCACTACTTTTTTGCAATTGATGGCGTATTAGTCGCAAGTTTTGGATTAAGAGATAGCCTCAAAGAGGGCGCTTTTGAGAGTATTGCTGCGCTCAAAGAGCTTGGATTGCACGTTATCATGCTAAGTGGCGATCATCTAAAAGTTACCCAAGAGATTGCAAAAGAAGTAGGCATTGAGACGTATGAAGCTGCACTTTTACCTCATGAAAAAGCAGCGTATATCGAAGCTTTACGCCGAGAAGGTAAAAAAGTGGTGATGGCAGGAGATGGCATCAACGATACGCTCGCCCTTTCGCAAAGTGAAATAGCCATTGCCATGGGGAGTGGCGCAGATGTTGCGGTGGATGTCAGTGATGTGGTTCTTACCAACGATAGTGTGAATAGTCTGTACGAAGCGTTCGTGATCGCGCGTAAGAGTTTACGTGTGGTGAAGGAGAATTTGCTTTTTTCACTGCTTTACAATGTAATAACGATACCTTTAGCGATGAGTGGCTATGTCATACCGTTATTTGCGGCACTCTCAATGTCTTTAAGCTCACTGGTCGTGGTTGGCAATTCAATGCGCATTAAATATGTTTTAAAAAGGTCGTAGAGATGGATGGTTGGATTATAGCGATGATGTTAAGTGCTTCTACGCTTTTGGGTGCATTTGGCTTGTGGGCACTTTTGTGGGGCATTAAAAGTGGGCAATTTGATGATCATAAAAAGTTTTTAGATGGCACACAGTTTGACAGTGAAGAATCGCTCAATGATGCCGTGATGATGGAGCGTAAAAAAGCAGAGATTTTAAAACAGAAAGAGCAAAAAGAAAAAGGGTATGCTCCACCTGATTAAGTAAATATTCTGCCTTAAAGAGGCAAGCTTCAGTGCCATAGCGGCTAGCGTAGCTTTTAGAGCTTTGCTTTAAAAGCGTGTAAAAGAACAAAAAGAAAAAGGGTATGCTCCACCTGATTAAGTAAATATTCTGCCTCAAAGAGGCAAGCTTCAGTGCCATAGCGGCTAGCGTAGCTTTTAGAGCTTTGCTTTAAAAGCGTGTAAAAGATAAGAGAGACGGGATACGCCCCGCCTGACTAATGGAGTAGCTACAAGAGCTTTGCTCCTGTAGCGTGTAAAATAGGCTTACTTAAATGAAGCGATAGTTGCTGCTACTGCTTTAAGATCTTCATCACTCAAACCTGATGCGATAGGTTTCATAACACCTTTCATTGCACCACCGTAACTGCCATCTTTATAGCCGTTAACAGAAGCAACGATCTTTGCTGCATCCCAACCTGCAATGACTTGAGATTTATTGAGTGCTACTTTAGACGCTTTTTCTCCATGACAGGAAAAACATTTTGATTGGTAGATTGCTGCGCCATCGGCTGCCATCAAACTAGATACTGCCGCAATTGCTAAAATTGTGCAAACTTTTTTCATTAAGATACCCCTTTTAAGTTGTGTGGGAAAAATTATAACGAACCATACTTTAACCCTGCTTAGTTTTTTAAAGGTAGTTGAAAGTTCTATTTTTGTTTCGGTAAAACTTAGGTATAATCCAACAATTTTCATCTGTAGAGGGGTTCTTTTGTTTCGCGGAATAATAGCATTGTTATGGGTTTCAAACCTCCTACTAGGCGCAACACACAGCGTGTGTGAAGTCGAAAGAACCGATACACTCAAAGCCAAAGAAGCGATTGAAACGATTTTAATAACAGAGCCAACCAATACGGTTTGTATGCTGCAACTTGCCAATATTTATCTCAAACTTGGCAATATTCCTCAAGGGTTTGATCTTCTGGTTAATGCTTATTCGATTGATCCTCATAATGTTCAAAATAGTCGTATAGCAACCGTGCTTCCTTTTGCCCTTAAAGTCACCAATCTCAAACAACAAGCTGCGCGTACCAATGACAAAGAGACATGGAATAAATTGGGCGATGGATATTTTGAAATGGGCATTTTTAACGAAGCTGCACAAATGTATAAAAAGAGCCTTGTCGCCGATAATATGCAGCACATGGTACGCCTTAAACGTGCTCTTGCACTTCAGAAAAATCTACAAATTTACACTGCCATTGAAGAGGTGCAAAGTGTACTTGCAAAAGAGCCGAAACATCTCTATGCGAACTACTACATGGGAAAATTTTTAGCTTATGATTTGAAAAATCGTGAAGAAGCGAAGATCTTCTTTATCAAAGCCAAAGAAGCGCTCATTTCTCAAAAAGACTCATTTGGTTATTTGGAATATACGAATTTATTGAGTGACATCACGAAAGAGCTTGGAGAATAAGTGCAAAAAGCTATTTTTTTAGATCGTGATGGTGTTATCAATGTCGATAAAGCGTATGTCTATAAAGTCGAAGATTTTGAGTTTTGCAATGGAATATTTGAAGCGCTAAGTCATTTTCAAAAGCTTGGTTATCTGCTTATTATTGTCACCAACCAGTCAGGTATTGGACGAGGGTACTATAGCGAAGAAGATTTTCAGACCTTAAGTACATGGATGCAAAAAGAGCTTTTAGATGCCAACATCAAACTGGATGCCATCTATCATTGTCCTCATGCTCCAGAAGCAAACTGCACTTGTCGAAAGCCTAAAAGTGGCATGTTTGAAGAGGCGATTAAGACGTTTGATATTGATGTAAAAAGCTCATGGATGATCGGTGATAAAACAAGTGATATAGAAGCCGCAACGGGTGCGAAGATAGAAAACACGATCTTTCTTGGTGAAGATCAAAACAGTGGGGCTAAATATTGCGTTAATTTAGTTTTGGATACAATAGACCTTATTCAATATTAAGGTCTGACATGTTTAATTCCAAAACCGTGCTTATTACGGGTGGGGCTGGGTTTATCGGTAGCAACCTTGCTTTTTATTTTCAAGAAAATTTTCCTACAGCAAACGTGGTTGTTTTTGATATTTTTAGAAGCGAAGCAACCTTTTCCAATGGCAATCTTACAAGCTTTGGGCATTTTAAAAATCTTATAGGTTTTAAAGGTCAAGTCATTAGTGGTGACATCAATGATGAAACAGCCTTAACGAAGCTTTCCTCTTATAAATTCGATTATATTTTTCATGAAGCAGCCATCTCTGATACAACAGTTTTAGACCAAAGCATGATGGTTAAAACCAATGTGAATGCGTTTAAAAGTATCTTAGAACTTGCTCAAACGAGTAATGCTGTTGTGGTATATGCGTCTAGTGCTGCAACCTATGGTGATGCACCTTCTCCTCAGCGCGTTGGCAATGAACAACCTCAAAATGTGTATGGCTTTAGTAAACTCTCCATGGATTATCTTGCTCGTGGGTTTTGCGCACAACATTCTTCAATGTCTGTTGTCGGTTTACGTTACTTTAATGTGTATGGACCAAGAGAGTATTTTAAAAATAAAACAGCTTCGATGGTCTTGCAGTTAGGGCTTCAAATCTTAAGTGGAAAAACACCGCGTCTTTTTTACGGCTCTGATAAAATTTTACGTGATTTTATTTATATTGACGATGTGATACAAGCCAATATCAAAGCGGCATTATCGGGTAAGTGTGGTGTCTTTAATGTTGGAACCGCCAAACCGCGTAGTTTTCAAGATATTGCTGATATTTTGCAAAAAGAGTTAGGTGTGAATTTAGGAACAGAGTATTTTGAAAATCCCTATATTGGGGCATATCAGATGCACACAGAAGCAGATATTCAAGCAACATGTGAAGAACTTGGCTATGCGCCAAAGGTGAGTTTAGAAGAGGGCATTCGTGCTTATGTTCCAGAGATCAAACGTATTTATGAAAGTGAAGTGAAACGTGGATAGATTACGTAGTTATCAACCTTCTATTTTAGTGATTGGTGATTTGATGTTAGACCACTATTTGTGGGGAAAATGTGAACGCATTTCACCTGAAGCTCCTGTGCAAGTTATCGATGTTCAAAGAGAAAGCACGGTACTTGGAGGCGCAGGTAATGTGGTCAATAACCTTTTAAGCTTAGGTGCAAAGGTCAGTGTTTTAAGCGTCGTGGGAAATGATGAAAATGGCAAAGAACTTTTATGTATGCTTGAGACGTTAGGCGCAGATGCCAAAGGTATTGTTAAACAAGAAGATCGCAAAACAAGCAAAAAAAGCCGTGTCATAGCCTCACATCAGCAAGTGGTACGCTATGACAGTGAATCCAAAGATGACATCATAAAAGCTTCAGAAGATGCGCTTTTGGCGCAATGCGTTGCGTACATTCCCAAAGTAGATGTCATTTTACTCTCCGATTACGGCAAAGGGGTTTTAACAACACACTTTACCTGTAACGTGATAGAGTTGGCTAAAAAGTATCAAAAGCGCATTTTGGTTGACCCCAAAGGGGATGATTACCGAAAGTACAGTGGCGCGACACTCATTACGCCCAATAAAAAAGAGGCAAGTATCGCTACAAAAATAGTCATAAAAGACGATGAAAGCCTGCAAAAAGCTGGAAACATACTCAAAGAGAGCTTGGGACTTGACTACGCCGTTATAACGCTCTCCGAAGATGGTATGGCGATTTTTGGTGAGCATTTCCTCAAAATGCCAACCGTTGCACGTGAAGTCTATGATGTCACAGGTGCTGGAGACACGGTTTTGGCAAGCCTTGGTTATGGTCTCTCGTGTGGTCTTAGTATGCAAGAAGCCGCCTCTTTTGCCAATTCTGCCGCAGCGGTTGTGGTTGGAAAACTAGGCAGTGCAACCGTGAATTTGGACGAAGTTGATGCGTACGAGCATAGTTTAAGAGCCGCTACGGCGGAGAGTAAAATCAAAACCAAGACAGAGATACTGCATCTTTTGCAAACCAAGAAAAATCAAAAAATTGTCTTTACCAATGGTTGTTTTGACATTTTACATGTAGGGCATGTGAAGTACCTTGAAGTAGCTAAAAGCTTTGGCGATATGCTTATCGTTGGGCTTAATGCCGATGATTCGATTAGGCGTCTTAAAGGTGAAAGCCGCCCCATCAATCCACTGGAAGATAGAGCGTACATTTTAGCCAGCCTTGAATCAGTCAGTTATGTCGTTCCTTTTGAGGAAGATACGCCTTTTGAGCTTATCGCTGCCATTAAACCCGATATTTTGGTTAAAGGGGCTGATTACGAAGGAAAAGAGGTTGTGGGAAGTGACATTGCTAAAGAGGTACGTTTAGTTGAGTTTGTAGAGGGTAAAAGCACCACAAAAATTATTGAGAGGGTGAGAGATGATAAACAAAAGTGAACTGCTTCACTTTTGTCAGCTCGGAACCAAAATCTTTATGCGAAGCATGAGCATAGATGAAGGCAGAAGGATAAAATAATGATGGAAATGATACAACGTGAGATGCTCTCACATCAAGAGGTCATCGCTAAAACCATAGAGAGTTTGCAAAGTCATATCTACACCGCGTGCATTATCGCAACGGAAGCGCTTAAAAATGGTCATAAAATCCTTTTGTGTGGCAATGGTGGCAGCGCAGCGGATGCGCAGCATATCGCCGCGGAACTCAGCGGGCGCTATAAGAGCGAGCGACGAGGACTGGCGGGTATTGCATTAACAACTGATACCTCTGTTTTAACGGCTGTTGGTAATGATTTTGGGTTTGATCGTATTTTTGATCGTCAAGTAGAGGCATTGGCGCGAGAGGGAGATGTATTAATCGGCATATCGACCAGTGGACACAGTAAAAACGTTGTACGCGCTTTAAGTCTGGCTCGTAATATGGGATGCAGAACAATAGGTCTGAGTGGACGCGATGGTGGCGTGATGAATGAATTTTGTGATATTAACATTGTTGTTCCTAGTGACGATACCCCTCGTATTCAAGAGATGCACATTATGATTGGGCATATTTTGTGTCAAGCCATTGATGATAGCTATGGAAAATAGTAAGATGGAAATTTTAGCGATACGTTTTAGTGGCATGGGCGATATTGTGATGTTGCTTCAAACATTTCAGAAGCTCAAGCAAAAGTATGCAAATGCGCATATAACGCTTTTATGTGATAGTGCCAATCAAGATATTGCCAAAAATAGTGGTGGTTTGATTGATGATGTTGTGACACTAAACCGTGGTGTCTTTAAAGCGAAAAAGTTTTGGGCGATTCTAAAAGAGATTGCGCATCTTTTTGTTCTTCGAAAAAAGCAGTTTGATTTGATTATAGATTTTCAAAATTTTGGAGAAACTGCACTGATAACGCATTTTTGCAAAGCAAAAGAAAAAAGAGGCGCTCCTAAAAAAAAGAATAAAGAGTATGCCTATACCACCATTATTCCACGAGATGAGAGTGGTCATCGAAGCCAATTTTTCAGCCGCATTGCAGGAGTGGATGATCGCTTGGACTTTTCAAAAATGCTCCTTAGTGAGACGGCAAAGGCGTATCGCACTCATTTGATGGCAAAACTAGATCGTAATAAAAAAACGATTGGTTTAAATATAGGCTCTACCCAAGAGAGCAGACGGTGGTCAGAGAAAAATTTTGCCAAGTTTGCAGAGTACTATAAAAAAGATTTTAATGTGGTTGTCTTTGCAGGAAAACGCGAAAAACAGTACCTTGATGCTTTCTCAAACGATGTTATAAGAGTGAGTGATGTGAATGTTGATGAGCTTTGTGGTGCCATAGGTGCGTGTGATTACTTTGTGAGTAACGATACAGGACCTATGCACGTTGCAGCCGCTCTTGGCATTCCTACATTAACCTTTTTCTCAACAGGACTCGATGCCAATACGGGAGCGTTAAGTGCTCAAAAGGTCTTCTTGTGCAATTTTAATGATATTAATGCGCTTAGTGTGCAAGATGCAGTGAAAGAATTTGAGTTACTTTTGTCTAAAGGGGTGTTGCAATAATCCACGCTATGCGTTATGGATTTGGCTCAAGCACACCTTTAAACTCTCTTTCCAATAGGGTATCGTGATTCCATACGTTTGTTTGATTTTTGCTTTATTTAACAGTGAATAATAGGGCCTTTTAGCAGGCAATGGATATTGCTCTGTTGTAATAGGTTCTATTTTACAGCTAAGGTTAGATAAGGAGATAATTTCTTTCGCAAAGTCATACCAACTTGCAACGCCTTCATTGCTATAGTGATAGATTTCAACGGTTTTATTGTCTATTTTTGGAAGAATTTCAAGAATGGTATATGCCAAATCTTTGGCATACGTAGGTGTTCCGATTTGATCATAAATGACATTGAGAGATTCACGCTCTTTGGCTAAACGAAGCATGGTTTTAACAAAGTTGTTGCCGTAAGAACTGTAAACCCAACTGGTGCGAATAATAATAGCATTTGTAGGATTTACCTCAAGCAGGGCTTCTTCACCTGCATGTTTTGATTTTCCATACACTGAAAGAGGATTGGTTGTGTGGTTTTCACAATAGGGCTGAAAGTGCGTACCATCAAAAACATAATCCGTTGAAATATGAATAAGTTTCATAGCGTGTTTTTTGCTAAGTGACGCTAAGGTTTTAACGGCATTCGCATTAATCGCATAAGCTTTTTCACTCTCAATTTCAGCTTTATCGACAGCCGTATAAGCGGCACAGTTAACAATCACATTGATGTTGTGTGTAACAATAAACTTCTCAAGTGTCTTTTCATCGCTAATATCGAGCTGCGTTCTGTCCATAAAGAAAAGTTGGTAAGAGTAATTTGATGAAAGTTCGCGTATTTCTGAGCCTAATTGACCATTAGAACCTGTTACGAGAATGTTAAGCATAATAGTTTATTCCATACTCAAAGAGATCAGCATTAAAAAGATTAGGTTGCTTTTTATCTTTTTCTGATAAACGCAATTGTGAAGTAGAAATTTGCCAATCAATGCCTATGTCTTGGTCATTAAACGCGATGCCTCTGTCACACTCTGGGCTATAGTAGTTATCAACTTTGTAGGCAAAGGTACAGACATCACTGAGCACAATGAATCCATGTGCAAAGCCTCTAGGGATAAACATCTGTTTTTTATTGTCACCACTAAGCTCAACCGCAACGTATTGTCCAAAATAAGGCGAGCCTTTGCGAATATCAACCGCTACATCTAAAACAGAGCCTTCAATGACTCGAACAAGTTTTGTTTGGGCATGAGGGGGCAGTTGATAATGAAGACCTCGTAAAACACCGCGAGAGCTTTTTGACTCATTGTCTTGGCAAAAATTGATGGGATGCCCTAAAAATTCTTCTAGTTTATTGGCTCGAAAGGTTTCAACAAAATATCCACGCTCATCGCCATGAATTTTAGGTTCTATGATAAGGACATCAGGAATGGTTGTTCGTGTAAAAATCATGTGTTATTATTCTCCTTCATTTACTTTTTTAATTTTACGATAAATTGTCTAAAATAGCAGCCATCCGATGTTCATAAGTATGCTCTAAAAGCGTTCGTTGCATACCTCTTTGGGCAATTTCATAAAATAATTGTGGATTTTTATTTATATTTTGGAGGAGGACATTGAGCTCTTTTGCATTATTGTAAACTAAAATTTCTTTATTGGGAACAAAATGTTTTTCGATATCCGCTACATTGTCATGAATCATCAAAGCGCCACATGCTGTTGCTTCAAAGCTTCTCATATTAAGACCATTTCTGACATTAGCACCTTGTTTCATATTTAAAACGGCGCGACACGATTGATATAGGGGAACGATTTGATTTAAAGCAATATTTTTAGTAACCATAGTGTGTAAAGATAAAGGGTGCTTTTTCCATGCTGATCCGATGAGTGTAATGGGTGTTTGAACATTCTTTAATATTTCGACTCTATCAGGTGCGGGACTTCCGATAAATAAGGTGTCTTTTCGTTGCTCATTAGGTTTATTTGAGGGGAAAAATATTTTGGGATTATAGGCTAAAGGGAGGTACTCAATGTTTTCCCACCCATAGGTGGAATGTGCAACGTCAACAAAAAAACTATCGGTACAATAAAGTTTATCTAAAATATGAACCAGAGGGGAGACATCTTGATTAAACGCATCGCCACTCCAGCCTATGATGTAGGGTTTTTTTGGTAAATTCTTTAAAACATCATAAAGGGATTGAGGCATAAAAAAAGCACTAATCAGCATAATGACATCGGGTTTGAATTCATCTATTTTGTGTCGAAAATAGTGTGCTAAAAGCTCTTCAGAAGAGAGCTTTTTAAACTTCTTGACAAGGCTGATGAGTGTATCGCTGACAAAGCCTAAATGATTGATTAAAAAAAGATCGTTTTCATAACCCATTGTGTCCAACGCATCACACACATTTTGCGGCCAATGCAGCATCGTATTTTTGCCGACAACGAGAATTTTCATCTTAGTTTTCTTTGGAATAGCGTTCAATAAACGCATCAATATTACTATCAAGCAGAAGAGGGAAAGATTCTTCAACTTTAGCAATGTCCCAATTCCACCATGCAATGGCTAAGAGTTTTACAATTTGTTCAGCCGAGAATCTAAAACGAATATGTTTAGCGGGGTTGCCTCCCACGATTTCATAGGGTTTGACATCTTTTACCACGACAGCGCGTGCTGCTATGACGGCTCCATCACCGATGGTAACGCCCGATAAAATAAATGCGCCATCCCCAATCCACACATCGTTTCCGATGCTTACCTTGCCTTTTGAACGGATAATCTCTTTTTGCGCGGCAATAGGAAATTTATTAAAGGAGTATTGCGAAACCCAATCAAGCCGATGCTCGGCTCCTGCATAGATGCTAACTCCTCCTGCAATTGAGCAAAATTTGCCGATAGTGACCTGACCATTTTCACCTCCACAGATGGAAGGCTTACCAAAAGTATAATCCCCGATAGTAATTTTTTTATATTTTCGATTTTGATTGGTATAAAACGGATGTTTCTTTTCTTTAATCCATGCTTTTAGTGCTTTGAACATAGCAACTCCTGTGCTTTTTTCATAACCGTATCTACCGAGATACTTTCCATACATTCATGTTTGGTAGGACACGTTGATTTATAACAGGGTTGGCATTTTAAAGAAAGTGCTGAGACAAGAAAGTCATGAGTTCCTCTGTAATTGCCAAATTTAACACAGTGTTTAATGTCCGTTGAGCCAAAAATAGTCAGTGTATTTTTGCCAATACCCGCAGACAAGTGTGCAGGTCCACTGTCATTGCCAATGAGTAAATCCGTTTTTGCCAGTACACTTTTAAGTTCACTTAGCGTTGTTTTTGCAATGAGGTTAATAACACTAGGATTGTGTCTTTCAATGAATGCTCCAGCTTCACTCTCTAAAGAAGAGCCTATTAAAACAACTATGTAATGGCACTCTATCAAACGTTTTGTAAGGAGATTGAACTTTTCATCGCCCCATTTTTTACTGCTCCATCTTTCACTCGCTCCTACGGCTAAAGCAATGATAGGAGCTTGGTTCCCTTTTGCCCACTCAAAATCAACGTGCTTATATGGAAGTATGATGGTTAGATTTTCAGCAATAGCGTAATAGTCTTGCATGCGCTTTTCATCAATACCCGAACATTTTAGCATCTCAGGCATCCATGTGGGTTTGGCCTTGAGACCTAAAAATTTTTGCCACCACGTTTCGGATTGATTGAATATTCGACCATGTGGAACACCTAAAAGTAGAAGATGTGAGAGTCTATTGCATTGGACATTAAAAATGATGTCATAATGTTTTTTGCGCAATGCGGCATTTGTTTTTAAATACTCTTTTTTAAAAACAATATACTCATCAAAATAAGGACTATCCTCATACAGTGCTTTGCCAATAGATGAGGTTAAAAAGGTGATATGTACATGTGGGTAAAAATGGCGAACAGCTCTAAAGGCAACCTCTTGTGTCACTAAATCGCCTAAAGCAGAAAATCGGATGATCAGAATATTCATCGAATGACCCCAAAACGGCAAGAAAGGTAGCGTAAGAAGTATTTGAAAAAGTATTGAAATTTCAATTTTTTCAATGCTTTGAGGTAAGATTTACGGTAAATTTTGCATAAGCCTTTTTGTAAAAGAACAGGATCGTCAATATTTTTTTTGTAAATTTTAATAATCTCTTCATTGACAAACTTGAGTGCATTTTCTGCATTACTGAGATTTTCTCCGTGTCTGCGATAGTAGTTGAGGGGTTCAGGAATATAACCCACTTTAAAATGTTTGGTAAGCCTTAGCCAAAAATCAGTATCTTCCCAGCGAAATTGTGGGTCATAAACACCAATTTTTTCATAAACGCATGTTCGATAAAGATGAGATGGGGTGTTTACGAGTCCTTTGCCACTAATAAGGGCTTCGTATAAATCTCCCTCATTTTGGCGACCTTTACATGTAAAAAGAGATGTGACCTGACTCTCTTTGCCTACGATGTACGAATCACTTTGTACCAATGCTATATCTGGGTGTGATTCTAAATAGGCAACTTGTTTTTCAATTTTTTCAGGAGCTATAAAATCATCAGAGCCAACGAAAGAGATGTACTTTCCTTTGGAAAGGGTAATAATCTCATTGAGGGTATTGCACATGCCTTGATTTGGGCGTGTTTTAAGGATGTAAGGACGTTTGGTTGGGTTGGTTTCAAACGCACTAAGGGCACTTTGGTACGATGCGTCTTTTGACCCATCATCAATGACGATTATCTCGATATTGTCATACGTTTGATTGAGAATAGAATCAATACATTCTTTGATGTAGGCTTCGTGATTGTAAAGTGCTATACCGATGCTGACTAAAGGATTAGTGGGAGGTGTTTGCATTTTGCTCTTTTTGTAAGGAGTTGTATTTTCTGCGGGCGCGATAGTATTTTTTAAATAGCCAAAAATTGTAGGGAAAGCCAAAGTTTTTGATATTTTTCTTTGCTGTTTCCATGCCTGATTTCCACATTTTTGTCAAAACAGCAGGATTATTGATGGTATTGGATGAATGAAGACGATACGCAGCAACTTTTGCATCGTAAAATAAGATGAGATCTTTGGCTACGGCTCTAAGATAAAAATCCCAATCTTCAATAAAAAGAGACTCATCATAATTTCCAATAATATCGTAAATCTTGCGATCAACCATGCCTACGGGACCCACAACAGACCAGTTTTTAACAATCTCTCGCTTAAGTCCTGAAACATTAAAATAAGACGCTTTATTGCCATGATGAAAACCAAACAGACCACTTTCATAGGTCGTATGGTCATTTTCGTCCACAACAATTGCATCACCTATAATCATCAATTTAGAAGGGTTATTTTCTAAAAGGCGTACCCTTTCTTCAATGGTATTGTTAATAAGATAATCATCACTTCCCAAAATAACAATATACTGACCACTGCTTCGCGTAATAAGCTCGTTGAGTGTTTTGGTGAGACCTCTGTTTTCTCTGTTGAGATAATTTATTTCAATACTGTTTTCATGCGCTTGAATCCACGCTTGAATAACACTATCGCTATTGTCTTTCGAACCATCATTGATGAGAACAATCTCTTTGGATGGATAGGTATCGCACAAGATACTATTGAGTGTTTGCTCAATGAACATTTCATGGTTATAGACAGGGATGATAATAGAGACTTTAGGAATCATCGTTCTCCTTTTTTACAAGGAGTAAACGCATTTAAAACCTGCACGATTTTTTGTGTCTCTTCTAACGTCTGATGCCCACTGATAGGCAGGCTTAAGACTTCATTGTGAATGGTTTCACTGATAGGATAAGAGCATGAATTCCACTCTTTATAGGCAGCTTGCTTGTGAGGAGGAATGGGGTAATGAATGAGTGTTTGAATGCCATTTTGGCTTAAATAGCTTTGAAGTTCATCGCGATATTCGCATCTAATGACAAAAAGATGCCAAACATGGTTATCTTGATGCTCGACGAGTGGTACTATAATCTTCTCATTCGTGATATGTTCTCTATAATAATTTGCAATCATTCTTCGCTGAGCAATCTCTTGATCAAGAAATTGCAGCTTTACCTGTAACATAGCTGCTTGTATTTCATCCAATCGGCTATTGGTACCTTTATAGATATTTTCGTATTTTTTATGACTTCCATAATTGCTTAAAGCGCGAATGGTTTGCGCTAGCTCATCATCATTGGTTGTAATGGCGCCACCATCACCCAGAGCACCTAAGTTCTTACCAGGGTAAAAACTAAACCCGCTGGCATCTCCTAAATTGCCACTTCGTTTATTATTAAAAAAAGCACCGTGCGATTGCGCTGAGTCTTCAATAACTTTGAGGTTATAGCGTTTGGCGATTTGATTGATTGCATCCATCTGGCAGGTTTGTCCGTAAAGATGAACGGGTAAAATGGCCTTTGATCTTGAGGTAATCTGTTGCTCTATTTTTGTAGGATCAATTAAATAGGTGTTCATGTCAGGCTCAACCAAAATAGGCGTAAGCTGATTGGCTGAAATAGCTAAAATAGAAGCGATGTAGGTGTTTGATGGCACAATGATCTCATCGCCATCGCTCATAACCCCTAGTTCTTTATAGGCTCGAATAATTAAAATCAGAGCATCAAGACCATTGGCGACACCCACACAATGTTTTGCTCCACAATAGTGTGCAAATGCTGTTTCAAATGCTTCACACTCTTTGCCATGAATATACCAGCCACTGTCAATAACTCTGCTACACGCCTCTAATAGGGCATCTTTATAGTGCGCGTTGATGGTTTTTAAATCTAAAAAAGGAATCATTGTCTCTCTTTGCAATTTTGACATTGTAATGATGTGTCACATTTTTGTCCACATTGGCACACATAACCTTTAAACTTCGCAGGATTGCCATACCATAGCTCTTGCGTGCCGATATTTTTAGTCACGACACTGCCAGCGCCTATCATCGCATATTCACCGATGGTAATGCCTCCAATGATGGTGCTATTGGCACCTATGGAAGCACCTTTTTTGAGGGTCGTTTGCAAGAAGGCATCAGGGCGTTGTTTACTTCGTGGTAAAAAATCATTGGTAAACGTGACATTGGGGCCAATAAAAACATTGTCTTCGATGCGTATGCCATCCCAAACTTGTACCCCACTTTTAATCGTAACATTATTCCCTATTACCACATCATTTTCAATAAAAACATTGGCATTAATGTTGCAATTTTCGCCTATGCGAGCATCTTTTAAAACGACGCAAAATTGCCAAATGAGGGTATCTTTGCCAATATGAGTTGATTGGACATCGGAGAGTTTATGAATCATGGCGAACTTCTTTTAAAAAATCTTCATAGTTGCGTATGTAATCATCTTCACTATAGTAATTATCGGCTAGTACCATCAGAACGCAGTCATCGCTAAAGTCATACATTTCCCTCCACATAACGCCTTCGATTAAAAGCCCTTGGGTCGGAGAGTTGAGTTCTAAATGAACTTTTTCTTTCCCATTGTCAAGAAGAAATTTGCATGAACCAGCTACACAAATGGCTAATTGCCTTAGATTCTTATGTGCATGCTTGCCACGGTGCACATTTGCTTTGGTTCCAAAGATATAATAGACACGCTTGACATCAAAAGGGACATTATGGTTTTCTTCTAGGGCGATTAATGAGCCACGGTCATCTCCCATAATTTTAAAATCAAGAAGTTCATAATTGCTCATTATTGGTTGCCCTTATCTATTGTTAATTTCGCGTTATTGCAATACGTTTCATATTGCATCTTTAAATGATTTAGATGATCTTTTATCGTGTCTTTTGTAACAAAAAATCCAAAATCTTGAGGTAAAGAAGAAGATACTGGTGTGAAAATCCTCTCAGCAATCCACTCACCTACATGGGGTCTATAATGTGAATGTTCATAATAGTTTTGATTATTTAATGTCACATTATTATAGCCAGAAAAATCCCAATAAGGCGTTATTTCTGCAAGATTGGAAAGAAAATTTTGATACGCATCAAAGTCAATGCTCTCAAGCATAACATGGTTATGTGGTGCTACAAAAACAATGAGCTCAATGCTGTTTTTTTGACAGAGTTCTCTAATCTCTTCTAAGGCGTGTAAATTACTGGTTAAGGCTCTTTTAGAAGCTTGTAACTTTTTTGAAGCTCTTTTATGAAAAGAGAGTTCATTTTTGATATATGCTTCAGGGTTTTCTTGTAGTGCTTTTTCTTTTTGATCAAAATACCATCGACCTGTTTGTTCAAAATCATATCTCACAGAATGTGCTTCTTTTTTTAAATCTGCTTTGATTTGACGTTGAAGGTCTGCGAATGGGAAACTCATCAAATAATCACGATAAAATTCCCACTTTGTGCCTTCTCCAATGGGTGGTGCAAAACGGTAGAGTAGCACTTCTTTAGGGTGATGATCAGTGACAAAGTTATCATAAACATCGACTTGCAAGTATAAAAATTTGATAGGAAAATGGCGTTCAATCATGTAACGTATAACATCAGCATGTTGCGTTAGCGTTGAAGCCCCTAAGGTTAGATTGTAAAACTTCAGATCGGGTTTGTACTTTTCGATAGCACTGACTTCTGTTGTTCCAATGCGAGAAGAACCAATCATATAAGCGTTGTAATTAGAATGGTTTTTATCTAAAAACTTTATTTTGTTGTACCGCTCAGAGGGTTGCACAATAGCATGATAATTTCTTCCAAAAATACCAAAAGGATCAACAAAATAATTCACTAAAGCAATGGCAATAGGGCTTAAAAAGATGATAAAGCTACCATAAAGAAACCATTTTTTATAAGACATTTTGTGCTCCATCACTTAAAAATTGAAATATAAAAATGATTTGACGTGATTGAGTTGGGTGATACACCAAAACATGATAACAACCGTAAACATAAAGTATTGATAGTTTGGTTTAAAATCACGCAACCACTCTTGTGAATTTTTTGCCCAAAGTGTAAAAATGAGAGCAACTAACACGGCTTTTAGTGCACCTTTGCCACTATTGCCATCATCTAAGAAATTGCCAAAAGTAACACCGTACTGTGTCATGAAAGCAAGTGTTTTAGCCACTCCTCTATCAAACATAATGCCTTGAAGTCCCATCATACCTTGCAAGATATTGACGGCTTTGTCCCATGTTTCGGCTCTAAAAAAAATCCATGTTATATTGACAAAATTAAAGGTAATGAACCATGCAAAAAGCTTAGGCATCTTTGTTCCAAAGCGTTGCCATATACGATGTAAGACAATGGCAACTCCATGCAGAGCTCCCCAGAGAACAAACATCCAACTTGCCCCATGCCATAGTCCTCCAACAAGAAAAACAATAAACAAATTCGTATATGTTTTTGTTTCGCTTTGTTTATTGCCTCCAAGTGGAATATAAATATAATCACGCAAAAATCGTGAAAGAGTCATATGCCAACGTCGCCAAAAGTCTTGAATGTTGAGGGCTTTGTAGGGAGAATTGAAGTTGAGTGGAAGCGTTATATTGAACATAAGCGCAATGCCTAACGCCATATCGGTATAGCCTGAGAAATCAAAATAGAGCTGAAAAGTATAGCTTAAACTGGTTGCCCATGCTTCAAAAAGTGTCAAAATACGTGTGGTTTCAAATCCCACATTCGCCCAAAGTGCAAAAGTATCGGCGATGATAGTTTTTTTAAATAATCCTATAGCAAAAAGAAACAGTCCCGACGAGAGATTTTTGTAGTTTAGGATTTTTTTACGAGGCATATCAAATTGTGGCATCATTTCTTTGTGGTGCAAAATAGGACCTGCGAGTAAATGAGGGAAAAAGGTAACAAAGAGGGTGTAATTGAGATAGTCTATCTCATGAACTTCTCCCTTATACGCATCGACAAGATATGCAATTTGAGTAAATGTAAAAAAACTAATTCCAAGCGGTAAAATAATATGCAGCAGCGGATAATCTGTTCCCACAAGCGTGTTGAGGTTGCCAATAAAAAAATCAGTATATTTAAAATAGCCCAAAAGTGCTAGATTTGAGATAATGCCAAAGGTTAATAGGCTTATGTGATGAAGCGATGGTTTTGCCTTTTTAGAACTTCTTGAGATAGTTGTTCCGATAGCAAAGTTAAATAAAATGGAACCTAGTATCAAGGGAAGATAGCTGATATCCCACCACGAGTAGAAAAATAAAGAGACAAAAACGAGCCATGCTTTAGCCGCTTGCGTTAGTTTTTTTTGATTGAGCCAAAAATAAACAATGAGACTAAGGGGTAAAAAAAGAAAAATAAATTCGTAACTGTTAAACAACATGAGGACTCTTTTGTTCAAAAAGTGGTATGAGTAAAGCGACGAGGAGAACAAAAATTCTCTCAACATCACCGTAAATAAAAAGTGGATTAGCCAAGGATGCGATGAGGAGATTGACGATCAAAATATACGGAAGTGGTGTTAAAAAATCCTCTGAAGGCTTGTTCTTATACAGTTGGTAAAAGATGTTAAGAAATGCTACAAGCCCGACAATGCCAAATTGAAGCAGTAAATCTAAAAATTGATTGTGTAAAGATGAACCATGAGAATAGGGTATATTTTTTAAAAGAGCCGCTTTATTCTTTGGATTTGTCTCATTTTTTAAAATTTTCTCTCGCACAGCATCAACATGATCACCCGTTCCAAGCCCTAAAAGGAAGTTTTCTTGTAGAATATCAGCACTGTAAAATATAAATCCAAGGCGAACACCTTGAGAGGTTGAAAGGTTATTATTCTTAGTGAAATTTTTGACATCACTAAACATTTGAGTCGATTTTTTTTGAAAGATAGGGCTATAGTGTGTACCAAGCCAGTAAATCAATGGAAAGATTAAAGCAATGGCTATGATAAGCTTTACTATCTGTTGTTTATAAATCAAAATCAGTACAGTTACATTTGAGAAGAGAAAAAGAATGTACCCTATGCCTGAGCTTAATATAAATAAATTGAGTGATGAACTCAGAATAAAAAAGCTATAAAGTATTTTTTGGTTCATCGAGATGGTTTGTTTTTGAAGCAGTTGGTAGAGCACAAAGCTAATGGCGATATTAAGAACCGTTGCGTACTGTGTGTAGTTCATCATGAAAGGGACATTGTCCAATCTACTTCCAACCAAAAGTCCTATGATTTTTTCAGCTGTGTGAAAATACATCATCAACGAGACAATTTCACTGATGAAAAGTGCTCCAAGAAAACAGTAAATGATGTTAGGGATGAATTTTTTTTGAACACTCAACGCAAGAATGATTAAGGCAACAATCAATTTACCAAGCTTGTTGATAGCAAACAGCGCTGTATCTACATGCTCGCTTCCAAGAGTCCATAATGTATAAATAGCAAATATGATACAAAAGGCGTGTATGACTCTGTTTTTCACTAGCAGTAAAAAACGCTCTTTAAGCTCGAAGCTAAAGAGCAAACAGAGTGCTACAAAAATGAGTAGTTTTGAGGCAATTTTAGGGGATAATGGGAGCATAAAAGCATACGCCATTAACCCATAGTTGGCTAACTCTATAGGATGAATATTGTTTTTGATACGATTGAGCGTAAACACGGGTATTCTTTTAGATAAATGGAAAGATTTGGTAGGCTTTGATGCCCAGTGAATCTTTAATGATTTGGGATAATTTTATCTGTTTATCCATCGCATAAAGCTCTTTTTGATGTTGGAGTAAAAAATGTAAAAGAGCAAAACTTATCAGTGAATTTTGAGATCGATCGCATAAGTGCATAAGTGTATGAAAAAAAACCTTGTCTTCTTGACTCAAAATAGCCAATTGTGCAAAGCCTTGAATAAAAGCAAGCCTTCTTTCATAACTTTGTTTTTTTGCGGTGATTTTTTGTGTAAATGTTTTACGAGTTTTTCTTCTTTTGTGAATATCTGTAATATTACATGCGTGTTGACGGTATAAGATCAGGGGTTGATCAACATATGATATAGAACCATACGTTGCTGCAACAAATGCAAGCCAGACATCGTGAAATGAGATACCTTTTGGAAATGGTAAACAGACCTCTTTAAGCTCTTTGCGAAACATGAGGGTATTGCCTGAAATACAATTTTTAAAGACGAATGCTTTATTGTTAGAGCCTGAAAAGCAGTTGATTTTTTGTGGATCTAGTAGATTTTTGCCTAATGGCACTAAATGCTCATCCACCAGTTTTGCATTGGAATAGACTAATACATGATTTTCTATCACATCAAGTAATGTTTGAATTTTGTGTGTTTCCCAAACATCATCTTGATCGCTTAAAAGAATGTACTCTCCTTCGCATAAAGAGATGGCTCTCTCAAAGCTTTTAACAAAACCTTGATTTTTTTCATTGATGACATATTTTAGATTGACGATGTTTGCGTAATGTTCAAGAATTGAAACTGTTGTATCGTGCGAACAATCGTCCACTACGATAATTTCAATATTTTGATACGTTTGTGCAAGAATAGAATCAATTTGTTCTTTAAGATAGCGCTCACCATTATACGTACATAAAGCTATAGAGATAAGAGGATGAATAGGTTGCACGGTTACAGTCCTAAATAGCCAAAGATTTTTTCATAAGCTGCTTTGGTTGTATAGTGTTTAAGGCATTTATCAAATCCACTTTGAGCAATCATCTCCCGCTCTTTTTCATGATTGATGTAGAATTTTACTTTTTCTAAAAGTTCTTCTTTGTTTTTGTAGGTTTCAATATCTTTGCCTAGAACAAAGTACTCTTCAAGTTCTTTATGGTGTTGTGTCATATATAAAGAACCCGTCAGCGGTGCTTCAAAGTCTCTGCCTTTGAGAATAAAAATATCATCATTAATGCCAACTCCTGCAAAACCTAAAACAATTTTTGCTTGATTGAAAAGCTCTATCATCTCATCAGGCGTTGCATTGCCTTCTTCCCACCCATCTCCTTTGGTTAGGACAGAGATGCCATTTTGACGCAAATAGTCAATATACATAGGGCGTGTACCATATTTTGCACCCACGAAAACAACATCATACTGTTTAGGAAGTCCTAATTTTTTATAGACCGAAGGATTTGCTGCATAAGGTTTATAGAGCGCTTTTCCCCCTTCAATGGCATATTTGATTAAAGCACTTTTTGACGTTGTAAGTGATAAATCAAAGTATGAACAGACATCTTTCATACCACGGTAAATTCCATCAGGACCTTTTCGGCTTTTAAATTTTCGCTCATCATCTAAACCTTCATTGATGATCGGCATAGAAAGTGTTTTAAAAAAATCGAGTGTTTCTTGTGTCAGTGTCCTACCGGATTGATAACATACAATGACGTCAATGGTGTATTGGCTCATTTTTTCTTTAATGAAGTTAACCATGGCTCGATTGACATCTACTTTTTTGGCATACCAACTTTTGCGCTCATCCTTAGGGTCCATCTCAAAACGAAAGACTTCTCCTAATTCTTGTAGAGGAAGGTAGGTATTATTGACACTAAACGTTCCATCATACGAAGTTAAGTAGATGATATTGAGTTTGCGACCTGAAAAGGTATTTTCTTGAATTAAGAAGCTTTCAAAAGGGGGTAGCGCACCAAATTTTTGCACATAGGCTTTTTCATAAAAGCTGTTTTCTGCGTTTAATCGCCATTTGCGGATTTTTTGTTTTAGAGCACTTATCATTGTTAAAACTTTGGATTGATCGGCTTAACACCGCTTTTGATAATTTTGGCAGGATTTCCTGCAACAACAGAACCCTCAGGTACATTTTTAGTGACAACGCTTCCAGCGGCAATGATGGCATTATCGCCAATGTTAACGCCTTTTAGGATGAGAACATTATTGCCAATCCAGACGTTATTGCCAATGATAACCTCTTTTGTTTTTAGAGGAATGGTGCCATCTTCTAGAGCATATTCATGAAAATCACTGTCCATGATGGTGACATTCCACGAAATAGCGCATTGATCGCCAATAGAGACTTTATGCGCAACACGAATGGTCGCTCCTGCGCAAATGTAGGTACTACTTCCAAGACTTAATGTTGCATTTTCTTCAAGGGTTAGGGCACTACCCAAGCCTATCATGCTGTTGCCATTTAAAATCAATTGACTATGGCTCATTAAATTAAGATTGCATCCTGTGTGTGTAAACCGAGCAATGGTGCAATCACCATAGCCTAGCGTTAGCTTACCGCTTGAGCGTTGTTGTACAGAAGCACTTTTTTTGATACGAATCTTGGCTCGTCCTTTAATGCGAAGCAAAGAGTGCCCAAGTTTCCAGCGTAAAATAAGTTTATTTAACAGTGTATAAAACATTAAAACCTTTCATCTTTCCATTCATAGTTTTCACTCAAGGCTTGGTTGAAAATCGTTTCTATCATATACTTGGTAATGCGCGTATTGTTGAAAGAGTGTTGTGTCTTCTCCCAACCTTTTTGTGCAATATGTTGACGTTTTTGAATCTCTTTTCGAAAGTATTGTATTTTTTCGCTCAAATCCTCTAAGGTATCAAAATAGACCACTTCATCGTCGGAGTATAGTAGCTCCATTTTGGGGATACGAGGCGAAAATGTCAAGATGCCGTTACCTGTAAGCTGGACTATCCGATCTGACATGTAAAGCTCAACATCATTACGACGGTTGTAGCTCATTGACATGGAGGTGTTGGAAAGAAGGTCATAATAGTCACTGCCAAAGAGCGGTTTATAGTCTAAGCAACCGCAGAATTTGGAGGATAAGGATGAGACTTTTTGATGAAGACTCACGAGAAAAGCTTGTCTCTCAGGCTCTTTATAGTCTCTGCCACAAAAAGCGAAATCATACGTAAGAGCTGTTTTAGTGAAATTTTGATGTGTTTCAACGCTAGGATCACACATGTTTGGTAGGTATGCTACAGTGTTTGTAGAACGTTTAAACTCTTTTAAGAGTGTTCCACTGGTTGTCGCAAAGAAACAGTCTAAAAATGGAAGTTTTGTCAGAATGTTCTCGCGGTGATGATCCATCCAAAGCGGATCAACAAACCACATCGCAATTTTTATAGAAGGGATGAGCTCTTTGATTCGTGAGAGTGTTTGAGGCTCAATGATCTCTGTGTGTCCTAAAAGAAGAAGCTCTGGTTTGACATTTTGACAGGTCTCAATCAATTTGAGGTTGGCTTTTTTCTTGCCTAAGCTTTTCGTTTTAAGCCAGTTTTCGGAACGCGCGACATCTCTGTAGCTAAAATTATAAACATAATGACCATTGCGAATGAGTCCATTGCTGATTTTATCGTCGGTAAAATAGTAGTTTGCACCATACTTAAAAACGCTGAAATTTGCAGCGTGTACAATTCTCATCGATTTTTTCCTTTGGTGATTTTCAGCATAAAATCTATCATTCCTTGTCGTCCACTTATCATGACGCGTTTGAGTTGAAATTTATTGGAATTTTCCCACGCTTCGTATCCGCTTTGTGTTGTAACGGCATTGGTATAGCCACTTTGTGCGACTAAAGAGACATCATCCTTATCAAAAAAACCGAAAGGATAAGCGAAGCTATCGCAGAGTATAGCATATTGTTCCTCAAGCATTATTTTGGAGCGGGCAATTTCACTCTGTTTCTCTTCATGACTCAGTGTTGGCAAATTGACGTGATTGAGGGTATGACTGCCAAATTCTATGAGTCCAGAGGAGAGCATCTCTTGCACCATTTCATGACTTAACATAGGCTCAGAGTTAAGTTCTTGACTACTTTGCTTGGTATCTTTATCGCTTGCCCATGTTTGATGAAAGCGATTAACGACCAGATAGATGGTCGCTTTCATCTTGTATTTTTTCAAAAGAGCGAATGCGTTGGTGTAGTTGTCGGCATAGCCATCATCGAAAGTGAGTACAATCGTTTTGGGCGGCACAATCTCACATTTAGCAAGCTCTCGCATCGTCATAGAAATCCAGCCATTTTTTTTCAACCACCGAAGCTGCTTTTCAAACTCTGAGGGGGGAACACGCAAGCGATTGAATTTTGACTTACTTTTGGGCAAATGAGGACTCACCATGTGGTACATTAAAATGCGAGGAAAAAGGATGTTTACATTTGGACGCCACCACGCATGGCGCAAAGACCAGTAAACAAAAAGAATCACAAGTGTGGGAAAAAGAAGTAAGGCAAAACTAAAACTATTCATAGCACACTCCTGTACAAAGAGACAAGTTGTTCTGTTGCGGCAGTTGTCGTAAAGTTGCCTAATGCTTTTTCTTTCAGTGGTCGAATAAGCGTTTCAAATGCAGAATAATTCTTTTTTACTTCAATAATTTTTTCTTTTAAAAGGTCTTCTTGGAAGATCATATCTTCTAAAAGAACTTCTGTTGCAATGCCTACAGGCGTTGAAATAAGTGCAGGGGCATAAAAAAGCCCTTCTAAAATCGTGTATGAAAAGCCTTCACTTTTAGAGTTAACCACGAGCAGATCAACCGAAGCCATCAAGGAGGGTATATCTTCAACAAAGCCTATCAGTTCTACTTTACCATTTAGGTTTAGCGTGGTGATTTGCTCTTGAAGGGCATCTTTTTGAGGTCCAACGCCTGCAATAATGAGTTTACATGCAAAAGGAAGGTTGGGCATAACATCGATGAGTTTATCAAATTGTTTGATGGGATCGAGCCTACCGACACATAGCAGTGTAAACACATCGGATTTGGGAAGAGGGTTGGGCCGTTTATAGGTCAGTCCATTAAAAATAATAGCTACATTGTCTTTTTTTATGGAGTTGGCGACAACGCTTGAAACGGCGATGGGGTATTGCACTTTATTGAAAATGGCACCTTTGCGGTCATTGTGCTTGGTGGCAAAATGCTTAAATGCCCCCAAGGATTGATGAATATTATAGATAAGTTCCGTGGCTTTTGCGCTGTGCGAATGAACAATAAAGGGGCGATATGTTTTGATGATGTGTGTGATAGCGCTTTTTAAAAAAGGGTTGTGCCGTGAGGTGTTTTCTGTTAGTTCTATCACATTCACGCGGGGGTCAAAATGCTCACGATACTCTGTGTTTTGAGGAACGATGGCTACGATGTTAAAAGGGTAATTTACGAGTTCATTGCAGGTATCGACAAAGTTTTTCTCGGCACCGCCGTATTTGGCACTGAGATTGATGTGACAAAGGGTTGGTTGGAGAATTTTTTGATAGACGTTTAATGTAGCATCGACCATCTGCTTCAGTGAAAAATTTTGGCTGATGTAGGCGTAGCCATCAAAGTGAAGATTTTTTGCTTGGATGATTTTTTCTGCTAAGTCTTTGGCATCACCAATTTTGGTAAAGTAGCCATGAATTCCCTCTCCAATGATGTCTAAAACTCCTCCATGACCTGTTGCCACAACAGGAGTGTTGAGGGCAATAGCCTCAGCAACACTCCTTCCAAAGCTTTCAGGTTTTTTAGAACTACTGACGACGACATCGCTAAGAGAATAAATCTCTGCAACTTTATCGCTACTTCCACAAAAATGAATATGTTCTGATATTTTTAGCGATTCTACAAGGCTTTGAAGTGAGGCAAAGTAGTTTTGTTTGTCTTCTCTCACACCTCCCACAATTAATCCGACAATATGTGGAAAATCCTCTTTAATCATAGCAATAGCTTTGATAAATGTTTCAATATCTTTGAGCTGTGTAATACGTCCTACGGTGCTAACAACAAGTTTGTTCTCAAGATGAAATTGATGTTTAAAACCTTGGATAAATGAAGCATCAAGATGGTTGGGATTGAACTTTTCCAAATCAATACCACGAGGAATCACCGTTATTTTTTGTAGAGGAGTGTTATAGTGCTTTTGGATGTACTGCTTTATAGCGTTACTCACACAAATGACATGTTCTCCTTGGCTCATAATGCGGCTGTATGAACTGACACTGTTAAAACCATGTACGGTAGTGATGAAAGGAATGTGCAGGCATTGATTCACAAGATACGCCATCCACGCAGGAACACGACTTCTCGCATGAACGATGTCAGGCTTCAGTGCTTTGAGTGTTTGATAGAGCTTAAAGATACGCCAAGGAGCGCTCAATATATTTTTAGAGCAGACATCAAGCTTTACATGTAAAGCCCCATCGCTTTCTAACTGAGCTACTAATTTACCGCCATGACTGATGACAACGCTTTTGTGACCTTGTTTTACCATCTCTCGTGAAAGTTCGATGACACCACGCTCAACGCCACCTTCATTCAGTTCGGGAATCAGTTGAACAACTTTCATGAAAGAGCCTTTTTGGCGTAATGCTTAAAGTCTATCTTTTTATTTTTATGGCCTAACATTCCATCAAAAAGATGCACATAGCCTTCTTTTTCAAGGTTTTGTGCGAGGGTGAAAAATTTGTTATTTTTGTTTTCACTCAGTGGCAAGATTTCAATACAGGAAGTGCCATAACTGATTGCTTCGCTGATCATTGAAGTTGAGTCAATGGTGATGAAAACTACCTCACAATGATGTAGAAAATCAGCAATAGGATTGATCTTGTTTTGCGAAAAAATAACGCTGTACGCAAAAGGGTAGTTTTCAATGAGCTCTTCAATCTCTTTAGGCGTTCGTGGTGAAGTGGTTACTGCAATTTCATAGTCTTGGAATTCTTTAAAAATAAAGTCAAGCTGGCTTTTAACGCGATCTACACTCATCTTGAAATGGGCATTATTGCCACCAATGATCACGCCCACCGACTTGTTTTTAGGCGCAAAAAGTCCTTTGGGCTCAACATAACTAAAGTTGGCAGGAAGTGTGATGATGTTGGCTTGCTTGGGAGGATGGTCATGGCTTTGCGCAAAAATAAGGTCAAAATCGTAGCGGTAACTTTGTGGAAGCATCATTGTAACAGATTTGATATCAAGCGCTTTTGAGAGGGTTTTAGCTGCGTAATAGGTACTTGAACCTGCACAGACAATCAGGTCATATTTTTTATCTATCATTGGGTCTAATTTAAAGAGTTTTGACGTGTAAATTTTGCACTGATCGAGCAGATACGAGAGTAGTTTACAGGCTTTACATGTAAAGTGAACACGAACAATTTCGTAGTGTGCTCCAAGGTGTTTGGTAAAAGCAATAGACTGGTTCAGATGCCCCATTCTTCCATCACTTAAGATTAATATTTTCACTTTGGTAATCTCCAGCGATTGTGCATCCAAAACCACTGTTCTGGATACGCTCTGATAACCTCTTCCATGATGTCATTATAAAATTGTGTCATTTTGGCAATACGTTCCGTCTGATTCTCTTCTTCTTGTGCAATGTATTCGATAGGCTCAAGGGTGAGAATTCTATAGTGACCATTAGGCTGTCTAATAGCAAACATTGGTAAAACCAGAGGATTGTACTTGAGTTTTAGTATAGCAATGGAATTCGTAGTATCAGCAGGGTGATCAAAAAATCTTACAGGAATGCTACTTGGTCCGCCTGATTTTTGATCGATTAAAAGACCTACAGTCTCTTTATTGCGTAGTGCTCGAATCATGCCTGTTGCAGCTAGTTCTTTGTATAAATTTTGATTCCCAAATTTTTCTCGAAAAGGCGTTGTAAGTCTTTCTTCAATATATTTGTTATTGCCTCTTCGTCCAACAACTTTTAGAGGGAATCCCTTATATGCAACATAATGTGCCAACAGTTCCCAATTAGAGAAATGTGCTGTAAGCATAATAATGCCGTTTTTAGCGCTTGATGAGTATTTCTTTACCTCTTCTATTGCCTCTTCACCATTCTCAACCATTGCATTCATATCAAGCTTGTCAGTCATCATCAACAAAATTTCGGCAATTGTTATAGCAACATTTTCATATATTTTTTGAGCTAACGCAAGAACTTCATTCTCACTCATTTGCGGATAAATCAGTTGAAGGTTTTTCAAGGTTAAATTACGTCTGCGTTTTTCAAATTTAAAAAAGAGCAAAGCGACATTTTTACAGAGCGCATAGGTTGCATTATTAGGTAGAATCTTCGTTAAAGATAAGAAACTTTTTACCAAAAAATATTCTAAAAAATCCCTCATATAATTACTTTCAAAATAGAATTAAGCTAATATTGTATCTAAAATGAGCCAAAGAGGTACTTAATGATCTGTGTGTTTGACGTAGAGACCATCCCTGATACCAAGCTGATTCGAAATGTTCTGCATCTTGAAGGAGAAGATCTTGAAGTTTCTCTTTTAGCGATGAAAGAACAAGAAGAAAAAACGGGAAGCAGTTTTTTGCCCATCTCTTTTCATAAAATTGTGGCGATTTCTGCTGTCATCGCTGATGATTTTGGCATCTTTCGCAAAGTGAGCAGCATTGAGGGAAAGAATGAATATGAGATGATTAAAAATTTTCTAGGTTTCATCAACAAACACAATCCCAAGTTAATTAGTTTTAATGGCAGAAGTTTTGACATGCCTCTTTTGATGCTTCGAGCCATGCAGTATAACCTTACCTGTAATGCTTATTTTGAAGTTGAAAATAAAGAGCTGAATAAAAACAAATGGGAAAATTACCGCTCTCGTTACAGTGATCGCTTTCATGTGGATTTGTTAGACCACCTCTGTGAGTTTGGTGCAGTTAGAGGCATGAAGTTAGATCATGTCTGTTCTATGGTAGGGCTTCCTGGAAAGTATGATGTCCATGGTGATCAGGTGATGGAGCTTTATTATGCGGGCGAAATAGATGTTATTAAGGAGTATTGCGAGAGTGATGTACTCAACACCTACTGGCTATTTTTAAAGTATGAACTCTTAAAAGGAAATCTCATTATAGAGGATTATCAGCGTGCATTAGCTACAATGCAAGAAAATTTGCGTTCCGATAAGTCCTATACGGACGTCTTTGGTATCGCAATCGAAGAAGAATTATACAAGGAGAACCATTGAAAACGATATTTAGAGAGTATGACATCAGAGGTATCTACGAGAAAGAGCTTAACGAACAAACAGTAAAACTCATTGGTTATTTTTTAGGAAAACAGATTGCAAAAGTGGGCAAAACAGTTGCAATTGGCTATGACGCACGTTCTCACTCACCAATTTTATGTGAGTATCTTACCAGTGGCTTAAATAAAGCAGGTTGTAAAGTACTTACGATGGGACTCGTTGCAACGCCTGTCAATTACTTTAGTAACTTTCAAGAGTTTGATGGTGTAACGCCTAATGCTTCGATTATGATTACAGGCTCTCACAATCCAAGCGAATACAATGGTTTTAAAATCACCATCGATAAAAAACCTTTCTTTGGTGAAGACATTTATGCGCTTGGTCGCGAGATTATGCAAAATTATGCGATGGAAATTGAAGATGATTTAAGCTCTACATTTATCAATGCCAAAGAGCGCTATATTGCGTATCTGATTAAAGAATTTGACCACCTAAAAGGGTTCAACCAACCCTTCGTCTATGACTGTGGAAACGGTGTTGCAGGTGTAGTGGTACAAGATGTGTTTAAAGCTCTAGGCTTTACCTGCAAAGGTCTGTACACAGACCCAGATGGAACGTTCCCAAATCATCATCCTGATCCAACCGTAGAAAAAAATCTCAAAGACATTAAAAAAGAGCTTGAAGGTGACTATGCCCTTGGGTTTGCATACGATGGCGATGCCGATAGAATTGCCTTTTTGACAAAGCATAACAATGTCAAAGGCGACATCATGGCGATTCTTTTCTCAAGCGCTATGAAAAACCCTACGGTGATTGGTGAAGTGAAATGTTCTCAAGTCATGTACGATGAGATCAACAAACGTGGCAAGGCAATTATGTACAAAACAGGTCACAGTAACCTCAAAGTGATGATTGCCAAAACGAATGCCGATTTTGCGGCAGAAGTGAGCGGTCACCTTTTCTTTAATGACCGTTATTTTGGCTACGATGACGCGATTTACGCGACACTTCGTATGATTGAAATGGTGAAAAATGGTTTAGATGTTGACGCGGAAATTGCAAAATTGCCAGTTGTTTATTCTACTGAAGAATTAAAAGTTGAAACCAATGAAAACGACAAGTTCCCTCTTGTTGAAAAAGTAAAAGAGCTTTTGAAAAATCCTCCAAAAGATTTTCCTGCTATTAAAGAGATTGTTGATGTTGATGGCGTTAGGGTTATCTTTAATGATGGCTGGGGGTTAGTGCGAGCAAGTAATACAACACCAGTTTTAGTCACTCGTTTTGAATCGACCAATGCTGATAATGCGAAACTTTATGAGAAAAAGCTCAATGAGCTTATCGAAACAGCGAAAGCGGAGCTTCACTAACATGAAAGGGATTATTTTAGCAGGTGGAAGCGGTACAAGGCTTTATCCTGTAACTCAAACTATTAGTAAGCAACTTTTACCCATTTACGATAAACCGATGATCTATTACCCACTTTCCGTGTTGATGCTAGCTGGGATTCGTGAAGTTTTAATTATTTCAACACCTCAAGACATCGGTAAATTTGAAGCATTATTGGGAGATGGTTCTCATTGGGGTATCTCGCTTTCCTATAAAATTCAACCAAGTCCTGATGGATTAGCGCAAGCATTTATCTTAGGGGAAGAGTTTATTGGTGATGATAGTGTTTGTTTGATTTTAGGTGATAACATCTTCTATGGTCAAGGATTTACCCCACTACTTCAAAGTTCAGCTAAACTTGAAAAAGGTGCCATTGTTTTTGGCTACCAAGTGAAAGACCCTCAGCGTTTTGGTGTGGTAGAATTTGATGAAAATCAAAAAGCGATTAGCATTGAGGAAAAACCTCTCAACCCCAAATCACCTTTTGCGGTTACAGGACTTTATTTTTACGATAATGATGTCGTTAAAATTGCTAAAGCTGTCAAACCTTCACATAGGGGTGAGCTTGAGATTACGGATGTCAATGAAGCGTATCTCAAACGAGGTGATTTACAGGTTGAGGTTTTGGGTCGTGGTTTTGCATGGCTTGATACAGGCACTCATGATAGTTTACTTGAAGCAGGTATGTTTGTACAAACCATCGAAAAACGCCAAAGTTTTAAAATCGCTTGTTTGGAAGAGATCGCTTATAACTCTGGCTGGATCACTAAAGAACAGGTTCTTGAAATTGCAAAACCACTGAGTAAAAATGGTTATGGCGAATATCTAAAGGATTTGGTTAAATGAGTAAGAAGCATATTTTAGTTACAGGCTGTGCCGGATTTATTGGCTCTAATTTCGTGCCTTATTTTTTAGAACAACATCCTGATTATCATCTGGTCAATCTCGATCTTTTAACATACGCTGGCAATTTGGACAATCTGAGTGAAGTTGAAAATAGTGAGCGATATACTTTTATTCAAGGTGATATTTGCGACAGAGCTCTGGTTGAGTCTATTTTTGAAGATTATGATATTAGGGGCGTCATCCACTTTGCGGCAGAGTCTCACGTAGATAATTCTATTAAAAATCCAGGGGTTTTTATTGAGACCAATGTCAATGGAACATTTACCCTTATTGATGTTGCTTATAAATATTGGATGGAAAAGCCTTTTGTGCTTTTAGAAGGGTATGAAGAGTGCCGTTTTCATCATATTTCAACCGATGAGGTTTATGGAACACTGGGGGCTACAGGACTTTTTACGGAGAGTACCTGTTATGCACCAAATTCACCTTATTCTGCCAGTAAAGCAGGAAGCGATATGATTGTACGAGCGTATCATCATACGTATGGAATGAATACGGTGATTACGAACTGCTCAAATAACTATGGACCAAAACAGCATGATGAAAAACTCATTCCAACGATTATACGAAAAGCACTGAGTCATCAAAAAATTCCTATTTATGGTGATGGTAAAAATATACGTGATTGGTTGTATGTATTAGATCACTGTAAAGGAATTGACCTTGTTTATCATGAGGGAACTTCTGGTGAAACCTATAACATTGGTGGAAGAAATGAGCGAGACAATCTTTATATCGCCCATAAAATCTGCGAAATACTTGATACCCTAAAACCAAAAGCAACCTCGTATAAAGAGTTGATTACGTTTGTTGAAGATAGAGCGGGGCACGATAGACGCTATGCCATTGATGCAACTAAAATTGAAACAAAACTTGGCTGGGAAGCTGAAGAAAATTTTGAGAGTGGCATACTTAAAACCATTGAATGGTATTTGAAAAAGTACACTAAAGAAGCATAAATGAGGCGATTAGTCGTTCTTTGGTGTTTGCTTACAAGTATGTTATTTGCGGCAAAGCCTGAGCTTATGCTTCTTCAAGAGTGGGAAGGGCAGGATGTTTCTGGGTGGCTGATGAGTGAAAAAATGGATGGCATCAGAGCTTACTGGGATGGGAAAAAACTCATCTCAAGAGGTGGTATTGAGCTCTCAACGCCTGCTTGGTTTACGGAGGGTTTTCCTCCATTTGCCGTCGATGGTGAACTGTGGAGCAAACGAGGAGATTTTGAAAATATTATTTCCATCGTTAAGAAAAAAGAACCTCATGATGGATGGAAACATATCGCTTTTTATGCGTTTGATGTCCCCCATGAAAATGGTGGTTTGATTCAACGCTTAGTAAAGCTAGAGTACTATCTCAAACTCAATCAAGCTGATTATTTAAAAGTTGCAAAACAGATCACGTGTAAAAATGAAGAACATTTAAAGAGTTTCCTACAAGAGGTTGAAAAAGGTGGAGGGGAAGGCGTTGTTGTGCGTCATCCTGATTCAAAGTATGTCGCAAAACGTGATCCCAATAGTTTAAAAGTTAAGAATTTTCATGATGCTGAGTGTGAAGTGGTGGATCATCATAAAAGTGAGGGCAAGTATAAGAATAGTTTTGGTTCGCTCACGTGTAGAAATGATGAAGGTGTTTTCTTTGACATAGGCTCTGGTTTTAGTGAAGCTGAGCGTAAAAATCCGCCTGCTATTGGATCAAAAATTACGTATAAATTTCAAGAGATCACCAAAGGCGGTAAGCCGCGTTTTCCTGTGTATATGAGAGTAAAAGAAGAAATATAATAAAGGTAAATAATGGATAAAATAGCAATTATTGGACTAGGATATGTGGGGCTTCCTTTAGCTGTTGAGTTTGCAAAAAAATATCCTGTTGTTGGGTTTGATATCTTTCAAGCACGTATTGATGAGCTTAGACAAGGATATGATAGAACGTTAGAGCTCACAGAGGTAGCAGTGAAAGAGGCTATTGCAAATAAGATGGAATTTACAACTAGTTTGGAAACACTTCGCACCTGCAATATTTTTATTGTGACTGTTCCAACCCCCATTGATAAAAATAAACGACCTGATTTAACACCTCTTATTAAAGCAAGCGAAACTGTTGGTAAAGTTCTGAAAAAAGGTGATCTTGTGATTTATGAGAGCACAGTCTATCCTGGTGCAACAGAGGAAGATTGTGTTCCTGTTTTAGAGCAGGTTTCAGGTTTGAAATTTAATGTTGATTTTTTCTGCGGTTATTCGCCTGAGCGAATCAATCCAGGTGATAAAACGCATACAGTAACCAAAATTCTAAAAGTAACATCAGGTTCAACGCCAGCAACTGCGGACAAAGTGGACGCTTTATACCGAAGTATTATTACCGCAGGTACCCATAAAGCTTCATCTATTAAAGTGGCTGAAGCGGCTAAGGTTATTGAAAATTCTCAACGTGATATTAATATTGCCTTTATAAATGAGCTTTCCATTATTTTCAGTCGTTTAGGCATTGATACACAAGAAGTATTAGAAGCAGCAGGAACGAAATGGAACTTTTTACCATTTCGCCCAGGTCTTGTTGGGGGACATTGTATCGGTGTTGATCCTTACTACTTAACGCATAAAGCACAAGAAGTAGGGTACAACTCTGAAATTATTTTAGCTGGACGCAGGCTGAATGATAATATGGGCATTTATGTTGCGAATCAAGTCATCAAACTTATGATTAAAAAAGGTCATAAAATTGAAGGATCAAAGGTTTTGATTTTAGGCATTACGTTTAAAGAAAATTGCCCTGATATTCGTAATTCGCGTGTAATAGACGTGATTAAAGAACTTCAAGAGTTTGGTGTACAGATTTGCATCTATGATCCTTGGGCAGATGCAAAAGAGGTCAAGCATGAATATAATTTGGAGCTGTTGCCCGAATTACCAGCAATGAATACTTATGATGCGCTTATTCTAGCAGTTGCGCATAAAGAATTCCAAACGCTAAATATGGTTAAAAATGAACATCAAGTGGTCTATGATATTAAATCATTTTTACCAAAATCATTCGTGGATGCGAGATTATAGTGAAAATAGCAATTGTTGGGACAGGGTATGTAGGACTCTCAAACGGTATATTGTTGGCTCAAAACCATGAAGTAGTTGCTCTTGATATTGTTCCAGAAAAAGTAGCCATGATCAATCAAAAAATTTCTCCAATTGAAGATAAAGAGATTAAAGTGTATTTGAAAGATAAGTCTTTGAACTTGAGAGCAACTTTAGATAAAAAAGAAGCTTATACTGACGCCGAATTTATTATTATTGCAACGCCTACCGATTATGATATTAATACGAACTACTTTAATACACGCTCTATTGAAAGTGTTGTAAAAGATATTCTTGACTATAACACTCAAACAACGATGGTTATCAAGTCAACGATTCCTGTAGGATATATCAAAAAACTTAAAGCCCAGTTTGGTATTGACAACATTTTTTTTGCTCCTGAGTTTTTGCGTGAGGGTAAAGCTCTGTATGACAATCTTTATCCTTCTCGTATTGTGATAGGAGAAAAGAGCGAGCAAGCGAAGCGTTTTGCGGAATTACTTGTAGAAGGGGCAATTAAAAAAGACATTCCCGTCGTTTATACCGAGGCAACTGAAGCTGAAGCAATTAAACTTTTTGCCAATACCTATTTGGCGATGCGCGTAGCCTATTTTAATGAACTAGACACATACGCTCAAAGTCATGGACTGAACACACAACAGATTATTGAAGGTGTTTGCTTAGATCCTCGTATTGGCAATTTTTACAATAACCCTTCTTTTGGGTATGGTGGGTATTGTTTACCAAAAGACACAAAACAGCTTTTAGCCAATTATGCAGAAGTGCCATCGAATCTCATTGAAGCAATTGTCAAGTCGAACACAACACGAAAAGATTTTATTGCCGATAGCATTATTAAACAGAACCCAAAGATTGTTGGTGTATATCGCTTGGTCATGAAAAGTGGAAGTGATAATTTTAGGAGTTCTGCTATTCAAGGTGTTATGAAGCGTATCAAAGCTAAAGGTATTGAAGTGGTGGTCTATGAACCCGTTATTGAAGATGATGAGTTTTATAAATCAAGGGTTATTAAAGATTTAGAAGAATTTAAAAGCATCAGTGACATCATCATAGCCAATCGATTGAGCAGTACTCTTTTAGATGTTGAACATAAAGTCTATACACGAGATATTTTTAACAGTGACTCCTAGGAGTATGATTTTATGAAAATTCTTATAACAGGAACAGCAGGTTTCATTGGAAGTCATTTAGCGCTCAGACTTTTAGCCAGAGGCGATGAAGTCGTAGGGCTTGATAATATCAATGACTACTATGACCAAAATGTTAAATATGGAAGACTTCAAAGAAGTGGAATTATCAATAGCCTTGAAGAAGGGGAAAAGATTCCTTATGGTGTTTTGCTCAAATCCTCAATACATCCAAACTATCACTTTATAAAAATAAACCTTGAAGACAAAGAAGCGATGAATAAGCTTTTTGAAGTTAAAACGTTTGATGCTGTGTGTAATCTTGCCGCACAAGCAGGCGTGCGCTATAGCCTTACACATCCACAAGCGTATATTGATAGCAATATCATTGGGTTTATGAATATACTAGAGTGTTGTAGGCATTATGGCGTTAAAAACCTGTGTTATGCGAGTAGTTCCTCTGTTTATGGGCTTAATGAAACACTCCCTTTTTCCACAGATGATAACGTAGATCATCCGATTAGCCTCTATGCTGCGAGTAAGAAATCGAATGAACTTATGGCGCATACCTACAGTCATCTTTTTGGTATTGCCACGACGGGACTTCGTTTTTTTACAGTCTATGGTCCATGGGGAAGACCTGATATGGCACTGTTTTTATTTACAAAAGCCGCACTTGAGGGTAAAGCGATTGATGTGTTTAATAATGGTGAGATGTATAGAGATTTTACATACATTGATGATATTGTTGAAGGAGTTGTGCGTGTGATTGATCACCCAGCACAAAGGGATGCTTTGTGGAATGGAAAAGATGGACGAGTATCCACTTCTTCAGCACCGTATAAAGTCTATAATATTGGCAATAATAATCCTGTCAAATTAATGGATTTTATTACAGCAATTGAAAAAAAATTAGGCAAAAAAATTCAAAAAATTTTTTTACC
Organism: uncultured Sulfurospirillum sp.; assembly: GCA_964466465.1. Lineage (GTDB taxonomy): Bacteria > Campylobacterota > Campylobacteria > Campylobacterales > Sulfurospirillaceae > Sulfurospirillum. The sequence continues at coordinate 58,239 of CAYXNJ010000010.1, forward strand.
GCTTCAAGCAGGTGATGTTCCTGCAACATACGCCGATGTTACCGATTTGGTTGAAGATTTAGGCTACAAACCTGCAACACCCATTCAAGAAGGCATTGATAAGTTTATTGATTGGTATTTAGATTTTTTTAAAGTATTCTTGTCAAAATGATTTAGAAGCACTTGTTTTTGGAATGGTGTTTTTGTTATTATCTATTTAGTGTATAAATTACGATACGAATATTGCAAGTTCTATACCAATGATTTCAGTATCTATCATATAAAAAGGTAAATGTTTTGCCATGATTGGTGAAAGTGGTAGTGGAAAAAGTACTTTGTGATGCTAATATTAAAATGTGGAAGCAAAAAACAGCGTATTGCTTATTGCAAGGGCATTGCATCAAAACCTTGAAATGTTAGTTTTAGATGAAGACACAAGTGCTTTAGATAGTGAAACTGAGATAAAAATAACAAAAATTTATCAAAAGTAGATTACGTGCAAGAAAAGGAATCATAAATGAAAGTCATCATTTTAGCTGGAGGCTTGGGAACAAGACTTAGTGAAGAAACAGATATTCGTCCAAAACCGATGGTTGAAATTGGTGGGAAGCCAATTTTGTGGCATATTATGAAACTATATTCGCATTATGACTTTAATGATTTTGTTATTTTGCTTGGGTATAAAGGCTATTTGATAAAAGAATATTTTGCAAACTACTATTTGCATCAAAGCGATATTACATTTGATATGCAAACTGGTAAAATGCAAATCCATACCAATCATAGTGAGCCGTGGAAGGTCACCCTTGTGGACACGGGTTTAGAGAGTATGACGGGTGGTAGGATTAAAAGAGCTAAAGAGTATATTGGTAATGAAACATTTATGCTGACCTATGGAGATGGAGTAAGTGATGTTAATATTCAAGAGTTACTTGCGTTTCATAGAAAAAATAAAACACACGCAACAATGACTGCCATTCAGCCTGCAGGAAGATTTGGTGCTTTAGATATTAATACAAATTTGGTGAATGAATTTATTGAAAAACCAGCAGGTGATGGCAATTGGATCAATGGTGGATTCATGGTATGTGAGCCTGCAGTTTTAGATTTGATAGCATCAGATTCGACTATTTTTGAGCAGTATCCATTGCAAACACTTGCAAAAACGGGAGAACTCAGTGCCTATAAACATAATGGTTTTTGGCAATGTATGGATACACTCAGAGATAAAATGGCTTTAAACGATTTGTGGGAAAATAATAAAGCTCCATGGAAAATATGGTCATGAAAAATCTATTTCATGGTATCTACCACGGCAAGACCGTTTTAGTCACTGGACATACGGGTTTTAAAGGCTCGTGGCTAGTCTATTGGCTAAAACAGATGGGTGCTCATGTAATAGGATACTCTTTAGAAGCACCGACTCATCCTAACCATATTTCACTGCTAGATGTTGATATGGTTTCTATTATCGGAGATATCCGAGATATAGAAAAATTAGATCAAACCTTTGCAGCCTACAAACCTGATATCGTTTTTCACCTTGCTGCGCAGGCCCTAGTGCGCCTGTCATATGCAAATCCTGTAGAGACCTATGAAACCAATGTAATAGGAACACTCAAAGTTTTTGAGGTTTGTCGAAAACATAGTGTTAAGGCGATAGTGAATATAACAAGTGATAAAGCCTATGAAAATAAAGAATGGGTTTGGGGGTATCGAGAAAGTGACCCTATGGGAGGGTATGATCCATACAGTGCTTCTAAAGGATGCGCTGATTTAGTAGCGACTTCATACCGAAATTCTTATTTCAATCTACAAGAGTATCAAAAAACACATCATACATTATTGGCTACATGTAGGGCTGGAAATGTCATTGGTGGCGGGGATTGGGCGGAAGATAGATTAATAAGTGACATGGTGCGCTCTATTATGAACGCTACAAAAGTCAGAATTAGAAATCCTCATGCAACCAGACCTTGGCAACATGTTCTTGAACCACTGAGTGGTTATTTACATGTAGGACAAAAATTACTCGAAAATGAAGTTGCGTTTGGTGATGCTTGGAATTTTGGACCAAAGGATGAAGATAGTATGACGGTTGAAGATGTTGTCAAAAAGGTTAAGAAACATTGGACTGCACTGGATTATGAAATCAATCAAGATCCAAACCAGCATCATGAAGCTAATTTACTTAAGCTTGATTGCTCTAAAGCTCATACTCTTCTAAAATGGAAAGATGTTTGGGATAGCGATACGACGTTTGAAAAGACAGTAATGTGGTATAAGGCTTATTATGAAGAAAATCAAACTATTTTAACATCTCAAGATTTGAAAAATTATGTCAGCGATGCAACTCAAAAAGGCTTAATATGGGCAATAAGCTAGAGATTCAAACAACTTCTTTGGAGGGCTTATGTGTTATAAAACCTCTATCATATGAAGATGAGAGAGGAATGTTTTCAAGAATATTTTGTGCTGATGAATTAAAAGATATTTTAAATGGAAGAACTATACAACAGATAAATCACTCAATGACATACCAAAAAGGCGCTGTTCGAGGGTTGCACTTTCAGTATCCGCCTGATTGTGAAGTCAAAATAGTGAAGTGTATCAAAGGAAGTGTATTGGATGTTGTTGTTGATATACGAGAAAACTCTAAAACCTTTTTGCAAACCTTTATGACTGAATTGTCTGCTCATAATCACGCCATGGTTTATATCCCTGAGGGGTTTGCCCATGGTTTCCAAACGTTAGAAGACGAGTGTGAATTACTTTATTTACATACTAGCCTCTATACGCCCACCAATGAGGGTGGTTTAAATGTGGCTGATCCTTTATTGGCTATAAAGTGGTCATTACCAATAACGGATATCTCAACAAAAGATAAAGAACAGATTTTTTTAGACCCTACTTTTAGAGGTATAATCGTATGAAGTGTCGATTTTGTCAGGCAACGTTAGAACATGTATTTGTAGATTTGGTGAATGCTCCTGCTTCAAATTCCTATCTTACCAAAGAACAACTTGATGAGCCAGAAGTATTTTATCCATTAAAAATTTATGTATGTGATGCATGTAAATTGGTTCAAATTGATGAATACAAAAAATCAGATGAAATATTCAATAAAGATTATGCCTATTTTAGTTCTTATTCAACCAGTTGGCTGGCACATGCAAGGGCATATGTGTATAAGATGATTGAAAAACTTTCATTAGACCAACATACCTTCGTGACAGAAATTGCTTCTAATGATGGGTATTTGTTGCAATATTTTAAAGAACAAAATATTCCTTGTTTAGGGATTGAACCAACGACGTCTACCGCAAAAGTGGCATGTGAAAAAGGGATAGATGTTATTGAAGCTTTTTTTAATAGTCAGTTAGCCAAAAGTTTGAAAAAATCCGATTTGATTCTTGGCAATAATGTTTTAGCACATGTGCCCGATATCAATGATTTTGTCCAAGGTTTAAAACTTGCATTGAAAGAAAAAGGAACTATTACGATGGAGTTTCCCCATCTTTTAAATATCATCAATGACAATCAATTTGACACTCTTTACCATGAGCATTTTTCGTATTTATCATTTTATACGGTAAAACAAATTTTTGAAAATCATGGTTTGAAGCTTTATGATGTTGAAAAATTACCTACGCACGGCGGAAGTTTGAGAATCTATGCTACCCATAACGAAAATAACAATTTAATGGTTAACAAACGTGTGTATGATTTAGAACTTGAAGAAGAGCGTTTGGGAATAATGGATATAAAAAGTTATATGAATTTTCAAGAAAAAGCCGATAATGTCAAATACAATTTGATACATTTTTTAGTTCAAGCGAAAAAAGAGCATAAAAAAGTCATGGCCTACGGTGCTGCCGCAAAAGGAAATACACTTTTAAATTATGCTGGCATTAAAAAGGACTTGATTGCGTGTGTGGTTGATAAATCACCTCACAAACAAGGTAAATTTTTACCCGCAAGCCACATTCCTATCGTAAGTGAAGAAGCAATCAAAGAAGCTAAACCTGATTATATTTTGATACTACCATGGAACATCAAAGATGAGGTAATAAACCAATTAGCATATGTTAAAAAATGGAATGGAAAATTTGTTGTTGCCGTTCCAACATTGGAGGTTATAGAGTGAAGAAAATTTTATATTCTAAGCCAAGTATTGGAGAGCTTGAAAAAAAAATTGTTTGTGACGCAATTGAAAATGGCTGGGGGCAGTCATGTTATGATTACATTTATAAATTTCAAGATAGTTATAAAGAATATTTACATGTAAAGCATGCGATTGCTACATCAAGCTGTACAGGGGCTATACACATTGCATTAAAAGCTTTAGGCATCAAATCAGAAGACGAAGTGATAGTACCTGATGCAACGTGGGTTGCTTCAGTTGCGCCTATTATTTATTTGTCTGCAACACCCGTTTTTGTTGATGTGTTGGAATCAACATGGTGTATAGACCCAAAAGAAATAGAAAAAGCCATTACCCCAAAAACTAAAGCGATTATTGCAGTTCATTTATATGGTAATGTCTGCGAGATGGATGAAATAATGGCAATTGCTAAAAAAAATAATTTATATGTGATAGAAGATAGTGCAGAAGCTATAGGTAGTGAATATAAGGGTAAAAAAACTGGTAGTATGGGAGATTTTGGAGTTTTCTCTTTTCATGGAACAAAGACTATTACTACAGGGGAAGGTGGAATGCTCGTTACAAATAGCGATGAACTATTTGAAAAAGCTTCAATTTTACATGATCATGGAAGAGACCCAAAGATAAAAAAAATGTTTTGGGCTGAAAAGATAGGATTTAAGTACAAAATGTCAAATCTTCAAGCAGCTTTGGGGTATGCGCAAATGCAAAGGGCAGAAGAACTTATTAATAAAAAAATAGAAATATTTAATATGTATAAAAATGAATTATCTAAAATAAAAGGTATTACGATGAATGATGAACAAGATTATGTTAAAAATTCATATTGGATGCCAACAATCATTTTAGATGAAGCATTAAATATTAATAGAGATGAATTTATTAATTATCTCAATTCTTTTGGCATTGGGGCAAGACCCTTTTTTTATCCTGTAAGTAGTTTCCCTGAATTTGATACGATAAAGAACAATCAAATTAGTATTCGATTGGGAAAAAATGGCATAAATTTACCTAGTAATTTTGAGATGGTTCAAGAAGATGTTGTATATGTAGCATTATATCTCAGAGAGTTTATTAAAAATGCAAGATAAAAAAAAATTAGTTATTTGGGGAGCAACAGGGCAAGCTATTGTTCTCGAGGAATTTTTAGCAGAAAAATATATGATTGATGTTTTTATTG
>CAYXNJ010000011.1:0-62295 GCA_964466465.1 uncultured Sulfurospirillum sp.
AATGCAGAACCTATCTATAAGGCACACATAAAAGATAAGGTTTTCAAATTAAAATTGAATTTTTGGGTGAAGAGGCAATTGTGTTGTTTTGAGCATTAGACCTTTATGGATAATGTTCAAAGTTTATTTTAAGAATGGTTAGAAAGCATAATTCTAAATATTCTTAAACAAAATCTACTTTATTAGAGGAAATCTTATGAGTGAACAGTTTACCAGAAGAGAGTTTCTGCAGTCTGCTTGTATTACCATGGGTGCGTTGGCTGTAAGTACAACAGGCGCTGACAAAGCGTTTGCTGCAACTTCAACCTCTACACCCAATACATCAGGAATGCCAAGCTGCGATGTATTGATTATTGGTTCAGGTGCCGCAGGTCTGAGAGCGGCTGTAGCAGCGCGTAAAAAAAATCCAAATTTAAGCGTTGTTGTTGTCAGTAAAGTGATGCCAACCAGAAGTGCTACAACGATGGCAGAGGGTGGCATTAACGGTGTTATCGATTTTAGCGAAGGCGACTCGTTTGAACTTCATGCGAAAGATACCGTAAAAGGTGGTGACTTCTTGGTTGACCAAGATACCGCACTTAAATTTGCTACCTACGCGGGTGCAGCGATTCATGAACTTGACTATCTTGGTATGCCGTTTTCTCGTAATGCTAAAGGTGAGGTTAATAAACGCTACGCAGGTGGTGCTTCAAAAATCCGCTGTAACTTTGCTTCCGATAAAACAGGACATATTCTTACTCATACCTGTTTAGATGATGCCCTAAAACACGGCGTTAAATTTTTGATGGATCATCATATGCTCGATCTTAGCATTGAAAACGGTCGTTGTGAGGGTGTTGTTCTTCGTAACATTCGTACAGGCGACATCGCTCCTGTTCGCGCAAAATCGGTTGTTTTAGCCACAGGTGGTTACACACGCGTATTTTGGAACAGAACGTCCACTCCATACATCGCAACGGGTGATGGCGCGGCAGCAGTCCTTCGTGCAGGCTTAGTGTTTAAAGACCCTGAGATGCTCCAATTCCACCCAACGGGTGTTTGCCATGGTGGTACGCTCATTACCGAAGCGGCGCGTGGTGAAGGTGGAATTTTGCTTAACAACCAAGGCGAGCGTTTTATGAAACGTTATGTTCCAAACAAAATGGAACTTGCACCTCGTGATATTGTCGCACGTTCGATTGAGACAGAAATTCGTGAAGGTCGTGCGTTTGGTCACGATATGGAAGCGTATGTTCTTCTTGATGTAACGCATTTGGGTAAAGAAAAAATCATGAGAGATTTACCTCAAATTCGTCACATTGGTATGTTGTTTGAAAACATGGACTTGGTTGAGAAACCAATTGCGATTCGTCCAACAGCACACTACTCTATGGGTGGTATTCACGTTACCAGTATTGATACGATGGCTACACCTGCTCCTGGTCTTTATGCCGCGGGTGAGGCAGCGTGTGTTTCGATTCACGGTGCCAACCGCTTGGGTGGTAACTCATTGTGTGATGCAACCGTTACAGGAAAAATCGCAGGAACCAATGCCGCAGAGTATGCAGCTAAAGCAGACTTTGGTGCAGGTAAACGTTTGAATGATTTAACGCTTAAATGGACAAGTCACTTTAAAGAGATTACAGGCTCAGGTAAAGGCAATGTGAACGATATGTACGCACTTCGTGAAGAGCTTGGTGCTGCTAACTGGTATAACATGGGTATCTTTAGAACGGAGTCTAAATTACTTGAATTAGCAGACAAACATGCTGAATTTCAAGCCCGCTACAATGCGATTCGTATTCCAAATGCAAACCCAGTGTTTAACACAGCCTATACAGAGTATGTTGAGCTTGGTAACTTGTTGTTGGCGTCTCGTGCCGCACTTATGGGTGCTACGGCGCGTAAAGAATCCCGTGGGTCTCACTATAGAGAAGATTACCTCAAACGTGATGATGTTAACTTCCTCAAACACTCGATGGTTACGATGGATGAAAGCGGTAAGATGCACTTAGACTGGAAAGATGTTGTTGTCGGTCAGTTTAAAATTGAAGAGAGGAAATACTAATGAAATTTATCATTGATCGCTTTGATGGCAAAAAAAATTATCAACAAACCTATACGGTAGAGAAAAAAGATATTGAAGCGTTGACCTTGTTGGGGACGTTACTTTTTATTAAACAACATCAAGATATTACGCTTAATTTTACAGCATCATGCCGTATGGCGATTTGTGGTGCCTGTGGTGTACGTGTCAATGGGCATGCGTATCTTGCGTGTGATACTAAAATGACAGAGTTGTTTGAAGAGTACAAAGATGCTGATACGTTTCGCATCTCTCCGCTCTCTAATTATACGGTTATTTCAGATCTTGCAGTGGATTGGGAGCCAGCCATTGAAAATCTTCGTAAAGTAAAACCAGGCTTGGTTGCAAAATCGGAATTTTCAGAAAAAGAGGGTTGCCGCCAAAATCAAGAGGAGTATGACCGTATTGTCGGACAATGGGATTGTATCTTATGTGGTGTGTGTGCGTCTGAGTGTAATAAACTCACCGCGGATCGTTCTGACTACATGGAGCCATTTGTCTATACACGAGCATGGAAAGTCGCAAATGACTCACGTACCAAAGATCCAATGATTCACGTTAAACCAGCCGTTGCCAATGGTCTTTGGAACTGTGTTCACTGTCATGAGTGTACCAACCGTTGTCCAAAACACATTAGTGCTGCAGAAGACATCGCAGGACTTCGTGCAATGGCTATGAGAAAAGGTCTAAACTCAGGCGTTGGTCCAGCTCACGCAAAATCATTCTACACAGACTTAGTGGAAGACTCAGGTCGCCTCAATGAGATTCGTTTGGCACTAAGAACAGAGGGAATGAGTACAGCGCTTCGTGCAGGTACAGCCATTACCTTAATGCGTGCAGGAAAAATGAATCCACTTGAAATCTTTGGTGGTCATACCATTGAAGGTCATAAAGACTTAGTAAAAATGATTGAAGCAGCAAAAGCTGCAAACAAGGAGTAACGTATGCAAAATGAATTTGCTTTTTTTCCTGGATGCGTGCTTACTCAAGCCGCTATTGAAGCGAAAATGTCTCTTGAAGCCATAGCCCCAATTTTAGGCATTAAACTGAAAGAGATTAATGGATGGAGTTGTTGTGGTGCGTCTCAAGCACAAGATGTTGATCCACTAGCAACATTGGTTGCAAATGCTAGAAACTTGGCATTGGCTGAACAAATGAAACTTCCAGTACTCACAACATGCAGTACCTGTTTGTTGATGTTGCGTCGTGCAAAAGCAGAACTTGATGGTGGTAAAAAAGAGAAAATCAATACTTACCTTGCAAAAGGCAATATGAACTATAAAGGTACCAGCGAAGTGACAAGCCTTCTTTGGGTATTGGCTCAAAACGCTGATCTTATTAAATCTAAAGTGAAAAAACCTCTTTCTGGTTTAAAAGTAGCTGTTTTTTACGGTTGTCACAGTGTAAGACCTGGTAAAGATCTTGGATTTGAAAGTTCAACCAACCCAACCAGTTTTGAAACGGTTGTCAAAGCCTTGGGCGCTGAGGTTGTACCATTTACAAAACGTTTGGATTGCTGTGGTTTCCACGCGGTGTATCCTGCGGAGAAGTCTGTTATGAAAATGACCAGTGGCATTGTAAACAGTGCGGCTGAATCAAAAGCGGATTGTGTTGTCACACCATGTCCTCTTTGCCAAATGCAATTAGACATCTACCAAGATGATGCACAAGATACCACCAAATCAAAAGCACGTGTACCAGTTCTTCACCTCTCACAATTAGTAGGTTTAGCACTTGGAATTCCTGCTAAAAAACTGGGTCTTGATTACAACGTCATTGATGCGAGTAAATTAGGATAATTATCTTTCATCCAAAACGATGTCACAAACATCGTTTTGGATATGTACTAAAAAGGATGGATTTATTATGACTCTCTCAAGACAACTTCTTATTATGCTTATTTCTGCTATTTTAGGCGCTTTTATTATCTTTGGCATTAGTCTTGTAAAAATGGATCAAATCTATACAACGACGACATCGTGTCAAAAAGCAACACTGCCCAGTGTTTTACTGCTTGATGATATGCAGCGAGGATTTTATAGGATTCGACTTTTGTTATGGGAACACATAGGAACAGAAGTAAGCAATAAAGAGGAAATAAAAGTATTGGATGATCGATACGCTACTTACCGAGGAGAGTTTGAAACCAATTTAAAAAATTATGCACTGTTTGCAAGTGATGCTAAAGATAAAGAAATTTATGAAAAAGAGAAAGAACTTTATGCTATCTACATCGCGATGGCAGATAAAGTTTTGCAGATGTCACGCGAAAATAAAAAAGTAGAAGCAAAAGATTTCATGCTTAAAAATCGAAAAATGTCACGTAATTTAACCGATACCATTGATGAACAGATGACATACAATAAACAGTTTTCAGAAAACAATGCCCTCTTAGCGCAAGAGACAAAACAAATGGCACATCTTGAAATGATTGCTATCATTGTTTTAGTCGTTATTTTAACAGTGATTTTAAGCTATCTGATTCGTAACAATATCATGCAAGGCGTTCACCTCATTAGAGATAGCATTACGCACTTTGTACAAGATAAAAACCTAAAATTTAGAATTAACTATGAGAAAAATAATGAGATTAAAGAGATTGTTGATAGCTTTAATGATTTAGTGACAACCTTGGAGACCACCATCACCGATGCTAAAAGCTCTTCCAATGAGAATGCTTCTGTATCGCATGAACTGAGTACCACAAGTATGCAAATAGGAAGAAATGCCGAACAAAGCTCCGTCATTGTTGAAAATACCATTCATGAAATTGATAGCGTTAAATCGTTTGTTCAAGAAACAGCCAAACTCTCAGAAGAGATGAAAAAAGAGATCATAGATGCAGGTAAAAAACTGAATCATGCGAAAGATGAGATTATTGCGCTTCGTAATGAAGTTGATAGCGCTAGCCAAGCAGAAACTGCTTTAGCAGCGCAATTAGAGCAAATGAGTAAAGATGCTGAACAAGTCAAACAAATCTTAACCGTTATCTCAGATATTGCAGATCAAACAAACTTACTCGCTCTTAATGCTGCTATTGAAGCAGCCCGTGCTGGAGAGCATGGGCGTGGCTTTGCAGTTGTTGCCGATGAAGTACGAAAGCTCGCAGAGCGAACACAGTCCTCTTTGACAGAGATTAATGCGACCATTAACGTCATTGTACAGTCCATTGTCAACTCATCTGAGCAAATGAATAAAAATGCTAAAAATATTCAACGGCTCTCAACGGTATCTAGTGCGGTAGAAAGCACCATTGTAGGTACAAGTCATGTGATGCACACCAGTGTAGAGTCTGTCAGTACCAGTGCGGAAAACTCACGAAAGATTTCAAGTGATACCGACAAAATCGTTGAGATGGTTTCTAACATTAACACTTTGACATCTCAAAATGCTAGAAGTGTTGAAGAGATTGCGGCGGCGGCGGATCATCTCTCTAAACTCTCTGAAAATCTCAACCAAAAATTGAATCAATTTCGATAAATTTTGATGACATGCTAAGGTGCTATTGCCTTGCATGTCATTTTTTCTAAAGACTTTCTAATTTAACTTGCGTTACGATAAGCCTTATCATAAAAAAGGATAGGCAATGGACCGAATTAGAAATGTTCCCTGTTTTTCAAAACTGAGCGATGCCCAACTCGAAAAGCTTAAAAAGATTTCTGTTATTAAAAAGTACAAAGCCAAAGAGATTCTTTTTTATGAAGGCGATGAGCCTATCTATCTTTATGTGCTTCTTCAAGGAACACTTAAAGTGTATAAAACGAACCACAAAGGTCAGCAGATTTTCTTACACCAATTTTACCCAGGGGGGTTGGTGGCAGAGCTTGCCAATTTTGAGAACATTCCTTATCCTGCAACGGCTGAGTTTATGAGCGACAGTGAAGTGCTTCGCATCGACTATAAAGCCCTAGAGAAGGACTTTTTCAAAAACCCTGAAATCTCATTTGAGATTATCAAATCTCTCATTGCTAAGCATAAAATTCTTATTGATGTGATTCAAAAAGAGGTTATCCTCACTGCGGATGCTAAAGTGGCAAAGTTCATTTTAGAGAACGGTGAACTCTTTAAGACACTTAAAAATACCCAAGTGGCTTCCATCTTAAACCTTACTCCTGAAACGCTTTCGCGCACCCTTTCCAAATTCAAGTCTTCTGGACTCATTGAGCTTGATGACAAGCACCATATTAAGGTGTTAGACAAAGAAAAACTTGAAGCAACGTTATAATTTTTTGCGATATTAAATTGACAGTTCATTGACATAAGTCAAGGTTTTTTTTCGCCTTTCTTTATACAATGGCTTTTAACTTTTACTATATTGATTGTTTAATAATAAATTAATAATAGGAGGTTGTGAGTCTTTTGGCGCAAGATGAGTGATTTTATCTTGCATAAGGGTCGAATTAGGCGTTGTTGCTTTTTATGTGCATAAAAGCGACAAAGAACATCAAAGGAGGAAATGTGAAAAATAGTAATTTCCTAAAGTACGCAGCACTCTTGGTTTTTGTGGTTGCCATCGGCTTTTTTGCCTACATGGTCCACGCATCAAAAGCGTTGTCGTATCTCTCCAGCGATCCAAAAGCCTGTATAAACTGTCACGTCATGAATACGCAATATGCGACATGGCAACACAGTTCACATGCTGAGAGAGCTGGCTGTATCGATTGTCACTTACCACGCGACAATATGGTCAATAAGTACATTGCAAAAGCACGAGATGGTTACAACCATAGTGTTGCTTTTACATTCAATACGTACAAAAACGCCATTAAGATTAGTGATGATGGAGCGAGAAGAGTACAGGAGAATTGTATTTCTTGTCATGCGAGTTTAACTTCACAAATGGTTAAAAATGCTGATGTAAATCATAATTATGATGATCCAAGTGTAGCAACGGGCAGACGTTGTTGGGAATGTCATAAAGGCGTACCGCATGGTAAAGTTAGAGGTCTTACAACAACACCAAATAACTTGGGTGTTAAAGAAGTTAAGTAAAAGGAGAGATAATGATGAAGTTCAAATTGTTACTTGCAGGCTCATTAGTCGCTATCGGAGCAATGGCACTTTTAGCTGGTAATATAACGGAAAAAGAAAAAGAGAGAGTCGAACTTGCTAAAGCTCCAAGCCAAGCAGGCATTGAGGGTAAAGCAAAAAGTGAAGAGTGGGCAAAATACTATCCAAGACAGTTTGATTCTTGGAAAAAAACCAAAGAGAGCGATAACTTAGATGATATGCTCGCTAAAAAGCCATACCTTGTCGTTGCTTGGGCAGGCTATCCATTCTCTAAAGATTATAATGCACCACGTGGTCACTTCTATGCGTTACAAGACAATATTAACTCACTACGTCCTGCAGCGCCAACTGATGCAAAAACTGGACCACTTCCAACCGCATGTTGGACATGTAAATCTCCAGACGTTCCTCGTTTGATCGAAGAAGATGGCGAGTTAGAATACTACACAGGCAAATGGGCAAAATACGGTTCACAAGTGGTGAATGCAGTGGGTTGTGCTACATGTCACGATGATAAAACAGCACAGTTAAGCGTACGTGTTCCACATTTAAATCGTGGTTTACAAGCAGCTGGGCTAAAAACATTTGAAGAATCAACGCATCAAGAGAAACGCTCACTTGTTTGTGCACAATGTCACGTAGAATACTACTTCAAAAAGACAGAGTGGAAAGATGCTAAAGATGTAAACAAAACTGCGATGGTTGTTACCCTTCCATATGCAAAAGGTTTAACCGTAGAAGCAATGGAGCAGTACTATGATGAGATTAACTTCTCTGACTGGACACATGGCATCTCTAAAACACCTATGCTTAAAGCACAACATCCTGATTGGGAATTCTGGAGAATGGGAATTCATGGTCAAAAAGGCGTTTCATGTGCTGATTGTCATATGCCATACACTCAAGAAGGTTCTGTAAAATACTCAGATCACCAAATCCAAAGTCCTCTTAAAACAATGGATAAAAGTTGTATGAACTGCCATAGAGAGAGCGAAGAGAAACTTAAAGGCATCGTACACCAAAAAGTCGAGAGAAAAGACTTCTTGATGGACATCGCGTTTGATAACATTGCAAAAGCGCACCTAGAAACTGGCAAAGCCATCGAAGCAGGTGCAAGTGATGAAGAGCTTAAAGAAGTTCGTAAACTCATTCGTCATGCACAATGGAGAGGCGATATGGCCATTGCAGGTCATGGTAACTTCTTCCACGCACCAGAAGAGACATTACGTATGCTAGGTTCTGCAAACGATAAAGCACAACAAGCGCGTATTAAACTTGTAAGCATCCTTGCAAAACATGGCGTAATGGACTATATGGCTCCAGATTTTTCAGATAAAGCAAAAACGCAAAAAATGATTGGCTTGAATATGGAAGCACTCATTGCTGAAAAAATGAAATTCAAACAAACATTAGAGCAAGAGTGGAAAAAAGAGGCGATTGCTAAAGGCAGACTCGCTCCAAATTCTGTTGCACTTGACCCAGCGGTTGATGCAAAATCTGCTTATTTCGATAAAACAAAGAAATAAGATTCTTTAAAAGAGGAGAGAGATCAGTCTCTCTCCTTCCTTATGATATACTAAAACTTCCAAAGGCACTTTTAGTGTGTCATTTTAACTTCCAAGGAAAACGGTGCTATTTAAGATTTTTGGCTCTTATGTGACCATGCTCATTGTGCTCTTTTTTTTGGCACTTGGTGCTGCAATAGCAACGTTTATAGAAAATGACTTTGGCACAGCTGTAGCGCGTCATTATGTGTATAACGCCATTTGGTACGAAATGCTTTTAAGCATTGGCGCGCTCAATATTCTTCTTCTCCTTTACAAAACACAGATGATCAAACATCTTGCGAAATTTACCTTTCATGCTGCCTTTATTCTCATTCTCATCGGTTCTGGACTCACACGCTATTTGGGTGTGGATGGTGTGATGAAGATACGTGAAGGAGCACGTTCAAACGTTATCTTTTCCACCGAAAAAAATGCCGAAATCACGCTTCCTTTCTCGGTTTTTCTTAAAGATTTCGAGCTGGAGCGCTATTATGGTAGCAAAGCACCCTCAGCGTATAACAGTGATGTTCGCATCGAAGATGGCACTACAACACTAGATGCCCAAATTTACATGAACCACACGCTCACCTACAAAGGGTATAAATTTTTTCAAACGTTTTATGACCCTGATGAAAAAGGAACGATCCTCTCTGTTACCAAAGACCCAGGTGTAGAGGTCACTTATGTTGGGTATGCACTGCTGTTTTTAGGACTTATTTGGAATTTACTTGATCCAAAATCGCGTTTTAGAAAGCTCATTGCACAGGTGAAAAGTAGCACGTTGATTGTTGCGTTTTTATTGTGTGCTCAAGCACCTCTTTTTTCACAGAGCGAATATGTGCAAAACTACTTAGATGAGCATCAGAGTAAAAGCAAAGAAGTGAGCAATGCCTTTGGCAAATTGGTTGTTCAATCACGCATGGGGCGTATGAAACCCTTTGATACGCTGAGCCAAGAAGTTCTTTATAAACTCAGTGGTAAAAATAGTCTCTATGGCATGGATGCGATGCAAATCTCTTTAGGCATGCTTTCTCACCCCACTGTGTGGAAAAATCTTCCAATGATTCAGACAAAAACACCACGTTTAAGAGAATTTATAGGCATTCCAAAAGATCAAAAACTCGCTTCTTTTGAAGATTTTTTTGAAGGACGTCGTTATAAGATAGACGCGGAACTTCAAAAAGCACTTGCAATGAAACCAAGCCAGAGAGGAACATTTGAGAACGACCTTATCAAAGTCGATGAACGCTTAAGCATCGCCTTTATGCTCTATCAAGGTGTGCTCTTTAAAATTTTTCCATTGCCAAACGATGCCAATCATACATGGTTAGCCTTCGAGCAGATGTTTGCTCAACTTGAAGGAGCCGAAGCTGAAAAATTACAAGAGAGCTCAACGGCGTTTATTGGGGCACTTTTTGAGCGTAATTATGACAAAGCACTCACCTATGTTTCAACATTTTCAGAGTTTCAAACGAAGTATGGTGCTGAGATTATGCCTACAAATAGGCACATTCAAATCGAGATGCTTTTTAATAAACTGATGATTTTTGAGCGCTTAACCTTGGTGTATGTTCTTTTGGGACTTGTTCTTTTAGTGGTCGCTTTTGGACGTGTCTTTGCTCCTCAAAAATTTCCAGCTAAAATCGATAAAGTGTTTTTTGTGATTGTCGCAGCATTGTTTGTCATACATACCTGTGGGCTAGCTCTTAGGTGGTATGTGAGCGGTCATGCGCCTTTAAGTGACACGTATGAGTCGATCGTTTACATTGCATGGTCGTGTCTGCTCTTTTGTATGCTCTTTTTGCGCCGTTCACTCTTTGCACTCTCAGGCTCGGTGATGATGGCGGGCATCTTTATGTTTGTGGCGCATCTTGGTCATATTGACCCAGAGATTACCAATCTTGTGCCTGTGCTAAAATCATTTTGGCTCTCGGTGCATGTTTCGATCATTACGGCAAGTTATGGCTTTTTGGCATTAGGCTGTGCATTAGGATTTTTTACACTGATTTTATTTACGTTCAAATCCTCTTCGCAAACCATCTCTACCATCAAACATTTGACTGCCATTAATGAAATTACCCTTATTTTAGGGCTTTCTCTTCTTGTCATTGGTAACTTTTTAGGTGGTGTTTGGGCGAATGAGTCGTGGGGTCGTTACTGGGGTTGGGACCCAAAAGAGACATGGGCATACATTTCCATCATCGTTTACACGATCATTTTACACGTAAGACTCGTGCCAAAACTCTATTCGCACTATCTTTTTGCCGTGCTTTCGCTCTTAGGGTTTGCTTCCATCTTGATGACCTATTTTGGAGTTAATTTTTACTTAGCGGGTATGCACTCGTACGCTACAGGAGATCCTGTGCCGATTCCTGGTTGGGTATATGTTTGTACTTTTGTGGTAGCATTACTCATTATAATATCGTATAAAAATAGACTTCTAATGAAGTCTTCTGATGCGTAAGCATCAAGCTTTACTAAAATAAATTTGAAGGAAAAAAATGAATAAAATGAAATTAGTAGCTCTTTCGTTAGCACTTATCGGTAACCTCCATGCAGGCGATGTTTTTGAAGGAACGGTAGTTGACACCATCAATGGCGGTGGCTACACGTACATGCAGATTGATGATACGAAGAAAAAGTATTGGGTTGCAGTTGAGGGTACTAAAGTGGAGAAAGGAACTGAAGTTCGCTTTACAGAAGAATTACGTGCTAAAAATTTTGAGAGTAAGGCACTAAACCGTAAATTTGATGAAGTTGTGTTTGCTTCCAATTTACAATACCGTACCAATGTTCCTGAAAAAGGCAATTTAGAGTTGATTAGTGAGCAGGTTAAAGAGTCTCCTTATAAACAAAAAGATACGATAAGTGTTAAAGAGGCATGGGAAAAACGTGTCAGTTTAAAAGATAAAACGATTGCCATTCGTGGTAAGGTTGTCAAAGCTTCTCCTAACATCATTGGTCGTAACTGGATTCATATTCAAGATGGAACAGGCGAGGGAAGTGAAGTAGGGCGCATTGTGTTTACGTCTAAAGAGCTTCCAAAAGTAGGAGATATTGTCACTGCATCGGGTGTTGTGAATGTTGATAAAGACTTTGGCTCAGGCTATTCGTATAAAATCATTGTTGAAAATGCTACCTTTAAGCAATAAATTCTAAAGAGGTTTGATGGCAAACGATCCTTTATCATTAGTTTCTTCATTGCCACTGTTCGAGTCACTCAATCGTGAAGATATTGAAAAAATAGCCTCATTTTGTAGTGTGCGTCACCATAAAGCAGGTGACGTACTCTTTTATGAGAAAGATACGAAAGACGCTATTTACTACATCATTAAAGGTTCGGTCAAGTTTTATAAAGTTGATCGTTTTGATAATGAAATTTTTCTCTATAAACTCTATTCTAATTCCCTTATTTTCAATGTTTCAAAGCTTATCGATAGCTTTTTTATCAGCTGCTATGCCAATGCCGAATTTTTGGAAGATAGTACGGTTCTTTGTATTCAAAGCGAGCCGTTTCGTGCAATGATCTATGCGAACCATCGTTTAATGACAAAGATTTTGGAAGAATCGTTTAAGATGATTCAACAGATGCAGTGTATCATCAGTCGTGACGTGGTGTTTGATGGAACCGCCAAAGTAGCGCATATGCTCGTGAATGAGCTTGATACCTTTAATCGTCTTAAAAAACACGAGATTGCCTATATGTTGCACATTCAGCCTGAAACGCTTTCTCGTATTTTAAATAAACTCACCAGAAATGGTACAATTGAAATTGAAAAAAACAGCGTTGTGATTGTGAATTTGCAAGAACTAAAAGATATTTATGAGTAGGTTACCATGATTAAACCAACGGCTATTAGCGCTAAAATGCGTCTTGCGGGAGGATTGCTCTCCTTTGTCATTATTTTTATTATCTCTTTAACCGTGATGATGAACCAGATGAGTAAAAAAGACTCCTACATCATCAATATTGCGGGTAAACAACGTATGCTCTCTCAAAAGATCAGCAAAGAGACTTTTTTTATCGTGCATCGTCATACCAATGACTTTCGTGAACTGAATACTGCTGTCAATCTGTTTGAAAACAGCCTAAACGATCTTTTGTATGGCAATGATACCAAAGGCATTTATGCGCCTCAAAATGAGCGTATCAAAGATAAATTAGAAGAGGTTATGGCATTGTGGCTTCCGTTTCGCTCTGAAGTTGAAGCCCTTAAAAAGGGCATTGAAGCAGTGCGTCCTGATATGGAAGTTTTAACCCCTCGTATTGAAAAATTGCTCGTGCTCTCCGATAATGTGGTACAGCGTATGGTTGCAGCCAATCTTACCAACGTGCACATCGATCTCTCTGGTCGTCAACGTATGCTCTCTCAGCGTATGGGGCTTTATGTTAACCGCTATTTGAGAACCGCTAATGCGCAAGATTTGCTAGTGTTTGCAGATGCCAAGGCTTTGTATAACAAGACGATTAAAAGCTTTTTGGATGACCCTGCGGTGAAAAATGCACCTGAAGTCTATGCTATCGTAAAAGAGAACAATGCGTACTGGGAAGAGTATATGCTCTACTTAGAGCGTGTCATTGCGGTGGAGAGTGAGATCAATAAACATTTAGCCTACGTCTATGAAAAAAATGTACAGCTTCTCAATGCGATGGATGAAGCAGTATGGCTCTACACCGACCACAGCGAAGCAAAAAATGACATGTTCCTCAAGTTCCAATACATCGCGCTTTTGGTGGGACTCATCATCATCGTCTATGCGTTTGTGATGACCAAAGAGATCATTGAGCATTTAGAGGGCTTTGTTCAAAAAGCTAAAGAGCTAGCACATGGCGATATGAGTAGCTTTGCAGAACACAAGGTCAGTTTTCCTTCTAACAGTGAAGATGAGCTTAAAGAAGCGACAACGCACATTTCACTGTTTGTACAAAAAGTGAACCTTGCGATGAAAGACAGTGAAGATGCACTTAAAAAAGCGGAAAATGCGGTCTCCCAGTTGCAACAACTCGCCCTTGAAGTGGAAGATGCCATCGAAGATATGGGCATTGATGAGAACGAAAAGAAAACATTTGATAAAAATGTGAACGCCACAGAGGACATCGCCATTCAATCGGCGGAAAATCTCATCCATGTCAACCGCATGTTGCAAAAGCTCAAAAAAAGCCTCAATTCGATGGTGGAGAGCAACAACGCAGTGAATGAGAAAAACGAAGTGTAAGTCATAGACTTCTTGAAGAAGTCTATTATCGTAACCATTTCATTGTTTTATCAATGCGTGAAGCAATGTAATGCGCTTCAAGAGGTTTTGAAAAGTAATATCCTTGCACTTCATGGCAGCCATAGCTTTGCACTGCTTCTAAAACATCTTTAGTTTCTACGCCTTCAGCAATGGTTTTAAGTTTTAAACTTTTTGCCATCTCTATAATCGTTTTAACAATCACGGCATCTTCTTGATTATGAAGGAGATTGTGAATAAATGACCTATCTATTTTGAGTTTATCCACCTTAAAGCGTTTAAGGTAGGTTAAGCTTGAATAGCCTGTTCCAAAGTCATCAATAGAGAGCAAAATTCCAAGTTCCTTTAAGTTGTAAATGGTTTTAAGTATCTCTTGCGTATTGTGAATGAAAATAGATTCGGTAAGTTCAAGCTCTAAAAACTGTGGAGAAAGACCAGAATAATCGAGCGCTTTTTGGACAATTTCTTCAATATTTCCTCGCTTGAATTGAATGGCAGAAAGGTTGACTGCCATGGTAATATTGATGTTATTTTGATGCCAAAGAGAAGCTTGTTTACATGCTTCCATGAGTACCCATTCGCCTATTTCGACAATCAATCCACTTGATTCTGCAAGAGGAATAAATGTAAGAGGAGAAATAAGACCACGCTCAGGATGAATCCAACGCAATAATGCTTCAACACCGATGATGCGGTGTGTTTGCAGATCAATTTGTGGTTGATAATACAAGATAAGCTCATTGTTTTTGATAGCCATACGTAAATCATTTTGCAGTTTGAGTTGATCAAGCATCTCAGAACTGATGTGAGAAGAGTGAAACGCATAGGTATTTCGCCCTAATCCTTTTGCTTGATACATTGCAATATCCGCTCTTTGGTAAAGCCTATTAAACGTGACACCATCATCAGGATAGAGAGAAACACCAATAGAAACAGACGTAAAAAGTGTATGGCTTCCTAATTTAAAAGGCTCTTCTAATGATTTAAAAATTTTGTTAATGAGTAAAAGAACATCGGTTGATTCGTTCATATTAGAAAGAATAATTAAAAATTCATCGCCTCCTTGGCGACTTAGGGTATCGGTTTCACGAATACATGAGCGTAAGCGCGATGCGATAAGTTTGAGTAATGTATCACCTGCAAGGTGTCCTAAAGAGTCGTTAATATCTTTAAATTTATCAAGATCAATAAATAAAAATGCCACTTTGCTTTCATTGCGTTTTGCGTTAACGATGGCTTGTTCAGCTCTATCTTTCGCAAGTGTACGATTGGGAAGATGTGTTAGTGCATCATGGTGTGCCATAAATGCCATTTGTTTCTCAATCTGCTTGCGTTCGGTGATGTTACGTGCGGTTCCAATGGTTCCTATAATCTCCGCATTACAATCTCTAAAAGGGTTTTTGATGCTCTCAATCCATTCCTTTTGATCTTCATCAGATAAGAACATCTCTTCGACTTTGAAAGTGATGCCTTCTAGCATCACTTTTATATCAGCCTCTCTGTGTGCTTTGGAGGTTTGTTCATCAAAAAAATCTAAATCTGTTTTGCCAATCATATCTTTGACACCAACTCCAAATCTATTGGCGAGTACTTGATTGACAATGATGTACTTACCCTCTTTATCTTTGATCCATGCCATTTCAGGAATATTGTTTATAAATTGTTCAAATTGAGAGAGTGTTGCATTAAGGTGTATTTCCAATTTTTTACGCTCTGTAATATACCTTCCAACTGCCAAAACACTCATGAGTTCCCCAAGCGTATTAAATTCTGGAATGAGGCGTACTTCTGCCCAGACCTGTTCTCCTGTATAGTGAGATGAAATTTCTATCATCGTTTCTTGTTTGGTGTGAATGACTTCTTGGAGTTTTAACTCAAACTCTTGGTAATTAACAAGAAGTGCGGTCTCTGTTGGTGTGCCTCCTAGTAACTCAGAGGTGGCGCGACCAAATGTTTTTGCCGCCATTGCATTGACATAAACTTTGCGACATGATGTATCGTAACGAATAATCAAATCAGGTGAATTTTCAGCAAGCGCACGAAAGAGTTGTTCTTTGGAAGAGAGTGCATGCTCAAGTTCTTTATACGATGTAATGTCGCGCGAAATCGTTAAAACGGAGATGATATTGCCTTCTCCATCGTATTCTGCAACGGTGTGAAAGTTAAAGAAATAGAGTTTTCCGTCTTTGTTTTCCCATTTGAGTTCAAACGCTTCACTTTTTCCTGTCTCTAAAACACGCCTAAGCATGGCTTCAAATTCTTGCACATTTTCTTGAATTCTCCCTGCTTGCTCTGTAGGGCGTTTCCCTAAAATATCATCACGAAATATGGCGTTGGCTCTCTCCCATGCTGCATTAACATAGGTGCGCTTTAGACTTTTATCGTAACGTACAATAGAATCTGGTGAATTCTCAGCTAACGTGCGAAAGGTTTGTTCGCTTGTAAGAAGTGCTTGTTGAACGTGTTTAAAGTCTGAAATGTCACGGCCGATAGCCAATACACTTCTAACGGCGCCATCGTGTGAAAATTCTGGCATATGCACGTGCTGATAATAGCGGTAACTGCCATCTGTTTGTGCAAAGCTAATGTCCACAGTATCTACTTTACCCGTTTGCATCACTCTTTGAAGGCTTCGCATCATTGCTATACTCTCCTGTGGCGCTACCAATGAAGACTCTATAGGGGTTTTACCAAGCAGAGCAGATGCTGGCTGATTGCATAGCTTTTCTACAACAGGATTGACATAGGTTTGCTTACAGTTACTATCAAAACGATAAATAGGATCATGGATGTTATCAACAAGAGAGCGAAATTCGCATATGTTTTGGCATGTTTTTATCTGTGTTGAGGATTGGCTCATTTCGTGGACTCTCTTTGTGAAAAATAATGACTAAAATCTGTTGCATTCATAGGCTTTGCAAAGTAATACCCTTGCACGGCATCGCAGCCATGATGTTTGAGGATTTCTAAAATTTCTTTTGCCTCAACGCCTTCTGCAACGGTTTTAAGATTAAGGCTTTTTGCCATTTGAATAATGGCTTGGACGATGGCATCATCTTCTTGGTCTTTGAGAATATCTCGTACAAAAGATTGATCAATCTTGAGTTTATCGACTGCGAAACGTTTGAGATATGAAAGACTTGAGTAACCTGTTCCAAAGTCATCGATAGAGAGTTTAATACCTAAATTTTTTAATTTTCTAATGGTATATAAAACATTTTCAGTATCGTGAATCAAGATAGACTCGGTCAGTTCTAATTCCAAATAGTGTGGGTTAAGACCTGAATCTTCAAGGGCTTTTTCAATCACACGCTCTAAATTTCCTCGTTTAAACTGTACCGCTGAGATATTAACTGCCATGGTGATTTTCATGCCTTGTTGATGCCATTTTGAAGCTTGATGGCATGCTTCACGAATGACCCATTCTCCGATGTCAAAAATCAGTCCTGTGGATTCAGCAATAGAGATAAATTGTGTAGGCGGAACAAGCCCATTTTGGGGATGAAGCCATCGTATAAGCGCTTCTACTCCATTGATAGTATTGGTTTTAAGATCAACCTGAGGTTGATAATGCAAAACAAATTGTTGCTGTACAAGCGCTTGTTTTAAGTCATTCTGAAGCGTGAGGTGTGCAAAAATCTCCTGATTCATCGCTTCAGTGAAAAAACAGTAGGTATTGCGCCCCGCTTCTTTTGCTTTGTACATTGCTGTATCGGCACGTTGCAGGAGAGGTTCAAAGTGCTTACCATCATCAGGATAGAGGGCAATTCCTACTGAAATAGAAGAAGAGAGGATGTGTTCATCAAGATGAAAGGGTTTTTCAAACTCACCTAAAAGCTTCAGTGCTACAGCAGAGACATCTTCCACATCACGCACATCGGTGAGTATCATCAAAAATTCATCGCCTCCTTGACGGCTGAGCGTATCCGTTTGGCGAATATGTTGTTTTAGTCGTTTCGCGACCATTTTTAACATGACATGGCCTAACGCATGCCCTAAGGAATCATTAATGGTTTTAAAGTCATCAAGGTCTATAAATAGCAAAGCAATTTTTGAATGACTGCGTTTGGCATAAGCGATGGATTGTTCACACCTGCTTTGGGCTAACATACGATTGGGCAGTTCCGTGAGGGTATCGTGACTGGCTAGAAATTCGACTTGCTTTTCGACCATCTTTTGCTCTGTTACATCTTGGACAGTTCCCATAATTGAGATGGCATTTTCATGGTTGTCGTAGTAGGTAATCGCTTTAGCATGAATGTATTTGAGTGTTCCATTTTTGAGTAACACCCGATGGGTTGTTTCATAAGGCACATGGTTTTTTTGTGCTTGATAATGAAGCTCTTTCACATGCGTCATATCTTCAGGGTGAATCATCTCTATAAAGAGTTTACGTAGTGACCTTGTCGTTGTTGGGTCTATGTTAAAAATACGGTACATTTCATCAGACCATGTAATCGCTTGGGTTGCTAAATCAAGCTTCCAACTGCCGATTTTTGCGATACGTTGAGCTTCTTGAAAGATGGTTTCGTTGTCTTTTAGTTGGAGCTCTATCTTTTTTCGTTCACTAATATCTCGACCAATCGCCAATACACTTGTGACTTCACCATGTATATTTGTTTCAGGCACAATGTGCATATGTCGCCAACCTGTGTACCCTGTAGGGCTTGCAAATGCCATCTCAAGAGTTGCTTCTTCTCCCGTTTGAATCGCGTATCTCAAAGTGTTTTCAAATAATAGAGCATCATTAAGTGGCGAAAAACTGGAGGGCTTTAAGCCTAAAAGTTCTTCTTGTGGAACTCCTGCAATGCGCATAGCGCTAGGGTTTATGTAGGTGCGTCGGCACTCGCGGTCAAAGCGGACAATAGTATCGGGAGTACGTTCGGCAATGGTGCGAAATTCTTCTTCTTTTTTGGCTAATTTCTCTTCCATTTCATGGCGTTTCGTAATATCTTTTGCGATGCCAAGGACTCCAAGTAGTTCACCATTTTTATCATAAACAGGGGCTTTGCGTGTTTCTAAAAGACCTTCTTCTCCAGTGGCTTGATAGACAATGCGCTCTTCGTTAGTGATGATATACTTTTTTTCAATAGCTTCTTTATCTTTTTGTCTGAAAAAATCAGCCAACGCAGGAGAGATAAAATCATAATCAGTTTTACCCAAAATGTCACGCTCTTTTGCTCCAAAAAATCGCTCAAACTCATGGTTGCAAGCAAGATACACCCCATTCTCATCTTTCATCCAAACAAGATCAGGAATGGTGTTAACCAATGAAGACAGATGTGTGGTTGTTTTCATAAGGGCTAATTCAATTTTTTTACGTTGGCTAATTTCCATAGTGATGCCATACCAAATGGTACTGCCATCTGCTTGTGCATGGGGCGTAGAGTTTGTCTCAAGCCATATTTCCCCTTTTTGAGGATGGTTAATGCGAAATTCAGCATGAAAAAGCTGAAGGTTTTTGGCAGATTCTTCAATGGCTGCTTTAAAGCGTGTTATATCATCAGGGTGAAAGAGCTTTCGTAACTTCGTAATATCGGAAAGCACGGTTGACGCATCGATACCATAGGTGTCTAAAATCTTGTCACTGGCATACAAAAATTCTTCTTTGCCATTAGCGTGCAGTTGGAAAATAAATGCAAACCCAGGGAGGTTTTGCAAAATAAAATTAAAAAAGTTTGTCTCATTTAGGGTTATATTGGTGTTGTCGCTTGTGTTGTGAGGAGATTCGCATAACGTATTTTTGTCATTTTTGCTTAAGTCTATCACATTGGCGATATGGTGTTTTGGGACACCATCGTTGTCTTTGATCGTGGTGATGTGTACATTTAAAGGAATGTTTATACCATCTTTTTTAGTATGGATGGTTTCAAAAAATATCTCATGTGAAATACCGTACGATGGGTTGTTGGCAGAGGTGCTGACGTGCTTCAAACTCTGCGGTGTAAAAATGTTGCGTACATCTGTTCCAAGAAGCTCATGAGACTCATAGCCATGAATGGAAGCAAAAGCAGGATTGATAAATTTAAAACGATAATCCTTAATACTCCAGACGGCCATGCCTACTTTAGCGTGATTATAAACATATTGGTATTTACTCATGCGTTCTAGTGCCTTTTTGTTTTATTAATTCTAGTTCTGCCATTTTTAAATCTGCTAAATCTCTTCCTATGACTAAAATACTTGTAATTTCACCTGCTTTGTCAAACTCAGGAATAATACGTTGTTGTCCAAAACGCTCTTCTCCTGTAGAGGTTACATAAGCACTCTCATAAACAACTTCTTTTTTTTCTTTAAGCACTTGGTCAAAGAGTTTTTCAAATGTTGCACTATCAAGGAGTGGTGAGTACTCACGTGGGGTTTTTCCGAGTATTTCATCAAGTGGTTTTCCTATAAGTAGTTGCATCATAGGATTGACATAAATTCTCTTACAATTAAGGTCATAACGTGCAATGACATCAGGTGAATTTTCGACAATGGCACGAAACGCCTCTTCACTTTTTGCCAGTGCATTCTCTGCTTTTTTACGCTCTGTCACATCATGGAAAAATCCATACCAAAGGACGCTACCATCTGCTTGTAATTCGGGTTTGGATTGTCCTTCTATCCATAGTGTTCCTTTTTCAGGATGGATAATACGAAATTCTTCGTGCCATTTACTTAACGCTTTTTCACTGTGAGGGAGGCTTTGTCGAATGCTCTCTTTATCGTCTGAATGTATGTGTTCTAGGGTAGTAGAAAAATCAGAGAGCGCATCTTCTTGAGAGATGCCAAAGAGTTCAGTAAATCCTGAAGAAAGATAAGTAAAGCGCAGAGTGCCATTAACGGTTTTTTCAAAAATATAATTAACACCAGGAGCAGCCGTAGCTATCTTAGAAAGGCGTTCTTCAAGTAAGAGCCTTTCGTGTTGCAGTGCTTCTATCTTTTTACGCTCAGACATATCGTAACTATGACCGATAAGGCAACGCTCCCCTTTGAAAGTAATGAGTGAAGCATATGCCATCGCATAGCCTATACGTCCATCTTTTGCTCTGAATGAATAGTTAAAGTCTTTGATATAGCCATCTTCTAAGACTTTTTTGAAAAACGCTGCTCGCTCTTCTGGGTTTACAAATAAGCCTAAATCAGCACTGCTTTTTCCAACAACTTCTTCGTAGGCATAGCCTGTATGGTGTAAAAAACTGTCATTGACATCGAGGTACATGTTGCGCTCAAGTGAGGTAATAGAGATAGCCGCGGGACTTAGTTTGAAAAGCTTTGAAAATTTTTCCTCTTTTTCTCGCAACTCAAGTTCTGCTTTTTTTCGTTCTGTTATATCATGAGAAAGAACGAGAAAGGTATTGCTTGAGTTTTTCTTAGAAACGGATTCTTCAAAATACATTGCCCCTTGTGGTAATTCTATTTTGATGGTCTTTCCAAACGAAACCCCTGTTGTATTTGCCTCTTTGAGTGCTTCCATGACTGCATTGGCTGATTCAGGAGAAAGTACATCATACACGTTATGACCGAGTAAATGCTCTTTATGTGTAGCAAGGAGTTCTTCATCTCGCGCCCAAACATTGAGATAAGTTCCATAAAGGTCGATTTCAAACAACAAATCGGGTAGTGCGTTGATAACACCATTACTAAATTCTAAAGCTTCTTGGAGTTGTAAGGTTCGTTTTTTCACCTTTTCTTCAAGTGTCGTATTAAGTTCTTTAATGGTCTCTTCCGCGTGTTTACGCTCACTAATATCACGAATTGTACCAACCAGGTATTCATTGCCATCCGTAGAAACAAACATTGATTTCACAGTCTCTATGCAGTGTGTCGTACCGTCATTGGAAGTAAAATATTCCTCATTAATATTAACCTTGCCAGATGAAAAGACGGCTTCATCCTTTTCCCAAAAAATATCCGCTTCTTCTTTGGAAAAAATATCATAATCAGATTTTCCCAAAAGCATTTCACGGTCTATGCCTGTTAGCGCAATATTCGCATTATTGAGTAGTAGCCAACGGTGCTCTCTATCTTTAACAAAAATTGGATCAGGGATGGCGTCAACAATTTGATTGAGGAAGTGGTATGACTTTTCGATCTCTTTTTCCATTCGCTTGTGTTCGGTAACATCTCTTGCAGCACCTACGATACGGACAATTCGTCCATTTTTATCCCGAATAGGAGCAAGGACGGAATGAAACGTTCTGATTCCTGAGGAAAAAGGATAATCGGCAGTATAGTTGGTTATTTCTCCTGCATTGAGGCATGTGGTAAATTTGTCAATAAGAATAGTACGGAATGCCTCATGCTCGATTTCTTCTACAGGCAGACCAATGATTGCTTCTCGTGGGATTCCTGTCGCTTCAACATAGGCAGTATTGATGTCCAGATGGATAAAACGTCCCTCTGGAGTGACTTCGATGAGGTAAATGACATCGATACTGTTATTGAGAATTTGGGTATAACGCTCGTTGGATTCTTTGAGTGAAAGTTCCATCTGATGGCGTTCTGTAATATCTTGTACCGTACCAATAGAAAGTATAGGCTTGCCCTCTGCATCATATTGTGTTTCGCATCTTTCTAAAACATATTTGATACGACCGTCGCGCATAACAATTCTATGGGGCATTTCATAAGGCATTTTCGCTTCGACAGACTCTACATATAAACGATTCACCATCTCCCTATCGTCAGGGTGAACAATCTCATAAAATGTTTGATGCAAATTTGTGGTTTGGTTACGATCAAGCTCAAAAATTCTATAGGTTTCATCTGACCATGTCAGTGTATCATTTGCAATATCAAGTTCCCAACTTCCCATTTTGGCAATGCTTTGTGCTTTATTTAGGCTCGCTTCATTTTTCTTGAGTTTTTCTTCAATTTTTTTACGTTCCGTGATGTCACGTGCTACGCCAATGGTACCTAGCAAGGTGCCATCTGCACTCTTGACAGGAACTTTGCGAGTTTCCATAAGTGCTTGTTCACCGTTGTCACGGAATGTCCATAACTCTTCGTTAATACGAACATAATCAGCTTCAACCGCCGCACGATCTTTATTGCGATAAAATTCTGCAAGTTCAGGCTCAAAAAAGTCATAATCATCTTTGCCGATAATATCTTCTTCTTTGGTATTGAAAAGACGCTCAACACCGTGATTACAAGCGAGAAAATTGCCATTGACATCTTTCATCCATACAGGATCAGGAATACTTTGAATGAGATAATGGAGACGCTGGCGTATTTCATCTAAAATCAGTTCGCTTTTTTTACGCTCTGTAATGTCTCGCCCAATGCCAAGGATGCCTATTAAGGTTTTATCATTATAAACAGGGACTTTTCGTGTCTCCAAAAATGCGTATTGACCATTGTTTTGGAAGACTTCCTCTTCGTTGATACACATGGTTCCTGCCACCATCGCTTCAGCATCTTTTTGGCGGAAAAAATCACCTTGTTCTTTGGTGACAAAATCATAATCTGTTTTGCCGATGATTTCCTCTTTTGATGCTCCTAAAAATCTTTCATAGGCAGAATTGCACATGAGGTAGATGCCATCTTTATCTTTGAGCCATATCTTATCGGGGATTGTGGAGATAATGGCTAAGAGATGTGCTTGATTTTCTTGTAGTTTCTCTTCAATTTTTTTGCGTTCTGTGATGTCATGAACATAGCCGTACCATGTAATGTCGCCATTGGCACTTCGTTCTGGTTTGGTGTTGCTTTCCATCCAACGCTCACCCTTACGTGGATGAATGATGCGGTACTCTTCATGCCACACTGACATCTCTTGGGCTGATGTGAGAATGGTTTCATGAATGCGTTGTGCATCATCAGGATGATTCAGTGCAAGAAGAGGTGTTGCATCGTTTTGTACCTCTTCTGGGTGTAGTCCAAAAATGTCTATAATATTGGGCGAAACGTATGGCATATACATAAGACCATCGGGACGTAGGCAAAAACTTCCCATCATCCCTGGTGAAGACTCAGCCAAAGAGCGAAGTTCTTGCTCTTTTTGCGTTAATGCTTCATGCGCATGGGTCTGTTCTGTAATATCTTCAATGAGTGTTAAGAAGTAACTAGCACTTCCATCGGTATTTCTGATACACGTTGTTGAAAGATTGGTATAGAGGATGCCCCCGTCTTTACAAATAAATCGTTTTTTAATGCTAAACCCTTCGATTTCTCCACGTAAAACACGTTCAAATTGTGTAACATCAGGCTCTAAATCATCGGGGTAGGTAATCTCTGACCATGTTTTATTGGTCAGCTCTTCTTGCGAATAGCCAAGCATAGTGCATAATTTATCATTGACTTTCAGCCAACTTTTCTCTGGAGAAGAGATTGCCATGCCCACCAACTGCTTTTCAAAAAAGAGGTGCATACGCTCATCTTCTTTTCGCTGTTCCAAAAGAAGGCGTTCGCTTATATCTCGAGTAACAGCGAGGTTATAGCCTACTCCATTGTACTCAAAGTAGTTGATACTCACTTCTATAGGAATGATGGTTCCATCTTTTCGTCGGTGTGTCGCTTCTATGAGCATATTGCTTTGCTCTTTTATCTCCGCCCAATGCGCTTTCCACCACTCTTGTGTGCAGTTTGGATCAATGTTTATGACACCAAGTTTCAAAAACTCTTCTTTGGTGTAGCCAAGTGCTTTACATGCTCCATCATTGACATAGTGGAACATAGAATTTTCATCGATGAGATAGACCGCTTCAATAATGGTGTCAAGTGCAAATTTTTGAAGGTACAGTGTTTCAGTTGCTTTTTTCTGCTCAGTTATATCTCTTACTGCCACAAAAGCGTAGGCTGTTCCATCATGTTCAAACATATTGGTGACGATCTCAACATCAAGTATGTTGCCATCTTTGGTGCGGTGTTTTCTCTCAAAACGGATACTGCTGGTGCTATCTCCCAACGCTTCTATGCTCTTAAGCTCTTCGTGGGTGAGTTCAGGGTCGATGTCATAAAGACTCATTGAAGTAAGCTCTTCACGGCTATAGCCTAGCATTTTACATGCACCATCATTCACCTGCGTAATTTTCTCATCTAAAAGAATGTACGTTGCTTCATCGGTGTTATTAAGTGCTTTATTGATCAGCAAGAGTTCTGTCTGAGCTACTTTTCGCTCAGTAATATCTCGTACGATTGACATATTATACGTTTTGCCAGCAAATTCTATGTAGTTTGCACTGATTTCTACGGGAAATATGGAGCCATCTTTACGCTTATGTCTCAGCTCCATCGTCATAGAACCTGCTTTTTTAAGTTCATTCCAATGCTCAGGCCACCTCTCCTTTGGCCACTCAGGGTCTATATCTCCTACATTCATGCTCATTAGTTCATCAAGAGTATATCCAAGGGCTTTACACGCTCCCTCATTGACATCACAAAAATCAGCATTTTCATCTATGAGAAATACGGCATCTTGAATATGATTAAGCGCAAATTTTTTGAGGAGTAGTCGTTCATGCGTTTGCTTATAGAGGGTGATGTCTCGTACATTGGCAATGCGGTATAAAAGTTCTCCGTCTTCAGATTTGACAGCAATAATATCAATATCGACAGGAAACGTAGAACCATCTTTGCGAAGATGCTCTGACTCAAAGGCATAGTGACCTTCTTTATGTACCTTTAGAAGAGCTTCTGGAATGTCTGCTCGGTGATAAGGTTCAAATACCATCTCGATAGGCTGATTCAGTAACTCTTCGATACTAAAGCCGTGCATACGTGCAAATTCTGGATTAATAAGATCAAACGTATTATGAGTTACACTACAAATAGCAATGCCCCAATGGGCTTTTTCAAAAATATGCGCCCATTGTTTAAGGTTTTTTTCTACTTCAATACGTCTCTCAATATCTTTTTCCAATTGTGAGATACGTTCTATGGCTGATTCTTCCATTTCTAGTGGTATATCTGATGGTAGAGCATCCTGTGAAAAAACAAGTGGAAAACTTATGGTAAAGACAGCGCCTACATCACTGTTTTTTACCATAAGACGTCCTTGCATCTTTTTCTCAATAATCGTTTTAGCAATGTATAACCCAATGCCAATGTTCTCTTCTTTAGAGCTAACGCCTGCATTGAAAATTTTGGTAATGGGTTCTTGTAAAATGCCACCACCATTATCGCTCACAGTGATGAACACCTTAGAGGATGACGTTGATACATCGATGTTGACCCAAGGATGTTTAATCTGACGTTTAATAAGAACATCTTTGGCATTAAGAATAATGTTCAAAATAGCATGCGCAAACTCGTTAGGATGCCCATAGATACTAATCGGTCTCTCGCTATAGGTACAGGTAAGTGCAATTTGGTCACTATCAAAGGTGTAATTGACCATTTTTCTAAGGTTATCAATCTCTGTGGTAATGTCAAACTCTTGACTCTCAGTTGTTTTCGCACGAAAGAAACGGTAAAACGTATCGATAGTTTCCGCCAAATGAGAGATGATTTTGTGACTGAGGTTAATGGCATTTAAGAGTTTTTCTTTACTGACACTGCCTTGGAAAACAAGGGTACTTTTTAGGTTAGTCTGAATAGCACCAATCTCTCCCAATGGCTCTTTCCATTGATGGGTAATGTTGCGAATAAGTTCACCCACAGAAGTGTAACGAGACTGTAAAAAAAGGATTTTATTTTGAGCTTGAAGTTGTGTAAGTGTTTTTGTGTGTTCGAGCGATAATGTCTTAATTTTATAGCCAAGTGCGAGTGAGAAAAGAAGCATTTCTATCATGGAACCCACTAAAAGTGGCATAGAGGTTGAAAAAGAGTAGTCGATGACGCCAAGCACCATGCAAATGGTGGTTATGCTTCCTGTAAAGAAAAATCCTACCGCTAAGAGATAATACTTTGCAAGGGCATTGTGCTGTAACATAGCAAAAACACCCAGAAAGAGGGAGATAGAAATGGTCACCATAATACCAGCCAATCCCAAATAGTGCCCAAAGGTACCAAGTGCCATACACGATAGCAGTAAGAAAATCAGTACATTCCCATAGAGCGTTGCTTTATAGAGTTTTTTTGAGAGTGCTTGAATATTTAAAAACGTGAGAGTAAAGAAGATAAACAAAAAGGAAGCCACTTGTAAGCTTATGAGTTTGAGTGGATTTCGTAACACTAAATGATCTTGAAGCAAGAGCAAAAAGTATTCTTTCAATGAGAGAATAAAACAAAAAAGAGCAAAAATATACAATGAATAGAGCAAATAGTCACGCTGTTTGGTAGCGATGTAAAGAATACAGTTGTATAAAAAGAGTGCTAAAAAAACGCCTGAAAAAATGCCAATCGCCACAATTTCTGGTAATGCGAAGAGTTGTAATGCCCCATCTGTTCCCATAACAATAGGCACAATCATCGCGTTGTGCGTATGAATTTTTATAAGATAGGTTAAAGGCTCATCGATGTTTAGTAAAGGCATACGCAGATCAAGGGTTTTAATATGGCGTTCTTGTATAGGAACCAATGCCCCTGTAACGCCTTGGTGTATCATTTCATCTTTGTGATAGACAAAATACTCAATGTGATCCAATGATAAATTGTAAAGGTTTAAGAACAGCTCTTGTGCACAGCCATTTTGAATTTCAAGACTGATCCAAATTGTCTCATCAAAAAACCCTAAGCTTTTTGCATATGTGGGCATAGGTGTAAACAGTTTTTGTTTAAATGCCTCATAAGCTTCTGCTTGCGAAACATCTTTGGCGAGATAGGAAGGTGCTTTGGTAAGAATCACATGAGGGTGCTGGTCAAGAATGGTAAAAGATTCTAAGCCAAACACAGGTGTGTAGCACAGTATAGTTAGTAAGAAATATAAAATCTGTCTCATCCGTGCTCTATGCCATAGTATCGGATGGGTTAGGACTCTCTGTGATAGCATCACGTGTATTAATGCGGTACCCTATGCTTCTAACAGAGATGATAATATCTTCGCCTAGCTTTTTACGAATACGTAAAATCAAATTTTTTATCGCAGAGTCACAAATAGGGTCAAAAGGCCATAAATGTGCCGCAATTGCTTCTTTGGTTACGGTGAGATGACGATTACTGATGAGAAGATCGATCAGTTCATGCTCTTTAGCACCCAAAGAG
The DNA here is from genome assembly GCA_964466465.1 of uncultured Sulfurospirillum sp. GTDB lineage: Bacteria > Campylobacterota > Campylobacteria > Campylobacterales > Sulfurospirillaceae > Sulfurospirillum. The sequence goes on from CAYXNJ010000011.1 coordinate 27,928, forward strand.
ATGGCATTGCCTTTGTAGTAAATCTCTTTGGTGCCCACATTGTAAAAAAGATCGTTTTTGAGTTTGATAAGTCCTAAACCTTTTTGGCTACGTTTCATAGCACTGCAAATGGTATGTGTGAGTTGTTCAAACTCAATGGGTTTGATTAAGTACCCATCCACTGAGAGATTTGCAGCATTGATGAGCATCGGTTGGTCTGTAAAACTGGTGAGTAAAATGATGGGAATAGAATAATCTTTTTGACGAATTTGCTTGATAAGCTTTAGTCCATCTTTACGAGGCATCTTAATGTCGGTAATGAGCAGGTCTGGCTTTTCATCTTCATAGCGCTCATACGCCTCTTCACCATCTCTTGCCGTGTAAACGCTTTTAAAAATCATACCAAGTATTTCAGCAGTTTGCTCCCTCATAATATCATCATCTTCAGCAAAAAGAACGGTTTTATTTTTAAGGGCTAAAAAATGACTCATCATGATGTTTTCCTTAAGTTAATGTTTTAAAGTTGTAATTCGAGATATTTAACATTTTAGCACGATTAAAGTCATGTTTCAGTCATATATTTTTATTTCAAAAGAGACTGGTTGGTATCTTGTGCTCCGCTACAATTACGATTACATAAAAATTACATCTTAATAAGGTTTTAAGAAATGTCAAAACGTTTGATGATTGTTGATGATTCTACTGTTATGCGTATGACAGTCAGTTCCGTGTTGAAAGAGAGTGGTTATGAAGTCATAGAGGCAGAAAATGGTCAAATGGCTTTAGAAAAAGCGATGCAGGCACCTATAGATTTGATTATCTGTGATGTCAATATGCCTGTGATGGACGGTTTGACCTTTGCTCGCAAAATTAAAGAAAACGCGTCATACCGTTTTGTACCTATCATCATGCTTACAACTGTAACGGGTCAAGCAGAGATAGAAGCAGGAAAAGCTGCGGGTGTTAAAGCATGGATGGTAAAACCGTTTGATAAAGCAAAACTTTTGGGTGCTGTTTCAAAGCTTTTAGGCTAAGGAGTAGAGATGATAACACTGAAAGAAAACTCTTTGCATGTAAGTCCTTCAGGAGAACTGACTATCTATCAGGTGGAAGAGTTTAGTGAAAAATTAAAAAAGTTAATCGCATCGGCTGAGAGGTTGTATGTCGATTTTTCACAACTAGACAAGATGGATACCGCAGGATTCCAGTTATTGGTTTCGCTTCAAAAGAGTTGTGAAGCATCACAAAAACCTATTGAAGTTCATGGTATTGCCAATTCTGTACACAATTTCATGCTTCTGTTTGGATTTGATTGGACTACACTTGAAAAAGGAGTTGAATGAATTCGTCATTGCAATTTAGTGATATTGCTAAAGAGTTTCATATCGAGAGTTTAGAACTACTCGAAGCTATGGAAAACTCTTTAGTGCATATCCGTGAAAATGGCATGGATGATGAATCGATCAATGCAGTCTTTCGTGCCGCGCACACCATCAAAGGTGCGGCGGGTATGTATAAGATTGATTTTGTCGTAGAATTTACCCATATTGCCGAAAATGTACTCGACCAAGTACGTAATGGAGCTATTGCGATGAGTGATGAGCTAGGCGAATTGCTGTTAGAATGTAAAGACCACATGCAACACCTTGTGGAATTTGCAGTCCTCACTTCCAATGAAGAAGCTCCCACACAAGAGTTGTGTGACATGACTCAAAAGTTGGGCGCATCTTTAAATGAGCTGATGCCAGCCTCTTTGCAGCATTCCCTAGAAGTAAACACATCTGCCCCTGTTCCTTCTATGGTTGAAAAAGCATGGAAAATGCAGTTAACGTTTGGACAAAGCGTGATGGAGCAGGGGTTTGAGCCTGCAAGCTTTTTAGCGTATTTGCGTAAAAACTCAAGTGCCTTTGATGCCAAAGTCAATGTCAACTCCATTCCTCTGCTTGAAGCGTTAACCCCAACATACTGTTATCTTTCTTTTGAGATTGAATTTACAACATCCATGAATCGTGAAGAGATTTTAGATGTGTTTGATTTTATTAAAGAGGATTGTGACATTGTCTTAAATGAATACATTGCTCCTGTCGCAATGCAAAGTGTTACAACGGTCACACAAGCTTCAAAAGAAGAGGTCAAAAAAGCGACAACACAAGCACAACCAACGGCGTATAGTATTCGCGTGGATGCCGAAAAAATAGACCAACTCATTAATCTTATCGGTGAGATGGTCATCGCCAATGCCAATGTGGTTCAGCAGTCCATCGACATGAAAAACTCTGAACTGATCGAGTCTGTCTCTATCGTCTCCCGAATGCTTGAGGACATCAGAGAAGGTGCGATGCAAATACGCATGGTGCAAATTGGGGAAACCTTTAATAAATTTAAACGCATTGTGATGGATCTCTCTAAAAAACTGGGCAAAGAGATAGAACTGGTCATTAAAGGTGGAGAAACGGAGCTTGATAAAACGGTCATTGAGAAAATCACCGACCCGCTTGTTCACATCGTACGTAATGCCATTGACCACGGTATCGAAATGCCAAGTGATAGAGGCGATAAACCTCATAAAGGAACCCTAACCCTCAACGCATACCATGACGCAGGAACCGTTGTCATCGAAATCAGCGATGATGGTAAAGGACTGGATGAAGAGGTGCTTTACCGTAAAGGAGTGGAAAAAGGGTTGATAGAAGAGGGCGCAGTGCTCTCGCAACAAGAGATTTATAAGCTCATCTTACAGCCTGGTTTTTCCACCGCCCCTGCCGTTACTGACCTCTCAGGACGAGGCGTTGGTATGGACGTGGTGAAGCGTAACATCGAAGCGCTTCGTGGCGACATCGAAATCAAAAGTAAAAAAGGGGAGGGCACAAGCCTTATCATTAGGCTTCCGCTCACACTAGCCATCATTGACGGCTTTTTGGTCAAAGTAGGCGAGACTTTTTATGTGGTGCCCCTCGATATGGTCGTCGAGTGTATCGAAATCAACGATAAAGAAAAAGCGGAGATGCACGGCAACAACTACATCAACCTTCGAGGAAGCATTTTGCCACTTCTGAACATTGGCACATTCTTCGATGAACAAAAAAATGAAGAAGCACGTGCTAACATCGTCGTGGTGCATTACGCAGGACGTCGCTATGGGTTTATCGTTGATGAACTGTTTGGAGAGTTTCAAACGGTCATCAAGCCTTTAGGCAAAATCTTTCATGCGCTTAAAGGTATCAGCGGAGCGACCATTTTAGGAAGCGGAACGGTGGCACTCATTTTAGATGTGCCGATGTTGATTAATTTTATTCTAACCCTTAAAGGTGGAATAGATGAGTCAAAAAGCGCGTAAATTACGACACGTAAACAACAACATAAAGTAAAAACACACATTAAGGAAGAGCCAATGTTTAAAAATATGAAAATAGGTGCCAAACTCGGTTTTGGTTTTGGAATTGTTCTTGTATTCCTTGCAGGAATCGCCATTTTGGGACTTACCAGATTGGGTAATATGAATGATTCTGTAACCGAAATTGTGGATGATATGTTCCCTAAAATCGTCCTTGCTAATGATATTGCAGAGCTTGTCAATAACAATAGAATTTTAATCGGAAATGTTCTTCTAAACACAAATGAAGCCGAAAACAAACGCATCCAAGATGAGATCGCTGCAAATCGAAAACAACTTACCGATAGGTACGCTAAATTAGAAAAAATGGTTCAAAGTGAAAAAGGAAAAGCACTTTTTAAAGCTGTGATAGACGCTCGAGATGTTTATAATGCTGTATCAAGTAAAGTTATTGAACTGGGCGCTGCCAATAAGGCAGAAGAGGGCTATGCTTTGATGGAAGGTGAAATGGCAGTTCTGCAAAAAAAATATTTTGCAGCGATAGATGCAGTTGTAGAACATCAAACAGAAGCTGTGACTAAAGCAGGTAATCAAGCGGATGTTGATTATGCTTCCACACGCATGATTGTTATCGCCGTTTCCGTTGTCGCCTTTATCTTTGGCATCTTACTCGCTCTCTTTGTAACACGAAGCATCACCACTCCACTGAATGAAGTGCTAAACGCAGCAGAGTCCATCTCCAAAGGTGATATGAGTGTGAAAGTCGTAGCCGATAGCACGGAAGAGACAGGACAAGTTAAAGCAGCGATGGCACAAATGGTAGAGACCATTAAACTCTTAGTTGCCGATGCCAATATGTTAGCCGTTGCCGCAGGTGAGGGAAAATTAGCTACCAGAGCAGACGCTTCAAGACACCAAGGTGACTTTAGAAAAATTGTTGATGGTGTCAATAATATGCTCGATGTTATCTATGACGCTGTTGTCAATAATGGTGTAGCAACCTTGGCAAAAATCTCAGATGAAGGTGACTTCTCTGTGCGTATTACCAAAGAGTATAAAAATGACTATGATACCTTTAAACGAGCCGTTAATGGTGTAGCAGAAGCGATTGACTTAGCCATTAAAGAAGAGAGTGCCGTTTATGCTGCCATGGCAAATGGTGATTTGACTAAACGTATTACCTCCAATATCTGGATCGGTGATCTAGCCCTTGTTAAAAGTTCTACCAATGAAATGGCAGAGAAACTCCAAGACATTATCATTGAAGTACAAAATGCAGCTCTACAAATCACATCCGCTTCAGAACAAGTGAGTGGAACCGCACAAAGCCTCAGTAATGGTGCTACTGAACAAGCTAGTAACCTTGAAGAGACCGCTTCAGCCATTGAAGAGATGACAGGAAGCATTAACCTTAATGCAGAAAACGCTAAACGAACCGATGAGATGGCAAGTAATGCCGCTAAGATGGCAGAAGATGGTGGAAGAGCGGTTAACCAAACTGTGGACGCGATGAAAGAGATTGCAGGCAAAATTAGCATTATTGAAGATATCGCTTACCAAACCAACCTTCTAGCTTTAAATGCCGCTATTGAAGCAGCACGTGCAGGTGAACATGGAAAAGGTTTCGCCGTTGTTGCCGTAGAAGTGAGAAAACTAGCAGAGAGAAGTCAAGTCGCAGCCCAAGAGATTAGTAAAATCACAGGTGATAGCGTTAAAGTCAGTGAGAGTGCAGGAGAGCTTATTAAAGAGATTATTCCAAATATCAAAAAAACTGCTGAACTCGTTCAAGAAATTGCAGCTGCAAGTTCAGAGCAAAATGCAGGAATAGAACAAATCAATGGCTCTATGAACCAACTAGACTCCGTCACCCAACAAAATGCCGCAGGCAGTGAAGAGTTAGCCTCTGCTTCTGAAGAGATGACGGCACAAGCTGAGGGACTAAGAAGTATGATGTCTTTCTTTACCGTAGAGAATAACCAAAAAGTTCTAGCACCCAATACAAAACCAACCAGTGAAGTAAAGAAAAGCAGTGAGACAAAAGCCTCTTCTGTCAATAAAAAAGATTTTAAAAATTTCGCGTAATTGAGGAACTCATGGCAGATATAACCCATAAGAACACAGAGGGCAATCAGTTCCTCTCGTTCTTTTTAAAAAACGAGAGATTTGCTATCAATGTTGCTTATGTCAAAGAGATCATTGAATATACGCAGATAACCCGTGTACCTACGATGGAGCGTTTCATCGTAGGTGTAACCAACATACGCGGTAACGTCATTCCTGTACTGGATCTTTCATCTAGGCTTGGTTTGGGTCTTAGTGAGATTAATAAAAAGAGCTGCATTATTACCCTTGAAGCGATGATAGGCGGTGAGGAGTGTGAAATAGGCATCATCGTTGATATGGTGGATCAAGTCTATGAAATCACGCTTGCTCATAAGATGGAAGCTCCTGAATTTGGTGCGAAAATTCGTAAAGATTTTATGCAGATGATGGCGCGCATTGAAGAGCGGTTTATCACTCTTTTGGACATGAATGGCATTCTTGATCTTATTGAGCTCTCTCGTGTTACGCAAAAACGTACATTGTAAAGGAGACTAAATGCAAGAAGTTGAAGCAAAAGAGAAACAAAGTTCAGCCAATCAGATAGATAGCAGTGATGAACTCATCCGTTTGGTTACATCCAATGCCGATGTGACCAGCCAATATGTCATTTTTCGTAATGGTTATGATGAGCTTTATGCCATCAATGTGGCAAAAGTGGAAGAGCTCATTGTCAACAAAGAACTCAATATCGCTAAAAATTCAGATGCGGCTAGCACGCTTGTTGGAACTGCAAAGATTCGTGATGAAATGTGCTCAATCATTCATTTTGACAGATGGCTTGGCAAAGGTGAGGCGGAGGGATGTTTTTATGAGCTTGTGGTTGTCTGTAACTTTGGACATCAAAGAGTTGGCATCATCATTAAAAACGTCATTGGCATTCAAAACATTGAAGCTGACAAACTTATCGACAATTCATCGCGTGACCCAAAAACAGCACAAATTACCGAGTTGTATATTGGGGGCGAGAACAAACTGTGCGTCATTTTTAACTCCGATACGCTTTTAACAGAAGTATTCCCCGAGTCTCATCAACGAGAGCTTGGGAAAGTAGGAACACTTGATAAACTTCAGATTCATAAAAAAATCTTGTTTGCGGATGATAGCAAAATCGTTCAACATGCGGTGAGTTTAGCGCTTTCTCAAATGGAGCTGGATTTTGAGGTGTTTGACGATGGTAAGGCGTTGTTAGAGCGACTTGTCGGTCTTGAAGTTGATAATGTTGCCCTCATTTTAAGTGATATTGAGATGCCTGTTATGGACGGCATGGCGTTGCTTAGAGAAGTAAAAAGCAAAGCAGGGCTTCGAGATATACCGTTTATTATGAATACCAATATGGCAAACCCTTCCATTATTGAGCAAGCCAAACGTCATGGTGTTGACCATGTGATTCATAAGCTTGATGTTGAAGATTTGCAACATCAAATCCAAACCTATGCGAGAGTTTAAAAGTGTCAGATGATTAGTCACAAAGCGTTTCACAATATTACAACATTGGTGAAGGTTCATTCGGGTATTCATCTGAATGATTCAAAAAAACAGTTGGTTGTAGGCAGGCTTTCTAAACGGCTTAGGCATCTTGATTTACCCGATTTTGATGCGTACTATGAAACCTGTTTAAGCTCACTAGATGAGCTTCAGATTATGATCAATATGCTCACCACCAATGAAACAAGCTTTTTTCGAGAACAGCACCATTTTGATTTTATGAGAAACAATATTCTCTCTCATGTTACACATACACCCTTTCGTGTCTGGAGTGCAGCAGCAAGCATTGGGGCAGAGGGGTATAGCATCGCTATGGAACTTGATGATGTTTTAACGCCTTCAGGAATGAGTTGGGAAGTTGTGGGTACTGACATCAACACTGAAGTAATCGACGATGCCTCTAAAGGGCTTTATCCTATGCGGTTTGCTGAGCAAATTCCTTCTGAATATCTTAAACGCTACTGTTTAAAAGGGGTAGGCTCGCATGAAGGTGAATTTTTAATAGGCGATTATTTAAGAGAAAAAGTCACGTTTTCATGCGCCAACCTTATGGTGCCTATAGACCCAGAACTGGGTAAGTTTGATGTCATTTTTTTACGCAATATGCTTATTTATTTTGACCAAGAAAATCGTAAGCGTATTGTGAATCATGTGCTTAAAGCACTGAATCCTCATGGGTATCTGTTTATCGGTCATGCGGAGTCTATCACACATCTTAATATGAAAATACGCCAAGTAAGACCAACAATTTATCGAAATGGAGCATAGATGCAAGAACATGCCATAAAAGTATTTATTGTCGATGATTCTGCCATTGCTCGCACCACCATTAGTACCTTGCTCGAAGGAGAATCTGACATATCGTTGCATGGAGTCGCGTCTGATCCCATCATCGCAGCATCAAAATTTGAGCGTTTTGGATGGCCTGATGTAATCATCTTAGATATTGAGATGCCACGCATGGATGGGTTAACATTTTTACGCAAAATTATGCAAGAGCATCCCACCCCTGTTATTATCTGCTCTTCTGTGGCGCAAAAAGGAAGTAGCAAAGCCATTGAGGCGCTTTTTTTAGGGGCGGTTGAAGTGATCGCAAAACCTGAAGTAGGATTGAAGATTTTTTTAGAAGAGTCAAAATATACCTTGATTCATGCCATTAAGGCAGCAAATGAATCAAAAAATAGTATGAAACAAAAAACCATTTTTCCTGTGTCAAAAAATGATAGAGGATTGTCTCCAAAAATAGATGCTGATGCCATTTTACCGCTCAAAAGTAAATTGGCACATAACCTAACCCATCCACTCATCGTCATTGGCTCTTCCACAGGGGGTGTTCAAACACTGGAGAAGATTATTCCTTATTTATCACAGAAAACACCACCTATTCTTATCGTCCAACATATGCCTGAAGGCTTTACACGTTCACTATCAGAACGACTCAACCGTATGTGTACGATGGTTGTTAAAGAGGCAAAAGATGGCGATAAGCTCTGTTATGGTCAAGTGTTGATAGCGCCTGGCAATAAGCATATGACACTCAAGCGCTCCGCCAATACGTATGTTGTGGAGATAAAAGATGGTCCTAAAGTGAGCCGTCATAAACCGAGCATTGATGTGCTTTTTAGATCATGTGCCAATGAAGCGGGTGCCAATGGCATGGGATTTATACTCACAGGCATGGGAGATGATGGCGCAAAAGGGTTAAAAGAGATGAGGGAGCGTGGGGCTAAAACCTACGCACAAAATAAAGAGAGTTGTGTGGTCTATGGCATGCCAAAGGTAGCTGTTGAATTAGGTGCTGTGATGGGAGTGCTGAGTTTAGAAGAGATTGTAGAAACCATCAGGAGGAGTGAAAATGTTCACTGATGTCTTATATGAATTTACCGCTTCTTTGACAATTATGTTCGTCAATGAAGAAGAAGATGTGCGTTGTTATTTGGGGCAAGAATTTATGTCGCGTTGCAAAAAAGTCATATTTGCACCGAGCGTTGAAGAAGCATTAGCCAAGCAGAGTCAAGAGACAATAGATCTTGTTATCCTCAACATAGATCGATTTGGTAAAGAGGCTTCATATCTTATAGCTGAGATGTTAAAAAAAGATATTGAACAGAAGATTCTTATCTCTGCATGGCAGTTTAATGACCCTAGCATTGTCATGACACTTGTAAATCTTGGCGCTGTTGGTTTTGTCAATAAATCGTTGCCGATTACTGAATCTTTCTCACTCCTTACGCGGGTGTTCGCACAAGCGCATGATCGCTCATTATTGGTGCACTATGTTCAAACGCTAGAAGAGCAAATTGTGGAGGCACTTTATATTCCGTGCCGTGCCGATTGTCCAAGAGCCCCTGTTTTTAGTAGGCATTTAAGACCAGCACCCATTCCTGAAAATGATGAGTTTGAATTTTTTCCAACACCTCCTACGTCGTGTAGTGCTGTAGTTTCAACGCCTACGGTAGAAAAGGCTATGTACAAGGACTATTTTAAATTTCTTATGCTTGATGACAGGGAAGAACTGCACGATCAGCTTAGTGACATTGACACGTTGCTGTTTAATGCGTTTGGGGAAGATCACATAGCGGATGTACAGTATATTTGTGTCTTAGGCGATGCGATTGCGCGCTTTGGCAATATCTTGATGCACTATCAATTTTTTAGTGATACGGGTATTTGTATTATTGAACTGGGTCAAAATATTAGTGAAAAATGCACCATTGTTGCTGAAAAAAGTGGTGATTTTGAGCCACTTTTAAGTGGATTTTGCTCTGTTCTTCAAACATTTATAGCTCAAGTATGGGACAAAGAGGCGGAGGACCCAAAATTCTTTAACGATTCGATTATTAATGATGCACAGATGATTACAACGATGATTACACCTCCTGCAATAAGCGTAAGTAGCGACAATGATGATCTTATCTTTTTTTAATACCTAAAAGGAACATAATGGAATTTCGTAAAGCGGAAAATATACTCTCTTCGATTCTTGCTATTTTAAAACACATCGATGAAGTTCAATGTGATGTCATGGAGCTCTCGGAGCGCTCTGCTATCTCTTTTCACCATTTTTTGGAGCAACACTCTTTGCCACCTGATGAAAAAGTACTTCAAGCCTTTCAATACCAAGATGTTATGAAACAGCAGCTTAGTGCTGTCAGTGAAGCAATCATTACTATCGAGCAGAGTATTACTATTTATTTACACGCTCTTGGTCACGATGAGATGATGTTGGGTGAAAACATCGACAAACTCTCTGCAAAGCTGATGCGTTCTTTGCAGGTTGCTAAAGATAAAAAAGAGGCATTTAGTGGCAATGCTTTGGAGGTTAAAAGCTCAGAATCCATTGAATTTTTTGAATAAAACATTATGCGAATGCGCATAAAAAGGATTATCTCTATGTTTAAAAATATAAAAATAGGTGCCAAGCTCAATCTTAGCTTTGGAATAGTGTTGATTTTTCTTTCTGTGATTGCGGGAATGGGCATCACAAGACTCTCCAGTATGAACGATGCGATTACCAAGATTTCAGATGATCAATTTCAAAAAGTAGTTATTGTTGGAGAGATGAAAGATGTTGCGAACAGTACGCGTGCGGGGATTAGAAATCTGATACTAACCGATGATGCGACCGATAAGCAACAAATGCAAAAACGAATTGAGACAGATAGAAATAAACAAACTGAATTATATGCTAAGTTAGAAAAAACGGTTGTGAGTGCAGAGGGGAAGGCGTTGTTGGATGCTTTCAATAAGACACGTAACCCTTATAATGCAGCGATAGACAAAGTGGCTAAATTGGCATTGGAAAATAAAAATACAGAAGCGTATGCTTTGTTGGTCGGTGAAGTGCGAACGGTTCAGACACAATACCTCAATAGCCTAGAGGCTTTAAATAAACATCAAGTTCAAGGTGTCAATAACGCTTCTACAAAAGCCGATACGGACTATATAAATGCACGAAATCTCATGGTAGGGTTATCTCTTTTCGCCTTCATTTTTGGCATTTTACTAGCGATTTTTGTAACACGAAGCATCACACGACCACTAGGAGAGGTGCTAAGCGCAGCAGAGTCGATTTCCAAAGGCGATATGAGTGTGAAAGTCGTAGCCGATAGTACTGAAGAGACAGGACAAGTCAAAGCAGCGATGGCACAAATGGTAGAGACCATTAAACTCTTAGTTGCCGATGCCAATATGTTAGCCGTTGCCGCAGGTGAGGGAAAATTAGCTACCAGAGCAGACGCTTCAAGACACCAAGGTGACTTTAGAAAAATTGTTGATGGTGTCAATAATATGCTCGATGTTATCTATGACGCTGTTGTCAATAATGGTGTAGCAACCTTGGCAAAAATCTCAGATGAAGGTGACTTCTCTGTGCGTATTACCAAAGAGTATAAAAATGACTATGATACCTTTAAACGAGCCGTTAATGGTGTAGCAGAAGCGATTGACTTAGCCATTAAAGAAGAGAGTGCCGTTTATGCTGCCATGGCAAATGGTGATTTGACTAAACGTATTACCTCCAATATCTGGATCGGTGATCTAGCCCTTGTTAAAAGTTCTACCAATGAAATGGCAGAGAAACTCCAAGACATTATCATTGAAGTACAAAATGCAGCTCTACAAATCACATCCGCTTCAGAACAAGTGAGTGGAACCGCACAAAGCCTCAGTAATGGTGCTACTGAACAAGCTAGTAACCTTGAAGAGACCGCTTCAGCCATTGAAGAGATGACAGGAAGCATTAACCTTAATGCAGAAAACGCTAAACGAACCGATGAGATGGCAAGTAATGCCGCTAAGATGGCAGAAGATGGTGGAAGAGCGGTTAACCAAACTGTGGACGCGATGAAAGAGATTGCAGGCAAAATTAGCATTATTGAAGATATCGCTTACCAAACCAACCTTCTAGCTTTAAATGCCGCTATTGAAGCAGCACGTGCAGGTGAACATGGAAAAGGTTTCGCCGTTGTTGCCGTAGAAGTGAGAAAACTAGCAGAGAGAAGTCAAGTCGCAGCCCAAGAGATTAGTAAAATCACAGGTGATAGCGTTAAAGTCAGTGAGAGTGCAGGAGAGCTTATTAAAGAGATTATTCCAAATATCAAAAAAACTGCTGAACTCGTTCAAGAAATTGCAGCTGCAAGTTCAGAGCAAAATGCAGGAATAGAACAAATCAATGGCTCTATGAACCAACTAGACTCCGTCACCCAACAAAATGCCGCAGGCAGTGAAGAGTTAGCCTCTGCTTCTGAAGAGATGACGGCACAAGCTGAGGGACTAAGAAGTATGATGTCTTTCTTTACCGTAGAGAATAACCAAAAAGTTCTAGCACCCAATACAAAACCAACCAGTGAAGTAAAGAAAAGCAGTGAGACAAAAGCCTCTTCTGTCAATAAAAAAGATTTTAAAAATTTCGCGTAATTGAGATATAAAAGCCAATAAATTTGAATATAACAAGGTCATGTTTTGGTCATTTAATATGGGTTTATTCAATGACCATTCTGTGCCCCATGAATGGGTAGAATAGATGAGTCGTTTAATATATCATAAAAAGGACACTCATAATGAAAATTTCAACACGTATTTTAATTTCACTTATTTTGTCACTGATTGTTTTGGGTGGTAGCATTATCGCTATTTCAAAAAATAATGCTCAAAATAATACTCAGATGTTTATTACTGAGTATAGAGAGGATGCTTATAAAGGGCATGAAGAGCAATTAGCTGAAATGATGGATGTGATAAAGCAAGCAATGCTAGAAATCTATAAAGAGCAAAAAGCCAAAGGTGAGTCCGATGAGAAAATCAAAGAGGCTCTTTTATCGAAACTCAATCCCATTCGTTTTTTAGCTGACAAAAGCGGTTACTTTTTTGTTTACCAATACGATGGTGTTAACGTGCTTATGCCAGCTAACAAATCACTTGAAGGGAAGAACCTGATTGATTTGAAAGATACAAACGGTGTTTTTATCATCAAGGGACTTATAGAAGCGGCTAAAAAAGGTGGTGGTTTAGTTAAGTATGATTTTCCGAAAGTCAAAGATGGTAAACCACTTCCAAAATTTTCGTATGCCCTTCCTTTTGAGCCCTATAATTGGATGATAGGTACAGGTATGTATGTGGAGGGTGTTGAAGAGGATGTGGTGAAGCTTCAAGGTCATATTGATGAAAATATGGCAGTAGAAATGAAAACGTTTTATCTTATCTCTTTTGTGCTTGTTGTTTTAAGCCTTAGCATTATGCTTTATCTTGTTTCACGAACAATTACGAAACCTCTGAATGCGCTTATTGATAGGGCAAATGAGCTTTCAAGTGGTGATGGTGACCTCACCCATAAGCTTGCGGTGATTGGACAAGATGAAATTGCGCAAGTGAGTACTAGCATTAATACCTTTATTGAAAAAGTACGCATTTTAATCAGCGAAGCGAAAAATCTCTCGAATGAAAACTCCTCCATCTCGCATGAGCTTTCCTCGACTTCATTGCAAGTGGGGCGTGCAGTGGAAACGTCTATGAAAATAGTTACAGATACAACATCCAAAGCCAATAGTTTAAAAAATGAGTTGAATGAAGGCATCACTGAAGCGAAAGATGGAAAATCAGAATTACTCAAAGCCAATACATTTTTAAGTGAAGCAAACAATGCCATCTTAGCTCTGACGCAAGATATTCAAAGCAGTGCTGCGACAGAGGTTGAACTTGCACACAAAATTCAACAACTTAGCCATGATGCTGAACAAGTAAAAGAAATACTTGTGGTCATTGGCGACATTGCCGATCAAACCAACCTTCTGGCTCTGAATGCCGCCATTGAAGCGGCACGTGCTGGTGAACATGGACGTGGTTTTGCTGTCGTTGCAGATGAAGTACGAAAGCTAGCAGAGCGAACTCAAAAGAGTCTTCAAGAGATCAATGCGACCATCAATGTCATTGTTCAAGCGATTATGGATAGCAGTGATCAGATGACAGCCAATTCTCAAAAAGTAGAAACACTTTCCACAACAGCCAGTGATGTTGAACATAAAATCAATGAATTGGCGCGCGTTATGAAAACCACGATACACATATCTGATAAAACCGTGGAGAATTATGTGCAAACAGGTAATGATATTACGGGGATGATTAGCGATGTCACCCAAATCAATGACATTTCAAGCCAAAATGCCAGAAGTGTTGAAGAAATAGCTGGTGCGGCAGAACATCTAAGTAAGATGACTGAGATGCTCAATCTTAAGCTCTCAGAGTTTAGAACGTAAAACGAACGTTTTTAGACGAACAAACAGTATATATTGAAGGAATATTATGAATAAGCCCATACCCAACCAAACCCAAAAATCTTTATCTGAAGATGATTTTATTGTCTCTAAAACCGATACTAAGGGACATATTATTTATGGCAATAAAAGTTTCATTAAGCTCTCGGGCTACAGTGACAAAGAGCTTTTAGACTCTCCTCACTCCATTTTGCGTCATCCTGATATGCCGCAAATCGTTTTTAAAATGCTATGGGGGCGTATTTTAAAAAAAGAAGAAATTTTTGCATATGTCAAAAATTTATCGAAAGATGGCTCTTACTATTGGGTTTTTGCCAATGTTACAGCAACAACAGATACCAATGGCAATATTCGTGATTTTCACTCGGTCAGACGCAAACCAAGTGCCAAAAGTATGCAGGTAATCCCTGCGTTGTATAGCGAACTTTTAAGCATTGAAAAAAGCCAAGGGTTAGAAGCTTCTAAGCAATTTTTAGACGAACAACTCACTAAGCAAGGAATGATGTACGATGAATTTGTCCTCTCTTTACAGCACTAAACAAACACTTTTATACACACTTCTAATAGCAGGATGTGCAGGTTTTTTTGCTTATTTGGGTTATACCACTATTGCGTTGGGTCTTTTTGTAGTACTTTTAGGGGGATGTCTTTTACCTCAAGATTCTATATGTCAGAAAATTTTTAACGATGATTTTATTCGCCAAATTCGCGATATTTTGGATAAAGCAGGCAAGGGTAACCTCTCTTACCGTATTGTCAATATTCCTGAAGATCATGTTTTACAAAACGTTGCATGGGATATTAATGATCTTTTAGATCAAGTGGAACAGATGATTCGTGATATGAGAGCCTCTTTGGAGTGCGCCAATAAAGGTCAAAATTCTCGTATCTCCTTTAAAGAGGGATACAAAGGCGATTTTGTTGTGGTTTCACAGATGGTTACAGACGTTGTTCATGATGTTGCCACATCGTATAAAGGGAAGTTTCACAATGACTTGAACATGGAATTCAAGCGCATTAGTGGTGGAATTGCTGAGTCTTTAGAGATGATCCTTAGTGATATTATCAAAAACAGTGATTTTGCCCACAATATCAATAATGCTTCAACCAAAACAGCGAAAGACGCGCTTTCAAGCCAAGAAAGTATTGCTCAGATGGTCATTAGCTTAGATCATTTGATGCAACTTTTAAGTGATTCTAATGCGACTATCGTTTCACTCAATGAGCGCATCAATGATATTAATAGCGTAGCGAGTCTCATCAATGATATTGCTGACCAGACCAATCTTTTAGCACTCAATGCCGCTATTGAAGCAGCACGTGCTGGAGAACATGGACGTGGGTTTGCCGTAGTTGCTTCTGAGGTGCGTGATTTGGCGGAACGTACTTCTAAAGCAACGCAAAATATTTCTATGACACTTCAAAGTCTCAAACAAGGTGCTATGGAAGTTCGTAACAATTCAGAAACCATTAGCACCATTGCAACACAGTCCCAAGTAAAAATGAACAATTTTACAATGACATTGAAAGATTTTGCGACCAATGCACTCTACTCTGAAACAGTTTCTCGGTTCATCAATGATTCACTCTTGAGTGCACGTTTCAAAGTGGATCATATTATTTTAAAACATAATGCCTATACCGCGATTATGGATAAAAAAGCAAACCAAAAAGTCTTTCCTACTCATAACGAATGTGCATTTGGTCGATGGTATGAGAGTGACACGAGCAGTGAAAAAGAGCACTTTGTTCGCACGCCAAGTTTTAAAATGTTACAAGTACCACACCAAATAATTCATGACAAAATCTTAGATACGATTAAAATGACACAAACGTGGGAGATGATGGTTCAAAATAAAAACGCCATTGTGGAAAATATTGAGATGATGGAACGCAACAGTGAGACACTCTTCGCAGCATTGGAAAAAATGGTTGCTGAAGCTAATCCTGAGGTTGCTTAGAGTTTTGTAATGTGTATGATAACGTGGAGAATGTAAAGTGAAAAAAGAGTTTTGGGAACAATATACTATTGGAGATGATCATATTTTAACCGATAATTTTACAGGTGAACGACTTGGTTTTTTTGTTGACCCTTCGACAAAAGTCGTGCGTTTTATGCCTGAATACCAGTATAAACAAATAATGAAAAAAAAGAGCCGTTTAGCAAAATTAAGGGAGTTTTTTATAAAAGTCATACAATGATACAACCTCTGAGTAACAATTTATTTAAACTCTTGGTGTATCATAGTATTAAAGATACACCAAGAGGCTTGAATGAAAAAAGTTTACATTATTCATGGCTATTACGCTTCGCCAAATGAGCATTGGTTTCCGTGGTTTGTTGAAAAAGTGCATGCAGGGTATGGCATTGATGTTGAAGTATTGCGTATGCCAAAACCTGAAACACCGCATGTTGAGTTGTGGATTGAGAAGCTACGTGAAAAAATTGGCATTCCAAATTCTGAAACCTTCATCATTGCGCATAGCTTAGGGTGCATAGCACTTTTGCGCTACTTAGAGAGTTTGCAAGAACATGTTAAGCTAGGCGGTATGATCTTAGTCTCACCGTTTGATAAACCCCTTGAAATTTTCCCAAACCTTACTCCTTTTGTTGATGTTACTTTAGATTATACAAAAATAGCTCGCATCATTCTTCAAAAATATACTATCTTCTCCGATAATGACATGTATGTACCACCTTTAGTAAGTAAAACCATGGGTGAAAAACTCGATAGTGCCCTATACGAGATTCCTCGTGGTGGGCACTTCTTGGGCATTGAAGGCTTTGAGACATTTCCTGAGTTGTACGAAGTGTTTCGACAGATGATAAGTAAAGCTTCTTTATAAAAAACCTACTACTATTGGTAAAAATACAGCGATAAACACACCCACAAGTCCCATCGCCAAAGCACTAAATGCCGCGGCGTTTTCGCTGATCTCAAAAGCTCTTGCTGTTCCTACCGCGTGAGAGAGCAGTCCTAGTGCAAATCCTTTTGCCGCGTCATGTTTTATCTTTAAAAGCTTAAAAATGGGCGTTCCGATAAGCGCTCCTAAAAGTCCTGTGATGACAACAAATCCAACGGCTAAAGAGGCATTTGCTCCAATGTCATTGGCGGTTATAAGCGTGATGGGTGCAGTAACCGACTTGGTGGTCATAGAGAGCATCGTGATTTTAGATGCACCAAAGAGCCACAAAATACCCACAGCACTGAGTATGGTAAACGTTCCACCTGCAACAAGTGTGATAAGGATAGGTATAAAATAAGCTCGAATGAGTTTGAGGTTTTTATACAGCGGCAGCGCTAAGGCCACCGTAGCAGGTCCTAGAAAAAAATGAAGCATAGAAACGGCACTGAAATACTCTTTGTAGGGTACTTTTGCAATGAGCAATATCGGCAACATAATTGCATAAGCAATGACGATAGGTTGAAGAAAAGCGTTTTTACCGCTTTTTTCGTAAATAAAAACACCGATTTTATAGGCACTAATGGTAATGATAAGCCATGTAAGAGGAGCACTGCTGACATAGGTGATAAGCGCATTAACATTCATTGCTCTTCCTTTTTTGAGATCAACAGATCCATCAGTTTAGCACTAAAGGCAAGGGCAAGGGCTGTTCCAAAAAGAAGGGACGCTAGGATGGCAAAGAGTTCGTTTGAAATGGTTTCAAACTGCGTGATGATACCAGCCGCCGCAGGGATAATAAAGAGTGGCAAATAGCGTAAAAGCCAAAAAACAGAGGTGTCGAGTGCGTGAAAACTCCCTTTTCGGATGATTAAAAAGAGTAAGAGCAACACCATGCCGATGATGGCTCCAGGGATTTTCAGTTCAAAAAGTTTGCTGAGGCACTCTCCGACAAATTGGAAAAGTAAAAGGGTTAAGATACCGTGTAACATTGCTTTCCTAAAGTTTTAAATTAGACAAAAAGTCTATTATACAGAATTTAGTTTTGATGTTCTTTATAGCGTTTGACTAGATGTTTGGGTGAAACTCCAAGCCAGTATAAGAAGCTTAATGTGCGGTTACGAAGCGTGGTGTAGAGGATGCCTTCTTTGTGCCATCTTCTAGCAGAGGTTAAAACTTTTGGTTTTAAAAGAGCGATTTTCTCGCCACTGTGTTTCAAGCGTTTCATCATCTCAACATCTTCCATTAAAGGAATGTTTGCGTAACCTCCAAGGTGTTTAAAACACGAGGTTTGGAAAAAATGGGCTTGATCGCCGTAAGGAATGTGTGTGATGGACGTGCGAAGATTTGCCATGGCTTCGATACATCGAAGAAGAGGGTGTGTGTCGTCTATGCCCAGCGAAAAAGCTCCCGCTTTATGGCGCTCTAATGCCTGCAAAATCCATTTATCCCAATGATGGGGTAGGCGTGTGTCGGCGTGTAAGAAAAGCAACATTTCACCGCGCGCTGTGAGCGCACCTTCATTCATTTGATTGGCTCTACCTTTTTTTGCATAGGCAAGGTGCACGTTTTCAAGCGTGAAGCGATGTAACGTGGTGATGGCATGGGTATCGACTACAATGATTTCATACTGTTGCGTGCAAGCCATAGCCCTTAAATGCGTGATGTTGTGTTGTAAGGTCTCATCTTCATGATAGACAGGAATGATGACACTAATTTTGGGAAGTGCCTCTAAAGCGTGTTGGGCAAAATCGCACAAAGAGCTGGATGATGCTGTGTTTAAAAATGTGCGCAAATCCTCTAAGGTGTCAATGTCACGAAGCACCTCACCTCTGGCGACACGAAGATGTGAGAGTGTGCAAAGAGTGTTGGCATACACATCGCTTTGGCTATACGTGATGCCCTCAAATGCGGCTTTACAAAACGTTTTTTGATGAAAGCCGATAAGGTAGTACCCTCCATCGTGTGTTGGGCTAAGAATCGCATCGTTTTGAGAGAGTAAGCCAAAGGCTTTTTCTAAAAGGTGCTCTGTTACTTCGGGGATGTCAGAACCAACCAAAATGGCGCTTTCATACCCTTTTGCAAACACCGTCTCAAAGGCATTGTGCATACGCTCACCCAAACCATCTCCTGTTTGATAAAAAAGTGTTTTTCCTTCCACATACGAGGGCAAATCAGCTTTTGCTTCATCGTCATACGCGATGATAACATCGCAATTTGAAGGAACGCTTAGGCTTAAAAGCTGTTCGCACATCAAACGGTACAGTGTGGTAGCAGACGCCTCTCCGATGCTTTGTGCTAGACGTGTTTTCACACGACCAAGCACAGGGGCTTTCATAAAAACAATCAGCGCGTTTTGGCGCATAGATGCTTCTCCACAAGGCTTATAAAATCTTCTAAGTTTTTCATCTCTAAAAAGCGCTCAACCATCTCAATGCTCAGTCGTTCACAGACTTTGTAAGCGCTCTCTTTTGCATTCAAAGTGCTGATGGCTTCAAGCGGTTTGGCTTTGGCAGGCACAACCAAGCGGCGAGAAAGCTCTGCACCACAAAAACCAACACTCTGTTGTACGATGTGTTCAGGCACAATCCCAATACCTTTTTCAAACGCTTTCCAAAGGGAGCGGATAATAGGCTGAAACTGAATGGGTTTTTTCTCAAAGCAGTTATACATCTCACCAAAAAGAATGTGTGCTAAGAGGGTGCCAATGTCAAATCCTAAAGGGGCAAAAAGCGAAAACTCAGCATCAATGATAGCGAGGCTCTCATGTTTAATCATCACAGAGCCTGTGTGCAAATCGCCATGAATCAAACACTCTTTCTCCGTTTGAAAAAGATGCAATAGCTGTTCGATGTTTCGCATAAACAAAGCACTTTTAGGAGACGGTGTAAAATGTGAAGGAAGCATAAGGGCAGGGTGATTTTCAATGTACGGAAAAATGAAAATATACTCTTCACTGATGCGTTTTAATGTGGCATTTTCATAGTAATGCACTTCATGCTTTGGTGGTGGAGCTTTGCTGTAAAGGGTGGCTAAAAATATGCCAAGTTTGGCGTACAAAGAGAGTGAAACAAACTGCGATAATTGGGCACTTTGTAACAGTTTATATCCCGTGAGATCTTCCATGGCAAAGCAAAATGCCTCTTCATCAAGATGGTAAAGCTTGGGAATCAGTGAAGGCGCAATGGTTTTAAAATAAGAGAGTGTGTGCATCTCCACGCAAATGCGATTTTGTGGCAGAGGAAAATCTTCGCCTAAAAGCCTGAGATAGGGCGCTGCGTATTTGAGAATGAGTGAAGTTCCACTCTCATCGCTGATACGAAAGATAAAATTTAAGTTACCATCACCAATTTCCTCAATGCGTAAAGGTGCGCTTTTAAAAAAAGCTTTTAAATGGGCTGTTTGGTCGATATAGCGAAGAATCTCATGTTCTGTTTTCATCGTAAAATCCTTGTCTGCAAAAGCGCTATTATAGCAAAATGAGTCAATAAACATTGACCGTGTTAACCTTTTTCTAAGTCACAAAAGCTTATCATAACACAGAATTCATGTAATGGCTTAAGGTTTAAGCGTACATCAAAAAATGACATGACACTGCTTTTTTGATACTTCAATTCTATACCTTTACATGACAATCTTTTTTAGGAGCATCAATGAAACTCACATCGTTATGTGTTGGTTTTTTGGTTGTTTTAACACTCATCGGATGCGGTGGAAGTGTCAAACCCAATCCCAAATACAACTACATTACTGCAGATGAAACAGCAAAACTGATTCGTGAAAATGCCTCTTCCATCGTACTTGTGGATATCCAAGAAAAAGGCGATTTTGAAGAAGAACACTTACAAGGTGCTCTTGGAACCTATGCGTACCCTGTCAAAACCGATGCTGAAAGAGCGCGGTTAGCAGAGCTTATCCCAAACATCAAACCCAATCAAAAAGTGATTATCATCTGTCCAAAAGGCGGTGGAGGGGCTGATAGAGCGTATGATTTTTACCTTGAAAAAGGTCTCAAAAAAGAGCAACTCTTTACACTCCAAGGTGGTCAGTATGAGTGGCCACGAGATAAAATTAAAGACGTGTTAGCAAAATAATAATAAAACCAACTCAAAAAGGAACTCTATGAAACTCTCTAAAGTATTAGGAACATTGGCGGTTGCCACACTTTTCAAAGGTGCACTTCTTGCTGGAATTTTTAGTAACTATAACTACATTTCACCTGAAGAAACGGCAGAACTCGTGCGTACAAGCCCTTCAAAAGTCATCATTGTTGACATTCAAGAAAAACCAGGTTTTGAAAAAGAGCATCTCAAAGGTGCACAGGCTACCTATGCGTATCCTGTCAAAACAGAGGATGAAAAGGGGCGTTTAGAGGCACTTTTGCCAACATTTAAACCTGATCAAAAAATTGTGATTGTCTGCCCAAGAGGTGGTGGAGGAGCTGATAGGGCTTATGATTTTTACCTCTCAAAAGGTGTTAAAAAAGAGCAACTTTTTACCTTAACCAAAGGTCAAGAGGGTTGGCCACGTGAGAAAATCACAGACGTTCTTGAAAAATAATGCTCAAACCTTCTAAAATCGCGATACTGCTCTTAAGCGGTGTCGCGCTTACCCTTATTTTTATCTGTCCTCAAAGCAGAAACTATTTTTTTGATTTAGTCGCATTGTTTCAAGGTTTGGACATTGATAAAATTAAAGCATACATTCTCTCTTTTGGTGTTTTAGCACCGCTTATCTCATTTTTACTGATGGTCTTTCAAGCTGTTCTTGCGCCATTGCCCGCATTTCTCATCACCTTTGCCAATGCAGCATTGTTTGGTTGGGTATATGGAGCCGCACTTTCATGGGCAAGTGCGATGGTTGGAGCGCTTTTATGTTTTTACATCGCCAAATTTTTAGGGCGCGATGTGGTGGAAAAGCTCACCAGTAAAATGGCGTTGGAGAGTGTCGATGCTTTTTTTGAAAGGCATGGAGTCTATGCGATTTTAATCGCAAGGCTGCTTCCGTTTATCTCGTTTGATGTGGTAAGTTATGCCGCAGGGCTTACCTCTATGCGTTTGCGTTCTTTTTTAGTGGCAACTGGCATTGGTCAATTGCCTGCAACATTGGTTTATTCCTATGTAGGAGGAATGCTCACAGGCGATGCCAAAACGGTTGTGTATGGGCTTTTGATTTTGTTTTCGGTTTCTATTTTGATTTATCTCATCAAGCGGGTGTATCGTGGACGCTAAGATCAAAGCGTATGAGAAGGAGTGTCTGGACTGTAGAAGCTGTATGAAGGGCTGTCCAATGCTTTATAGCTTTACGGTTTCGCCTAAAACCTTGCTCACAAAATTTACAACAGAACTTCCAAGTTCGCAGATGGCGTTTGCCTGTGCGAATTGCGGTTTATGTGCGCATATGTGCCCTAAAGATATTGATTTTGGAAAAGTCTTTACCGCTTCAAAACAGGACTATGCCAAAGATAAAAAGGTGTTGAAAAAGTATGGCTATGGTGGGGTGATCTTCCATCAAAAAAGTAGTTTTTCAAAACTTTTTTCTACTACAAAAAAGTTTACCAAAGGAGAGTACACCCATATGGCATTTATGCCAGGATGTGCGCTGAGTTCGTACTCTCCAAACCTTGTTCATACAGTATTTAATTATTTACAGTCCAAATGTTCAGGCATTGGCATTATTCAGCAGTGCTGTGGCACGCCTACGCGTATGATGGGCGATATGGCACAATTTAACACGTACCATTCGCAGCTTGAACAAGACCTCGCAAATATGGGTGCGACCACCGTTGTCACCGCGTGTGAGAACTGTTTTATGAGTCTCAAAACCTACGCCCCACACATCAAAATTATTTCACTTTATTCACTCCTCCGAGAAATTGGATTACCTGAAGATGCTAAAGAGCGTCATAAAAATGCCCCGATGATGGCACTGCATGACCCATGCCCCACACGTTACGAGACAAAAATACACGATGATGTAAGAGCGCTTTTAGATGTTGTCCAACTGCCCTATGAAGAGTTTAAACAGAATCGTGAACAGACGCTTTGTTGTGGCAGTGGTGGCATGTTGGAGCTGACTCATGCGGCTTTAGCCAAAGAACAAATGCGTACACGTGCCAACCAAACAGAGTGTGAAAGCATCGTAAGTTACTGCCAAAGCTGCGCTGAGTCGATGAGCAAAGGTGGGAAAAATGGCGTGCATTTGCTTGATCTCATTTTTAATCCTGATTTTGGGATGAAGCAAGAAGAACAAGGCACTTTAAAAAAATGGTACAACCGTTTTAATTCACGCCAAATGATCAGCGCTTTAAAGGATAACGCATAAAAAAGGCGCTTCTTTTTTTATCCTTTGGGCTTTTAATGTTTGTTTTTTATCAAAACGGTGTGCTTTCCTTTACACAAGTAGAGCAGATTAAAACCTTTGTGCTTGGCTTTGGCATCTATGCACCGCTTATCTTCATCGTTCTTTTCACCCTTGCACCGCTTATCTTTTTCCCCGATGGCATTTTAGCTCTTGCAGGTGGGCTTATTTTTGGGTTTGCGTGGGGTAGTGTTTACATCGTTTTGGGAGCCCTTTGTGGTGGGACGCTTTCATTTTACCTTGCACGACTTTATGGCAATAAAATGCGCGAAAAATTGGCACATGAAAAATTGATTAACTTTCAAAAAAGCATTAAAAAGCATGGGTTTATCATGATTTTACTCCTTCGCTTTGTACCGCTTGTACCCTTTAACATCATCAGTTACAGTGCGGGGTTTTCCACGATTCGCTATGTTGATTTTTTCTTTGCAACACTTTTTGGAATGGTGCCAGGTGTTTTGGTGTATGCGAATATCGGCGCACAGTCGCTTCATTTTGGAAGTAGGGAGTTTTACATTTCGGTTGGGTTATTGGTGGTACTTGTGGTGGTTTCGATGATTTTAAAACAGCGTGTTAAGAAGAGGTTAGAAGCGTATGAAAAATAATTGGTTCAGAATGGTTTTTGAAGAACGCCCTATTTATCTGCATCGTCACAGTGCAGACTGGTTTGTGCCCAATGCAAGCGCAGATAGAGTGTTGCAAAACGAAGAAAATAGCTTTTCGTATCAGCAGTTACAGCATCGTATTTCTGCTCCAAACCCTTTGGAATATCTGCCAAAACAAACCTCTCAAACAACACTTCAAGAGTTTTGGATACACCTGACCAATCGTTGCAATCTCTCCTGTTCACACTGCCTTTTTAGCTCTGCACCAAGCGAGAAAGATACGCTTTGTTTAGAGAACATTACCTCTCATGTCAAAGAGGCGTATGCCCTTGGCTGTAGGTTGTTTGTCATCAGTGGTGGTGAGCCGTTAGTTCATCCTGAACTACTTTCTTTGGTCGAAATGATTTTAGCCTTGAATGATACGGAAGTGGTCATTTTGAGCAATGGGGTTTTGCTTGAAAAAGTCTTTACAAACCAAGCATTTGCAAAATCGAGATTGCATTTTCAAATTAGCCTTGATGGGCTTCCACAAGAACACGATGCCATTCGTGGGCGCGGAAGTTTTGCAAAGTTAGAGAAAAACATCGCTTGGCTTCACAAAGCAGGTTATTCGTTTTCATTGTCGGTTTGCCTGCATCCACTGAATATTCAAAGCTTAGAAGAAATTGTAACCCTTGCTCATACCCTCAAAGCGGGGCATCTGCATTTTTTATGGTATTTTTCACGAGGACGTGGTAAAACGGAAGGGCTAATCCCACACGATACCCTCTTTACCGCCCTTACCAACGCCTATGAAAAAGCCCAGAGTTTAGGGCTTGTCATCGATAATTTTGAAGCACTCAAAACGCAAATCTTTGCACCCAAAGGCACGGTGCACGATGGTTCAAGCTCGGGGCGTAGTTCTATCGCTTTGGGATATGATGGACATTTTTACCCCAGTGCCGCGATGGTTGGGGAGAGTGCGCTTTTGATGGAGGGGGAAAGCATCGCTCAAGCACTTGAAAGCAAGGTGGCTAAAGCCATTGCTTCACAGTCCATTACATCTCTTTCCTCACCCCTTCGCTTTTTACTGGGTGGTGGCGACTTAGACCACAGCTTTGCGCATGCGAAAACCTTTATGGGCGATGATCCGTATGAGCCACTTTTAGAAAAACTTGCGTTGTGGCTTATCATGAACGAAGCAAAGCATTACGATAGACTTAAAAAGCCAGCATTGTGCCTAGAAATGGGCGATATCCTTTACAGTTGTGGTGCAAATGAGGGTGTGGCGCATACGCATGCTAACTGTTTACTTGCCACAGGCGAGAGTGCGTCGTTGCGACTGGTGAAAGCCTTTTACCACGATGCGGCACTTCACGACAAAGAGGACATCTTAAACCCTGCGTGTTATGAAGAGTCGTACCTCTCTCATATTCCTCCACATTTGCGATTTCGTGGGTACGGGTGTGGAAGTCCGATTTTAGAGGCAAAGCTCAAAGAGGGTGAATCCATGCTAGATCTTGGTTCTGGCAGAGGCATCGAGTGCTTCATCGCCTCTAAACTCGTGGGTAAAAATGGGAGTGTTGTGGGTGTGGATATGCTGGACTCCATGCTGAAAATCGCCCGTAGTGGCGCAGAAGAAGTGGCACAAAGTTTGGGTTACAACAACCTTACCTTTGCCAAAGGTTACCTTGAAGCATTGCCAGAAGAGAATGAGCGTTTTGATGTCATCACCTCCAACTGCGTGCTCAATCTCTCTAGTCACAAACGTAAACTTTTTTCAGAGATTTTTCGCGTGCTTAAAAAGGGTGGAAGGCTTGTGGTCTCCGATGTCATCTGTGATGAAGAAGCAAGCGCGCTCATCCGCAATGATGCAAAACTGAGTGGAGAGTGCATCGGTGGAGCACTCACGCAAGCCCATATTTTAGGGCTTCTTCGTGAGAGTGGTTTTGAAAACATAGAGCTTCTCAAACGCTTTTTTTACCGTGAAGTGAAGGGGCATACTTTTTATTCGCTGACTTTTGTAGCACACAAACCAGAGGTTCAAAAGAGTGTTGAAGTCATCTACAAAGGTTTGGGAGAAAGCCTTACTTTGGAAAATGGTGTAATGCTGTTTAAAGGCATTAAAACACGCATGGATGAGGTTTTAGCCAAACGGTTAGAGAGCGAGCTGTTCATTCTCGATGAACAGGGCAATGTCAGCAATCAAGAAGGGCAAAGCTGTTGTTGCGCGACACCACCTGAGGCAAAACCAAGTCTGCTATTGACTCCAAAACCAATGGCACATCTCTCTTTTAGCATGGCCCCTAAACAAACGCATAACTGTATGGTCTGTGCATCGGAGCTGGTGTACAAAGCTATCCACGAAGAAGCCACGTGTTATTACTGCGGAAGTGTTTCACATCAGAGCGTGACGTGCAAAGAGGGGCACTATGTGTGTGATGCCTGTCATGCCAAAGAGGCGTTAGAGGTGATTGAGCACATCTGTAAAACCTCCAAAGAGCGCGATATGCTGAAACTCTTTAGACAGATACGAGAACACCCAAGCATCCCCAAACATGGACCAGAGCATCATGCGATGGTGCCTGCCATTATCGTAACCGCCTATAAAAACAGTGGTGGGAAAGTGAGCGAAACTGCGCTTAAAACAGCACTTTCAAGGGGTTCTAGCATTATGGGTGGGGCGTGTGGATTTTTGGGAATTTGTGGTGCGGCTTCAGGAGTTGGCATCGGTTTTGCCATTGTTTTGGAGTCCTCTCCTGTCGCTAAAAAAGCAAGAAGCCAAGCGCAAAAAGTCACACACGCTGTTCTTGGTAAAATCGCTGAGTACGAAGCAGCACGTTGTTGTAACCGCGAGGTCTGGACAGCGCTCAACATCGCTTCAACGCTCTCTGAGACATTTTTACCTGTCAAACTTATAGCCCAGATGGAAGTTAAATGCGACCAGAAGAAATTTAACCAGCATTGTTACGGCAAAGCATGCCCCATATTTTGAGTGCTATACAGGTGCTATAAATGCGCAGTATGATTTGAGTATAAAAAGAGGTAGTGATGAACTATAAACGTGCGTTAATGGGTGAATTCTTGGGAACGTTTATTATGGTGATGTTTGGGTGCGGGTCTGTGGCGGTATCGGTTTTGTTTAATGCCCATCAAGGCTTGTTTCAAATAGCGATTATTTGGGGAATCGGTGTGAGTCTTGCCATTTATGCTGCACGGTATTTGTCGTGTGCGCATCTCAATCCTGCTGTGACACTTGCTATGGTCATCAGCAAACGAATGACACTCAAAAAAATGCCTGCCTATCTTTTGGGACAATTTCTTGGTGCTTTTGGTGCAGGTTTGATGGTGTACGCACTGTTTCATCCCTCCATCGTGGCGTATGAAACGCTGCATCAAATCGTTCGAGGAACGCCTGAGTCTATGGCGGTGGCTAAGATGTTTGGCGAGTATTATCAACTGCCGAGCAGTACGGGTGTAGTCTCCATGCCACTGGCGATGTTAGCAGAAGGCTTTGGAACATTTTTACTGGTACTAATCGTCTTTTTTCTAACCGAAAGTTGTAATTTGGGACGCCCAAACGACAATATAGCCCCCTTGTTTATAGGCTTAACTGTGACGTCTATCATCTGCCTTATCGCGCCTTTAACACAAGCGGGACTCAATCCTGCAAGGGATTTTAGTCCGCGTATGGTCGCGTGGATTTTTGGCTGGGGCGATGCCTCTTTTCCCGATGCAACAGGAGGTTTTGTATGGGTCTATGTGGCGGCTCCTTTCGTTGGTGGAATGTTAGCAGGTGGTTTATTTACGCATTGGATTGAGCCTTTGATGAATCACCAATCTGAAAAATGCGACTGCCAATAAAAAGGATTAGGATGAAAACACGTATTATTTTAGTGGGTGGATTTTTAGGTGCTGGCAAAACAACACTACTTGGGGCATCGGCACAAAAACTTTTTGCGCAAGGAAAACGTGTCGGACTTATCACCAATGACCAAGCTTCTGGATTGGTTGATACCGCAGTTTTAGAGCGCATCAACACGCATGTTGCTGAGGTGAGCGGAAGTTGTTTTTGTTGTAATTTTAACGGCTTTATGGAGGCTATTTTAAATCTTCAAGCAACTAACAATATCGATGTGATTATTGCTGAGCCTGTTGGGAGTTGTACAGATCTTTCGGCAACGATTATGCAGCCACTAAAAGAGAAGTTTCACGATACTTTGGTGCTCTCTCCTTTAAGCGTTCTTGTCGATCCAAAGCGTTTAGAGGCAATACTGGATGGAAAAACATCGGGTTTACATGAGAGTGCGGCATACATCCTTCAAAAGCAACTGGATGAAGCGGATATGATAGTAATCAATAAAACCGATTTGCTCTCAGCAGAGGCACTTGAAAGCCTCAAAAGTCGTGCAGGAAAAAGATGGGCGTTTGCTAAAATTTTTGCCTTAAGTGCCAAAAATGGCGAAGACTTGGAAGAATGGCTTAGAGAAGTTACCAGTCGTGCTGATGCAGGAGGGCGCATAACCGAAGTGGATTATGACGTTTATGCAAAAGGGGAAGCCGTTCTTGGATGGCTCAATACAACAATGACCTTACAAGGCGCGTTGGTGGATTGGGATGCTTTAGCCAAAGAGATACTGACAAAATTGTCTAAGCGATTTGATGGTTTAAACTTAGCGGTGGGGCATGTTAAGCTACTTCTTGAGACGGATAAAGCAAGTGTGGTAGGAAATGTGACGAGTACATGTGAATCTTTAGAGATGAGAGGCAGTGCAGGAAGTGGAAATCATGCCAAAATGACCCTTAATGCACGTGTTGAAACAACGCCAGAAAATTTAGAATGTATCGTTTCTGAAATACTTTCAGAAGTGTGCGGAAGTGAAGTTACTCAAAACATTGAAACGTCCAAATGCTTACAACCAGGACGACCAAATCCAACGTACCGTTATAGCAAGGTCGTGAAGTAAGGCAGTAAATACTGCCTTATACTTTACGCATTAACGATACAGCCTTCTGTTGGGCAGGCTTCTCTACATGCTGGTGATGAATGATGACCTACACACTCAACACATTTGTCAGCATACACATAATACGCATCTTCACCTGTTGGGTTGTCGCTATCATCTACAATAGCTCCTACAGGACATTCATCGATACAGGCTCCACATGAGATACAGATATCTGTAATTTTAACAGCCATAATTACTCCTTAACTTTTAGGTTTTGTGCAAAAATATTACAATAAATTCGTAGCATGAAAATAGCTTGAATATAAGTTTTAAATATTAGTCATTTTTTTATAGATTTATGTAAATTATGTAGAGTAGGTAAGGACTGACTCTTTTTCTCTAAGCAATTGTATAGCAAAAGAAGACTATAAAGTGATGATGAAAAATGATAAGGAATGACATGCAACAACGTAACCCGTCTGAGACTATTAATGTAAGCGCATGGAGTGATAAATACTTTTCCAACACCAAAACCATCATCGAACATTTTGGCGATACAGAAGTCACGTATGCTTTCTTTTTACGTCGCCCTGTACTTTCTGCCATACGCTTGGCTACGGAGTGGGTTCAAAACGAAGCAGCACATTATAATCAAAACATTCACATTGAAGTAATGCACGAAGAGGGCGAATGGGTAGGGGCGGGTGAGCCTTTGTTTTATCTTAGTGGCTCGTTTGCGTTTCTTTCAGAACTCGAAACGCTCATCTTACAGAAGTTAGGCTCTGCATGCGTCGCCGCTTACAACGCTTATGAGATGTGTCAGATTCTCCCCGAAGTTTCTTTTTTAGCGATGGACGCGCGCCATTGTGCAGGAACTGAAATGGCTGAGATGATGGCATATGGCGCATCGGTTGGTTCAAACGCCGCCAAACGTAAACTAGGAGCGGTAGGATTTATCGGCAATGCAACCGATGCAACGGCACATTTTTTTGGTCGTGAAAAAGGGCTTGGAACCGTGCCTCATGCACTCATAGGTTATGCAGGCTCAACACTAAAAGCGGCGCAAATGTTCCATGAGTGTTTTCCAGAGGAGAACATTCCCATCTTAGCAGACTATTTCGGTCGTGAAATCACCGATACATTAGAGATATGTAGCGCCTTTGCTGATTTGGCGTATGCGGGAAAGATAGCCGTGCGCCTCGACACACACGGTGGACGCTTTTTGGAAGGACTTGATACGCAAAAAAGCTATGATGTTTTAGGTCGCCATGCACCTGATGCGGTGCGTGATTATCGCACTGAAGCAGAACTCCACGACCTTATAGGCACAGGTGTTTCAGCTGCTGCCATCTGGAGTATGAGGGAAAATCTCGATAATGCAGGTTTTTCCAATGTACGCATCATCGCCTCTTCAGGCTTCACACCGCAAAAATGCCGCTCAATGGCATGGGCAAAAGCCCCCATTGACATCATCGGTACAGGCTCATTCTTGCCAGATCGTTGGAGTGAAACCAATGCTACGGCGGACATCATCGCTTACGGTGGCGTACCAAGGGTGAAAGTCGGACGAGAGTTTTTACTCAAAAAGGCATAGTAATGTTAGTTGAGCTCTAAGTTTTTTACCTTCTCCCTATTTTTCTTCTACTCTGCCTTGTTTAGGGCAGAGTCAGTCCTCTTTTAAATTACTTTAAAAAAAATTAAATTTTATTGCTATTTTCATGCTACGCACTTTGTGTAAGATTTGACAGATTTTTTACATAACTTTGTTTAATGCAATGAGATTATGTAAGCAGTTTCAAACTTTTATAAGGAGGATTTATGAAGTTAGCTAAACTTAGCTTGGTGGCTATGGTTGTTGCTGGACTCGCGTCTAGCTCATTTGCAGCAGATACACTTGCTGATGCCTTTAAAAATGGAAAAGTAACAGGTGAATTAAAAGCCTGGTATTTTGATAGAGACACGGGTGATCAAAATACAAATACGCTTGCTAAAGGTAATGCCGACCTTTTCTCTACAGGTGTTATGTTAAGTTATGTGACTGATTCGTTATATGGTTTGAGTTTTGGTGCGACATTCCAAGGAAACTATGCTCCATTTGCTGACAGTGATGCAAAAAATCTTTATGGTACAGACATGTACGGTTCAGGTGCAGTACTTTCAGAAGCGTATGTTGTTTATACCATCGGTAAAACAACAGCAAAAGTAGGTCGTCAATTTATCACAAGCCCACTGGTTGCAAGCTCTGGTTCACGTATGATTAAAGAAGCGTTCCAAGCAGCAGTTCTTATCAACACTGATCTTCCAGATACAACCTTGGTTGCAGGGTATTCTGACAAAATGCAAGGTAGAACATCTGATTATGACAGAAGTGTAGCGGGTGCGGATTCGCAGATGCCAAGCTTTAAAAAAGAAGCGGTATTTTACGGAGCGGGTACATCCAGAGGTTCAGCAGGATCACCAGCAGGTGCTTCAAACGTTTTTGGATTTGATGGCGCTTATACTGCCGCTGCGATCAATAAGTCTATCACAAACTTAACCTTAACAGGTCAATACCTCTTTGTTAATGATGTTGAAGGTACCAATGGTGGTGATGCCAATGTTTTCTATGCTGAGGGTAACTATGTTGTGCCTTTAAGCAGCATGAAATTGCTTCTTGATGCAACTTACCGAGGGTCTAGAACATCTAATCCTACATTTGATAGTTTCCATGCAGAAGGCGATATGTACCAAGGACGTGTTGGCTTTAAAGAGCTAGCAGGCTTTAATGCAGCTTTTGCGTATAGTACAGTATCAAATGACCAATCTGTTCTCTTAGGTGCAGGAAATGGTCCTACAACTTATACTGCTCCACTTATCAAAGGTGCTGAAGCAACTTCAGGTGCTGGTACAGATGCGTACAAAGTTGAAGTGGGTTATGACTTTGCAAAAGTAGGCGTTGCAGGTCTTAAAGTTTTAGGACAATATGTCAAAATCGAACAAGATAAAGTTACAACCGTTGTACTAAATGGTGTTGCTGCTGATACAAAATCGACATTCTTAGAAGGACAAATTTCTTACGACCTTCCAACCATCAAAGGTTTAACACTCTCTTTAGAGTATGAAGATGGTAAAGTTGAAACAGCATCTACTAAAAATACAAGCGATATGAGATTTAGAGCGAACTACAAATTCTAATTCTCTCCTCCGCCTCTTTTGGGGCGGGGTTTCTTCTTTTTGATTTTTCAAGTCTTTTCCCTTTTTATTCTTTAGTAGCAAATTTCAGTTTTAATCCTATACAACATACAATATTATTTTGACAAATACTATTTTAAAATGGTAGAGTAATAAAATGTGAAATGTCTTGGAGTAAAAATGGAAAAAGTATATTTTAATTATGATAAGTATGCTAAAGCACTTGCTTCCCAGCTTTTAAATAATCTAAATCATGAAAGCACTTCTTTAACGATTGGTCTTTTTGGTGAGTGGGGAAGTGGTAAGACAAAGCTACTCCAACTTATTCAAGAAGAAATTGAAAAGCAAGAGAATAAGCTCATCGTACCTGTTTTTTTTAATGCATGGCGTTATGAAAAAGAAGAACATTTGATCATTCCTCTTTTAAAAACAGCATTTTATGAGATTAAAGAAAGACAACAAAAAATGGAAGAACCTAGTGCTTTTAAAGATATTTCAAAAACTCTTGGTAATATTATCATCGCCTTAGCAGCGGGTTTTAAAGGAAAATTTCTTGGTCTTGAATTGAGTGGAAAAGATTTCATTGAGCGATTGGAAAAAGAGTATGAAAGGGATAACCCTAAAAATGGGTTGGATTATGAGTCAATTTACTATGATATAACAGAACACTTTAAGCATCTAACTGATCAAGGAGTACGATTTTTATTTTTAGTCGATGATTTAGATCGATGTTTACCCGAAAATAGCATTAAAATGCTAGAAGCAATTAAACTTTTTTTAGATATTCAAGGTTGCGCATTTGTTCTTGCATTAGATGATGAAGTGATAGAACGAGGTGTGGAGCATCATTACAAAGAGTATATCAAAGACGACTCAAAAACGAATATGCCTATTACTGGCAATGAATATCTTGAAAAGATGATACAACTACCTTTTAAAATTCCGTTGATTAAAACCATAGATATTGAAGTGCTTTTAAGGCAAGAGTACAAACATGTTTTTATAAAAGAACCTCTTCGCTCCACACCAAATCTGAAAGAACCAGAGGAAGCAAAGGCAGAGAGCATTGATGAAGAATTATTAAGATTTTTTGCGAGTATTCTTCCACCTATACCTCGAAAAATTATCCGTTCCATGAAATTATTTGAAACAAAAAAAGAGTTAGGAAAGGACCTCAATTTAGATGACGCGACTCTTGCAAGGCTTTGTTTGCTTGAGCTATTTATTCCTAAATTGTATCGTTTGTCAAAAAAAGAGCCAGCACTCTTTGGTGTTTTACAAGAATGGAAAGATGCACATGCCAATATCCACGATACCTCTGCTATTCGATCAGCAATAGAAGAAAAAATAGAGGGAAATCTAACAAAAGAGGTTCACAAAAAAATTCTTGATTGTATTGATGAATTAAAGTGCGCACGAATTAATTTTGACCTCGATAAGCTTTTCCCTTTTCCAAAACCAGATGATACGATTGAGCGTTACTTTACATTTATGATTGAGCCATCCTCTAATAAAGATATAGAAAATGCTCGTAAAGAGTTTCGTTATGCTCAATTACGTGATGAAGAACGCTTTCTTAGCGATGTGTTGAGTTTTAACTCATTAGCGACAGTCAAAGGAGCTATCCAAAAAGAGCAACTTCTTGGGCAGGTATTGAGTCCTAATGTGGGTGAACGCTTGGTTTCACAGATAAACAATACATCAAAGATAACGGCTGAGTGGTTGGAGGTGATAGCCCCGTATGTATCGGAAAAAGATTTTGATGACATTATTCAAAATAGCGATATTTTAAATCGCTTAGTCAAAGAGGTGAAATGATGAATGCCAAACGTGAATTAGAACATATCATAGAACTTATTGTAAATAAAAAAAATCCATTGTATCGAAAAAAAATCCAACCAGTGGCATTGTCTGAGTCGATTCCTTGGGATAAACTCTCCTTTGATGGAAAGAACATTCGAGGATTAGATGGCACGATACATGCGCGTTATGCCGATGTTGGGCATTATGCGTATGATAAGCAAACATTACATTTTATGCGACAAGAGAGAGTCAATGTACCGA
The DNA here is from genome assembly GCA_964466465.1 of uncultured Sulfurospirillum sp. Taxonomy (GTDB): domain Bacteria; phylum Campylobacterota; class Campylobacteria; order Campylobacterales; family Sulfurospirillaceae; genus Sulfurospirillum. The sequence goes on from CAYXNJ010000011.1 coordinate 62,132, forward strand.
ACCTAATGGTGATGTATGATGAGCGGATATTTGCGATTACTTCTGGTTCGCATATTGTATTGCTCGATAGATACCGACAAAAAATAATCGCACGGCTGAAGGGGCATACAGGTAGTGTTACCTCTTTGTGCCTCGTGGACGCGAATACCTTGGCATCTAGCTCT
>CAYXNJ010000012.1:0-55686 GCA_964466465.1 uncultured Sulfurospirillum sp.
ATCTTTTATTTTAAGATAACAAAAAAGAAGATACAATAGACTTTTTTAACACAAAGGATAGAGTGAATGAAGATAGCAAATGTTCTTATTGTGGCGTCATTAGTGGCTTTTATGAGTGGTTGTGCCTCTAAAGAGAAAGAGGTGTTCAATATGCCTGCAACCTATTGGTATGAGCAAATCGCCAAAGAGATTAAAAGTCAAGATTTAGAAAAAGCAGACTCGTTTTACACTTCATTAGCCAGTGAGCATATCGAATCACCACTTTTACCCGATGCGATGATGATGCTTGCTAATGCCCATATGCAAGATGAAGAGTATGTCCTCGCCAACTTTTACCTTGATGAATACCTTAAACGCTATGGAAGCAAAGCCAATGCAGACCATGTTCGTTATATGAAAATCAAAGCAAATTACGAAGCATTTCCAAATCCAAACAGAAACCAACAACTTCTTATTGATACTATAGCTCAGACAAAAGACTTTTTAGCACGTTATCCTAACTCTAAATTCCGTCCTTTAGCAGAGACTATTTTAGTACGTTTAGAGATGGGTGAGTACTTCTTAGATGAAAATATCAAAGACTTATACTCTCGTGTGGATAAGCCAGAAGCAGCTAAAATCTATGAAGAAAAACTCAAAAAATCTTCACTAGGAGAAGCAAAAATCGTCGAACCAAAGATACCTTGGTATCGTTCTTGGTTTGAAAAACAGTAAGCACTATAACTTTTTATTTACTTCTTTACTATACAATCTAATTATCGCATAAGAGCTTAGCTCTTATGCCCTTACCTGTAAAATACAAAAAAGATAAACAAAAAATGGAGATTGAGCGATGAAACTCAGTGACTATACCGCGTTTCCTGCGGACATACCTATTGTCGTAGAAGACAATTTATTTTTATACCCTTTTATGATTTCCCCTCTTTTTTTAACAGATGAAGAAAACATTCGCGCTGCTAATGACGCACTTGATCACAACTCTTTGGTTATGGTATGTACAGCCAAAGTTGGAAGCGAACAAGGGCGTGATTTTAATGCGATTTATCCAGCAGGTGTTATTGGCTCTATTATGCGTAAAGTCGATCTTCCTGATGGTAGAGTAAAAATCCTTTTTCAAGGAATGCAAAAGGGAAAAATTTTAAAAGAACTCTCTACCACACCGCTTCGCGCAACGATTGATCTTATTCCAACGCATCACTCTGAGCCGATGAAAGTAGAAGCAACCTTAGCAGTTTTACGTGAAAAAATTGCCCAACTTGCATCTCTTGGGGGGCAGTTTCCGCCAGATTTGATTAAAACGATAGAAGATAACAGCGATATTCATCGCATTACAGATTTAGTTGCAAGTAGTATGAAGCTCAAAAAAGAGCAAGCCTATAAATTGTTTATTGAAAGTGATGATGAGGCAAGACTTTTACAGCTTATTGATTATGTGATTGAAGAGATTGAATCAAGCAGGCTTAAAAAAGAGATTAAAACAAAAGTACATTCACAGATTGAAAAAGTGAATAAAGAGTACTTTCTTAAAGAACAACTCAAACAGATTCAAAAAGAGCTTGGAACAGACAATCAACGAGAAGAAGAGATAGAAGAGTACCGCAAAAAGTTAGAAGCTAAAAAAGAGTATATGGAAGAAGATGCGTACAAAGAGATCAAAAAGCAGATCGACAAGCTTTCTCGCATGCACCCAGATTCGGCTGATGCTAACTTGATTCAGAGTTATCTTGACTGGGTGATAGAAATTCCTTTTGGCAAAGCGGCTAAAAAAGACCTTGATGTTTTAGAGGTCAAATCACAGCTCGATAAAGACCATTACTCACTTGAAAAACCAAAAGAGCGTATCGAAGAGTTTTTTGCGGTACGTGAATTACTCTCAAAACGTGGTATCGCTGACAAATCAGCCAATGGTGCAATTCTTTGTTTTTCGGGCCCTCCAGGTGTGGGTAAAACATCTTTGGCAAACTCGATTGCAAAGGCCTTGAAGCGTAAACTTGTACGTATTGCATTGGGTGGTTTGGAAGATGTTAATGAACTAAGAGGTCATAGACGCACCTATATTGGGGCGATGCCAGGGCGTATTGTTCAAGGTATCATTGAAGCAGGGGAGATGAATCCTGTTGTTGTTTTAGATGAAATCGATAAAGTGGCACGAAGCTTTAGGGGTGATCCTACAGCAGTTTTATTAGAAGTGCTAGATCCTGAGCAAAACAACAAGTTTAGAGATTATTACCTTAACTTCAATATTGACCTGAGCAAAGTGATTTTCATCGCCACCGCAAATGAGGTCGGTTCTATTCCAGCGCCTCTTCGTGATCGTATGGAGTTTATCTTTGTGAACTCTTATACTCCACAAGAGAAGTATGAAATCGCTAAAAAATATTTGATTCCTCAAGAGCTTAAAAAGCATGGTTTGAAAAATAGTGAAGTGAATATCTCTAAGCCAACATTGCAGTTGGTGATTGCTAACTATACACGAGAATCAGGAGTGCGAAATTTACGTAGAAGAATTGCAGATATTTTACGAAAAGTGGCAAAACAGCTTTTAATGGATCCTTCGATTGATAAAGTAACGATTACGCATACAAATCTAAAAGATTACTTGCCTAAAACTGTTTTTGAGATTGATGAAGTGGATAAAGAAAATAGTGTAGGCATCGTTAATGGTTTAGCATGGACAAGTGTGGGTGGCGATGTGCTGAAAGTTGAAGCGATTCGTATTCAGGGTAAAGGTGGCATTCAGATCACAGGTTCACTTGGTGATGTAATGAAAGAGTCGGCTAAAATTGCACTGAGTGTTGTCAAAGTCTTAATTGATAACAAAAAAATCGATGTACCACTCTCTATCATTCCAACATCGGGACTTGATAAAGAAGAGTGTGCAAAAGCAGTTGAACCAAGCGATGTTTACAGACGTTATGACCTTCATATTCACGTGCCAGAGGGTGCAACGCCCAAAGACGGTCCAAGTGCAGGTATTACGATGGCAACCGCGATTGCTTCGATACTATGTGATAAAAAAGTGAAAAGCGATGTTGCGATGACGGGAGAGCTTACGTTAACAGGTAAAGTTTTACCAATCGGTGGGCTTAAAGAAAAACTTATAGCAGCGTACAAAGCAAAAATCAAAACGGCATTGATTCCTAAGAAAAACTATGAAAAAGATTTAGATGAAATTCCTGATGAAGTCAAAGAGAAGATGAAAATCATCCCTGTTTCGCGTGTGGAAGAAGTGTTGGAATTTGCGTTAATTAAATAAAAAAGAAGAAAGCTAGATGGGTAACCATCTAGCTTAATAAAGGCTATTGTTGTAATTGCTCGAAAGGAACAGCAACAACTTTTTGAGTGTCGATGATGTATGGGATAACCGCTGTAGCACGTGCGCGTTTGATCGCTAGTTCTACCATCTCTTGATGTCTTTTGCAGTTACCAGTTAAACGACGAGGCATAATTTTGTATCTCTCAGAAAGAGAATGTCTCAAAATTTTTGCATCTTTATAGTCAACGTATTCTACTTTTGCTTCACAGTATTTGCAGTATTTGCGTGCAAATTTTCTTTTCTCTGCCATTTTTTATCCTTTACTTATTTTTATAACGACTCTTAGGCAAAGCCTAATCGTCACTAAAGCTTGCCTTTTTCAAGGCAGATATTTTTACATAGCTATGTAAAAATCGCTAAAACGGAATTTCGTCATCGTTAATATCGATGTCCGGAATCTCATGACCACTATATTCAGGAGTAGATTGTCTTGGATATGCAGCTGGTTTTTGTTGGTTGGCAGCATTATAGCCAACATTCGGTGTGCCCATCACAGGTTCACCATAACTTCCACCCATATCTGCACCACCGCCTTCTTGTCCACCGCGAGTGTCCATCATCTGGAGTGTTTCAACAGTGATAGAGTGCTTTGAGCGCTTTACACCTTGTTGATCTGTCCATTGATCAAGTTTTAAACGACCTTCAACCAATACTTTTTTGCCACGGCTTAGGTATTGATTAGCGATCTCTGCGGTACGTCCAAAAAAGGTGATGTCGATAAAGCATACTTCTTCACCTTGGCTACCATCTTGCTTTTTGAAGCGACGATTGGTCGCAAGTCCCGTGGTACAAACTGCGCCACCATTTGGTAGATAACGAAGTTCGCAATCACGTGTCAGGTTACCAAGCATAATTACTCTATTGAACATCATGGCTCCTTAATTAAGCTTCAGTTGTAACAGTGTCTTCTACGATCTCTTTAGATTCAACAGCTGCTGGTGCATCACCTTTTTTAGTGATTTTCTCAACTTGTTTGTTCCAGAATCTAAGTTCTTTTTGATTTTCAAATTTAACAGTCATAAAGCGGATAAACTCTTCAGTAATTCTGATAAGTCTTTCAACCTCAGCAATAGCAGCTGTAGGAGCAGTAAAGTAAAATACTACGTATGTTCCACGCTCAAATTTATCGATTTGATACGCAAGTTTACGTGTACCCATCTCAAGTGTTGCAGAAATAACTGCACCGTTTTTCTCTAAAATTTCTTTTAGATAGTTTAGTTTTGCTTGTAGCTCTTCTACCGTTAATGTAGGCTTTACTACAACAAGCAACTCATAATGTCGCATCGTTTCTCCTTCTGGATTTCACCCAAATAGATCAGTATTTGAGTAAGGATTTTTTAGAATAGGCGTGGATTATACTGTAATTCACCTTATCAAATTCTTATTTTAAGGGTTATAAAGAGCTTTGGAGTTTGATAAGACTAGAGAGCAGATAGCTTGTTTTTTCAACATTACCTGCCTTTTTAAGGCGATATTCTGCATCAATAAGAAGGTTTGAAAGTTTATGATAGGTTGCAAGATCGATTTTAATTGACTGTTGTGAGCGTTGTGCAGCAAGCTGTGGAGGCAGTGGATAACCTAAAATTGCTTTTGCATCAAATGAGCCATGTAATTTAATGTAAGAATGAAACAAAAAGAGTTGCGAGACATGTGCTTGGATGGCATTGATAATACGAATCTCTTCAACCCCATCCCCATCAATGAGGCGTTCAAACTCCTCTTTAATATCTTTTTTTTCAAGAAGTTTGGTGATGAAATGATCCATTGAAACAGAACCTAGACCATATACTAACGTATTAATGTCATTAACACCAATCTCTTTGCCTAAAACTAAAAGTTTTTCACATTCGTTGACGCACAATGAAAGATCTTCGGTATGGATCATATAAAGATGCTGCAAGGCATAACGGTCAATGGAAAGTCCAATCGCATTTGCATGATTTTGCAAAAGCTGTAGTGCTTCATTAAAATCTGCTTTAAAAAGACGTACAAAAGCACCGTCATTTTGTTTATCAAAGAGTTTTGTAAAAGGCGTTGCTTTTTTATCCTCGCCAAAATATTGATAAATAAAGTAACTTGAGTCGTTTTTAGCACACAATCCAACAAGAATTTCAAGCTCTTTTGTTGAAATGGTTTTGTCTGTTTTAACGATTAAAACATTTCGATCGCCAAATAAAGACGATTGAGAGAGAAAGTTTTTGGCAGAAGTAAAATTGTACTCATCAAAATACATCATTACTTTTTCTTCACTTCCCACCTGTAAAAGTGTTAAGAGCTGTTGAGTGAGAACATTGTTTTGATAGGCACATGCACCGTATAAAAGTGTTGATTTTGGTGCTTTACCTGATTTTAAAACACCTTCAAATTCTCTTTTATACATCAAAACTCCTGGTCACTCTAGCATAAATACGAGCGGTAGCAATGTTGCTTTCGACAATTTTAATTTCAACACGTTGTAATAAGTGAACATCATTGTCGAGTAAGAAGATACGGGCACCCTTGAGTTCATCATCGAGTTTTGCAATCGGATTTTGTTCTGTTTCAACAACAATGGCTTTAAAATTGTCACCAACATGTTCTGCCATGAAGCGAGCAAATTTACGATCCATATAATCCCAAGCAACCTTATCACTCTCTCGCTCTAGATTGCTTATTTTTTCACAAAGTGGACCTATGTCTTTGAGTAAAAAGGTGAGTTTTTTCTCATCATTCGCCATTTTTGCTTTTAAAAGACGGTGCAAAGTTAGATCACTATATCGCCTAATAGGTGAGGTAAAGTGCGTATAGATGTCAAATCCGAGTCCAAAGTGACCTTTGTTTTCAGGTTCATAAATGGCTTTCTTTTGACTTTTAATAATGAGTTTATCAACTTCTTCACGAAGTCCTAAAACATCAGCTTTAGCTTGAATTCCTTGAATCATTTTAGGAAGATCGGCACTTAATTTGGCATTAATTCCAATGAGCGCTAAGTCATTTAAAAGTGCTTCCATACGCTCATATGAAGGGCTTTCATGGGTTCTAAAGATACCAAAGCCTAGTTTTTTAGCTGCTGCTTTATTGGCTAAAAGCATACAATCTTCAATAAGCCCATGAGAAGGCGTTTCCTCTTCTATTGTCGTTGAGATAAGATTTTGGTTTTCATCGACTCGCATACGCACTTCTGCTGAGCGGAATGAAAAAGCGTTTTCAAGCCGTATATCCCGTAGTTTTTGTGTCAGTGAATGCAGGGGTAAGAGGTATTCTAAAATGGTTTTATCATCAAGATCTGCATCGTCTGTTTTGCCTGCTAAAAAGAGGTCAATTTTTTCATAGGTATAACGTTTTGAGGAATGAATGACACTCTCAAAGAGCTCTTCTTTAAGAGGAGTACAAGTTAGAGGATCAAGTGTAATTTTAAACGTATAAGCAAGTCTATCTACATTTGGTTTTAAGGAGCAGATATTTTCGCTAAGGGAACGTGGAAGCATGGGAATGGATTTATGTGGAAAATAGATCGAAAAGCCTCGTTCAACGGCTTCTTTATCGATAGGACCCATGGCGTAAACGTATTCGCTGACATCAGCAATAGCCACATAGAGTGTGTGATTTTGGACATCAAAATAGATGGCATCATCGAAATCTTTAGCATCGACAGGGTCAATCGTACAAAAAGGAAGATGGGTTAAATCCACGCGATGTGGGTAGTACGATTTATCGACAAAATCGCCATGGCTTTTTGCTTCGCTCTCAGCTTCTTTGCTGAAAAACTCTTTTTTATCAAACAAGCTCAAAGATATTTTTTCATCCACCAAAGGATCGCTGATAACACCTAAAACTTCTTCAATGACATTGGACACATTATCGATTTTTAAAACACTTCCTAAGGGAAGCTGTTTGAGTGATTTTTGGCTGGCGGTGATGTCAAATAGGGATTCATTTTTAACATTACACCCAACCACTTTGCCTTTGCTCATCTTGGTATAGACAATGCTTTTTGCAAAAGCACGCTGCGCAATATAAACAACGACAGCTTTAGCACGTCCGCCTCGTTTGTTCCCCACTCTTTTGGCTACAACTAAATCACCACGCATCGCCCCATGTAGGTCTTTAGCTTCGACGATAATGTCTTTTGCGCGCGTAGGTTCGAGTGAGCTTAAATATCCTGTACCACTAAATGCAACATCCATCTTACCAACGATATATGAAGGATCAAGTACATAAAGATCTTTTTTAGGAAGAACGACTCTAAGTTGGATAAGGGCTTTAAAATGGGGAAGAAAAGGAGCGGGCACATTTTCTTGTGCCACTCCTTCTTTAAGGCTTAAAAGGAAATTCTTCACTGTCTAAATTGCTCAATTGTTTGTAAAAATGGCTCATGGCTTAAGTCGTACTCATCCAAAAGTTTCAAAGAGCGAGCAATCGACGCATCATCAAGTTGTCCAAAAATATTGATACTATTTTTAACGACATTAAGCGCTGCAGAAAAAGCTCTAATATGTTCTTGTGCTTCAAAAGGATCATTTGAAAATTTGATAGATTCAACCAATTCAGCTTCTAAATTCCATTGTTCAAAAATTTTGGCAGTAATTTCTTCGTTGGAGAAACCCACATACTCTTTTTCGAGGTGTGAAAGTTCATGAGGTGTTTTAATGTGCGAAAGAGCCGTTTGAAACGCTTCTGTTTTCTTTTGCTCAATGAGTTCATGCGCAATGATAATTTTGCCAACTTCCATCATAAATGCAGCAGGTTGGAGCACATCAAGCATTGCTTTGTTCACTTTTGAATACCATTTGAACATAAAGGTACTTTGAAGTGTGCTGATCTCTAAAAACGTTGTATTGGAGAGATGGTAAGGTGTGAGATCAATTTTAATATTTTGTTTAATGGCGCTTGAAAGAGCAAAACCACGTACCGTTGCCATACCAAATAACGAGACGGCATGTGCGATATTTTTAATTTCTCTACTAAATCCATAGAGTGGGGAATTGGAAGATTTTAAAATATTGGCAGTGAGCATAGGGTCACTCTCAACCACTTTGACAAGATCAGCTAGTGAGCTGTTTTTATCGACGCAAATACGTTGTATTTTGAGTACCGTATCATCAAGGGGCGGAAGCGCTTTGATTTTTTTTAAAATATTTTCGTCCATAACTGATTCCTAGTGATTTTGTTTATGACCAAATTCTATCTCGTGTTGGTTTATAGTTTGCTTTGCCCATTCATATGTAAAGTTTTTAAGTAACTATTTTGTAAAATACCGACATTTAATATTACACGTAAGGATTGACAAATGGCAATAACCGTCTTTTATGACAAAGATTGTGATTTAAGCATTATTCGCTCTAAAAAAGTAGCGATGATTGGTTTTGGTTCTCAAGGACACGCACATGCAGAAAATCTTCGCGATAGCGGTGTAGAAGTCGTTGTAGGTCTTAGAAAAGATGGTAGTTCATGGGCGAAAGCAGAAGCAAAAGGTTTTAAAGTTATGACAGTTGCTGAAGCAACCAAATATGCTGATGTCATCATGATTTTGTTACCAGATGAGATGCAAGCAGATGTCTTTGCTGAAGAGATTAAACCAAACTTGGCAGCTGGTAAAGCAATCGCTTTCGGTCATGGTTTTAACATTCATTATGGTCAAATTGTTACTCCAAAAGGTGTAGATTGTATTATGATCGCTCCAAAAGCACCAGGACATACTGTAAGAAGTGAGTTCGTAAACGGTGGTGGTATTCCAGATCTTATCGCAATCGATCAAGACGCAACAGGTAAAGCAAAAGCATTGGCGCTTAGCTATGCTTCTGCAATCGGTGGTGGTAGAACTGGTATCATTGAAACAACATTCAAAGATGAGACAGAGACGGATCTTTTTGGTGAGCAAGCGGTTCTGTGTGGTGGTGCAACTGCCCTTATTGAAGCGGGTTTTCAAACATTGGTTGAAGCGGGTTATGAGCCTGAGATGGCATACTTTGAGTGTTTACATGAGCTTAAACTTATCGTTGATTTGATGTACCAAGGCGGCATCGCTGATATGCGTTACTCTATCTCTAACACAGCAGAGTATGGTGACTATGTAAGTGGTAAAAGAGTTATCAATGCAGAATCAAAAGCTGCGATGAAAGAGATTTTAGCTGAGATTCAAGATGGTCGTTTTGCAAAAGATTTTATCCTTGAGAGAAAAGCAGGATACACTCGTATGAACGCAGAGCGTGCAAAAACTGAGAGAAGTCTTCTTAACAAAACAGGTGAGAAACTCAGAGCTATGATGCCTTGGATCACTTCTAAAAAAATCATCAACAAAGACAAAAACTAATCACACGATTATTTCCCGTAACAGCGGGTGTACACTGGATGGTAAGAGAGCTTGGCTCTCTTACCATTATTTTTATACATTTGATATAACAATTTAAAGAGGTTACATGGGCATTGTTATCACCGTAACGTCTGGCAAGGGTGGTGTTGGCAAATCAACAACCACAGCAAACCTTGCTGTAGGACTTGCAAATTTAGGTAAAAAAGTTGTTGCGATTGACTTTGATATAGGTCTTAGAAATCTCGACATGATCTTAGGACTTGAAAATCGCATCGTCTATGATGTTGTGGATGTGATGGAAGGTCGTTGTAACCTTGCACAAGCCCTGATTAACGATAAAAAATCTAAGACACTTTACTTCCTACCTGCAAGCCAGACCAAAGATAAAGATATTTTGAATAAAGATAAAGTTAAAGCGTTGATTGAAAACCTCAAAGAGAGTTTTGACATTGTATTGCTTGATTCTCCTGCTGGCATTGAAAGTGGTTTTGAACACTCAATTTTCCTAGCAGACCGTGCGCTCATCGTCTCTACACCTGATGTGAGCTCTGTTCGCGATGCAGACCGTGTTATCGGTATTATTGATGCAAAGAGTGAAAAAGCGAAAAATGGTGAAGAGGTTGAAAAGCACATTATTATTAACCGTATTAAGCCAGAGATGGTTGATGCTGGTAATATGCTCAGCGTTGAAGATGTATTGAGTATTTTAGCGCTTCCACTCATTGGCATTGTTCCTGATGATGAAGATATTATTACATCGACCAATACAGGCTCACCGATTGTTAACAAAGAAAAATCGCTCTCAGCAGAAGCGTACCGCAATATTGCACGTCGTATCTTAGGCGAAGAGGTTGAATTTTTAGATATTCGAGCTAAGAAAGGACTTATTGCCACTTTGAAAGGAATGTTCAAATGAGTTTCTTTGAAAGTATTTTTGGACGGAATAAAAACACCGCTGATGTGGCAAAAAATCGTTTAAAAATCATGCTTGCACATGAGAGAGCAAGTTGTAAGTTACCGTATATGGACGATCTTCGCAATGATTTGATTGCGGTGATTCGTAAATATACAAAAGTAGAAGATGTGAAAATTACCTCTCAAACCAATCAAAATCTTGAATTATTAGAAGTAGAAGTCATTCTTGGAAAGTAATTGCATTTATGGTAAAAAAGATTAAAGAAAAACGTTCCCCAAAAGAGTCCTCTTCGTTCCATGAGATAAGATCAGCGCAACTGAAAAAGTATAGCCTGATCTTAATGCTCATTCTAACCTTAAGCATGATAGCGTTTGGTGCATACTTGTATATGACAACTTCGTACCAGCAGTATAAAATTGTACAACAATCTAAAACATCTTCAAGTGATGAACTTATGCGTAAGATGAAACAGATGTTGGATGAGGAAAAAGCACGGCAAGTGACTTTACCACCTGTCCCTACAGCTACAGTAGAAGCCAATATTTCTGTTACAACTGACAACAATCAAAGCACTGAAAAACCTCTTGAAAACAATGATACACAAGCAGCTACAGTGATTCCTTCGGTGCATGAAGAGGAGAGTAAAACACATGAACTCTCAGAAGTCAGTGACTATCAGCGTAGCATTAAAGAGAGTGGAAAGCCTCATAAGCCTCATGAAGTTATTCGTAAAAAGTATCCTGAGGGTACAACGCCGAAGCTTGCTATTATTATTGATGATGTCTCTTTCCCTTGGCAGACACGCATGATGAAAGAGATACCGTATAAAGTCACTCCTTCATTTTTTCCTCCTACCAAAGGGCATCCAGAAACAGTGCGCTTATCGCATGAGTTTCCATTCGCTATGATTCACTTACCGATGGAATCAAAAAATTACTCTTCGCCAGAGCCTGATACGCTCAATATTGTTGATTCGAGTGAAGTGATTGAGCGAAGAATTAAACGTATTAAAGAGTGGTTTCCTGATCTTGTTTATTATAACAACCATACAGGTGGTTCTTTTACCGCAGATTACAACGCGATGGATCGTTTGGTAAAGATTATGAAAGAGCATGGCCTTGTTTTTGTTGACAGTCGTACCGTTGGAAATTCTAAAGCACCTGAAATTACAAAAAAATACGATATGTTTCTCTACTCAAGAGACGTATTTCTCGATAATTCATTGGATAAAAGCTTGATTCGTACACAGCTTAAAGAAGCGGTGATGAAAGCAAAAAAACACGGTTATGCCATCGCTATTGGGCATCCACATAAAAACACACTTGAAGTTCTTAGAGATTCAAGAGATCTTTTAGAGGGTGTTGATATGGTTTATCTCAAAGATTTATGATGATTCAAACGATAGACTTTCATGTTCCTGAATTGGAAAAGATGAAAGTCTATCCAAAAGCACTCTATTTTCTAGGCAATCCAACACTCCTTGAACGTCCCAAAATATCTATTGTAGGAACCCGCCATCCTATCAATTACACCAAAATCTATACACAAGAATTAGCACGTAAATTCTCCCTTGCAGGAGTATGTATTGTCAGTGGTGGGGCACAAGGAGTGGACGGTTTGGCTCATCACGCAGCAGGCGTTTCTAACACGATTATGGTCTCAGGAACAGGACTTGATATTCGCTACCCTGCCATTCATCAAAAATTGATTGCTGAGATTGAAAAAGAGGGGTTGGTTCTGAGTCAATTTGAAGCAGGACAACCTTCGTTGAAATGGAATTTTCCCTTGCGTAATGAACTCATTGTTGCGCTTGGAGAAGCCCTTATTGTGGCACAAGCAGATTTGAAAAGTGGAACCATGCACAGCATTGAGTTTGCGCTTAAAATGCAAAAGCCTATTTATGTATTGCCCCACCATTTGGGTGAGAGTGAGGGGACCAATTGGCTCTTAGCCCAAAGGCTTGCAACACCCATTTATAACATCGATGCTTTTGTCAAAAAGTTTGGCTCTATAGATGTGGATGAAAGTGATGATTTTTTACGCTATTGCGATACCAATCCATTGTATCACGATGCTGTGGCACACTATGCACAAAAAGTATTTGAATACGAATGTTTAGGTACAATAAAAGTTGAAAATGGACGCATAAGGCGTACGTAAAGGACACGTATGGGATTTGAGTGGATTTTGGCATTTTTAGCGTTAGGCTTAGTCGTTGGTTTTATGGCAGGGTTGCTTGGTATTGGAGGGGGAGGCATTATGGTGCCAGTACTGACATCCATTTTCTTAGCACAAGGGGTTCCTGTGGAGCAAGTTGTCCACATGGCACTTGGAACGTCTATGGCGTCCATTGTCTTTACCTCATTTGCGAGTATGCGGGCACACCATAAAAAGGGTGCTGTGATGTGGAATGTAGTGAAGGTTATGGCAGGTGGTGTCATTATTGGAACGTTTGCAGCTACCTTTTTAGCAACCTATATGAAATCCGTACATCTGGCGATTTTCTTTGCTATCTTTATGGCGTATGTTTCCATTCAAATGGCTATTGATAAAAAGCCAAAAGCAAGTCGCGAACTCTCCACACCTGCGTCTTTATTTAGTGTGGGTTCACTCATTGGCATTGTCTCAGCACTCGTTTCCATCGGAGGAGGTTCCCTTACTGTGCCTTATCTTGTGTGGCAAAATGTAGATTTGAAAAAGGCGATAGCAACGTCTGCTGCTATTGGATTTCCTCTTTCCATCGCAGGAACGGTTGGGTACATCGTCAATGGCATGATGCAAAGCTCTAGTGGCGCAGAGATGATGCTCGGATTTGTCTATTTGCCTGGTGTTGTGCTCATTTCAGTTGTGAGTTACTTTATGGCTCCTTTGGGCGCAAAGATGGCACATACGCTTCCTGTTGGCAAACTCAAAAAGATTTTTGCTTTACTGTTGATGGTACTTAGCATTAAAATGCTAACATCTGTCATCTAAAATGATGTGTATAAAAGAGGAATATAATGCATAGAGGTTTTTTTATGGCACTTGTATTGCCTTCGCTGCTTTTTTGTGCGAGTAATCTTTTCGATGAAAGTCAAGCGGTTGCTGTTCCAAACGGCTGTATGGAACGCATTGAAATCAAAAATAGTTATACGCCTATTGATCTGTTTAAATCCAGTGCTGTTTGTATTGAAGAGCAAAAATATCCCCAAGCGGTTGAGCTTTATCTTGTCGCTACGGCGTATGGCTATTTTGATACAGGACGTGTGGTCGATAAAAGTACACGAAACGCCCTAGATACATTTAAAACTGAGATTTTTGGCCCACTAGATGCTAAGAAACGTAACCAGTTTGCAGAAGCATTAAGAACAAGGCTGGATGATATGAAATCAAGTTGTTCATTTCTCTCAAAATTGGGACACCCAACGTATTACCCTGAGTACATGGTTCAAACAGGTGTAACGCGCGGAGATGGGCTTATTTTGAACTATAACGCCAAAGCATTGTGGGAAGATACACGCGTTAATTATTTGCGCTGTCCTTAAAGATAACGCTTTGCAAGGCCTCCTAAAGAGGTCTCTTTGTACTTGGTGTTCATATCTTTACCCGTTTCTACCATCGTTTGAATAATCTCATCAAAGCTTACTTTATGAGCTCCATCGGTATAAGAGGTGTATTCTGCTGCGTCAATGGCGCGAATCGCCGCTACAGCATTACGCTCAATACACGGCACTTGTACGTACCCTGCTATAGGGTCACATGTCATGCCTAAGTGATGCTCTAAGCCCATCTCTGCCGCATAGTCAATCTGCTGTAAATTTCCCCCAAAAAGGTACGATGCCATGCCTGCCGCCATCGAACAGGCAACGCCCACTTCGCCTTGACATCCCACTTCTGCCCCTGAGATAGAGCCATTGAATTTTACGATATTGCCTAAAAGTCCAGCAACGGCAAGAGCACGCAGACAATCGGTTTGGTCTAAGTTGTAAAGCTCTTTGAGGTAGCGAAGTACCGCTGGAACAACCCCACAAGCTCCGCACGTGGGTGCGGTTACGACGACATTGCCTGAAGCATTTTCTTCGCTGGTTGCAAGAGCATAGGCGAAAATCATGCCGTGTGCTCGTTTTTCTTCTTTACGGGCTTTGGCAAAAAACATAGGGGCTTTTCTAGGGTACTGAAGGATGCCAGGTAACACACCTGTCTGTTTTAAACCCCTATCAATAGCTGCTTGCATGGTTGTCCATACTTCTTCAAGATACTTCCATATCTCTTTACCTTCGTATTCTTCAACGTATTGCCAAAGCTCTTTATGTTCCTTTTGACACCATTTTATGATCTCAGTCATCGTTGTCAGAGGGTAAATAGACGGCTCAGAAATAGGGCTTTCGTTGGCTTCTTTTAAGGCACTTCCTCCGACACTATAGACTTCCCATGAGCCTAGAAGTTCAGCTTTGTCGTTAAAGGCTTCGAAAAACATGCCATTGGAGTGAAACGGCTTGGTGATGTCAGGACGAAAAATGATTTCAACACCTTCTGTTGCTAAGGCTTGACGGAGTGCTTCATCGGTTAAGTGTCCACGCCCAGTTGCTGCAAGAGAACCAAAGAGTGTAACGCGGTATAAAGATGCGTTTGGAAAGCGTTTTTTAAAAAGGGTTCCTGCATTAAAAGGTCCCATTGTGTGGCTTGAAGAAGGTCCATGACCTATACAATAAAATGATTTGAGTGATTGCATAATACACCTTTATGGTTGGCGAAAAATTGGCGGATTATATCATACAAATCGAATTTTTTATGGGAGGCGCAAAGAGCGCTTTAAATCAATCTTTGATAGAATAAAATAATTCTAACAAAGAGTAAATGTGTGAAAAAAATAGCAAGTATTGATATTGGGCTTAAACGAATCGGTGTTGCACTCTGCTTGAGCTTAAATATTGTGACACCACAAGAGGCAATCCTTCGTAAAAATCGTGACCAAGCAGCACGTGATGTGGATGCTTTTTTAAATGAGTGGAATATTGAGCTTTTAGTCGTGGGGCTTCCTAAAGGGGGCAGCAGTAGTGAAGAGATGGAGCGACGCATTAAACATTTTGTATCCCTCTTAGCGTTTAGCGGAGAAGTAGTGTATCAGGACGAATATGGCTCAAGCAATGAGGCTAAAGAGATGATGCAAGGTGTAATTCGCCAAAAAAGAGATGGCAGGATTGATTCTATGGCAGCAAAGGTCATTTTAGAGCGTTATTTGGATGCACAAAAGGGTTGTCATGGTTGAGCTCATGGTTGCCGATATAATCGGTACAGTCGCTTTTGCACTCAGTGGTTTTTATGTTGCCGTCAAAGAGAAGCTTGATTTACTGGGTGTATTTATCGCTTCGTTTTTAACAGCGCTTGGTGGTGGATTGGTGCGTGATATGCTTGCAGATCGACCTCCTTACACATTCACGAACTTAATGCCTACTTTTTTAGTTTTGGGCGTTATTGTTTTTAGTATTTTGTTCAAATTACACCAAAAAGATGAAATAGAAAAGACATTTTATTTTATCGTGAGTGATACACTGGGGCTAGTCTCTTTTTCAATTACAGGTGCGCTTATTGGTTTACAGGCGGGGTTTAATTTCTTTGGAGTGATCTTGCTTGCGCTGATTACTGCAGTTGGCGGTGGTGTCATACGCGATATTTTACTGAATCGTGTACCTCTTCTGTTAACCAGTGAGTTTTATGGAACGGTTGCACTGTTGGTAGGAGCGATTTTATTTGTATTTGCACAGTTTGATATAAGTGGTTATATGCCTTTGATGTTCGTTTTTACATTTGGGGTTGCCCTTAGGTTATTGGCATATTACAAACAGTGGAATTTACCTAAAATTGGGTAGCAATCCGCTATAATTGCGTTTTTTTAGAGGAGTACGTTATGGATTTTGAAAGTATGGATAAAGAGTATGTGTTGCAGACCTATGCGAGAAACTATGTCAATTTTAAACACGGTATCAACGCAACCCTTTTTGATGATAAAGGAAGAGATTATATCGACTTTACGAGTGGTATTGGTGTTGTAAGTGTAGGACACGGCAATCAAAGACTTGCTGATGCTATCAGTGATCAAGCACGTCATATCATTCACACATCAAATCTTTATATGATTGAGCCACAAGCAAGACTTGCTAAAAAAATCAATGAACTTACAGGTTTTGACGTTGGTGTCTTTTTTGGAAATTCAGGCGCAGAAGCGAATGAAGGAGCCATCAAACTTGCTCGAAAGTATGGCGAGAAAAAATTTGCCAATAAAAAATATAAAGTTTTAACTCTTGAACACTCATTTCATGGAAGAACCATCACAACGGTCAAAGCAACAGGACAAGCAAGTTTTCATAAAAGTGCTTTTGCTCCGTATCCAGAAGGGTTTTCTTATACAAAAGAGATTGCAGATCTATACAATACCATCGATGATGAAACCGTTGCTGTAATGATAGAACTTGTACAAGGCGAGGGCGGTGTTAAAGCATTTCCTAAAAAAGACATCCAAGATTTGGCAAAATTTCTGAAAGAAAAAGAGATTTTATTGATTATTGATGAAGTTCAAAGTGGCGTTTTTAGAAGTGGTGAGTTTTTAGCAACATCACTTTATGAGATTGAACCAGACATCATTACGCTTGCAAAAGGCTTAGCAGGTGGTGTGCCTATTGGTGCTGTGGTGACAAAGCATAAAGATATTTTTGAAGCAGGTGATCATGGCAGTACGTTTGGTGGTAATTTCCTCTCTACCCGTGCAGGACTCGAAGCACTCGCTATTTTAGATGAGTACAAACAAAGCGGAATGCTTGATGAAGCATTGATCTATTTTGAGAGTAAACTCCAAGCATTATGCAAAGCATACCCAACGTTGTTTGTAAGTGTTGAAGGTCTTGGATTGATGCGCGGTATGAAATGTGCGAGCGGTGAGATTTTAGCGAGCCTTATTAAAAAAGCCTTTGAAGATGGTGTATTGGTTTTAAAAGCAGGGCAAAATACACTCCGTTTCTTACCTCCACTCACGATCTCAAGAGAAGAGATAGACGAAGGCTTTAAACGCCTAGAGAGTGCGTGTCAAGCACTTTTGTAAAAGAGATACGTGAAATTTAGCGCCTATATGTATGAGTGGCTCTATGGCAATGAGGGCTACTACACCAAAGAACGTACCATCGGAAAAGAGGGTGATTTTTACACGGCTGTCAGTACGAGTATGTTCTTTGGTGGCGCTATTGCCAAACGGTTACTCTCAACGATTGAGAGTGGATTTTTAAGTGATTCATGCCATGTGGTTGAGATCGGTGCGCATAAAGGCTATCTGCTCGCCGATATGATTCAGTTCATCTATACTCTCAAACCAGAACTTCTTCAAACCCTTACATTTATCATTGTTGAGCCTTTTGAGGCGAATCAGCTTATGCAAAAAGCCTATTTTAAAGAGGCATTTGGTGATGCTATCACACTTAATCATGTCAAAAGTTTGGATGAACTGAAATGCCAAGAGGCATTTTTTGTTGCCAATGAAATTTTTGATGCGTTTTCATGCGAGCTTATCAAAGAAGATCAAATGCTTTTTGTGGAAAACAACTTTGTTATTTTCAAAAAAATGGATGATGATACGAGAGCAAAAGCCCTAGAATACGGCATAATAAAAGGTGAACTGTGTTTAGGGTATGAGTCTTTTGCTGACGCGATGAATCACTGTTGCAATCGCTTTGAATTTGTGACGTTTGACTATGGCGATAAAGAAGCAAGAGGTGATTTTTCGCTGCGTGTATATGCCAACCATCAAGTCTATCCTTTCTTCGCATTAACCTCTTTGGTTGAAGAAAAACTTCGCGAAAAAAATGATTTTAATGCTTTTTTTGCCAAATCAGACATTACCTATGATGTTAATTTTAGTCATCTTTTTCATGCCTTTGAAAAAAATGGGATAAAAGTTCATCATTTTAGTACTCAAATGAGCGCTTTGGTGGAGTTTGGCTTAACGGAACTGTTAGAGCTTTTTGCAAAAAATGTTTCTGTTAAACAGTATGAAACTGAAATGAATAAAATTAAAATATTGATCGATCCTTCTTTTATGGGAGAACGGTTTAAAATGGCGTGTTTTCGTAAGGGAGAAGTATAATGAAATTAATTGTAAATGGTGAAGTCAAAGAAAGTAACGCTCAAACGATTCAAGAGCTTATTGACGAGCTGGGCATCGAGAGCAAAGTTATGGCATCAGCGGTTAATATGAATGTCGTCAAAAAAGAGCAGTGGCAAAGTCATCAACTCTTGGAAAATGATAAAGTAGAATTTTTACAGTTTGTAGGTGGAGGCGCTTAATCAGTGCCAAAGCTGGCGAGTCTCTTTTTTACCTTCAATGACAGCTACAGCAATCGCAAAACCGTTATCGTGGGTGATGGAGAGTGATACATCAGTGATGTTATAATCTTCAATGAGATGACGTGTAAGCGTAAAATAGGGCGCATTTTTAGCGTCTTTATAAATCTTAATATCCATAAATCCACATTTTTCGCTAATGCCGATTCCAAGGGCTTTTGAAATAGCCTCTTTTGCGGCATAGAAACCAGCCGCAGTCGCATCACTTTTTGCAAGAATGATTTCTTCTGGAGATAAAAATTTTAAAAGCGCCTTGTCTCCAAAGCGCTCTTTGAGTTTTGCAATTCGTTCTATCGAAACGAGGTCAATACCGATCATTGAACCACGAAGTCTGTAAAGTAGATGTTTTTGACTTGTCCATCAGAGAGGTTTTCATTGATTTTATCTAACACTTCATCTTTGAGTTTATCTTTACCTTTGAGTGTGCTAATCTCTTCAAAGGTTTTAGAGGAGAATGTACGAATAATGATGTCACGAATCAGAGATTTTTTATGATCCATTTCTGGTTGTAATTTTGGATCACTCAGCTCCAAGTCAATAGAGACTTTTAAAAAGCGGTTACCACTTTCGCTGAGTAAGTTAACAACAAATTGTGCCATAGGATACATTGGACCAATAGCTAAATGATCTGTTGATTTTTTACCACTTTTTTTCTTCTCTACTTTAGCATCTTGCTGTGTAGTTTGTGTTGGTGCCGCTGCTTCATCATGGCTTCCTAAGAGTAAAAAAGCTGCTGCTCCTCCACCTATTAGAAGTACTACTAACAATACGACGACAATAATGAGCACCATATTGCTTTTAGGTTTTTTCTCAACTGCGCCATCAGCATCTTCAGGTTTTTTACCAGCCATTCTCTATCCTTTTACATGTAAATATACGTTTCATCATATATCGTTTATTTTCGTGAAAAATTTACATCCATTCGATTAATTTTGATACTTCATCAATATTATAGCACTTGATACCATCAATTTTTTCGAGTGGTAA
Organism: uncultured Sulfurospirillum sp.; assembly: GCA_964466465.1. GTDB lineage: Bacteria > Campylobacterota > Campylobacteria > Campylobacterales > Sulfurospirillaceae > Sulfurospirillum. The sequence goes on from CAYXNJ010000012.1 coordinate 19,879, forward strand.
AGAGGGAACGACTGCTTTTTCAAACTGTTGAGACTTAGCTTCTTTAAGACGAAGATCAAGATTGAAGATGTCGCGCACATCGCCAATTAAAGAGACTTCACCGATGAAAATCGTGTCTTTGCTAATGGGGCGATTACGATAAGAGCTAATAATCGCCGCAATAATGGCAAGATCAGCTGATGTTTCATTGATCTTAATGCCACCCGCGATATTGATATAAACATCATACTGGTTAAATGGTAAATCCAGTTTACGCTCCAAAAGCGCTAAAAGCATGGTAAGACGGTTGAGTTCATACCCTGTAGCGCTGCGTTTAGGGTTTGGGTAGCCACTATCGCTCACCAGTGCTTGTACTTCCAAAACAATAGGACGACTACCTTCCATCATAACGGTAATAGCAGAGCCTGCTTGTGCCTTGCCTCTTGTAAAAAACTTTTTGGAGATGTCTTTTGCACTCACAAGACCTGCTTTGGTCATCTCAAAAATGCCCACTTCACTGGTTGTTCCAAAACGGTTTTTAAACCCACGAAGCAATCTGAGTTCACGCGAAGAATCACCTTCAAAATAGAGCACGGTATCGACCATGTGCTCTAAAACACGAGGTCCTGCAATAGAGCCTTCTTTGGTGATATGACCGATGATGAATGTTGCAATGTTTTTTTCTTTTCCAAAGCGCATTAACTCGAAAGTGATTTCACGTACTTGTGAAACACTCCCAGGCGCTGAGGCAATTTTTTCACTGTAAATTGTTTGAATAGAGTCGATAATAAGCACTTCAAACGCATGTTTTTCAAGCTCTTTAAATATGGTGTCTAGCCTAATTTCAGAGAGCAGATAAAGGTTGGGATAGTTGCTGTCCACACGGTTAGCGCGCAGTTTAATTTGACTTGAGGATTCTTCACCACTGACATAAAGAACTTTTTTACCCTCACGGGCAAGGTTTCCTGCAATTTTGAGAAGCAGGGTGGATTTACCAACGCCTGGGCTTCCCCCAATCAATGTAAGGCTTCCTTGAACAATGCCTCCGCCAAGCACCAAATCAAGTTCCCTGTCGCCTGAACTGTAACGCTCAATTTGCTCAAAACTCACTTCAGTGATAGGAATAGCGTTACTTTGGGTATTTGCTATTGGTTTAGAATTGATCTCTTTGAGTACTTCTATCTGCTTATCGCTCAGTTCAATGTACTCATCCCAAGCGCCACAATTTGGGCATTTACCAAGCCACTTGGCACTTTGATGCCCACAGGCTTGGCATTCGAAAAGAATCTGTTTTTTAGCCATTGTTTGTAGTAAAAATAGAATCTAAAATCGTGTCGATGTAATCATCTGCATTAAAAGGAATCAGATCGTCTCTTCCTTCTCCTACGCCTACGTAAATAATAGGAAGTTCTAACGCTTTAGCAATTCCAAAAAGTGAACCACCTTTGGCTGTACCATCGAGTTTGGTGATGATAATAGCATCGATGCTAATCATCTCATGAAACGCTTTAGCTTGATTGATAGCTGATGTTCCTTGTGTACCATCTAAAATGAGAATTTTGCGGTGAGGAGCACCCGTAAGAGCTTTATCACAAATGCGAACGATTTTTTTGAGCTCATTAGCAAGGTTAACTTGGTTGTGTAAACGACCTGCTGTATCGATAATGACATGATCGATCTTTTTGGCAACAGCTGAACTAATGGTATCGTATGCCACAGCGGAAGGATCATGTCCTTGTTGTGTGTAAATGATGCCTACATCAATTTTTTCTGCCCAGCTTTTAAGTTGTTCAATCGCTGCGGCTCTAAAGGTATCAGCAGCACCCAAGAGGACACTTTGATTCTCTTTTTTATAGTTGTGCGCCAGTTTGGCGATAGTGGTTGTTTTGCCTGCACCATTCACACCGATGATAAGTTCTACAAAAGGCTTTTGGGATGTTTCTTTGACGGCTGTATCGTATTTGAAGTAGGCTTTTAAAACGCGTCTAACATCTTCACGTGCAACATTTTGCGCAGGGGGAAGATAGTAGAGAATTTCTTCAATTAACTCATAAGGAATATCTGATTCGATCAGAATCTCTTCTAGGATTGCTTTATCAATTTTTTCGACTTTTTCAGGCAATATCTCCTTGATAGCACCAAGGGTTTTGTCCAGTCCTTTTTTGATGAAACTAAACATTAGAGTACTTTTTTGATGTCAGCATCGATCATCTCTTCTGGAATTGCGCCTACATAGTGTGTAGAGTATTTGCCGTTTTTATCATACAAAAACATCAAAGGAATGTTTTTGACACCGCCTGCACTTTGAGCCAGTTTGAAATTTTCAAGGCTGTTGGTGATGACATAGTTAATATTGTTGTATTTGACAAAACTGTTGATCTCTTCATTGGATTTGTTTTCTTCCAAAAGAACACTGATGATGACAAAATTGTCTTTGTATTTTTCTTGAAGGTTAACAAGGTGAGGAATTTCAGCTTTACATGGGGGACACCACGTCGTAAAGAAATTGACTAAAACGATTTTATTTTCATATCCAGCGAAGTTAAATCCTTTTTCAAGAGGTGTAACAACAATCTCTTTCCCTGAAATATCTTGAAGTACAATTTTTTCATTTTTAATCTCTTCTTTGACGTTAGAAGTCTTCTCATCCGCTTTCTTTTTTTCAGAGGAACAGCCACTAAAAAAGAGCATTGCGCAAGAGACAAACAAAGCAAACCAAAACTTCATTAGAATCCTTTTTTTATATTATAATGGCTATGATTGTATTCAAACATGCCTTAAAGTGACAACAATGCAAAAAATTAAGTTTGAGAGTAAGTCGGAATTTCGCTCGTATGCCAGAAAAAAATTGTGCTTAGTCCACAATCCTTATAAGCGCGATAAACTCGTTGAAAAACAGATTTTAGAGCTGTTGAAACATGCTCATGCACGTTCGATATTATTGTACGTTTCTCTCCCTATTGAAGCCAATACGAAAGGTATTATTGCAACATGTAGGCGAAGAAAATGTAAGGTGTATGTTCCGTTTATGGAAGGCGTCAGTTTCAAGATGGTAAAATGGAGATTGCCTTCAAGTAAGAAAACATTTAACATAGAAGAGCCGAAAAACTCTTTTGCTGTTAAACCAAAAATTGATTTTGCGATAGTGCCCGTCATAGGGGTTGATGGGGCATTAAAAAGAATTGGTTTTGGTAAAGGGATGTATGATCGTTTTTTTGCATCGCTTGAGCCTAAACCTCCAATAGCATTTGTTCAAAGGGAGTTTTGTATGACACAAAGCCTTTTATCTGAAGCACATGATATTGCAGCTGATATTTATTTAACCCCCTATAAAACTATTATCAAAAGAGGGACAAATGGTCTTAGAGTCATTAGCGGTCGGCGGAGCTGCGTTAGTAAGCGGCGTTGCAGGATTTCTCATCGCAAAAAAGATGGAAGCTGCAAATTATGAGATACATGTTGCTCAAGCAAGAGCCAAAGCCAAAGCCATTGAGCATGAAGCAGAGTTAATTCTTAGTAATAGTAATATTAAGGTTAAAGAAGCAGAGCTAGAAGCAAAACGAAAATACGAAGATCGTACCATTACGCTTAAAAAAGAGCATTCTGAAAAAATGCTTGAACTTGAGAAAAAAGAGCGTACCTATAAAGAAGAACTCAAAAAAATCACCAAAGATCGTGAAGATATTCAACTCTTACAAAACAGTGCAAACGCTTTATTTGACGAAGGACAGCAACTCAAAGAGGAATATACTTCTAAGGTCACTGAAGCGCTTATGGTTTTAGAGCGTTCAGCGGGACTTACGCAAAATGAAGCAAAAGAGATCGTTTTAGCCAAAGTAGAAGAGCAATCTCGTGCTGAAATTGCACATACGGTTAGACGTCTTGAAGAAGAGGCAAAACAAGATATTAAACGTCGTGTTAATTACATCCTTGCACAAGCAACAACGCGTTTTGCAGGTGAGTTCGCAGCTGAGCGTCTTATCAATGTCGTCAATATTAAAGATGATGAGCTTAAAGGTCGTATTATTGGTAAAGAGGGTCGCAATATCAAAACCCTTGAGATGCTTTTAGGCGTTGATATTATCATCGATGATACACCAAATGCGATTATTTTAAGTAGCTTCAACCTCTACAGACGTGCCATTGCAACAAAAGTGATTGAGCTTTTGGTTCAAGATGGCAGAATTCAGCCAGCGCGTATTGAAGGTATTTATGAGAAAGTTAAAGATGAATTTGATCAAGGTTTAATGGAAGAGGGTGAAAATATTATTATCGATCTTGGTCTTTCTAAAATGCACCCAGAGCTTGTAAAATTGATTGGTCGTTTGAAATTTAGAGCAAGTTATGGTCAAAACGCTCTTGGTCACTCACTTGAAGTAGCCCATTTAGCAGGTATTATTGCTGCTGAAACAGGCGGCGATGTACTTCTTGCAAGACGAGCTGGTATTTTACACGATATCGGTAAAGCTTTGACACACGAAACAGCAGGAAGCCATGTTGATTTAGGTGCTGAAATTTGCCGTCGTTATAAAGAACACGATGTGGTTATCAATGCTATTTTTGCACACCATGGACATGAAGAGCCAACATCCGTTGAATCAGCAGCTGTTTGTGCAGCGGACACCCTTTCTGCAGCTCGCCCAGGTGCCAGAAGAGAAGTTCTTGAGAGCTTCTTAAAACGTGTTCAAGACATTGAAGAGATTGCAAAAAGCAAGCAAGGCATTAAACAAGTGTATGCGATTAACGCAGGTCGAGAAATTCGTGTTATTGCCAACGCAAAGCTCATCAATGATGATGAAGCAGTTCTTCTTGCTAAAGAGATAGCACAAGAGATTGAAAGCAAAGTTCAATACCCTGGTGAAATTAAAGTTAATGTTATCAGAGAACTTCGCGCTGTTGACTTCGCACGCTAAAAACATTTAAATGTAGAGGCACTATGCCTCTACAGCCTGCTTTTTAATGGATACAAAAAATGCACACGCACTACAGCTTCAAAACCCTTTTTGATGAGATAAAACACTATAAAAAAGAGCTCATATTCGCCAATGTTATCGCTTTTTTAGCAGTAGTTATTAGCACACCTGTTCCTCTTTTAATGCCTATGTTGGTAGATGAAGTTCTTTTAGGTAAAAAAGGGTTTATGACACACTCTGTAGATACTCTCTTTGGCACTTCAAATCCCGCGTATCTTTATATTGGTGTAATTTTAGTTATTGTTGTTTTGCTAAGAGTCATCTTTTTTCTTTTAAATTATTTACAAACAAAACTCTTTACCATCGTGTCAAAAAATATTGCCTTTAAGATGCGCAAAGATGTGTTAGAGCATTTAAGCCATGTGGCAATGAACCAATTTGAGTTTTTTGGTTCAGGAAAAGCGGCTTCTCTTCTTGTAACCGATGTTGAGACGATTGATAATTTTTTGGGTGTTTTTGTGAGCCGCTTAATCATTTCAGTCTTTACTATTTTAGGTGTAGGTGCTGTTTTATTGATGATTCATTGGCAACTGGGACTTTTCATCTTAATTCTTAACCCCATCGTCATCCTTTTTACAACAAAATTAGCAAAGAAAGTATCAAAGCTTAAAAAGGAACAGAACAAAGCTTTTGAGCTTTTTCAAGAAGCGCTTTCTGAGACGCTTGATATGTTTGTACAAATTCGTGCAACCAATAAAGAGAGACTCTTTTTTGATAAAGTTGATGCACATGCTAAAACCATTAAAGAGAGTTCGATTATTTTTGGCTATAAGAGCGATGGCGCTAATCGTCTCTCATTTCTTGTCTTTTTATCGGGATTTGAACTTTTTCGTGCAGCAAGTATTTTTGTCGTTGCATACTCAGATCTTAGCATTGGCTCTATGCTCGCTATTTTTGGCTATTTGTGGGTAATGATGCCCCCTATTCAAGATATACTCAATATTCAGTACACATACCACAATGCAAGCAAGGCATTAGCCCGTATTAACGAAATTTTGAGTCTTAAAAAAGAAGAGAGAGGATCTCATGTCAAAAATCCTTTCTTAGAAACACGTACAAATGCGATTGAACTTAAAGACGTTAGTTTTAGTTATGATGGAACAAAACAGATTCTTGAAGATATTAATTTAACAATTCCAAAAGGCTCAAAAATCGCTATAATAGGTGCTAGTGGAAGTGGTAAAACAACACTAGCACACTTACTTGTAGGCTTATATCCATTAGAGTCTGGTGAGATTTTCTTTGATGGAATTTCAGCAAAAGAGATTGGTTTAGATGTGGTAAGAGATCATCTCTTTTTAGTGTTACAAAATCCACAACTTTTTAATGCTTCCATTGCTCAGAATTTGATGATTGATGAAAAAACAGATAAAGCGCTCATTCATCAAGCATTGCAAATTGCTCAATTGGAAAGTTTTGTTGATGAACTTCCTGATGGTCTTCAAACACAAATAGGAAAGCACGGCATTAAGCTTTCTGGCGGACAAAGACAACGTCTTAGCATTGCTCGTATGGTACTTCAAAGCCCCAATGTGGTTATCTTAGATGAGTCAACATCGGCGTTGGATGTTCATACAGAGATGAAGCTTTTTGATGCTCTTGAAAATTATTTAGAAGGTAAAACAACGATTATCATTGCCCATCGTCTTAGCACGATCAAAAAAGCTGATTTTATCTACGTGTTGGATAAGGGGCGTATTGTTGAATCAGGCACTCATGAGGAACTTATGCGTCAAGAAGGCGCATTTTACGAATATGTTGTACAAAATAGAAGGAGTAAAGATAATGAAAAAAATATGGCTTAGTTTCATCATAAGTTTTGTGATGAGCACAACACTTTTTGCATCTGCGGAAGAGAAACTGTTGGATTCCTCCAATGCTCTTAAAAATATGATATATGATTCAAAAATTAAAGTACCACAGAAAATTCTTGAGCGTGCTCAGGCGATTGCCATTTTCCCTGGAACGATTGAAATTAGTATGTTCTTAGGTGGAAAAACAGGTAATGGTGTGATGGTCGTTCGTAGAAGTGACGGTTCTTGGAGTTATCCATTTTTTGTAAAACTTGGTGGAGCAGGACTTGGTTTTCAACTTGGTTTTGAGAAAAAAGATATCTTGATGATTTTCCAAAGTAAAGACAGTATTCAAAAATTGATGAACAATAAAATTACCCTTGGAGCAGATGCGTCTGTCGCTGCAGGTCCTGCAGGTGAGAGTGCAGGTAGAGGCAGTGAGCTTGATTTTAAATCAGAAGTCTATACTTATACTAAGACAGAGGGTGCTTTTGTAGGCGTTTCCATTGATGGGTCTGTTATGAACCACGATTATGATCAAAATATCGAACTGTATGGCAATAATATCACTCCAGAGCAAATTGTAGAATCGGATGGACTTATCTCTTCCTATGCCGTTGAAGAATTTCTCAAATCGATTCAAAAATTGACACGTTAAGGATTAGTGTGGAAGATATTATAAGTTCCCTTTCTACCTATGGGTATATTATTCTTTTTTTATATTCATTTGGCGGTGGTATGGTTGCTATCATTGCAGCAGGAGTCCTTTCATACGCTGGTAAAATGGATTTGAGTACATCCATTATTGTGGCGGCTTTTGCAAATGTCATTGGTAGTTCGTTTTTATTTTATATGGGGCGTTACAATAAAAAAGCGTTGATGCCTTATATTAGGGATCATAGAAGAAAATTGGCACTCAGTCATATTTTGATGAAAAAATATGGTGATAAAATTATTTTTATTCAAAAATTTATCTATGGTCTTAAAACACTTGTACCTATGACCATTGGTCTTACAAAATATCCACAAGTGAAATTTCATCTGCTCAATACGATTTCAGCCATTGTTTGGGCGGTTGTATTAGGAATAGGAAGCTTTATGGCAGGTGATATTTTAATGCGTATTGCTGCTTATTTTTCTGACAATACCTTTTTAGCACCCCTCATTTTACTCTCTATTATTGGGCTGATTTGGTTTTATTTCCAAACCGCTACTAAAAAGAAAAGCTAAACTTTAAACGCATTGTCAACCTTCCAGTAGTGACTACTGGAAGGTTTCTTTAGAATATCTTATTGCTTAACACAAGCATTTTTTGTTCAAAACGACTCATAAACTCATTGTAAACTTTGCATGAATGGCTGATAGTACAGATTAAACTTTTCATAGAAGGCTCCTCTGTTTTGGTATTAAATTTTCATTATTGTAATAAAATTTAAAAATATGCTACAATAATATTTCAAAATGAAATATTGGAGGATAATATGCCAGATATTTTAACGGTTTTGAATAGAGTTAAAGACATTTTATCGCAAGAATTAGGTGAACGTAAGGTCTTTGACAAAGATGTTGCAGAAGCCCTTGGCATCAATCAGCTCACACTTGCAACGATGAAAAATAGGGCTAAAATCCCATATAAAGAGATTCTTGAGTTTTGTGCAAAGCGAAAAATTTCAATTAACTGGCTCTTGTTTGACCAAGTTGTTGAGAGTTTACAAGCAGAGACCGATAAATTTGCCAGAGTGCATTATTTTAGAGATATATACGCTTCTGCGGGTGGTGGTGCTTTGAATGAGGACGAAGAGGGCGAGATGATGTACCTTGATGAAGAAATCGTTCAAAAACTCGGCGGTCTTGGTATGATTAAACACATTCAGGCTATTAATGTTTTAGGTGATTCGATGGAGCCAACTCTTTTTAGTGGCGATGTGGTATTTATCAATAAAGAATATACCAATGCTCGAAAATCTGGCATCTATGTTGTTTCAACGCCTGTAGGACTTTTCATCAAACGTTTGCAACTCCATGCGAATGGTACGGTTGCTTTGGTGTCTGATAATGAAGCATATTCGCCTGAGATTATCAATGCAGAGGATGTGCAAGTGTTGGGAAAAGTTGTTGGGAAGCTTTCAGCGAATGTGTAAAGAAGCGTGCGCGTAAAATGATTTACGCGCTCTGAGATTTATTTTTGTTTTGACCAATACCCTGCAAGTAAGGCCCCTGAAATATTATGCCATACACTAAAAATAGCCCCTGGCAGAGCGCTTAGTGGTGTAAAATATTTCATTGCTAAGGCAACAGCTAATCCTGAGTTTTGCATACCCACTTCAATAGCAATCGTTTTGCAAATCGCATGACTGTATCCGAGCCATTTTGCTACAAAATAACCACTGGCAAGTCCACAGAGATTATGAAGCATAATGCCAAGAACTGTTAAAAAAGCGATATTAGCGATACGCTCTTGGTTTAAAGAGACAACTATAGCGATAATAAACACAATAGCAATCATCGAAAAAGTCGCTAAATAAGGCTCATAACGTTTAATAATGGTATGTAAAAAATGATTGACAATGACACCTAAAATGACAGGTGCAAGAACAATTTGTGCAATGCTTAAAAGCATGTCAGCAGTCGGTACGGGAACACTTTGTCCAACATACAGCAATGTTAAGAAGGGTGTTGCAACAACAGAGAGTAGGGTAGATGTGAGCGTCATCGTAATGGAAAGTGCAACATCACCTTTAGCTAAGTAGGTCATAACATTAGAGGCGGTTCCACCCGATACCGCACCTACAAGAACCATTCCGACCATTAGCTCTGTTGAAAAGCCAAAAGCAAGAGAGATTAACAGTGCTGCTAGTGGCATCACAAAAAATTGTAACGCTACAGTGAGGATGATGGCTTTGGGTGCTTTGAGTACGCGTGCAAAATCTTCTAAACGCAGTGTGACACCCATAAAAAACATAATAGCAATAAGCAAAGGGGTTATAGAGCCTTTGTAAGGTGTAAATAAAGATGGCACATTATAGGCTAAGAGCGAGAAGAGAATAGCCCAGAATGGGAAAAGTGCATTGATGCGGTGAATCATAACAATCCTTTGTTCAAAGATGAAGGGTGATTATAACAAAATGTTGTGTGTAGGGAAAGAAAAAAGGAGCGTAAAGGGTGGAAAACCCTTTACGTGTAATCATTTTTAGAGTTTGTCTTTGATCTCAATTGTGAGCATTTTGTCGTTTTGAGTAATGCTATCAAGCACTTTGAAGCTCTCTTTGTCATCTTTTTCAATAGCGCCAAAAACAGTGTGAACGCCATCTAAGTGAGGACAATCGACAAAACAGATAAAGAACTGGCTGCCACCTGTGTTTGGACCAGCATGTGCCATTGAGAGTGAACCACGTTTGTGTTTACTTTTTTGACCTCTGCATTCGCATGCGATGTTCCAACCAGGACCACCCGTACCTCTACCACTTGGACAACCACCTTGTGCCATAAAGTTTTTGATAACACGGTGGAAAATCAAACCATCGTAAAACTTGTCATTGGCAAGTGTTGCAAAGTTAGCAACCGCAATTGGAGTCTCGTCTGGATTAAGTTTGATAACAATGTCGCCTTTTTCAGTTTTGATAATAGCGTATTGAAAAGCAGCTAATTGTTCTTTTGTGTAGTCGTATGTTTTGAGCTTGCTCATATTTAAAGCCTTTATTTTTAAGTTTAGGCATGGATTATAACAAGCGATTCCTATAAGCTCTATTAACCCATTTTTTTAGCAGGTCGTTTGAGATACGTGAGTACCTCTTTAGGGTAAATGGGATGTTCTTGCGGTGCTTGCGCGATAATAATGCGTTGAAGGACGTCTAGTTTATGAGACTCTTTGGCAAATTCGCTTAAATGTTTATCCATGGGGAAAAAGTGTAAATAGGTCAAAAATGATTTTTCCCAATCAATGGCATTATCCATCTCTTTTTGCGCATCTTGAAGTTGTGCAAGATAGATTTTTTTCATAATACTTGCAATCTCTTGTTTGCAAATGGAAATTTTCATGTACGGTTCAATGTTTTTAAAGACTTTATCATACTCTTTTGCCTCAACAAGCACTATTTGATGGTCATGAAAGGTTCTTTTCATTGCTTCTAATTCGCTAACAAGCGCATAATGACTTTGAAGCTGATACTGATCTTGCGTTTTGACTGCTTCTAAGAGCATTTTACGCTCAATTTGATATTCTAAAATAATGAGTGCTTTAGAAGCTTCTCTTAGTCGATTAGCTTGGTTCTGATATGGTCTAAATTGGTGCAAAAGATCGGCTAAAATGAGAGATTGTTGGTAATTTTTTTCTTCTAAATATTTGAGAGTTTCTTGCTGTAAACGCTCTCCTACTTGAAGTACCTTTTGATAAAGAGGGGTTGATTCTAAAAAGGTGTTCTGGGCGACAAGCCGAAAATAAAAACTAAAATGTTTTTCCTTAACAGCTGTTTCGGCAAGCGTAAAAATACCTGATCGTTTGAGCATATTCTCAATCAGAGGTTTTTTTTCTTCTACCTCTAAGAAAGCATGTAAGCTCTCTTTTGCCGCTTCTTTGTTTAAAAGAGGTTCTCGTGCGAGTAAAATTTGTGCAGTTTGAAGATTTTTACTCCACAATGCTTCAATTTGTTTAAAGAGTGAACTTTTTGCTAGTTCTGGTTTAAGCCTAACAAGATCATATGCAGGTGCATAGCTCATACTTCTGATATAGCGTTGAAGTGCCATCAAATCAGGTTGTAACTCTTCGATTTCTGCAAATTCAAGCTTACACTTAGGATGGAATAAAAAAGGCTCAGCAATCGTTTGTGCTTGCTCAATCTCGCCCCTAGAGAGAAGGTTCATAATGGTTTCTTTCTCTTCTAACCAATACTCATAAATCTTTTTTGTTTCACGGTGTGACATTAAAAAGATATTTTTTTGAAAAATAAGGCATGCTTCTTTTACTTGTTTGAGTTTTATGTAATTAATAAACTGCTCTTCAAACTCCCTGTGGTTGTAAAAAAGTACCTCACCTGTTTTAAACCCCATAATGAAGTATTTTTGCGTACGAGAAAGCGTTGTAACACCATGATAAGGGAGTTTTACTTGATAGAGTGTATCGAGGGTTTTGACATACACAGCAAACAAGATAGATTCACGTGTGCCAATATAGACAAATTTTTTACTATGAGAAAGTACCATAACAGAAGGCCAAACATTTTGATCCAAAAGCTTTTCTTGAATCACTTTTCCTTTGTAAAGATCAATCTTTAAGATTTTACCATTGCGGGTGATAGCAAGTAGGGTATATTCATCAAGAAATGTCATCATCTCAATGACAGCATTTAACTTTTGTTCAAAGGCGATACTAAAGCTATTGATTTTATAGACAATGAGTTCTCGTGAAAATGAAGCATAAGCGGCTCGTTGATACTCCTCAGAGATAGCTACGGCACTAATGGCATCACTTGTGATGGGAAGTTCTGCTTGAATCGTGCCATCTTCTGGACTAATAACGTAACTTCTTCCACGTTCATTGCCAGTAATAAGATAACGATCATTTTCACTGAGTGCAGCTTTGCTCACACTTTCATTTTGATTGTAACGAAATGTTGTGATATTTAAGAGCTGAGATGTTGTGTCAAAAATATGCTCTAAACCTTGTTTTGAAAAGGCACTGTACGCTAAACTTTGACCTATGGCGCAAGGTCGTTTGTAGTAATCAAAAAGTGTGGGTGAAACTCCACTACTCAGTGATGTACTTCTAGTAATTTTTAGCTCACTCAAATCAATTTTGTGCATATGGCACTGATTGTCAATGATCTGAAAAGTGGACTCATTCGCGACACTCGCACAGGAGATCGCAGAGTGAAATGCTATCTCTCTTGAACTTGGCAACATAATTCAAAGTCCTCTTGTTTGACGATACAAATCATATAACGATTAGGCTCGTATTGACTAATTTTCACCAAAACTTCAAGCATATGCCCTACCGATTTTACAATTCCTTTAAATGTAATATCTCCATCATATGGCCAGTTGTTCTTAATCTCTTCTATGCTGGTAAAAAGGTCCATCTCTTCAAACTCAACTAACTCTTTTAGTTTGAGTGTTTGCTGCGTCAATTTAAGAAGTAAATTCTCATCTATATGGTTGTTCACAAGTTCTTCAAAGCGTTTGTTATAGTTTAAAAACGTTAAAGTCTCACTTAAAAGAGCAGCGCCAAAAGGAATGTTTTTTAAGAGCTCATCTTCTTTGACATTCATGGCAAGTGTGATATTTTCTTTGGTTTTTTCTTCTTGCTTTTTATAAAGTTCAGTAATATCTTGGATAATACTAATGTATTCCATGATATTGCCTTGACTATCAAAAATAGGCACAATTGTTTTATAATGATATAAGGGCTCAAGCGTACGTGATTGGCTGATGATGAGCCCTTGCCATGTTTTTTTAGCCAATAGTGCTTCCCAAATCTCATCATACAAGGCAGGATTTGTTGAAGGATGTGTGATGATTTTATAGTTTTGCCCTACAATCTCATCTCTGCTATATCCTGTTGCTTTGCAATAGTTTTCATTAACATCGGTAATGATGCCGTCTTTGTTGGTGATAGAAACAATGGTAGCTTTGTCCAAAGCTTCTTTATACGCACGTAAAAAAGATGTTTTGAGATCAAGTGATTTAGACTGCATGTGCGCAAATTTTTTGAGCTTTTCGTTGGCGATTTCTAAATCTTTCTTGTATTGATTGAGTAGCTGTTCTTGATGAATTTTTTCAACGATCTGAAAGAGAACCTGTAAAATTTGGTCACTTTGAAGTGGCTTAGTAATGAAGTTGTTTACCCCAAGATTAATAAGTTTTACCAAATATTCACTCTCATTGTGCGCTGAGGTGACAAGGATAGGTTGTTGTGGGTAGAATTCTTTGATTTTTTCAATCATTTCTATCCCATCCATAATTGGCATACGAATATCGGTAATAACGAGGTGATAATGGTTTTGTGCCAGCTTTAAAAGCCCTTCTTCTCCATTACTTGCAAGGTCAATATGTGGAAAAATATCACTCAAAAAAAGGCTGATTTCTTCACGTAGGGTGGGGTCATCTTCAACATATAAAACGTTTAACTCTTTACTCCACGTGATAAGCTCGTTTACCACATTTTCCATGATATCTCCCCTGATGGATTTGTCTTTTAATTATATACTTTTGGCGTTGTATTTGTGTTGTATTTTTTGCTATACTTATCAGAGTATGTGCCTATTTTTGGCAAATCTACTCATAGAGGAACAAAAGTGCGTGAATCGTTATCTTTACTCCTTGTGGAAGATGATCTCTCTTTAAATGAAGAGTTAGGTATCTTTTTATCTGATTTTTTTGATAAGATTGATTCTGTTGATTCAGCAGAAGATGCTTATGAAAAATACCTTACCTCTACGTATGATTTAGTCATTACCGATATTCAGCTCCCGCATCAAAATGGTCTTAGTTTAGTCGAAAAAATTCGGAAAAAAAATCCTTCTCAAATGGTGATTGTCATCTCTGCATACAAGGAAATTGATTATTTTCTTAAAAGCATTGATTTAGGAATTTATAGTTTTTTAACGAAGCCGTTTGACTCACAACTACTGATTAACACGATGATCAAAGTAACCAATCAACTGCACCATAAGCATACGCATACTGACTCTAGTATGGTGTCATTGCATGAAGGGGTGAGTTTTGATCTCAAAACAAAAAGTCTTTTTGTTCATGGAGAGATGAAAGAACTCACAGAAAAAGAGGAGTGTTTACTTGCTCTTTTGGTTAAGAATGCCAATGCGTTTGTTCGAAATGAACAGCTCTCTCAAGCCATTTGGAACAGTGATGAGGTCAATAATTCTACGCTTCGCGCACTGGTAAAACGCGTAAGAGATAAGCTTGGCTATGATGAGTGTATCATCAATCTTAAAAACAGAGGCTATAAACTTACAGCGCATTCTTCATAGGAAACTCTAGTGGTGCGTTAAACAAAAAGCCTTGAGAGTAGTGTACACCTAATGTTTTCACCATCTCAAACTCTTCTTTGGTTGAGACGAATTCTGCAACCACTTCCATGCCCATCTTTTGGGCCATCGACGCAATAGACTCTACAATATCTTGATTGCGAGGATTGTTATGAATGCCCTTAATAAACTGACCGTCAATTTTAATAAAATCCACACCCAATGCCTCTAAACGATTGAAGTTAGAACGATCACTTCCAAAATCATCAAGCGCTAGTAAATAGCCCATTTTTTTGAGAATATGCAAGTTGTGCAGAGGCTCACGGTTGATGTCACTGATAATGATGTCTTCTAAGATTTCAAAAGTAACGAGCTTTGGATTAATCGTATAAAGCTGTTGTTTTGCCTCTAAAAAATCTACAAAAGCCTTATTGAGAAGGTCTTCATTGGTGATATTGATTGAAAATGCGACGTTTTGTCCAGAGAAAATTTTAAATGCCTTATGAATCATAATGCGTGTGAGATTGCTCATCAGTCCACTGCGTCTTGCTGCTTCTAAAAAATGAGCGGGAGAGATAATCTCACCATCATCTTCAATGCGTGCTAAACATTCATATTTGACAATTTTTTCGGTTTGATTATCGATAATAGGCTGAAAATAGGGCACAACACGATCTTCTTCTAATGCGATACGGAACTTTTGGATCCATGTTGTTTCAATTTTAGAACGTTTGAGAAAAATATCTTGTGTGTTGTAAATGTTATATTGGTTTGGAACTCCTCGCATTCTTGCTTCCCTAAGCGCAATACGTGCATTTGGAAGCAGTGCCGAGGGTGAGTTGGCTGTAGCTATACCGCAGGAGAGGGTAATATACACAGGCTGATTTTCGTACTCTCCAATAGGGGTTTCGTGGAAAAAAGCTTGAATTTGAATCGCCACAAACTCAGGGTTAATGATTTGTGGATCAAAGATAATGACAAACTCATCAGAATTGTAACGATAAAGATGTACCTCTTTTGAAAGGTTGTATTGGAGGTATTCACCTACTTTAAACAACGCTTGATCTGCAAATTCTGAACCATAGGTTTGGTTGATAAAGCTGAAATTATCGATATTGTAAAGCATAATGGTCAGTGCATGATCTTGCGAAAAAGTATCTAAAAAATGATAGAGCATGGTGGCATTTTGAAGTCTTGTAACCTTGTCAATGGTTAGAAATTCGTGTACCAGTTGAGAACTTTCAGCAAGCTGTTTACTCTGTTCATCAAGCTTTTGTTGCAATTTTGCTTGTAGAGATGCTTTGGTAAGACGCTCTTTTACTAAGGCAGAAACTTTAAATAGCGTTTCTAACAGTTGGTCAAAGTCGATAGGCTTTAAAATATATCCATTAACATTGTTGCGAATACTCTCTAAAAAGAACTCTGTTTCATTGTGAGCTGAGACGACAATAATAGGTTGTTTTGGGTTAATAGATTGAATGTTCTTAATTAAATCCATCCCGTTCATATGAGGCATGTTGAGATCAGTAATAACAATATCATAACCATTGGGGTGTTCTTTATAGCATTTGAGTGCTTCAACACCATCACTTGCTTCATCAATCTGATTAAAAAGGTCGCGTAGGAGTGCGACTGTGTTTTCACGAAGTACCACATCATCTTCCACGTATAAAACGCGTAAATTAGAGGTAAGGCTTAAAAGCTCAGTAAGGCTAACTTGCACTGTGTTCTCCACGAATTTTTAGGATAAATTTTGCACCATTTGGTGTATTTTCGACGTAGAGGGCACCATGGCAGTGCTCTTCAATAATCGTTTTTGACATATAAAGCCCAAGCCCAGTGCCATTGCGTTCAGATTTGGTTGAAAAATAGGGATCAAATATTTTGGTAATGATAGACTCAGAAATGCCACCTGCATTGTCTTCGATCGTGATGACAAAAAACGCATTTTCTTCATATGCACTTAACCATATAGTACCATTTTCTAACTTTTTTTCGAGAATAACGTCTTGTGCATTTTTGATAATATTGATGATGACCTGCATCACTTGAGTTTCATAGGTAATGAGCTCATTTTGAGAAGTGTTGTTAAGGTGTAAAGTAATTTTGTGTACTTCCAAGCTCTTACCAATGAGATTGAGAGCTCTTTCTATAATGATTTTAAGTGAGCTTGTTTCTTGCTGTTGTTCAGGTCTAAAAAAGTTTCTAAAATCATCAATCGTGGTAGTAAGAAATTGGATGTAACTATCGATTTTGGTGATAGACGTTGTTAAAAATTCTTCTTGTTCCTTTCTTCCTTCTTCTGTATGCAAATCAAATTTTTTAAGGCTCTGTTTGAGTTTGATGCTAGCGGTTACCGCGGAGATGGCGCCAAGAGGCTGGCGCCATTGATGGGCGATCATGCTGATCATCTCTCCCATTTGCGCTAAGCGTGATTGGTAAATCATCATTTTTTGGGTTTCCATTTTTTCGATGACACCCTCTTTGATTTTTTTATCCATAGAGTCATAGAGTTCTTGAAGTTCTTGGCTCATGGCTGTGAAATTATCTAAGAGCGTATTGATCTCAATAATCCGTGAGCGCTCTATCGTGGTAGTTGCCAGTTTATCTTTAAATTTCTTAGTTGCCTCAATAAGCTCATACAAAGGAGAAAGAATTTGATTTGAAAATTGATCGGCACGGCTTAGGAGTGCAAAAAGAAAAATGAGATAAAAAAGTACCATAAGTGCTAGTGCTATAAAACCGACAATATTTGTTTTCTCTTTAAGTTTAGTGCTGTTAGCAAGCAATGAGTCTTGATCGAGTAAAAGGACAAATTTCCAGTGTGTTTGTGGAATATTGTGTTGTGTAATAATAAAATCGCCATGGTCACTGTGAAATTCTGACATACTATTGTTTTCTTGTATCATCCGACCAAGGGACATTGCAAGCAGACTGCTTTTATTAGTAAAGAGATTGAAATCTTGTGGCTTACTGATGGTTGTTTCAATAGGTGCTTTATAACTATGCGAGGTTAACTCTTTAATCCCAAGATGGGTTTCTAAAGCCTTACTCATTCCAAGAATGTGACCTTTCTCATCGACAAGCATTGCCATTGAGGTATAAGGGAGTTGTACAGAAAGAATATTGGTAATGAGTTGATCAATGGTCACATCAATGCCAACAACACCTTCTAAAAAGTCTCCTTTATAAACTGGAGCTATAGCACTGATCATCCAGCCTAGTCCTGCTGGGTCTAAGTAAGCATCTGTCCAGACGACTTTTTTTTGAGGATTGTACATTTTATCGGCAAGGTAGTAAAAATTAAATGTTGGTATATTGATGTCGTGGGCGTATTGATTCATTGCATCTGGCATAAAAGGGCAGAGTCTGTTCATCGAATCATAAGAGTTAAAATAGACTTGTGCAATGTTGGCATTGGTGTTTAAAATAGCATTATAAAACGCATCCAATTTTTCTGTAGCGATTGCTTTTTCAAGTCGATGCGGTTCTTGTTTTTGAACATTAGAGAAAAAGAGGGTACATGAATCTTCATGTTTTTTTGTATTTGTAATCACCCCTGTATCGGTTATGCTGTATGAACGGTCTTTGGTATTAATGGAAGAGGGATTATACGAAGCAAAAAAGTTTTCATGCTCTTTTTGAAAGAGCGAAGTGATGTCTGAGATGGTTTTAAATTCACTATTGATAATGGTAGCTGAGCGTTTACTAATCTCTTTAATATGTACTTTACTCTCTTCAATCAGAGCATTTTGTGTGGTGGCATTTACATAGGAATTACTCCAAAAATAAGCACCTAAGAGCATCGCTTCAATAAGAAGTAGTGGATAAATAATCGATTTTAAATACTCTTTTTTAACCAGTTTTGAGAGCGAGTGTTGCATCATATAACATTAACCTTCTTTGAGTTTTATGGTAAATTTAGCACCTATGGGTGTATTGGACGCTAAAATCTCACCCCCACAGTGCTCTTCTATAATCGTTTTGGACATGTAAAGACCTAATCCTGTGCCATTTTTTTCACTTTTTGTTGAAAAATAAGGCTCAAAAATATGCGGCAATATATGTTTAGGGATACCTCCTGCATTGTCTTCAATGCTTATCGTTTGCCATTTGCCTTCTTTTCCAATAATGATGGAAATATGCGCAGGGTGTATTTCACGCTCTTTGATAACATCTTCTGCATTTTTAAGAATATTAAGAATAACCTGCGTGACTTCATTGGCATAGGTAAAAATTTCGCGTGTTGCGTGTGTTTCAATTTTGACGGTAATACCATTGATTTCAAGGGCTTTGCCAATAATTTCTAATGTACGGTTGACCAGTTGTGAGAGAGTAACACTCTCTTTTTGTTTGTTAGGTTTAAAGAAATTACGAAAATCATCAATGGTATGGGTGAGAAATTGTACATACGATTCGATTTTGCTCATCGCTTCGCTAATGAAGCGTTTGCTCTCTTCTTGTCCTTCTGGGGTTGAGTAGTCAAAACGGTTCAGTGTGGTTTTGAGTTTGATAGAAGCAGATACTGCTGAGATAGAGCCTAAAGGCTGGCGCCATTGATGCGCGATCATACTGATCATTTCACCCATTTGCGCAAGGCGTGATTGTTGTAAAATGTGTTGGTCTTTCTCTCTATTTTTTTTCACTTCTTCTTCAATGCGTCGCTCAAGTGTTTGATTGATTTCAATGAGTTCAAGATGGTTTTTGCAGGCGTGTACGGCATTTTCCAGTTTGGATTGAAAGGAGACAATAATAGCTTTTATAAGCTCTAATTCACTTTGATTTGCTTGAAAGATAAATACAATCCAATCCTCTCCAATCTTAATATGTAAGAGAGATTTTCCACTTTTCTCATCATAGCGAATGGATTCATTTTTCAAAAGAGCATGCGGTGCAATAAAAATCTCTTGATACGCTTTTTTGCCTTGTAAACAGAGTTGTTTATACTGCTTTGAGCGTTTGTCGTATTCCCAATAAATTGCTGCAAGTGCACCTGTTTTTCGTGAAAAAACTTTTAAAAAATGCTCCATCATCTCTTTAAGCTGAAGCGATGTTCCTATAGCACTGACACACTCAAATGTGATTAAAAGCTGTTCGTTGAGTTGTTGCATTAAAGACTCCTAAAATACATGGTGCATACATAAAGACAGATCATTTTTAATTGCACTAGAATGTTCCTACAACACATGTATTGTTATAAAATTCGATTCCTTCTTGATTGGCATTGGCAATTTCACCAAGGCTGATAACACCCCAAATAATGGTTTTTTCAGTATAAACGTTCGTTACTGCGCGTATTTCTTCTTTAAAAGACTTATCTAAAAGAGAATATCTTGAAATGCAATCTACCATAAAGACTGATTGAATCGTTTCATTTCCTTTGTCTGCATGCGATATTTCTGCTGCCTCTTTGGCTGCTTCAAGCAAATTTTCTTTTTCACCTTTAAGGATTGATAAAACAGAATTGCAGTCTAACTTTCCAACTAAAACAATAGTACTACCATCTGTTGCAACGGGTTCTCTGACAATAAAGTCTTTATTGTAACGAACGATACCTAAAGGATAACGTTGCGAAATTTTAAAAAAAGGAGTACTTTCAAAGCGCATATCACTGTCTTTTTCTATCGCTTCTTTATAAACGCTAAACGCATTTTTAAAGTTGATTTTTTCCAAAATATTTCCATTGCATGTTGTAGCGATAAACGGTCCAAAAAGAGGTTTCCAACCGTGTTTTACTCCAACTCCAATCGTACATGTTGAAGTAACAATAATCGCAGCATTCATATAAAAACGATGTGTGTCAAATAAGATAGGTTCTTGTACAAGACATGTTTTACCCGCTCCTCCACCAATAAGCTTCGTTTTTTCAGGTAAAAATGAGTAAAACTCTTCTAAAAAATCATCGATTTGAGATGAAAAACCATCGACAATGACTAAAACAGAGTTTGTGTCCGCCTTGGGTTTGAGAGTATTTGGTGTGTCCATTTCAACTATTTGAAGAGAGGACGTTTCTCTTAATCTCGCAACGATGATTCCATTTGTATAGGTTTTACCTTTATAAATAACTCTTGGGAAAATAGCTCCACAAACATGGACACCTTCATATTTGGGTATTTCTAAAAAAGGTGTATCTTCCGCAATAAGCAGGAGGTATGAGCCTTTTTGAAGTTTAACATCTAAATCCTCAATGCGTTGAACAAAGGAGATGCGATCAAACATGGTGACTCCCAAAATTTTTCTGAGGTTATTGTAATACACAAGTGTGATAAACGCGTTGCAAAATCAATATAACACGATTGCAACACTGGCATGTTATGATGTTGTGATTGAATGAAAAGATAAAGGGTAAACGCTGATGGAAGAGCTCGAACAACGTTATATTAATATGTTAAATATCGCTGGGCATGGTGTTTGGGATTGGAACGCTGTTACGAATGAGGTGTTTTTTTCGACGCAGTGGAAGAAAATGTTAGGTTATGAGCCTGATGAAATTCACAACAATGTAGAAGAGTGGAGTTCTCGTGTTCATCCTGATGACTTCAATCAATGTATTAATGAACTTGCGGCTTTATTTAGCGGACAGATAGAACACTACCGCAATGAACATCGTATTTTATGCAAAGATGGAACGTACCGATGGATTTTAGATCAAGGAAGTGTTGTTGAAAAAAATGCAAAGGGGGCACCTGTGCGAGTTGTTGGTACTCACACAGATATAGATGATCTTAGACGTGCTTTAGAGGAAGCAAAAGGGCATTAACCCTTAATTAAAGCTTCACATGTTGCATGAGATGCTTGTATCAGTACCTCAGGAGAAAGACACAACTGTACACCTCTGAGTCCTGCACTCACATACACTTTGGTATGTTCTTTGATGGAACTATCGATAAAAGTAGGATAATTTTTTTTCATCGCCAGGGGTGAACAGCCACCTCTGATGTAGCCCGTTAAGCCTAAAAGTTCTTTTACGGCAACCAACTCACAGCGTTTTGCTTTGGCAACACGCGCTAGGGCTTTAAGATCAATCTCCGCAGCTGCTGGGATGCACGCGACAATAATGCGCTTCACATCATCTCTCGCTACCAGTGTTTTAAAAACACAAGCTGCATCAACACCCAGTGCTTCTGCCGCATGTGTGGCACTTAAGTCATCTTCATCCACTTCATAGGAAGTCATCTCATAAGGGAGTTTGAGCGTATCTAAAAAACGAGCTGCATTTGTTTTTTTAAGACTCATTTTTCGACCTTCTTGTAAGTAGTTTTGACACCTAAAAGGTTGTTTTCAATGGTTCTATCATCTTTAATATAAAACACAATGCCACTCTTTGTTGTTGTATCTATGACATTCACTTTCGTGTCATCAATATCATACTTCACAAACGTTGTAATCGTATTGGCTTGAAATTTATCTTTTGTAAACTCGATGTCACCTACAGGTAAAAAGACATTTTTCCCTTGAGGTCGCCATTTACCAATGAGTGGATTTGGTGTTTCATGCAGTGCTATAGCTACGATAACCGCCCCAATAAAAACAATTGCAGTACCTATAATGATTTTTGGATGATGCTTTGGATTCCAATCACGCTCTTTCATACATTGTCGCATTTTTTCCAAAACAGATTCTCGGTTAACCTCTTTTTTAGGCTGAACATGGGGTTCAAAGCGTATAGTTTGACGTTCAATTTCGCGGTTCTCTTCTTCAAGTTGGCGAAAGAATTCATCTTCATCTTCCTGATTTAAAGGATCTTTGAGAATTCTCTTTTTATGTTTAATGAGTTTGTCTGGATCCATATAATCAAGTGTTTCATCGGGCTTAACTTCAAAAAATTTCATAAATTTAGAAAACATAATTTGCCTTGTAGCATAATTTCTCAATGTAAAAATTATAGCATTTGAAACTTTTAATGACGATGAGAAGAGCAAAAAGGTTCATGAAGTTCTACAATATATTAAAGTGCTATAATAATGTACTTGGAAACTAAAATAAGGTACTCAATGCGCCCTAATGCGTTAAATCCCAAAAAAGAAAAATCTGTAAAGCCAAAAACAGCAGTTAAAAAACGATCTCCAAAGGCTCAGAGCAAATCTGTAAAAAAGAGCCCAAAATACCGCTCATTACTCTTAAATTTTTTGGCAAGTTGTTTGGTGATTCTTTTCGTTGGGTTTGGCATAAAATATGTGATTGATCATACGATCAACTACAATCCTCTTTTAGGTAAATGGAGAGCTCAAACAGTTTTAGGCATTATGGAAATAGAATTTGATCGAACTTCCATGTCTTCTTTTGGCACAAAAAATCCTGTCACTTATGATATTTCAGAGAATAAAGTTATTGTCATTGACGATACAATAAAAGTAGGTAATACCTATAAAATCATAGATGAAAATACTATCTCCTCTGAAGCGGGTGGTTTTAAAACAGTGTATAAACGCGTGAAATAAACAACACATGAGATGTTGTTAAGACAAGTAAGGTAATTAAAATGCTTCATAAAGAACGTAGAATACTCAATCTACTAGGACAGTTTTCACAAAAATTGCAACAATCACAGAGTACAACAGACGATAAAGAGAAGATGATGTTTCGAGAATTGGGTGAGTTCATCTCAACATCTGATGAAAAAAGAAGTAATCCCAATTCTACATTTGGCATACCAAATTTTATGTGGTATTTGATTATGATAGGTATGGTAGTCTATCTTACAAAAGAGGTTTTTTTGTTAAATAGCATGAATGATGTACCTAGTGTTGTATCAACCATCACTAAAGAAGTCCATGAAATCAAAAATGCAACCAACAAAGCTTTAGAAAATGCCAAAAAAGAGCATAAATAAAACGGTATTAAATTTTATTGAGACGGTTTGTTTTTGTGATGTTAAGAATTTTGATTGATAAGTTTTGAAGAAATAATGGTTGCGGGAGCCGGACTTGAACCAGCGACCTTCGGGTTATGAGCCCGACGAGCTACCAACTGCTCTATCCCGCGACGGAGAAAGTAAAAGGTGGATGGGGTAAAGGGATTCGAACCCCTGAAATGACTGGACCAAAACCAGTTGCCTTACCGCTTGGCTATACCCCAATGCCTTAAACGAGGTGAAATTATAGTCACTTTTAATTTGTTTGTCAAGGGTTTTTTTCTATAATCTTTTAAAACTATTATTTGGAGCAAAGATGCCTATTCAAAGAGTCAAACAAGCAATAGAAGATATTAAGCATGGCAAAATGGTAATGATGGTCGATGATGAAGACCGAGAAAATGAGGGCGACCTTGTTTATGCAGCAACATTTTCAACCCCTGAAAAAGTCAATTTTATGGCCTCTGAAGCCAAAGGTTTGATTTGTGTTTCGTTAAATGAGGAGATTGCGAAGCGTTTAGATTTAACTCCTATGGTGAAGAACAACGACTCACAACATGAAACAGCTTTTACCGTTTCAGTCGATGCGCGTGTTTGTTCTACGGGTATTTCAGCGTATGAGCGTGATATTACGATTAAAATTCTTGCAGATTCACTAAGCCGTCCTTCTGAGTTGGTCAAACCTGGTCATATCTTTCCACTTATCGCACGCAAAGGTGGCACATTGGTTCGTACAGGTCATACAGAAGGCTCCGTTGATCTTTGCCGTTTAGCGGGGCTTAGCGAAGTCGCTGTGATTTGTGAAGTGATGAAAGAAGATGGACATATGGCGCGTCGTGATGATCTTGATTTGTTCTGTAAAAAACATGATATTAATATTGTGTATATCTCTGACATTGTGGCATATCGTATGCAAGCAGAGTCATTGGTGCGTGAAGTCGCTTCAGGACTTGTTGAATTCTTTGGTACAGAAGCACGTAAAATCGATATGGTTGACCATGAAGGAAATCATCATATTGTTTACGCATTTGGTGAAATCGGCAAAACAAGCGCTGTAAAATTCCACCATATCTTGCCAGATAATGAGCTTTTAGCCAATGAGAAAAAGTTCCAAGGTGTTTTAAAAGCGATTGAGTATCTCAAACAAAACAATGGTCTTTTTGTCTTTATCGATAGCGAATACACAACCAATCCAGAGCTAAGAGAGTTTGGAATTGGTGCGCAAATTTTGAAAAAACTGGGCATTGAGAACATTAACTTGCTTTCAACCACAAAGCGTAAAGACTATGTGGGGCTTTCAGGTTTTGGGCTAAATATTCACCAAGAGATTGTTCTCTAACATTTATAAAGGGCGTGTATGGATTTTTTCCTATTATCGGCATTAGTACTTTTAGCTGTGACTGCAATTATGGTAACGATTTCCAAGCACATGGGACTTGGTTCCATCTTAGGATTGCTGATAGCAGGTATTATTGTAGGTCCTAACACCCCTGGTCCCATCGTTACGAGCGAAGTAGAAACATTACGCCATTTCACTGAATTTGGTGTTGTACTATTACTCTTCATCATTGGGCTTGAGATGCAGCCTTCCAAGCTCTGGTCAATGCGAAAAGAGGTCTTTGGTTTAGGCTCTTTACAAGTGATTGCTTCGGGCGTTGTTTTGGGCTTTTATATGAATTTTTTTGTAGAGAGCTTAGCCATAGCGATGTTGATCGGCTTTACACTTGCACTTTCTTCAACAGCCCTTGTCATGCAACTTTTGCAAGAAAAAGGCAAGCTCAATACCGAACATGGTAAAAACGCTTTTGCCATTTTACTGCTTCAAGATTTAGCGGTTGTCCCTCTTTTAGCCGTTCTTCCTTGGCTTTCAACCCAAGAACAAAATACCAATATCTCTTGGATTGAGTCGTTGATAACGGTTGTGGCGATGTTCGCACTCTTGATTGCTTTTGGTCGCTATATCATCCCAAAAGCATTGGATAAAGTGGCTAAACAACGCAACAAAGATGCTTTCTTGCTTCTAACCCTCCTGAGCGTTGTTTTGTCTGCTTATCTGATGGATCATGCAGGACTTTCGATGGCGCTGGGTGCTTTTTTGATGGGTATGTTTCTCTCAACATCACGTTATAGCTTTCAGATCGAGTCCAGTTTAGAGCCTTTTAAAGGTATCTTGATGAGCCTTTTTTTCATCGCTGTTGGTATGTCGATCGATTTTAATGCCATTTTTAAAAGCCCATTGATTTTTAGTACGCATATTGTCGTGATTTTAGTGCTGAAAGCGTTGGTTGTTTTTGTGTTAGTCCTTCTCTTTGGTGGCAATAAAAGCGGTGCGATAAAATTGGCGTTTTTGCTCAATCAAAGTGGTGAATTTGGCTTTGTTCTTTTTGGTGCGGCAAAAGCATTGGGGATTATTGACGATACGCTTTTTGTTGTGGGCATTGGAGTGATCTCAATCAGTATGCTTGTAACGCCTGTACTCTACAGTTTTGGCTGTAGCATTGCAAACAAACTTGCCAATCTCTCTCAATTTTCGTATTTTAATACAGAAAATGCGAGTATGGAGCAAAAAGTTGTGGTTGCTGGTTATGGAAGTACAGGAAAAGTAATTGCGAAAATGCTCAAAAGTAGTGGCATTCCTTTTATGGTTTTTGACATCAATACAACGGAAGTGGCGCATGGACGCAAAGAGGGTTTACCTGTCTTTTTTGGTGACATTACTGATATGAAACTACTTAGTACCATTAAACTTGATCAAGCTTCGATGCTCATCGTTTCAATCGACCATAGTTTAAATGCCATCAAAGTGGTGAAACATATCAAAGAGAACTATCCGCACATGAAGATTTTGGCGCGTGCTTTAGACATTAAAGCGATGGATAAACTGCTATCATCAGGAGCCAGTTGGGTGATTGCTGAAACCTTAGAGAGCAGTATTCGCACAGGCGAAGAAGCCTTAAGCTTGATGGGTGTTCCTAATGATGAAATAGCAACCTTACTGGACGCATTGCGTAAAAATGAGTACGAACTGATTCGTGAAATTACCAAAGATAACTAGAGACATTTGGAACAAAAGATTAACTGGGCACTTAGAGTGTTTTAACACAAGAAGCTTTACGTAGTGCTAGAAGTGCTTTTGTATGTTCACCTAAATCATTAAGCTCATTTTGGTTTTCCATCAGGTCGTATTCTGCTAAAAAAAGCAGGTCTTCCATCAGTTTTTGAAGTTTTTTGATTTCTTCAAGTTGAGTCAGTAAAACCGCCTTATACGCTTCATTGGAGCGCTCTTTGCGTAAGGCTATTTCGATTTCTCCTCGCATAATGGTTAAAGGTGTACGCAGCTCATGTGACGCATTGGTATTAAACTCTTTAACTCCAGAAAAGGCCTTTTCAAGGCGATCTAACATTTCATTAAACGCGATAGCAAGGTGGTTGATTTCATCATTGAAAGGGCGTTGTTGAATACGCTTTGAGAGGTCTTTGGGCGTAATCGCTTTGATTTCAAGTAGCATCGCTTGAATGGGTTGGAAGTATTTTTTGATCAAAACATAACCGCCAATGCTCGATAAAAGTACGATAAATGGTGTTAGTATCCACATTCGTGATAAAAAATGTTCCACCAATTCATGTGTTTGGTGGGTTGCGTAGAATTTCTCGTTGAGGTGATGTTCGATATTGAGATAGAGTGCGTAATTAAAACTTATCAAAATGAGTGTTTGAATGATAAGAAACCATACCAACAGTTTAATCTTAATTTGCATGGATTTCCTTTATAAGTGTGATAATAGCGATTTCACTTGGAACACAAAAGCGAAAGTTAAAGCCCCAGCTTCCATACCCTGTGTTGACATAAATTTGCGTTTTACCGCTTTTGTGTAAGCCCTGAATATAGGGCTGAAAAAGCCTTACAACGTAGCCAAAAGGGTATATCTGACCACCATGAGTATGTCCGCTGAGCTGTAAGTCGATTGAAAATGCTTTTGCAAAACGTATGTCTTTAGGTTGATGGGCAAGAAGAATGGACGGAACGCTTGGCGTCAATTTTGAAAGCAGTGCTTTTTCATGACGTTTCAAACCAAAGTAACGACTAAAAGCATCGCTTAAACCTACAAGTTGTAAATGCTCACCGTCTCTTTCTAGCGTAATAAGCTGGTTATCGACTAGGATAAAACCCAATTTAGTAACTTCTTCTACAAGATGCTTACGTGCAAATATGAGGTCATGATTACCACTGATGAAATAAACAGGGTGTTTGAGTTTTTTTAGCACATCAAGGTGTTCGCGTATCGTTGATGGTGCACTATCGAACAAATCGCCCGTAAGAGCGATAATGTCGATAGGTAGGGCATTGATCGTATCCACAAGTTCAACAAGCGCAGGAAGCGGCGTTTTAGCATTGAGATGTAAGTCACTTAAATGCACAATGGTAAAATTTTCAAACGAGGAGGGTAGGTTTTGAATGCCTACACTGATGCGATTGAAATTAAGCCTTTCATACGCTTTTTCAAACATACTAAATTACTTTGTTAATGTAAGATCATACGTGATAGCAACTTCATCTCGCACGCTTAAAAAAAGTAACGTTGGAGGTTCGATGCCAAAGTCTGTCATCTTGATACTAAAACCACCTTTGAGTTGTAAAAGAGCCTCTTGATCGCTGATCTCTGCTTTGGTGTCAATGGCTTTGGTCTGGTTATTGAGTGTTAGGATGCCTAAAAGATGGTAGCCATCACTCTCTTTTTTAACCTCTTTGAGTTTAAAGCTTGTACTTGGATGCTCTTTGACATGAAGCGTTTCATACATATGTGCATCACGTTTTTCATTTTCACTTTTGAGGTTTAAAAGTTCCAGTGAAATATCGCCTTTAAGTGATTCAATACCTTCGTCCATAGCAAGTTTAGTCATGATGTGACTGCTTTTAGGCGCAATGTTGCTATCGCCTAAGATTTCTGTTTGTGCTTGTATAAAGCCCTCTTTGAAATGAAGCTCTTTTGCATAGGCTGCACCACAAAGTAGGGATGCTGTAAGAAGTGAAAAGGTGATTTTACTGAACATTGTTGATCCTTTTTTGAGAAGTTTGATATAAAAAGTGATAGATTTCGACGCATAAAAGCATACAGATAAAGATAACCCCAATGTAGGTGTACCCAAAAAGTGCGCTCATGAGTCCACCGCCGCCTGCGATCCAGCCTGTAAAAACCATGATGATACCAAGGTGCCTTAGATTGCCAAAATTCGAGAGTCGCTTGAGGATGACAAAGTTATAGTAAGAGATCACAAAAGGGTAAACCATGCTTAAGAGTATGGCTTCGCGCGCTGCATAGAGCATATAACTCATCGCAAACAAAAGCGCGATAATAAACGAATGGTACTCTTTCAGTGCATCACGAAACAGGTATGCCACACCCATACCCACTAAGTGAAACACTAAAATGATATGCCATGTTGGCTCTCTCCAAATGGAAATGTCCACACTTCTGGAGAGTGTTTCAAAAAGATTGGCATCCAAATACGCCCAAACTGCCATCGATAGAACCGCATAAAGTGTGAGGCTTCTTTGCTCTATAAAATGCTCAGGTACGCGGTGAAGAAAGAAACTACATACCAATGCGATGAGTGAGAGAGTGATGGCTAGATTGCCCCTCAAAATGGGCTCATACGTGAAGAGTGCCGTAGAAAGGGCATAGGTAAATCCAAGTGCTATGGCGATTTCACTATAACGCCCCCGTGAGAGTTTTATCAGCAAAGGAGCGCTCATACCAAGGCTTATGCCAAGAAGACCCAAAACGACAAGGTTGAGTGATGGGTAAAAGAGTGAGCAAAGAGCTTGAAGTCCTATGAAAAAGATGATTTTTCTCTGGTCAGTATTGAGCCAGCCAAAAGAGCGGTACACCAACAAACTACCGAGCACACCACCAAGAGGAAGCGTAAAGAAGGCTTGAATGTCAGAGTGGAACACTTCCACAATGCCCGTTTGTGCGATGAGTAAGTAGTAGCAAAACTCACTCGCGACAAAGAGCGTAAAGAGGGCATTAAACATAAAGTCTCCTTTGTAATTTTTCTTGGAAGATGATGTACACACACGCAAAGACAAGGTCATAAATGGCGATGAGCATTCCTTCGATGCCGAGTTGGTGCGAAAGATAAAGTGATAAAAACATAGCCGAAACAGCGATGCGGTTAAACGCGCTTATCTTCGCAAGAAGAAGCGCATTTGCGGGCTGCGTTAAGCCAAAAAGGTGAATGATGCCTGTTGTCATCATAAACGCAAAGACGATGTATTCGTACTTTCCTTCAAAGCCAAAGCCCAAAAGTGGGTAAAGTGTTGCAGCAAAAACAAACAAAAAGATACCACCCAGTGCATCTGAGAGAAAGCCTGTAAGATGGTAAAGCTTTAACGTGTCAATTTTCTGGGCATTAAGCCCAAATTCTGGGTAGAAAAAGCCCATGGTCACTAGGATAATGAAGAGTCCACACAGCATACGAATTGTCCATAAAAGGTTGATGTCCGCTTGCATAAAGCCCGCTTCCATAAGCCCTGCCATGGAAAGTGCAATAAGCATCAGTGTAAAACCCAGTGTGTAAAAGAACCCAAACGCTTTTTGGTTGAGGTTTTTAAGATACGGTGAAACAACTGCCATCGCCATAAAGAAGATGCCAACGCCCATAGCGATGTGTGCATGAGCCACAACAAGGTCATTGCGGTGAAACAACCAGCGAATGGAGGGGATAAACAAGATGTTCCCCTCGATATCCACAAACAAAAAGGCGTACACAGAAATCACCAAAAAAGGATTGTTTTTTAGAGTAAGGTTCGCATCTTTGAGCCATTTGATGAGCAGTGGCACAAAACAAAGGGTGAGGTACTGAAAAAACCACTCTTGGTTATAGCTCAGATCTCCTATAAAAATGCGGTGAGCTACAGAAGCGATGTAGCCAACAAGAGGAATAATCCACATCGCATGGTATTTCGCGACAAAGTTCTCTTTGGCATGAAGTTTGATAAGGAGGTAAAAGATAGGAATGAGAGTATAACTCATGCCAAGAGTATTGTCTCCATGAGGTCCTACGATGGTTTTCTCCACTTGCCCGATGATGGGGTTCATAAGCACCAAAAGTGCGATAGGTGAAGCGATGACAAGGTATAAAGAGACTTTGATCCACAGTGGTATGACTTTGTACTCTTTGATGTAGTCATAAAGCGCTAAGATGTAAAAAACACCTGAAAAGGCGAGGATGAAGTTGAGCTCATACGCAAAGTCATAAAAAACAAGCCCCCTGTGAACGCCCAAAAGAAGGCTGATGGTCATAAAGACCAAAAAGATACACCAAAGTGTAAAGTATATTTTGAGCTTTTCAAGCCCTTTTTCGCTGTGGATGTTCTCTTTTTCCATCAAGACAAATGGTAAGAAGGAGAGCATTAACGGCACAAAACCATAGAGCATCAAGGAGACATGCGCACTTTTAGCATTGACTGCTGAGAGTGTGGATGATGGCAGAAAATAACCCAAAAGATTGAGCGAATACTCAAACCCGAAGGCTAAACCTAACACTAAAAAGAGTGAGCCTACTGCAAAGGCTTTTTGTATAAAACTAGAGAATTTTTCCATCTTTTACCTCGATAATTTTGTCTGCATAATCTGACACATTTCTATCGTGTGTTGCGATGATAATGGTCGTACCGCTTTTGGAGAGCATTTTGAAAAGCTCATAGATATTTTGCGAATTGTGTGAGTCTAGGTTGCCTGTGGGCTCATCGGCAAAGATGACTTTGGGGGCATTCACCAAAGCCCTAACAATGGCTGCGCGTTGACGTTGACCGCCAGAAATCTCATCGGGGTATTTGTCCTTGATGGCTTCGATGCCACATTGCTTCAACAACGTGTCGATGTAGGTGTTCTTTTTGTTGATGCTTGCAAGCCTAATGTTCTCCAAAATCGTTAAATACCCAATGAGATAGTGAAACTGAAAGATAAAACCCACCTCTTTTTGACGAAACGCATCGATGTCTTCAATGAGCGTGTAAGCTTTCCCCTCAAAGAACAACTCGCCACGACTAGGGCGTAGCAGTGAGGAGAGAATGGAAAGAAGCGTGGACTTTCCACTACCACTCTCTCCCACAATAGCGATGAAATCGCCACGTCTGGCTTCAAAATTGACATTATCGAGTGCTAGGTCATTTTTGTAATAGTGCGTAATGCCACCTGCTTGAAGAATCATAAAGCACCTCTTTGAATAAGAATAATCGGGTCTATTTTTGAAGCACTGTATGCAGGTAACAGTGCACCAAGAAGCGCCATAAATAGAGAGAAACAAAAGACTGCTACGATGGTCTCTATGCTCAGCTCACCATTGACATAACCTTGAAACTTCTCAATGTGGGCTATCATAAACAGAAGCGCTTTGGAGAGAAGAAGGGCTGAGATAAAGCCAACACACGTAATGACAAATGTCTCACCGACAATCATGCTCATAATGAAACGTGATGACTTTCCGATAGCTCTTAAAATACCAAACTCACTACGTCGTTCATTGATCGTGATGCTGATAAGACTAGCAATCCCTAACAGTCCCATTAAAAACGCCACTGCACTAATGACATTAGAAGAGGTTTCGATAATCTTAAATTGATTGTAGTTGTCCACAAATTCGTGCGTTGTTTTGGCTTCGATATCTGAACTTTGAGCATTGATGTGCTCTATGATTGTTGTTGCTTCAAAGTTTCTATCCATGCTCACGAGCAAGATAGATGCTTCTTTGTTAAAGATGGCGCTAGCATCTTCTCGGTTAAGCACAGCCCCACCATCTTCAAAGCCCACACCGTTTTCAAAGATGCCTGAAACAGTGTAAGTTTTGTTAGAAATACTGACAAATTTTGGAGAGTGTAGCCTTGCATTGATGTTTTTACCAAGAATGACTTCACCTTTTTTAGGGTAGGCTCCTTCTGTGAGCCTGTACGTCTTGAAACGGTTTTCACTCACGCCATAAATTGCGGCAATCGGAAGGTCATTGATAGGAGAAGCCCCTAAAATAAGTGCATAGACTTCTTTCACTCCTGCAATGTTTTTGATTTTCTCTGCAAGAGATATGTTGACGTCACTAAAGAACGTATCGGCGATTTTAGCTTGTGTAACGATGATGTCTCCATCGCTTTTGAGCATTGTAGAGTACATCCCGATAATACCTCTTGAGATCGACGTTATCATAAAGATAGCCGTTATAGAGACAGTGATACTGAGATAAATGAGAAATGTTTTAAAGCGGTTGCGATTTAGCGCTTTGAAAAAAAGTCCAACCACGCAAATTCCTTGTTGTGATAATTTAATGACAATTTTAAAAAATCAAGATGAACAGAGTATGAATTTTTTTGAAATATAAAACATTTGAAAGCAAGAATGACGTACAATGAACGATAATCACGCACGAAGGCGCCTCATGAAAATCATTGTTTTAGATACAGAAACGACGGGTATGTTAGAAAAAGACCGCATTTGTCAGCTAAGTTACTTAGTCCTCAATGAAGATTTTGAGATAGAAGAGGTACATAATGACCTCTGTATGCCACCACTGCCTATCTCGTTCGAGGCGATGGCGATTCACCATATTACCCCTGAAATGCTTGAGGGCGAGCCAAGTTGTGTACAAACTAAAGCGTATAAAAGACTTTTGGAACTCAACTCTCCCGCCAATCTGATGGTCATACAAAACGCTGCGTTTGATCTTGGTATGCTTGCCAAAGAAGGGTTTACTTTGCAGATGAATCTCATCGATACCTTTCGTGTACTTCGCGCCTACTACCCACAAGATGGCACTTCCTTTAGCTTACAGTACAAGCGCTACCAATGGGGACTGTATAAGGAAGAAGAGGGCTTAAGTAAAAAACTTGGCATTACCATCAATGCACATGACGCACTTGGCGATGTCATCGTACTTAAACACCTTTTTGAGAGACTCTGTGAAGAACACTCTATGCCAAAGATGATACTCTTGTGTTCAGAGCCTATCATCTTAAGTCACATACCGTATGGTAAAAACAAAGGCAAAAAGTTTGTGGATGTTGCCAAAACTGACCGCCAAGACCTTCATTATATGCTTAACGCCAATGGCTTAGATGCTGATGTCAAAACTTCCATACTTCATGCGCTTGAAGCCACAAAAGAGAGTGTGACTCTTACCATCGGCTTTGGCAAATATGCAGGTAAAACCCCTGAGGAGGTTTTAGAAATCGATAGAAACTATCTTTTATGGATGGTCAATAAGATGGATAACTTGAGTGCTGAGCTAAAAGAGGCGATAGAGAAGGTTTTGGTGTCGTATCCGTAGGTTTACATGTAAAGATAAAAGAAGGAGAGAAAAAATGGTAGGACTGATAGTTGTAAGTGTAATTATAGTCTATGTACTCCTTTCAAAATTTATCGTTACAAAAGTACTTCAAAGATATGGACTCAAAAAAGCAAATATTGCACTTGTAATAATGATCTTAATCCCTATGTGGGATACAATTCTTTATTATCCTATTTATTGGATATTGAGCAATACTATCCCTAAAATAGAGAGATTTCAAAGCCCTCAAAAAATAGAAGGATTTTATAAAGGATATATGCCCGATAATATGATTATTTTTAATATGTATCTATATGATACTTTTGATAATAATTACAGTATATATTTTGATAAAAATGACAAGTACGATAAGACTACAAAAACACGGACTAAAAAATATTATAAAGCACATTGGCTTAATGATAGTAAATCTTCATTATGTGTCCCGCCGCTAGCTGGCAGTATGCGAGCAAAATATCAAAAAGAACTTGAAAATAATTGGTGTGTAGCAGTTGAGGAAATTAAACAAGATGATATGACACAATATTGGAAACTTGAACAAAAGATTATTGCTCATATCCCCATATTGTATATGAATATTTATATAGTTGATTTCTATGTATCAAGTAGAAACAATGAAGAAAGATTCTTCAGATTAAGAGATGTTTTTGTTGATAAAAGTTGGCTTACTGCTGTCAATATAGTTAGTGGGGAAAAAGCTACAAGTAGCGGTACTGATTTTACGCGTTTATTTAAAGGAAGTACAAAAAATCACTTTGAACTCAATGAAGATTCAATTGTAAAAATTTTAACATCAAAACAAAAAATAGAAGAGAAATAAAAAGGGATGAGGGCTAAACTTTTAACTTTTACCCAATTCCTCTTTTACATACAAAAATAACCTCTCAAAATCCTCAAAATACACCAAAGAGCGCTTACGCAACTCTTCTTCATCATTTTTTGCATAAGCATCGAAGATCGTTATAGCTTCGATGCCTGCATTGTGGGCGGCTTCAAGCCCGACTAAGGAGTCTTCAACAATTAAACATTCATGGGCTTCAACACCAAGCTCTTTCATGACGAAGTGATGGACTTCTGGGTGGGGTTTTATCTTGCTAACTGTCTCACGTCCTAGAATGAGTGAAAATGTCTTTTCAAAGTCCACTTTTTGTCTCATGGCATTATTTTCATGGATGTAGATATTGAGATTGTTTTGACTGGTGGTACTTGCGATGACAAGCTGATAGCCTCGCTCTTTTAAGTAGTGCAACAGCGTGGGAGCATCTGGTTTGAAGTCGATGACGTTTTTGAGATAATGTTGAGCGATGGCGTAGCGCATGGCACGGATGGCTTCACCATCGCACGTCGCGTTGTAGGTGTGTGCTAAAAAGTCGCAGTACTCCAAGTACGCATCTTTGGTATGGCTAAAGGTACGTAAAAGCTCATCACGTCGTTGTTGGATGCTGTTTTCATCTAAAGCTTCACCGCCAAGTTGAGCGATGAGCTTGCTATCGACAGCGTTCCAAATGCCCACAGAATCGATGAGTGTGCCGTCCATATCGAAGATGATGACTTTTTTGTTTTGAAACATAGCGTTTAGTTTGACGCTTCGTCTTTCGTAGTAGGGGTTAGTTTTTTAGCAGGCTTAGCGATGATCTCAATATAACACTCGCCCCAATTCTCAGCGTGTGCTTTATCGATAACAGCTATAAGCTCTTGTACCAGAACTTCCTCTGCATTTTCGCTTGTTTTGCCTGCACGACATTCAAAAATCCAAAAAGGAGCACCTTCTGGTAGTTTTTTATTGCGCTCGCGTTTGAGGTATTTGCGGATTTCATGCTTGATGGCATCTACAACTCTATCGCTATTTTTATTTTTTTCATGAAGATGAAATACTTTTTTCAAGGATT
>CAYXNJ010000013.1:0-52456 GCA_964466465.1 uncultured Sulfurospirillum sp.
GAAAATTATCGTATGTGTCCACTATGCACAAAGATATATCGCGAAGTATACTTTATTTTCGATAAATTCCTCATTAAAAGTAAACAAACGCTTACTCATAAAGAAAAATAAAAGAAGATTTTGGCTATAATCCTTATTCTTCACCGCAATCGTTTAAATTTCCATTTTGATTTTTCATCATTGCGATTATCACACATAACATAAAAAATATGTATCTTTTTAAGGAAACTTATGGAAAAAATTGTAGACATTATAGAATCTATTGCCCATGAAAAGGGGCTTGACATTAACGAAGTGAAAAACACCGTTACTGTAGCACTTATCAAGACTGCTAAACGTGTTTACGGTTCTGAATACGAATACGGCGCAGAAATTGATCCTGCAACAAAAACACTTAAACTCTATCAAAAAGTCATCGTCGTCGCTCCAGATGATGAAAGATTATTAGACGGTAATGAAAATTTTATAGCTATAAAAGAGGCAAAAGAAGTTGATCCCGATATTGAAATTGGTGATGAGCTAACCTATGAATTACCACTCGATAATTTAGGACGTACTGCTGCGGCAACGCTTCAAAAAGAGCTTGAGTACCATATACAACGCCTTTTAGAAAATAATATTTTTGAGAAATACCAGAAATTGGTAGGTAAAACTGTTTTTGGAACGGTTGTTCGTATTGACAACGATGAAAACACTTATATAGAAATTGAAGAAATTAGAGCAGTATTGCCACGTAAAAACCGTATTAAAGGTGAGAAATTTAAAGTAGGTAATGTTGTTAAAAGTGTTATTCGTAAAGTTCTTATCGATAAATCTCAAGGTATGTATGTTGAACTCTCACGTACCAGCCCTAAATTTTTAGAATCTCTTTTAGAACTCGAAGTTCCTGAAATTAAAGATGAGATGATTAAAATTGTAGGAAGTGCCAGAATTCCAGGAGAGAGAGCAAAAATTGCATTAAGCTCTTTGCACCCAAATATCGATGCCGTTGGTGCAACCGTTGGAACAAAAGGTGTGAGAATTAATGCGGTCAGTAAAGAGTTACACAATGAAAATATTGATTGTATTGAATATTCCAATATTCCTGAAATTTTTATCGCTCGTGCACTTTCACCTGCCATTATCTCCAATGTAAAAATTCAAAATGGTAAAGCTGTTGTGACACTTCCGAGCGATCAAAAGTCAAAAGCAATCGGTAAAAATGGTATTAACATTCGTTTAACTTCTATGCTTACAGGATTTGAAATAGAATTAGTAGAATCAGGTTCATCAACAGTTTCTGCAGAAGCTTCTAACCACGAAGACCAACCAGAGCGCGATCCAAACGCACTTAAAAATCTTTTTGGCGGACTATAATTGCTCTTTTACATGTAAAGCATATACGCTTTACATGTAAAATACATCAACTTTTTTACTCAGTCTTTTCTTTAACGTAACTTGCACCTTGATTGACTTTCTCTTTTGTCCATTCAGCACCATCTTTGGCATCTTTTTTAATGCCACCCCACGTCGCACAACCACTCATAAGTCCAACTATAACTAATGCTAAAAAAATATTTTTCACTGTTTTCTCCTTTTAAAATGCTTTATCCTCTGCGTTTAAAATGAGGATTGAGTTTTGTCAGAACTAAATCGGCAATAATATTGCCTAATAAAGTCAAAAATGATGAGATAATGAGTATTCCCATAATAACGGGATAATCGCGGCTGAGTGCACTTTGATAAAAAAGTAATCCCATACCATTAATGGCAAAAATTGACTCTAAAATCACACTACCACCGATAAGTCCAGGAAGTGATAAACCTAGTATTGTCACAATAGGAGGTGAAAGATTCGGGAGAATAAATCGCATCAAAAGATCGCGCCCTTCTATACCTCTACTTTTAGCAAAAAAGATGTAGTCGCTCTTTAAAATATTGAGTGTTAAACTTCGCACATACAGAATTAGACTTCCTAATCCGCCAAAAACCATAACAAAAACAGGCAAAACTAAATGCCATGCCATATCAGCAATATAAACAATGCCTTGTCCACTAATACCTTGAGAATGAAGCCCTGAAATAGGAAAAACCTTCCAGTAAACGGAAAAAAGAATCACTAAAAGTAAAGAGAGGTAAAATGAAGGCATCGCATAACTAATAAGCGCAAGTTGTTTTACACTTTTATCATAAAAACTTGACTGCTTCATAGCTGATTTTATTCCCCAATAAAGGGCTAAAATAAAGACTAAAATCATACTAATGACATTCATTAATAACGTAATTGGCAGGCGTTCAAGAATCTCATCGCGAACGGCTTTCCCACTTGCAAATGAAATGCCAAAGTCAAGTTGCAACAAAGCTTTAAACCACGCAAAAAATTGTGCTATGAGTGATTGGTCAAGCCCATAAACACGCTTTAGTTGGTCAAGTGCTTCAGGAGTAATATTGGGGTTAAGTTCACCGCTAGCGAAAAAAGAATTAGGAGCGAGATGAAT
The DNA here is from genome assembly GCA_964466465.1 of uncultured Sulfurospirillum sp. GTDB lineage: Bacteria > Campylobacterota > Campylobacteria > Campylobacterales > Sulfurospirillaceae > Sulfurospirillum. Next base: position 2,478 of record CAYXNJ010000013.1, read on the forward strand.
CGCTCCAAAAGAGATAAGAGAGATAATACAGAGCATAAGTACCACATAACAAAGTTTTTGCAGTACTAGCTTCATGTTTTTCCTTACTTTTTCATATCCCAAGCAAGTACAGTATGGCCTTCTTCATCTGTCTCATCCATACCCATACCCATGATGCTGTAACCTGCATCTACATAGTGAATCTCACCTGTAACGCCACTTGCTAGATCACTTAAAAGATACATACCACTGTTACCGACTTCATCCGTTGTAACATTTTTGCGAAGTGGAGCATTGATTTCATTCCAATTGAGGATCATTCTAAAATCACCGATACCACTTGCTGCCAATGTTTTGATTGGTCCTGCGCTGATAGCATTGACACGAATGCCTCTGCTTCCAAGATCAACAGCAAGGTAACGTACACTTGCTTCTAAGGCTGCTTTTGCAACACCCATAACATTATAGTGAGGAACATAACGTGGCCCACCTAAGTATGTTAATGTCAAGATTGAGCCATTATCGTTCATAACGGGCAAACAAGCACGAGAAAGTGAAACAAGGGAATATGCTGATGTACCAAGGGCAATGTCAAACGCTTCTTTGGTTGTATCGACAAATTTACCGCTCAATGCTTCTTTAGGTGCATACGCAACAGAGTGAACCACAAAATCAATCTTTCCAAAATCTTTTTCCAAAGAAGCTGTTAGGGCTTCTAAGTGAGCTGGATTGTTGATGTCAAGCTCATACACTTTATCACAACCGAACTCTTCAGCAATTGGGCGTACTCTTTTTTCTAATTGCTCGTTCAAATAGGTAAATGCTAACTCAGCACCTTGTTCTTTACATGCTTTTGCAATACCATATGCAATGGATTTATTATTGGCGATTCCTACGATAAGACCTTTTTTGCCTTTCATGAACATAACTCAAACTCCTCTTATTTTTTTACAGTATCAGCGATGCGAATCATCTCACAAAACGCTTTTTCATTCCAGCTTGCTGTGCCAACTAACACACCTTCGCACGCTTTCACATTCAAAATAGATTCAATATTTTCTACTTTTACGCTGCCACCATACAGTAACGGTGCAGAGAGTTTCTCTCGAAGTCTTGTTAAAACTTCTTCGATATCCTCCAAACTTGCACTAAGCCCTGTACCAATAGCCCAAACTGGTTCATATGCGATAACAAGCCTATCATAATGAATGTCAATACCTTCAAATTGCTCCCAGAGATAACTCATAATCGCATCAATACCTTGCATACGAATTTCTTGAGGCTCTCCTATACAATAAACAATTTCCACTTCTCTAGCTTTTGCAAAGTCATATTTTGCTGCAATAAAACTCTGTGACTCTTTTAAAATATGACGTCTTTCACTGTGCCCGATCAATACGGTATCGATACCAAACTCTTCAAGTTGTTCAAAACCAATTTCACCTGTATATGAACCACTTTGAATTGGATAAAAGTTTTGAGCGCCTACCTTGATATTTTGTATCTCATCAAATCGATCCAATGCGGTAAAAGGAGCAAAAATACGTACATTTTGCTCGCTTTTTGTATGAGAAACAAATGTTTGTATCTCTTGTATAAATGCCTTAGCAGAACCTCTGGTGTAGTTTGTTTTGAAATTTGAAGCAATGATCATGCTTACTCAGTCTCACTTGTACTTAGTACTTTAACGCCTGGAAGTATCTTTCCTTCGATAAGCTCTAAACTTGCTCCACCACCTGTAGAGATAAAGGTCATCTCATCAGCGTCACCTGCACGAGCCACGACATCGGCTGTATCTCCACCACCTACAACTGTTGTTGCATGTGCTTCAGCGATGACATGAGACATTTTAAAGCTGCCTTTAGAGAATTTCTCGAGTTCAAATACACCCATTGGTCCATTCCAAAGAATCGTTTGAGCATCTGCTAACGCTTCTCTAAATAGACGTGATGTTGCAGGTCCGATGTCAAGTCCCATCCAACCTTTTGGAATTTCTTGAACGGTAACAAATTTAATCGTTGCATCTTGAGAACAGGTTTGAGCTGCAACAACATCAACAGGTAAGTAAAGTTTTACACCTAGACGTTTTGCCTCCTCCATAACACGACTTGCTTCATCAAGAAGTTCATCTTCAACCAATGAATTACCGATATCAAGTCCTTGCGCTTTGAGGAACGTAAATGCCATACCTCCACCAATAACCAGTTTATCAACACGCGGAAGAAGATTAACCAATGCTTGGAGTTTTCCACTCACTTTACTTCCGCCAACAACGGCAACGAACGGGCGTGTTGGGCGACGAAGAAGATTTTTAGAAAATTCAACTTCTTTTTGAAGTAGAAATCCAGCAGCAGAACTTTTTTCATTGAAATAATGCGTGATAGCTTCAACCGAAGCGTGTGCACGGTGACATACACCAAATGCGTCATTGATATACACTTCTGCCATATCAGCTAAAGCTTTAGCAAATTCTTCATCATTCGCAGTTTCGCCTTTGCTAAATCGTAGATTCTCTAAAAGTAAAATTTCGCCAGGTTGAAGCGCTGCCGCTTTTTCCGTTGCGTCTTTACCAATAACGTCTGTAGCCAAAAGAACCTCTTTTTCCAAAAGGCGTTTAAGTCTCATTTGAACAGGTGCGAGTGAGTATTTTTCATCCACTACACCTTTTGGGCGTCCTAAGTGACTTGCTAGAATGATGGCACAACCATGATCTAGACAGTAACGAATGGTAGGGATTGCTGAACGTACACGTCTATCATCAGTGATATTAGCAAACTCATCTAAAGGCACATTGAAATCACAACGAATAAAAACTTTTTTACCTGCAATATCCAAATCTCTAATAGAGCGAATCATTCCTTATCCTTTTTATTTGCTTACGTGTACAGCCATATCAACTAAACGAGTCGAATAGCCCCATTCGTTGTCATACCAAGCCATCACTTTAACCATATTGCCGCCAATGACTTGTGTTAAATCTGTTGCAACAATTGAACTCCATGTTGTCGTTATAAAATCTTGTGAAACTCTTTGCTCAACATCTACTTCTAAAATACCTTTTAAATTTCCATTTGCATGTTGTGTGAAAAGTGCATTCACTTCTTCTTTTGTTGTATCTTTCTTAATAACAACGTTAAGATCAACGATAGAAACGTTTGGAGTTGGTACACGAACACTTTGTCCATGTAAACGACCTTTGAGGTGTGGAAGTACTAAACCAATAGCCTTTGCTGCGCCGGTACTGGTTGGAATCATATTGATTGCAGCAGCACGCGCACGACGTAAATCTTTACTGTGTTTAACATCTAAAATATTTTGATCATTTGTATAAGAGTGAACTGTTGTCATCAAACCTTTGTCAATACCAAAAGCATCATCTAAAATTTTTGCTACTGGTCCTAAACAGTTTGTTGTACAACTTGCATTGGAAACGATGGCTTGACCAGCATATTTGTCTTCATTCACACCGATAACAAACGTTGGAGTATCATCTTTTGCAGGAGCAGACATAACGACTTTTTTAATGCCATTGTCAATAAAAACTTGTGTATCTTTTTGTGTGAGAAGTGCACCTGTACATTCAAGGACAACATCCACACCATAGTCTGCAAAATTTAAAGCTTTAGGATCACGGGTTGAAAACATTTTAACTTTTGCTTTTCCTATTTGCATATAATCATTGTCTAGTAACTCAACTGTTCCAGGGAAAATACCATGTACGCTATCGTATTTGAGTAATTGTTTAGTCATAGAACGATCTGCCGTATCGTTGACACACACCAACTCAACATCATCTCGTGAATCAATAATTCTTGCAACACATCTTCCAATGCGGCCAAATCCATTTATAGCAATTTTGAGTGCCATAGGTATTCCTTTTGATATAATAGTCGTTTTAATCCATCTGCTTTCATTTAGGAAAGCGAATTATTTTAGCAAAAATGATGTATAAAAAAGTTTAAAGTCCATGGAGTCCCACAGTTGAACATAGCTATCTTTGGTGGATCATTTGATCCTCCACATACCGGGCATGAGCTCATTGTCAAAAAAGCCTTAGAAATCCTTGATATTGACAAGCTTCTCATCGTAACAACCTATCTCAGTCCTTTTAAAGAAAATTTTTGTGCTCCTGCTGACTTACGACAAAGCTGGCTAGCTAAAATGTTTGAAGGAATTGACAAAGTAGAAATTTTTTCATACGAATGTGACCAAAAAAGACAGGTTCCTACCATTGAAACCGTTTTACATATTAAAAGTTTATACCCTGATGCTAAGCTCTTTTTGATTGTTGGAAGCGATAGTTTTGCCTCACTTCCAAAATGGAACCGCTATGACGAACTCTGTACACTTGTTGAATTTGTTGTAGCACCAAGGGGAGAATTTACACCGCCCAAAGACTTGAAAATTTTGCCAATTAATGTTAATATCAGCTCTTCAAAGCTCCGCTCATTTTTGGACCCTAGATTTATTCCCAAAGCCATCGAAAATGAAGTGATAGCGTTTTATACAAGGAATCCAATGGATAATAGAATCGAAAGAATCGTAACTGCATTAAGCGATAAAAAAGCAGAAGATATACAAGTATTTGATATGACAGGCAAAGACTACTTTGTCAATACAGTTGTTATTGCAACAACAATGGGTGAGAGACATGGACTTTCACTACTCGACCATCTTAAAACAGAACTTAAAGGTGCAGGGGAAAGTTTCTTACATGTTGATGCTGATGAGAATTGGACAGTCATTGATATGGGAGATGTACTCATTCATCTTATGACACCTCAATACCGCCAAAAATATAATTTAGAACTTTTCCTGAAAGAAAGAGAAGATGAGATGAAAAAAGTAAGAGGCGTAGAATAAACCATAAAAATACCTTCCTAGCAAAACTAGGAAGGTCATACTACACTAAAGTTTAGCGTCAGGTTTTGGTGTTTTTTCACTACTTTCAGGTAACCCAGGATAAATAATCACTGGTTTTCTACCTTTCAATGCTTTCAAGAATGTTTCAATCTTTGTACTCTCAGCATCGCTAATACTAATTCCAAGCTGAGTGCTTCCCATCTCTTTGATAGCGTCTTTAAGCGTCCAAATTGCACCATTGTGGAAGTATGGTGCTGTCTCTGAGATATTTCTTAATGTTGGTGTTTTTACCATACCATTCTTATCCCCAGTAAAATCACCCACTTGTGCAAATTTATATTTACCTGCTACTTGGAATGGTTGCATCGTTCCTCCTAGTGCAATACCGTTATGGCAACTGGCACATCCTTTATCGATAAACACCTCAAGTCCCTCTTTTTCTGCTTTAGAGAGTGCATTATCTTTTCCATTCATAAAGTCATCAAAACGAGATGGTGTGACTAAGGTTTTTTCAAAAATTGCAATCGTAGAAGTAATTTTTTCAAAGTTAATTTTTACATTATCTCCATATGCACCCTTAAAAAATTCAACATATTCAGGAATAGAATTAATACGTTCTTCAACTAACTTTGGTGGGGCTGCCATTTCTGGTCCTGCTTGTACTGGGCCTTGTGCTTGATCCGCTAAGTGAGGACTTCTTCCATCCCAAAATTGCGCCTTAAAAAATGCTGCATTATAAACTGTTGGAGAATTGAGGTGATGTGGATTCGCTGTCCAGCCATGCCCAATTGCTGCACTAATTCCATCGGTACCGCCAGTTGCTAAATTATGACATGTATTACAGCTAATGATAGAGCTTTTTGACATACGAGGATCAAAATAGAGTTTTTTACCCAACTCAACCTTAGCCTCAGTTATTGGATCTTTAGGATTATCAATTAGTTTTAAAATTTCCAATTGACTTACAGGAATCGCTTCTATTCCATTTTGTTTAACCTTTTCAACAAGACCATTTGCGCCTAAAACAACAGTTGCACTGAGTGCACAAAGACTAAGTACCTTAGAAATTTGCATTTCTTCTCCTTTTTAAGATTATAAAAAGAAGTATATGAATAATTATCTTAAATAGTAATTAATCTTATTTAGAATTATTTACTATTACTAATTTTAAATAAATAGGATAGTTAATATCTTATTAAGTTCAGCTCCTATAAAATTTTATATTATGTGTAAAGGACAGTATTACAATGGATCGGTTTAAAGATGTTTTAAAAGCAAGCAATCTCAAATCTACACATCAAAGGCTTGCTATTTTAGATGCTATCGATCATTTTGGTCATGTTGACATTGACACGCTTTATGACTCTATTGTTCAAAAATACCCTACAATGTCCAAAGCAACACTCTATCGTAATATCAATGATCTTATCTCTTTTCATATCTTAGAAGAAGTAAAACTTCCACAACAAAAACAACAATACGAAATTAAAAAAGTGCCACATATTCATCTTTTATGCAGTGAGTGTGGGAGTGTTGAAGATATGTTTGTTGAAACAAAACCTCTTTTAGAAACTATCACTTCAAAAAGCGGTTTTTATATTAGTAATAGCTTTATTGTCATGAATGGTATATGTAAAGTATGCCATTTCAAAAAGTGAAATACCAACGAAACACTCTTTTTTAGTATGATAATTTCTCATAGTATCGCTTATATCATATAAAACAGTATCAAAGCCAAACTGTTAGATCAATCTCTTTTTCCAATGTGATTTCTAAACTATCTTCTAATTGATGTAAAAAATCAAAGCCACTACGACGTTCAACTTCATCAATGCTTACAATATATTTTTCAATACGATCATTTATTTTCGCATTTTGAGGCACAATGACTGCTAATACTTTAATCGTGCCATTTTTCTCAATACCAGCATAGATTTTATAAAATGCATCAGGGATTTCAACAAAACGTGAGCTTTTAAGGTGTGTTGTCTTCTCATCAAACAATGGTCCTGTATAAACCCATATCTCTTTAAATTTTGAGGTAAAAGATTCAAGTTCAATCTCTTCTAAACGTTGCCAAAGTTTTTGATTGAGCGATGGTTTTTGAGGGGTGATATTTGTCATTAAAAAAGTTTCAATTTGAGCTTGTTTTCCATAAAGAAGTGAAATAGCATGGTTAGGTGCCATGTGCCCCCTATCATATCCACTATTCGTATAGTCATCTGAGCTAATAAGCCCTAAATTACGCCAATCTACATTAAAGTTTTCAGGGCGTTTTAAACGAGGAGCATTTTCACTTGGGGGAGTTAGTTTATAGACAACCCATAAAGGGTTGCCTTTGATATCGGAATAACCCACCATGTAAGCACTATTTCTGAAAATTCGTGTATAGGTCTGAATGGAGTTATTCATGGCTTTAGGGATACCAGCAAAAGCCATTATATCACGTGCAATGAAAACTTCATACGAGTACGATAGCCCTCCTAAAAGGAAGGCTACGATTAAGGCTTTTGGATTTCTAATTACGAATGTTAGAATTGACGAAATGAGGTTTAGTCTTCTCACGACCAGACTCTACATTTTATCTTTTGCGTCAATACCTATAAGTTTAAGTCCTACTCGAAGCGATAATGCAACAACAGCAAAAAGCTTAAGGAATTTTGCTTCATCAACACTTCCAACAACACGATTTTCATTATAGAATTTATGCAGACTTGCAGCAAGGTTCTTAAGATATTCAGTCACTTTTTGCACTTGTCTTGAGTGAAAAGCGTCTTCTAAAACTTCAGGTAACAAAAGAGCACTGAAAAGAAGATTTTGGGCATCTTCACTAAGGTTTGCAAGCTTTACATTTTGTACATCACTAAGGCTTTTTTCTGCTTTTGCAAAAATTTGATTAATGCGAGCATGTGCATAGTTGATGTAAAAAATAGGGTTATTACTATCTTCTTGCTTGAATACATCCACATCAAATTCAAGATGTGTGTCTGATTTTTTACTGAGAAAAACAAAACGAAGCGCATCACTGCCCACTTCACTTACAACATCACTCATCAAAATGAAATTTCCTGCACGTTTACTCATTTTATATGGCTCACCGCCCTTAAGAAGTGAAACCATTTGAGCTAAAAGAACTTCAAGTTTTTGCTCATCATAACCTAAAAAGTTAATGGCTGCTTTTACACGTGTTATGTAGCCATGGTGGTCTGCACCCCAAATATTGATGTATCTATCATAGTTTCTTTGAAATTTATTATCGTGATAGATAATGTCGCCTGCAAGATACGTTGGTCTGCCATCTTCTCTTACAACAACACGATCTTTTTCATCTCCAAGCTCTGTAGAACGAATCCAAATTTTGCCACCGTCTTCATAGGTTTTATCGTTTTTTTGGAGTTTCGCAAAGCTTTCATCCCATTTATCGTAAAGCGATTTTTCACTGACAAATTGTTCAAATTCAATACCAACATCGGCAAGATTAGATTTGATAAGTTCAAGCATCTTATCTTTGCCCCACACAGAAAGCGTTTTGATATTTGCTTCATCTTCAAAAATAGCATTACCGAGTTCAGCTTTAGCAATATGTGCTAAATCAACAATATACTCTCCACGATAAAACTCTTCTGGCCATTCAACATCTACACTAAGAATATGCTCACGTCCTGCAAGGTAAATCGAAAGACCTAAAAGATCTACTTGGTTACCAGCATCATTAACGTAATACTCTGTCGTGATTTTATAGCCTAGATGAGAACCAATACGAGCTAGAGCATCACCAATCACAGCACCACGTGCGTGTCCAATATGCAAAGGTCCTGTTGGGTTTGCACTCACATATTCGAGTAAGATTGTTTCGTTTTGTTCATCTTTACCAAATAGAGCTTCATTCTGAATTGCCCATGTAGCATACTGATCCAAGAACTGTTCACTCAACTTGAAATTGATATACCCTTTAATAGGTGTCACTTCTTGGAATATTTCTCCAGTATCAAACTGAGTACAAATCTCTTCTGCAATAGCAATAGGTGATTTTTTTAACTCTTTAGCTAGAGAAAAAGCGATAGGCGTAGCATAATGACCAAAAGAGAGATTGGTAGGTTTTTCTAAAACAAACTCTCTTTGTAATTTCTCTTTAATAGCACAAATAACCGATTTTTTCAATACGTAACCTTATACAGATTTTTTTTCATCTGTGTGAGCTGCTGTCGTTGTAGCAGTAGCTTCAGGTTTTGCTTCTACTTGATCCACAGTCGTTTTAACTTCTTCATCTTCTTTGATAGCTTTTTTAAAATCTTTCATACCTTGACCAATGCCTTTTGCAAGTTCTGGTATTTTTTTAGCACCAAACAATAAAACAACAACTGCTAAAATAACTAACCAATGACCTATACTAAATGAACCCATACTTTCTCCTTTGTCTTAATGACGATATACTTTATAGTGATATTGTAGCATTTTTTTATAAACTAAAAATGAACCACTTTTTTATTCGATATTTGCCCAAGCACTGATAAATTCACCTAAGTCCATCAGTTCCATTTTTTTCCGCGAAGTATAGGCAATTGCTAGTAAATCATGCAAAGCTGTTTTAAAATCATCATTAATTAACACATAATCATATTCCCTTATACGTGTCATCTCTGAAACAGCATTAGCAAGACGCTTTTCGATCACCTCTAAACTATCAGTTCCTCTACTAATTAGTCTCTCTTTAAGACTTTTTTGGTCAGGTGTCGTAATAAAAACAGATGTAATTAAACTACCAAATTTTTCACGCGCAATTTTATGTCCTTGCACATCAATGTCACAAATAACAAGTTTACCTGCATGTAGTTCTTTTAAAATAGGCTTGAGCGATGTTCCATAGTAATTATCGTGTACTTTTGCCCACTCTAAAAAAAACCCTGCATCTATATCTTTTTCAAACTCTTCTTTAGAGATAAAATGGTAGTTAATACCATCTATTTCACCCTCACGAATAGCACGTGTTGTACTTGAAATTGAAAAATATGAATCAGTAATCTCTTGAAGAACTTCTTTCATTAAAGAGCTTTTACCAGAACCGCTCGGACCTGAAATAACTAAAAGGTTACCTTTCACATCTACTCTTTTTCATCAAACGTAATAGAGATATTAAGACGCATCCCTTTAAGTGCTTCACGCAAAATATCGCTTTGTGCTAAGCTTGAAATACTTTTAACAATGCTACTTTCTATTTCATCGCGAATGACTTCAATTTCTTGGCCTTTTAGCGCAGAAGTAACTGGTGCAGCAGGGGCTGATACTTCATCTTCTTCAATTTCTTCACCAAATGCTTGTTTAAGCATATTTTCACTTAAATCATCTAGTGAATTAATATCATCTAATAAATCCATATCATCGAGGGCAACATCGATTTTTGGAAGTAATGCCTCTTCTTCTAACAATTGTTCTTTTTCTTCTTCAATTTTTTCATCAATCTCTTCTGCAAAATCATCAATAATCTCTTCTTGATCTTCCTCTATAGAAGCAGCACTACTGCTTTCAGCTTCAAATGACTCATCGGCGATTGCATCTTCTTCACTCGGTAATGTCATTTCTTCAAGATTCAAATCAGTAGTATCTTCATCTTCCATGGCTACCAATTCATCACTACTTAAAGGTTCTTCTTCTGCCTCTTTTTCATCAAAGAAAAATCTTCCCGCAGTATCATCCTCTTCTCCAAGTGCATCAAGTGACAATGCAGCAATTTCTTTTTCATCATCGTTCTCATCACTCTCATCTAAGAGTTGTTTTACTTCATTTATATCATCTTTATCTAAGATAGAAGGATTGTGATCTTCTTCAAAATCATTTTCTTCTGTTTCAAATGTATTGATAGGATCATGGTGTTCATTTTGTTCAAAATCAAAATCTTCAAATGACGTTGCATCTTCTTTCTCTAAAGGCTCAACATCATCAAAAGAGAAATTATCGTCATTATGTGTCAGTTCTTTTTCTTCCAACGTTTTTCCATCAAATAATTCATCTTCTGCACTTAAGCTATCAAATGTTAAATCATCAAAAGTGAGTTTTTCGCTCTCTTCTTCCTCGTCTTTAAAATCATCTTCATGCTCTTCCAATAAGTTAATTGGAAGCATATCATCTTCTTCCGCATCAATTTTATCGATATCAAAGGCATCAGCTTCTTCTTTAGGCGTTTGAGAAATAGATTTTTCTTCACTTGCTTCTTCGATTTTGTGACTTGCAATGACATTTTTTATCTTATCCATCAACCCTAGAAAATCTGTTGGCAAAAAAGGTTTTTCCAAAGAGACATTCATTGTTTCTGGCTTTTTAGCACCTCTTTGGCAAATATACACAATATAATCACAGTCTGTATGTTCACGTAACCCCGCTACAGCGCTCTCATCATAAAGCTCATTGTCAACTAAAATGACATCATACGTTGTGAGTGGAACTAAGCCATAATCTTCGAACTCGTCTAACTCATACCCAGCTTTTTCGGCACTAAGTTTGATTAATCTTGAAACAGCGGGATTATTATTGAGTAGTAACAGGCGCATGCTCACTCCTGAATGAGAATTATTAACTCTCATTGTAGTATAAAAAAATTTATGATTGCTTTAACGTACAAAAAGAATGGTCAAATGGTTCAATGCTTCAATAAACTCTTTTTTAAAGAGAAGCATAATCGAAGTTAATGTTGCGATAAGAACAATAAAAGAAACCGCAATTTTGATCGGAAAACCAATGACTAAAAGGTTGAATTGTGGCATAGTCTTCATCAGCATTCCAAAAACGGCATCGAGAAGTAGCGAAAAAGCAACAACGGGGAAGGAGAGAATAAAACCATACACAAACATGCCTGTCATTGCTTTTAATAAGTACGTTAGCATATTCGTTTGAGGATAAAAATTTCCTAAGGGTAAAAGAGTAAGCGAATCTGCAATAAAAAGTAGCATTTGATGGTGCCCATTAAATGCTAAAACCACCATGAGTCCTATTAAAGAGAGCATTTGCGATAAAACAGGAATTGAAGTACTGGTTTGGGGATCAATCACGCTTGCCATCGTAAAACCCATAACAAACGAAATTTGCATACCTGCCATTTGCAAAATAGAAATCGTAATCGTTAAAAAGAGTCCCGCAACAAAACCAATAAGTAATTCACCAACAATAGCCAATGAAAGGTTCAATAATGTTGGCGTTACCTGTAATGCAGGTAAAAGGGGGAATAAAAAAATAACCATAAAAAATGTCATAGATGTTTTAATGGTTAAAGGAATATTTGCATGGGAAAAAAAAGGGAAAAAAGCGAAAAGTCCACTAATTCTAGCAAATAGAAGAAAGAAGAGAATCACTTGATGTTCACCAAAAAGCTTAACCAGTGATTCCACGTTATGCTTCCTCTTTTAATCCATCCACATGGAGATGGCGTACATAAGTACACTGTTTAGCTAACTGATGATTATGCGTCACCAGAAGAAGTGCAGCATTCTCTTTTTCAATATATTCAAATAAAACATTCATAACTTCTTGAGCTGTTTTATCGTCCAAGTTTCCTGTTGGTTCATCTGCAAAAATAATTTTAGGTTTTTTAGCTAGAACACGAGCAATAGAAACACGTTGTTGCTGTCCACCTGATAAATCACCCACGCGATAATTCATAAAATCAGCAATACCCAAACGCTCTAATATTCCTTTATCGATTGTTTTATCACTAATAAATGATGCCAGTTCAATATTCTCATTAGCAAAAAAACCTTTAAACAGATAATGCGATTGAAAAATGATACCTACATCATAACGTCTAAGCTTTAATCTTGCATCATCATTATCATGATAAATATTATGATCACACAAAATTACTTCACCTTTATTTGGTTTTAGCAAAGTTGAACAAATATGTAAAAGTGTTGATTTTCCACTTCCACTAACACCTAAAATTGCCATCGACTCTTTAGGGGCTAGTGTAAAATTAACATTTTCAAACAAAAGATAGTCAAAAGCATGAGAGATATTTTGTACGTGTAGTAAAGACATCAATGTCCTTCAATGGAGGGTAGTGAAGAGTTTTCTCTTCACTACAAATAATTTAATACTTATTTAAGTTGCTCTGCAACTTCTGAAGCGAAGTCACAAGCTTTTTTCTCTAAGCCTTCGCCTAGTTCAAAACGAACATAACCTACAAGCTCAATTTTACCACCAAGCTCTTTAGCTTTTTCTTCAACAACTTGTGCAATGGTTTTTTTGTCATCCATAACATAGAATTGACTTAAAAGTGTATATTGCTGATCAAGTTGTGTGTTGTCAGCGATAAATCTCTCAAGCTGTCCAGGGATGATTTTGTCCCAGATTTGCTCAGGCTTACCCTGTGCTTTAAGCTCTGCTTCCATCTCTTTTTTAGCGTTAGCAAGAACTTCATCTGTCAATTGAACACGAGAGACAAAAAGAGGCATACGTTTAAGAGGTTTTTTAAGACGTGCTAACTCTTCATTCTCTTTTTCAATATCAGCTTTGATACCAATAGTCTCTTTCTCAACAAACTCAGCATCAAGTTCTGTATAGCTTAAGAAACTAGGTTTCATAGCTGCTGCGTGCATACAAAGATTTCTAATAAATTCACCTGCAGCTGCTGCAGTTTTTTCGCTATCACAACTTGCAGCAATTAGAACACCTACACGGCCATTTGAGTGAACATAACCATTAACAACGCCATTTGAACCCGCTTTGAGTGTTGCAAAGCGTCTAACGACTAAGTTCTCCCCAATCGTTGCAACTTTAGTCGCAAAGTACTCTTCAAATACAGTACCGTTGATAGTTGTTTTCATCAACTCTTCAGTTGATTCAACATTTGTCGCTTGGATATGTGCTGTTGTCTCTTTTGTTAAGTTAATGAAACCTTCATTTTTTGCAACGAAGTCAGTTTCAGCATTAATTTCACTTACAGTTGCCATTTTAAGGCTTGGGTCAACGAAAACATTTACCAAACCTTCACTTGCAAGTCTGTCAGCTTTTTTTGCTGCTTTACCAAGACCTTTTTCTCTTAAAAGGTCTTTTGCTGCCTCAAAATCACCATCGGTATCGACTAGTGCTTTTTTGCAGTCCATCATACCAGCCCCAGTGGACTCACGTAGTTCTTTTACTAAAGCAGCGGTAATCTCAGCCATTATTCGCCTTCCTCTACTGCAAATTCTTCTTCGCTTAATGCTTCGTCAATAATCTCTTTTTTCTCTTCTTCGCTTACTTCAGCTGCTTCTTCAGTTGCTGGAGCATCTTTTGAGCGGATTTCGTAACCTTCAGTCATTGCTTCACACATTTCTTTACAGAAAAGTTGAATTGAACGAATCGCATCATCATTTCCTGGAATTGGAAGATCAACAACGTCTGGATCACAGTTTGTATCGAGTGGAGCAACAACAGTAATTCCAAGTCTTCTTGCTTCTTGAACCGCAATTTTCTCTTTTACAGTGTCAATAACAAAAATCATATCTGGTAAGTTTTTCATGTTTCTGATACCACCAAGATAATCAAGAAGTTTCTCTTTTTTTCTTCTAAGCATTAACGCTTCTTTTTTAGTTAGAAGGTCAATTTGTCCATCTTCTTCCATTTTTTCGATGATGTCAAGTTTACGGATTGATTGTCTGATTGTTTGATAGTTTGTTAACATACCACCTAACCATCTGTGGTTAACGTATGGCATACCACATTTCTCAGCGTATTCTTTAATCGCTTGGCTAGCTTGTTTCTTTGTACCAACAAAAAGCATTGTTTTGCCCTCTGCTGCTGCATCTTTAACAACATTATATGTGTATCTAAAGTAACGTAGTGTTTTTTGTAAATCTACGATATAGATGTTTTTTCTTTCACCGAAGATGAATTTTTTCATCTTTGGATTCCAGCGTCTTGTTTGGTGTCCGAAGTGTACACCACACTCCAATAGGTCTTTCATGGTTACCATGAAGTCTCTCCTTTGATTAAATTTTGGTTTAGCCTCCACACCCATCAACAGTAAAACTGCAACCGTAAAGGATTGGTGTGTGTGAGATTTGGACGGTGATTATAGTCAAAAAAAGATTAATGTTTGCTTGTTTTAATCTAAAAATAAGTTATATTGTAATCCTTTAATTTACTTTCAATCAAAAAAGTTCTATAATTGCGCAAATTTAAAACATTAGAGGTACTATGTTACGTATAATTTTGGCCTGTTTATTAAGCCTTTCTTTACTGTCGTCGGCAGAATACATGGGAGCTAATTCATATGGCAGTGATGATTTTGAAGCTGAATTTAATACCAAAAACGATGCAAAACTCTTTGATCCACTGAGTGGCTATAACGAAATCATGACCAGTTTTAACGATACATTTTATGAGTATCTTCTTAGACCAACAGCTCAAGGTTACGCTTACATAGTACCTCAAATGGCACGCAATGGCATAGCAAATTTCTTTGATAACCTTTTTTATCCTATTCGTCTTGTGAACAACCTTTTACAATTAAAATTTTACAATGGCTGGGAAGAGACAGAGCGTTTTGTTCTTAATTCAACCATGGGTATTTTAGGCTTTCGCGATGTTGCGGGTGAGGAGCTTGGCATTAAAGCACATGATGAAGACTTCGGTCAAACATTAGGACACTATGGTATTGGCAGTGGATTTCATGTTGTTTTACCACTTCTTGGACCTTCTAATGTTCGTGATATTGTCGGTCTTGCTGGTGATATGTGGCTTAACCCAATCAACTATATTGAAGCACGTGATGCTAACTTATTGGATAGCACCGAAGAGTCTATCGCAGCAACAGCATTCTATACCGTCAATAAAACATCACTACATATCAAAGAATATGATAACTTTAAAAAAGATGCTATTGAGCTCTACCCTTTCTTGCGTAACTTCTACGAGTCAAGAAGAAATAAACTTATAAGTGAATAAACCTATGAAACACATTCTTGCTACTGTAATGTTAACACTCTTTTGTTGCCAGTCGCTTTTTGCGATAGAAGAGCGTGATATCTCAACATTTATGCAAAACAATATCGATAATGCCACAACTATTTTGCGTGATAAAAAAATTCAAAAAAATGAAAAAGCAGAAAAGATTTTTGTTATTTTTGATTCGATTTTTGACTATAATCTAATGGCACAGCTTTCTCTTGGTGGGAAACAGTGGGCAGCACTCACTCCAACAAAACAGACTGAGTTCACGAAACTTTTTGAACAAAAACTCAAAACATCGTATATGGAAAAACTTGATCTTTATACCGATGAAAAGATTGTGATTAAAAATTTGGAAAAAATCAAAGATGCACGTATTCATCTTACAACGCATTTAATGAAGAACAGTGAAGTCTATGAAATTATCTATAAATTTTACAAAGATAAAAATGGAAGTTGGATGATTTACGATGTCGATATCTTAGGTGTGAGTATCATTCAAACCTATCGTACACAATTTGCGGATATTTTGGCAAAAGAGCCTTTTGAAAAACTTCTTGAGAAACTCAAACAACCTGATGAGCCAGCACCAAAACAATAGTAACACGTTAATGTGTCACTATTGAGTACTGTCAGTTAAGCGTTAATTTTCTCTTTTATAATTTTTGCTCTTTGTGCAATTGTCTCAATCTTTTGAGATGCACTGAGGCTTTCATTGAGCAATACTTCTACAAATGCACTTCCAACAATAACGCCATCCACACCACGAGCTCTCTCTTTGGCTGTTTTTTCATTGACACCAAAGCCTACAAACAAAGGAGTGCTGCTCTGCTCTTTAATGGACTGTATCGTTTTAGTAAGGTCTTCACTCGCGTGAGCCCCTGTAATTCCAGCATAGGCTACAAGATAAATAAACCCTTTGGCATCTTTCACCACTTTGGCAATACGCTCTTTACTATCCGTTGGAGCTACAAAACTTACTAAAGAAAGGGCATATTGGTCCATTAAAGGAAGGTATGGCACAGCTTCTTCATGTGGAAGATCAGGAATAATAAATCCTTTAACGCCAAATTCTGTTGCTTTTTGCGCAAATGTTTCAACGCCTTTATGATAAAAAGGGTTAAAATAACCCATCCAATAGGTCTCAATAGTAGGTGCAACGACTGAAGAAATATCAAACAATGTTTGCATTTTAAATCCATTTTGCAATGCGTGCAAATTGGCAACTTCAATAATAGGACCATCTGCAACAGGATCAGAAAAAGGAATTCCTAATTCTAGCTTGTCAACACCAGCTTCTTTTAGTGCAGAAACCAAGTCCAATGAAAAATTTTTATCGGGGAAACCCGCCGTAATATAGGCAACTAATTGCTTCACTCTTTCTCCAACGTATGAGGTACTTTTATAATTAATGGATTTAATACAGTAAAAAACGATGCATCATTTTCAACATCTTGTCGGTACTTTTCAAACTGATCACTGACTAAGAGCAACCAGTCGATAAACTCTTCGCTCGCAGGACCCTGCAACGTACGTGCTTCTTCAACAATATCTTCACACAATACCGCCAATTTTATAATAGGATCTAGTTTTAAAAATCCTGCGGCTGATTTCATATTATGGAAAATACGAAAAAGATCTCCAATGTTTTCAGAATAGCGCTCTTTTTTACTGAGCCCAATAATCAGAGGCTCCATATTTTCACACATGATGGCATAGTGAGAGATAAAATCTCCTACAATTTCGATGTCAAAATCAACTTCCAATTGTGCCAAAACACCCATGTTGCTTACCTCCGAAGTGGCTCATTGTACCATGTTTTTTATAAAATTTTCTTGTCCTAAAATAGGGTATAATGCGGCCATGAAAACAATTACATCTATCAAACAACATAAGGGTCAAACACCCCTCACCGTTATTACAGCATATGATGCGCTTTTTGCTTCGTTGTTCGACCAGAAAGTTGACATTATCCTTGTTGGCGATAGCCTCAATATGAGTTTTAATGCCAAACCTGACACACTTTCAGCGAGCATGGAAATCATGCTTTATCATACTAAAGCTGTATGTGCAGGTGCAAAAGAGACTTTCATTGTGTGTGATATGCCTTTTGGGACTTACACGGATGAGAAGATGGCACTCCATAACGCTTCCCTTGTTTACAGTCAAACCAATGCACATGCTGTTAAAATAGAAGGTGGCGTTAATCGCGCGCACATCATCAAGGCACTCACTCAAAACTCTATTGCTGTGATGGGACATATAGGGCTTATGCCTCAATATGTCAGAAGTGAAGGTGGCTATAAAGTGCGTGGACGCAGTGAAGAAGACATCCTTGCGCTCATCGAAGATGCTAAAGCAGTCGAAGAAGCAGGAGCATTTAGTGTGGTAATCGAAGGTGTTGTTGAAGAAGCCGCACGTCGTATCTCTGAGGCTATCACTATTCCTACCATTGGCATAGGTGCAGGAAAATACACTGATGGTCAAGTCTTGGTTTGGAGTGATATGTTAGGCTTTTTTCAAGCCTTTCAACCTAAGTTTGTTAAACGCTACTTAGAAGGTGCAACACTAGTTCAAAATGCTGTCGATGCGTATGTAAAAGAAGTTCAAGAACGTAGCTTTCCTGAAGCTCCTTACACCTACACAAAGTGAGTGAAATGGAACGCATCGTTGAAATCGAAAAAATCTCTTTTGAGAATGACTATGAAAAAAGCTTACGCCCATCTTCATTTGAAGACTACATAGGGCAAGAGAAGATCAAAAAAAATTTACAAGTGTTTATTCAAGCAGCACAAAAGCGCGCTGAATGTTTAGATCATATACTCTTTTTTGGACCTCCAGGTCTTGGTAAAACGACGTTAGCACATATTATTTCCAATGAAATGCGTGCCAATATGAAAATTACCGCAGCTCCTATGATTGAAAAAAGTGGTGATTTAGCAGCAATTTTAACGAACCTTCAAGAAGGAGACATCCTCTTTATCGATGAAATTCATAGACTTTCTCCTGCCATCGAAGAGATTTTATATCCTGCTATGGAAGATTTTCGCCTTGACATCATCATCGGTTCAGGTCCTGCGGCGCAAACGATTAAAATTGACTTACCTCGATTTACGCTCATTGGTGCAACTACCCGTGCAGGAATGATCAGCTCTCCTCTACGTGATCGTTTTGGTATGCACTTTCGCTTGCAGTTTTATACCAAAGAAGAACTTTCACTCATTATCACCAAAGCATCGCACAAACTTGAGAAAATGTGTTTACAAGATGCAGCCCTAGAAATGGCACGTCGCTCACGTGGAACCCCTAGAATTGCGCTTCGTCTTTTAAAGCGTATTCGTGATTATGCTGATGTTGAGGATGAAGAGCAGATCAATAAAGAACGCGCACAGTATGGACTCAATGAACTGGGTGTAAATGATTTGGGGTTTGATGAACTCGATATTAAATATCTTGAACTTTTACTACAAAGCAAAGGGCGTCCTTTAGGGCTTAGTACTATTGCAGCCGCACTCAGTGAAGATGAAGGTACCATTGAAGATGTGATAGAACCTTATTTATTAGCAAATAGCTATATTGAACGAACAGCACGTGGGCGCATAGCAACACCTAAAACCTATGAGCTTTTTAGACTTACACCTCCTACATTACAAAATGGACTTTTTGAGGATACTCTATGAATGAACATCGTTTCTTTTTAACGGCAATTTTTCTTGCGGTATTGTTTTCAATCCTCAAGTTGTACCAGCCTTTTTTGATGATTATAGCCATTGCATCTCTGCTTGCTATGGCAACCTATAGTCTCAACCTCAAATTATACGGTTTAACGAAAAATAGGCACATTGCGGCTGCTTTGTCAACCGTGCTTTTATCTGTCCTTCTTTTTGGTCCTATTGTTTATACACTGACGTCAATTGGTGGGATTGTCAATAATTTTGATTTTTCAATGATTGAAAAAGTTCAAACATATTTACGCAGTTTAGATTATCAACTGCCAGCGCCACTTGCTTCGGCACAGCCAGCTTTAGATGATTTTATCAACAACCTCAATATTGCTCAAATTTCAAGTACCACACTTTCGTACCTTGGCTCAATTGGCAAAAACAGTGCAGGATTTTTAAAAGACATGCTACTTATCGTTGTCTTTTTCTTTTTTGCCCTACTCAATGGTAAAGATATGATTGATTACATCAAAAGCGTTATGCCTATTGATGCAAAAGAGGTCAACATCGTCTTTTCTGAAGTCACCAATGTGATGAGTGTTGTTTTTTACTCTATTTTACTCAGTGCAATTTTGCAAGGAGCTCTTTTTTCCATTATCGGGATGTACTTTGGGTATGATGGACTTTTACTGGGTATTTTCTATGGCTTTGCATCACTCATTCCTATCATTGGTGGTGCACTGATGTGGGTTCCGATCTGCGCACTCGAAGTAGCGCATGGCAATACCACCACAGCCATTATCATTGCAACGTATTCGATTGTTGTCATTTCTATTATTGCCGATACTTTTATCAAGCCACTCATCATCAAATACATCAACGATAAGATGGTTAAAACACCTACAACGGTTAATGAACTCTTGATTTTCTTTGCTATTTTTGCAGGACTTACCACATTTGGTTTTTGGGGCATGATCTTAGGACCTGCCATCACAACACTCTTTTTATCACTTCTCAAACTGTATAAATTACTCAAAGAAAAACACTACGTATAAAGAGGGTAAGGCTAAAAATAGCCTTATCCCACACTCTATTAAGAACTTTTCTTTCCAGCGATTTGAGCAATAATTTTCACAATTCGCAAAAGAAGAATAATAATATCCATATAGAGCATCGCAGCACTATCGATAGCGTTATCGAGTGTTTTTTCTATCTGATTGGCAACGCCCCAGTCATAACCAATGTATCCACAAAACAACCCTATAATAACCCACTCAATCCATTCTTGTGAAACACCAAGCACCAATGTTTGAAACAACTCTATAATAACAACACCCAAAAGAGCAACTGCTAAAACACCGTATATTTTCTGAAAAAAAGAGGGAAATAGATAACCAAAAAGCATCATGAGAAGTGTTAAAAAAAATGCAATACCTAAAGCAAAAAACAATAACGTTGGAGCAATATTATACAGTGCTAAACTCAAAACAAACCCCAAAGGAAGGACAACTAAATTATACCCGATAAAACTCATACGAGGGGTGTTGTACGTTACAAAAAGATAATAACCAAATGAAGATGATGCACTGTACACAACAAGTACTATCCACCCATTGACAACTTCTAACACAGCCATTGGATTCATAAAAGCGACCATAAGCCAATTAACTAAAAAGCCCCAGCAAAGAACAAGCCCAATGACCATATTATATTTTGCGGTACTAAGGAGAGATTGAGTAGATGCCTGTTCTTCCATAGAAATCCTTAACGATAGAATTATGCGTTTGGAAGAGTATTTTAGCGTATATTATTCTGTTGAGTCTATAGATGAAAGATAAGATAAAAGAGGAGCGTTTATACGACCTCTTTTACCAACGCTTCTATCTGTGTTATGATCTTGTGATGGCGGGCTTTTCGCTCTTCCAAAAAGGACACCTTTTCTTCTTTAATCGCGGTAAACTGGCTAATAAGTCGATCATAATCTTTGTTCAAAAACGTATTTCGCGTATTCATCATATTTTCAAGCTCATAAAGATGAAAAGACGTTCTAAGACGCTCTTTAATCTCATCGAGTTTTGGTTGGTAGAGAGAAAACTTAGTCGGATTTTCTTCATACAGTTTTACTGATTTTTCAATTTTATTTTCTAAAAATGCCACACACACTTCGGTTGCATTTTGGTAGTTAAAACTCACTGCACTGGAGAGATGGTTGAACTCTGAGCTAATTTTGGCGTAGGAGTCTGCGATTTCATCATTAAAAGGCTTTAAGATATTTTCATATACTTTTGAGGCAAAACGGCGCATGTTGGCAAATTCAATATCTGAATGCAGCTCTTCACTTTTACGAATAACTTCATACGGTGCTTGCCACTTCAAAATACCCTGTTCTAACGAGCGATATACCAAACGGTTTTTATCGTTGACTTCGTTTTGAATGGAGCCAAGATTGCGTACATACTGCTTAAACATTTTGCCAATGAGGTTCTCTTCATAAAAAAGGCTTTTATAGATGAGATCCGAGTTGATTTTAGGCGCTTGATATTCAAAAGGTACATAACTTGGCTGCTTACTGAAAAGCCCAGCTTTTTGGGCTTCATAACGCACTAATTTTTCAGTGGTGATTTGATTGTAAATGGCATCTGCAATCGTTTCAATAATCTGTTCTATGCGCATAAAAGCACTTTTCAGATCATGTGAAAATTTACCTTTAAATTCTGAAAAGAGCCCTTTTGCTTCTGCTTCGAAGCGTACAATTTCATCTAAAAGTTCATCGTAAATCGCTAAAAAGAGTTGATGTTGAACAATCAATTTAGAGGCAATATCTTTGATCTCTTTGGTAATTGCAAACTCTTTGGATTGCGTTGATTTAGGCTGAATTTCATTGCGAATGAAGTCCAATACTTTGTCTATATTTGATTCTTCTAAGAGTTTGAGGTTTGCGCCTAAGTCACTTTGCATAATAGAGTCTAAAGTCCTTTGGTATGCTTTAAAATCATGCTCAACCTCGGTAAAATCAAGCCTGTCTCCACTGCTTTGCAATTTAGTATGCAAATCGTGCATAAACTCTTCAAGCTTCTCTTCCATCATCACTTTTTTATCGTGACTTCGTGACTCTAGTGCTTGACGTGCAGAGATAGGAATAACATCACTAAAAAACTCTTTAAACGCTGTTTTAACATAGTTGGTTGTCTCTTCGATTTGTTGTGGTGTAAATTTATCTTTTTGATTTAAGACACAAAGAGATTTGTTTTGATACTTACCAAGGTACTCTTCTAACACTTGAAGCTCACTCATTTTTCCTGCATTATCAATGAGTGTCAGCCAAATAATGCCATCAACCTCTTTAAGCACACGCTCAGTTGTTTGGGTGTCGCTTGCTGCTTGCGAATTAAGACCTGGAGTATCGACAAATACAACATCTTTGAGAATGTTCAGTGGTGCGTACAGTACAAGATAGGCGATGTCTTCAACATGCTCACGTTGGTCGGTAAAATGGGCAATATTGCTAATATCATGGTACTCGTCCCTGCCATCTTTGTAGCGCACACGAATCTTAAACTCTTCGCCATAGCGGATATAATTGACTTTTGAAGTAACTGGCGTGATACCAGTAGGTAAGATACTTTTAGCAAGAAGCGCATTGAGAAACGTTGATTTTCCACTAGAGAATTGCCCTGTTATGGCTACTTTCATAGGCTCTTCTGAACGCATTTGCAAACGATCCAAAGCTTTTTTAAGCTGAATAGAGGGAAGTTGCTCTTCTCTAAGAAGGACATACTGAACTTTTTTGAGTGCGCCTAAAAGTGTGGCATCAAACTCAGGGACAACTTTTAAAAAATGCTCTTTATACGCAGCTACAAAACTCTCAATGAGACTCATTTTGACTCCTTTGTAGCACTCAAATCATTTAACACAATGCCCATCACACGCTCTTTCTCTTTAATTTCTGCTATACGCGCTTCGCGGTTAAGTGTTGCATCTTTCATTTGACGCATTGCGCGTTCTAACAATACCTCTTCTGCACTAAATCGCTCTTCAATCTCACGCGCAGGTGTTTCACAGAGGCTCACGAAAGAGCCTAAAAGTTCTTGGTTGACCTTGATGAGCTTGTCATGTAACATCTCTTTTATTGTTACAAATTCTGCTCCAAAGAGAGCATCAAGTGTTGTTGAAAGCATACTCATGTCATTTTTGCCATACTTTTTAATGGCTTCATTGGCTCCAGCACTTACAATCGCGCTATTTTTAAAGATCAGTAGTGAACCTAAATGTTCTTCACAAAATGCTTTGGCGTCAAAATGATTTGATGCAGTATCGTTTTTAAACTCTCCATATTTTGCATCCATATAGTCTAATGAACTTTGCATTTTCTTTTGAAACTCATAGCGATAGTCACGAATAAGATCAACCATGCCATCTTTTATGCCTGTCTCTATCATCGAACTAATACGCTCTTCTTTAGGCGCTTTTTTATTTTTACTAAATTCATAACTCACATCATCTGTAATGCGACGTTTAACAATATTTTGGAGTTTATCAAGCTGATTGCTCGCAAATTTTTGCAAGGTGCTAAAGTAATTCTGCATCTCCTCTTTGCTTTGAGAGACACTGTTTCTAATCTGCTCTAAAAAATGCGCCATTGCTTTTTTATTTTCTTGGTGTTTGACGTAGGCTTGTTCTATCTCTTCATGGGAGATATTTAAATAATGCAGTTCTTGCTCAAATGATGCCATCGATTCAGCAATAATGGACTCAATCTCTTTACGATTAGCGGAGATAATGAGGTTGGCTTTTTCACTGTTACTACCAAAAAGAACATCTTCAAGATACGCCTCAACCAAAGGAAGTCCCGTACGTTCCATATCATAACCAAGGGCTAAAGCCTCTTTTGCTTGCCCTAGTTTGTGCATCAATGCAAGTTTTCCAGCAATAGGAATAAAGACGATTTTTGCAATAATCTCATCGAGTTTTGCACCCTTATTTTGCTCTTTCAACCTTGCTTCAATGCTACGCTTCGTATAATCAATAACCTCTTGTAACTCTTTTTCTTTTATGGCATCGATACGGGTAATGACAATCAGCAAACGTGCGACATTACGGTATAAAAGCGCATCAATAATAAAATCAACATCTTTCTGTGTTGCCGCTTGTGCTGCATTCATCAGATGAATCATAAGATCACATTCGCTGAGATATTCGAGTGTAATTTCTTCACGTTGTATAACAGGATCATCCAGACCTGGTGTATCTACGATTTGAACACCGTCTTGAACAAACTTCAAATCTGTATAGAGTTCAACACTTTTGACAAGGTTACATTTTTTATCGGAATGTTTCGCAGACGTGTAAAATGCTAAGTCTGCCACTGAAATAGACTCGCTTTCACCTTTTGGAGTAATAAGTGTATGAAACTTCTCGCCAAAATGTGCTTTACTCTCTTTCACAAACGCTTCTAAACTTTTAAGACTTGCTGCGCCCTCTTCAATTTTACTCCACTCTTTGGCATTCCAAAAGTTGACAACGGCATAAGGATTTTTTGCATATTTAATCAGTGTGAGATTCGCCGTTTCAGGCACAACAGATGTTCCTAAAACTTCTTGCCCTAAAAGCGCATTGAGCATGGTTGACTTACCTGCATTCATAACACCTGTAATACCAATGGAAAAACGTTGATTTTCAAGTCTTTCAGGAATAACATGTAATCGCTCATGCAAACGAGGGATCTCAACAGCCTGCTTTAGGTTTTCTATGGCTGTTACCAGCAGATGGAGCGCTGTTTTATAGTAATTTTCTTGTGTTGTTGCACTTTTAACATTTAACGTAGCAACTTCAATTTTTTTCTCTTCAATCAAAGAGAGAATACTGTTTAATGAGCGCAAGGCATCATAAGAGAGGATACCTTCTTTTTTTAAAAGTTCTAAGCGTTTACTAATCGCATGGTTAATCTGTAAATTGCCAAGCGTTACCAAATAACCAAGCAGTTGGCTTTGTGCGTACAGTACGGTTTCTTTACTAAAGGTTGATTCTTGGAAAAGTGTTTTTAAAACAATTTTGGGTTCTTCAAGGGTCGCCATATTGGCAAAATTTTGAGGACTAATGATAAGTAAGATGGCAGCGCCATCGCAAAAATCAGCGAACGTATGTGAAAGAATTTTATCGAGTTCTACTTTATGTTTTTCATCGAAAACAGCGTGCTGGTTTAACCTCTCACTCCATATGAGTAAGAAAAAATCATTGATGACATGCATGTGATACTATCTTTAAAGTTTTTTTGATTATATCAAGATTTCTTATAATAGAAACAAAATTGCGAGACTAAATGTCAAGATTAAGGCGAGGAGTAAGGCAAGTACCTTACTCCTCTAAATGCGAAGATTACGAGCGAAGTGCTACGAGTTTTCTTCTCATATAAGCGATTTTTGATTGAAGAGGTAAGTGTTTTGGACAGTTGTCTTCACACGCAACAAGACTCATACATCCAAAAATTCCGTCATCATCACCAACGAGTTCATAGAAGTCCTCGTCAGTTCTGTTATCATGTGGATCCATTGCAAAACGAGCAACACGGTTCAAACCAACAGCACCAATAAAGTTTGGTCTCATTAGTTTTGTACCACATGCTGCAACACAGATACCACACTCAATACAACGATCAAGCTCAAATGTCTCATCAGCGAGTTTTGGCTCCATTGGTGCTTCAAGTTTAGAAATGTCAACAGTGTGATTTGTATGAATCCAACTCTCAACTCTCTTACTCATACCGTTCATCCAGTTACCTGTATCAACAGAAAGATCTTTGATCAGTTTGAATGCTGGCATAGGCATCAATTGAATAACGCCATCTTTAAAATCTTTTGTTAATGTACGGCATGCTAGTTTTGGAGTTCCATTAACCATCATACCACAACTTCCACAGATACCTGCGCGGCATACAAAGTCAAACGATAGATCAGCGTCCATTGTCTCACGAATTTTTGTAAGCGCAATAAACAGTGTCATACCATCTGTTTCTTCAAGTTTGTACTCTGCAAAATGTGCTTTTGAAAGCTTTGATTGTGGGTTATATTTCATAGCCCTTATGGTAATAGTTCTACTCATTTTGGATCTCCAAATCTCTCATTTTTAGCTTTATAATATGGTTGAAGCTCAAATGGCATAAGCGCATCTTGGATTTCATGTCTATCTTTGCCTGCTGCTTCCATCTCTTCACGAAGTTTATCAACCTCTTCTTGACGTTTAAGGCTGAGTTCGTTCTCGATAATCATACCTTTTGCGCCATATCCACGGAATGCTGGTGGAATTTCCATTTTCATAATATCTAAATCTTCGTATGCAACTGTTGGTAATGTAGCACCATCTTTCCATGAAGTTAATGTACGTTTCAACCAGTTAGCATCATCACGTTTAAGGAAGTCTTCTCTATAGTGAGCACCACGACTCTCTGTTCTATCTCTTGCACCAACAGCAACACAAAGTGCAAGTTTAAGCATCATAGGAACACGATACGCTTCTTCAAGCTCTGGGTTTGCAGATGTTGTTTTAGATTTAACAGTAACGTCATGAGATTTTTTGAGAAGTTCTTCAAGTTCGTTAACCGCTTCAGCAAGACCTTTGCCATCACGGAAAATCGCAACTTTTTCCCACATAATGTCTCTCATTCTGTTTTTGATTTCAAAGATGTTATATTTACCTTTGTTGGTCAATAAGTGGTCAATGAAATCTTTTTGTTTTTTCAATGATTTTTCAATCGTTGCTGTGTTAACATTTACCTCATTTGATAAACAGTAATCAGCAAAATAATCACCAACGATCATACCAGCAACAACAGTCTCACTTACAGAGTTACCACCAAGGCGGTTAAATCCGTGCATATCCCAACATGCAGCTTCACCTGCTGAGAAAAGACCTGCTAGAGTTGGAGACTCACCCGTTGGTTTTGTTCTGATACCACCCATTGAGTAGTGTTGCATTGGAAGAACTGGTGCCCAACCTTTTGGACCTTCATCCGCAGGATCGATACCGTTAAAGATTTGACAAATTTCTTGTACGTCTCTTAAGTTTCTTTCAATGTGTGCACGACCAAGGATAGAAATATCTAACCATAAGTGTTCGCCATATGGAGATTTAACACCTTTACCTTTACGGATGTGTTCCATCATACGACGACTTACAACGTCACGACTTGCAAGTTCTTTTTTCTCTGGCTCATAATCTGGCATAAAACGGTGACCATCAACGTCACGCAAGATACCACCATCACCTCTACAACCTTCTGTTAAAAGGATACCTGATGGAACGATTGGAGTTGGGTGGAATTGTACCGCTTCCATGTTACCAAGTGTCGCAACACCAGTCTCAAGAGCAATAGCAGCACCAATACCATCACAAATAACCGCATTGGTTGTTTGTTTATAAAGTCTTCCGTAACCTCCCGTTGCGATCAAAGTACCTTTTGCAACGTAAGCCCAAAGCTCGCCTGTTACAAGGTCTCTTACAATCGCACCATAACAACGGTTGTTTTCATGAATAAGCGCAATCGCTTCTTTTCTATCTTCAATATTTACATTGTGTTTTAACGCTTCGTTAGCAACACCAAAAAGCATGGTATGACCTGTAGCATCCGCTGTATAACAGGTTCTCCATTTTTTAGTACCACCAAAGTCACGAGAGTGGATATAACCATGTACTTCATCGTCTTCAACGATAGTTGTTCTCTCAGCATTGATGATTGCTTCTCTGCTACCTTTTGCAATTCTAGTCCAAGGCACGCCCCAACCCGCTAACTCACGGATCGCTTTAGGTGCAACCGTAACGAACATACGTGCAACTTCTTGATCACAACCCCAGTCACTACCTTTTACAGTATCCGCAAAGTGAACATCTTCGTTATCACCACGGCTCATTTTTGAGTTACCAAGACTTGCTTGCATACCACCTTGTGCCGCAGCAGAGTGAGATCTCTTTACTGGACAAAGACTTAAAACTGTTGTGCTTAGACCTTTAGATTGCGTTGCAATCGCTGCTCTAAGACCTGCTAAACCACCACCGATTACCAGTGCATCACAATATTTTACGTTCATTTTTACGCCCCAACCTTCACATCATATCTTACTTCTAATTGAGCAGATGGTTTATATGCCTCACCCGCATTGTTTCTGTGCTCGTAGCCAATTTTGACATACGCTGCAAGGGTAAGAAGACCAAGTGCCAAGAAAAATGCTGTAATTGCCCATTTAGCTTTTTTAAGGTTCTTACGAGACTCTTTTGCATGCTCGCCTTCAAACCATCCCCATTTAACACAGAGACGATAAAGACCAATACCACCGTGAAACTCGACTGCTAAAAGAAGAAGAAGATAAAATGGCCACATAAAATCAGAGTACATTCTATCAGCTGAACCGTATGGTCCGATTTCATCTGCTTTAACCGCCATCATAAGAAGGTGTGCAGAACCAAGGAAGAACATTGCAAAACCTGTGAACGCTTGTGTAAACCACATAGTCGTATCATCATGTTTCATCATGCCCATGTGTGTTTTGTATGCTTGATATTGTCTAAATGTAATAGGCAATTTTCTCATACCGAGCATTGCGTGTACAATAAAGACAGCAAATACAAACAATACGATCGCTGAAACGATCCAAGGCTGTGGCTCACTTAAGAACAAACTGCCTTCAAACATTTTTGTTATTGTGTACATAAAATCTTTGCTAACTAAGATAGTTGATACAAAGAACATATGTCCCCACATAAACAAACCTAAGAATAGTCCTGTTGCACTTTGAACATAGTCAAGTTTTGCAGGAACTCTACTCTTTTTCCCCTCAACACTCGTACCTAAAAAACCTTCAAGTAGGTCACTCACATCTTATCCTTTTTGTGAAGTTTTATAAACACTCATAAATGTGCAAGATAACACACTCATGAGTATCAATCTTAAAGAAAGTGCCTTTTTTAGGGCTTTTTCATTAATTTAACATCATCATAATTATGCTATTTTGTACATACTGATCGAAATTATAATACACGAAAGGGGATTTAAAAGGGATTTTTTACCCTCTTTTACCCCGTTTGATAATGAAGCTGTAAAGAAGTAATGAAGCGATTATCATCAGAATAGAAAGTGCTTGTCCTTTGCTCATCCAATCGCCATAGACAAAGCCAATTTGGAAGTCTGGTTCTCGCCAAAATTCAGCAATAAAGCGTCCAAGAGAGTAGAGAAAACCGTAAAGTGCGATGAGTTCTCCATCGTACTTTTTCAACTTTCGGTAAAAATAGAGCACCACAAAAACCATCAATCCTTCAAGAAGTGCTTCGTAAAGTTGTGAAGGGTGACGAAGCACACCATCGACATAAATGCCCCATGCCACATCGGTAGGCCTGCCAAAGAGTTCTTGGTTGAGAAAATTACCAATACGCCCAAAAATATACCCTACAGGCACACTGATGGCAACGACATCCAGTAGCCTCCAAACATTGATTTTGTGTTTAAGATAAAAAAACCATGTACCAAGGAAAAAACCAACAATCGCACCATGATAACTCATACCGCGAATGCCTACAAATGTGCCATCCATAAATGGATTGAACATCTGCCATGGATTTGTGAGATAATAATCTACATGCGGATCGTAAAAAAGAATGTACCCAATGCGAGCTCCTAATACAATGCCAATTTCAATCCAAATAAAATAACTCTCTAAAATTTGATTGGTAAATCCAAGGTTGTCTCTTTTAACAAACCATTTTGCAGCATAAAGTGCTCCAAGAAGTGCGAGCATATACATAAGACCATACCAATGAACGGCAACGGGTCCTAGTTTAAAAGCAACAGGGTCAAATTGGCTGTAGATATTATTCCAAAAAAGCATCGAAATCCTTACTTGATAAAAAAATATTCTACTGTATTTAGATTAAGAAAGAGTTGAGGATATAGGCAAGTTACATGTGTATATCTCTACTTCAACAAGGTTACGTCCATTCTCTTTTGCAAGATACAATGCAGCATCAGCGCGTGCTGTCATACTTTTTTCATCATCATTTTCATGATAGGTTGCTATACCAAAACTCGCTGTACGATTTCCTACATAGGAGAAATTTTGCGTTTCAATTATAGTACGAAGTTTTTCTGCTAATAAACGTGTACTTTCAAGATCACTGTTTGGAAGAAGAATCAAAAATTCTTCGCCACCCCATCTACCAACGGCATCTTCAAAACGAACATTGGTTTTTAAAAGTTTTGCTATCTCTTGTAATAAACTATCACCTACTTGGTGCCCATAGGTATCATTGACTGATTTAAACTTATCAATATCCAAAAGGATGATCGAAAAAGGTGTTTTATGCCGTTTGGCAATGCTAAGATACGATGCGAAAAGCTCATCGAGTTTAAGACGGTTGTATAAACCCGTCAGACGATCCGTAATAGAGAGCTCTTCAACTCTTTTTTTATCGGTGATATCATGGCGAATAGCTGTATATCCTACCATTTGGTACTCTTCATTGTACCTAGGTTCGATGATTGTTTCTATCCAATAATCAGACCCATCTTTGCGTCTATTTTTGATTTCACCAGACCAAGAAATACCTTTTTTCAACGTATCCCACATCTCTTTGTAAATGGATGAAGGTATGTCTGGATGCCTCACGATATTATGGCTTTTCCCAATAAGTTCTTCTTTTGTATAGCCTGAAATTTCACAGAAAGCCTTACTCACTTCTGTAATGATTCCATGCAAATCTGTGCTAGAAATAATGACGTGCGTATCAATGATTTGGATGTATTTTTCAAGTTCATATTTTGATTTGCGATAAGCCGTAATATCACTAAATGTAATCAATACAGAAATAATCTTCTCAAAATCATCAGAGTAAATAGGTTGAGCATTAGACTTCACCCATACATAGGAGTCATCACCTCGTTTAATTCCCATGATAATATTGTTTTGTGGCTCACCTGTATGTAATGCTTTATAAAAAGGTCTCTCTTCCGATTCAAATACCGAACCATCTTCATGCACTGCTTTCCATCTTGAATCGCTACTGAAATTTCCAATAATCTCACTTTTAGAAAGTTGTAACATCTCTTGCGCCGCTAAATTACACTCAAGAATCATTCCTGTATCATCTAACACCAAAATACCTTCTTGCATTGTCTGAAAAATAGAGCGTATTTCTGATTCTGATTTTGCAAGAAGTTTTGTCTTCTCAGCCGCTATTGCATATGCTTTTTTTTGTGTACGTTGCAGTACGTAAATCAAACCGCTGACTAAACTAAATAAAATAAAACCAAAGAACATTTGTAAGAATGGAAAATAGCGACTATTATTCATTTCTAAAACATTTTGAGCTTTAACATGAATTGTCCATGTTTTACCATATACTTCTGAGGAGGTATAGAGACTTAATCGTGGTTCAACTAAAGCAGGATTTGAATTGTAAAGAAGATTTTGTGCTAAAGGAATTATCCCATCATAAATTTCAAAATCAACTAAAATATAATTGCTCTTTAAAAGCTGTTCAAACATTTTTTTAGCATCAATAGCAATATAGACAATTCCTCTTGCATGATTTAAACGCTCTTCTTGAGAAATTGGAATATCTGATGTTTTATACAAAGGGAAAAAAATCAAAAATCCAGCTTGATAGTCCGTGACATATTTTTGAACTAAATGTATTTTAGAAGAAAGCGTTGCATCTGCTCGTACAAAAGATTGGTGCAATGCTTCTTTGCGTACAATCTCTGAAGCTAAATCAAACCCAAACGCTTTTTCATTCAACTCTGACATGGGTTCAAGATATGTTATAGGGAATAGTGCAGAATTGGGTGATGAGTTCATTTGAAAGATAGTGTAATGAGGGAATCCTTCATCTCGAAGACTTTGTTCATGTTTAAGTCGTTCAGAAGGCTGAATTAAAGGAGCATAGCCTAAAGCTCTAAATCCTAGAAAATGTTCATTGATATGATTTTCAAGAGCATATTGCCTCCACTTTTTTCTCGTTACATCATTAGAAGCATTCATAAATGCAGCAACACTATGTATAAGTTGAATATGAGCTTCGACTTCTTTGTGAATTAAATTTTTGATATGGTGTGATGCTGCTTGAAAACGAATCTGTTCGGTCTCTTCAATCCAAAGAGTACTCCGCCATGCAATCCATAAAGAAAATACTATACCTACAAGTAAAAAGAGCCAAGGTAAGAGTCTAGATTCCCACACGCGTTTCAAGAAAATTCTCCTCACACCGATGTTGCAGGAGATTGTAGCGTAATTGGTAAAATAATCTATTTAAAATATTATTATTAGATGCAAGGAATTTACTTCCTTGCATCTAGTAGCTTATTTAACTTGAATTTTTTTGACTTCTGTTTTTTCGATTTTGAGTTTTGGAAGCGTTACTTCAAGAACACCATCGGTACTACTCGCCTCAATGTTCTCTACATCAACATTTTCTGGCAATGCGAAGCTTCTTTGAAACTTACCGTAAGAGCTTTCTACTTTGTAGTAGTCTTTATCAGTGCGTTCTTCTTTATAATTTCGCTCACCTGAGATAACGATTTGATTCTCTTTGACATCGATGCTAATGTCCTCTTTTTTAACACCAGGGAGGTCAACCTCGATGTGGTAAGCAAATTCACCTTCACGTGTACTTACGGTTGGGCGAAATGCAGAAATACCGCTTTCATCTCCTTCAGCAGGGTAATAGTTGAACAGTCTATTTTCCAACTCTTTGAGTTCTTTGAATGGGTTAAATCGTGTGACTAACATGTTAAACTCCTTTATTTTTTGAAAGAAGTTTAACGCAACACTTGTATGCTTGTCTGCCACTTAAGTAGCACTATTCCTCAGGAAGATGTTCAAGCAGATTTTGTGAGTCTTTGATGAAAATCTCTTTACGCTTCACATCAATAAGCCCTTGCTTTTTCAAGGATTGAAGATTACGATTGAGCACTTTTCGTACGGTGCCGATAAGGCTTGCAAGCTCTTCATGGGAAAGGTTATTGATAAGTCTTAGGGTTTGTTTATCGCCTTGTTTTTCAATGTTTTTAGCGATCAATTTCACTAAACGCGTTGTGGTGTCATACAACGAGAGATCACTTGCCAAGGTTTCAACCTCACGAAGCTGTTTGGCAACATATGGTAAAAAGAGTTTGTTAAACGAAGGCTTCGTCTCGATCCACTCTCGAAAAAGCTCAATGGGAAAAACAAGAAGTGTCACATCATCTAACGCCATCGCCACATTTTCATGCACTTTGGCATCCAAAAGCGTGATGATGTCGTACATATCGCCTTTAGATAACAAATAGAGTATCTGCTCTTTGCCATTTTCAAAGTTAATCTGCGAGATTTTAACGCGTCCTTCTAAAATGACAAAAAAATGCTCCATACACTCCTCAGGTCGCATCAAAATTTCGCCTTTTTTGACATGTACCACACGTCCAAAACGTTCAATGTCCTCTTTGAGTTCTTGCTGAATAACGTCAAGTGCGTACATCGCTACCCTTTCACTTCACCATCGACATACATCCACGCTTTTCCAAAACGTTTAAAACGAGAATGCTCAACATGCACGCCATTTTTTCCTTCTTGAACAAAAGAAGCGTGAAAAGTGACTTTACCCACTTTATCTTTTTCACCGCCTTGCCATACGTCACGCACCTCCAAGCCTGTCCATGCCAAACCTTTACACGTTGAAGTGATGTCTGCTTTCAGGTTTTTTGCGCGATGATTAGGATGTGTCGTCTCAAAAAGATAATCTACCAAACCAAAAACAAACGCACTGTAACGTGAACGCATAAGCGCTTCGCACGTTGGTGCATTATGCTGTTTGTGGTAGGGTTCGCAACATACAGCGTAGGTTTTACCACTGCCACAAGGGCAGAGATTTTCTTCTTTCATTCATCCTCTTTTGCTTGCATTTATCAAGATTATTATACAAATATTTCGTTAAATCCCCTCTTCTAATCCCACACTTTCAACTCTTTCTTTTCTTCGGTTCGCTACAATACTCTCTCATTTAGTAGAAGGCTTTTTCGTATGTTCGCTTCCCTTTTGATGTCATGGAAACCATGGCTTCCCGTTTTTTGTCTTACTATTTCAGCGTTTATTTTTAACACTACCGAATTTGCTCCCATTAGCTTACTTACCGACATTGCGGCGGATTTTCACATCAGTGAGGCGCATGCTGGGCTTATGATGACCGCTTATGCGTGGATCGTAGCAACGATGTCGTTGCCCTTAATGCTGCTTACCAAAGATATGGAACGCCGAAAGTTATTGTTGTTACTCTTTTCTTTTTTTATTGCGAGTCACATACTCTCTGTACTAGCATGGAATTTTTGGATACTCATGCTCTCACGTATCGGTATCGCTTTTTCTCATGCCATATTTTGGTCGATTACTGCTTCTCTAACGTACCGTCTTGCACCTCATGGTAAAAAGACAAAAGCTCTTGGTATCTTAGCGACAGGCACATCACTTGCCATCGTTTTGGGTTTGCCTTTGGGGCGTCTCATTGGTCAAAGCTTAGGTTGGCGCACTACTTTTGCCTGCATCGCTTTAGTCGCCTTTGTAATGCTATTTTTTCTTCTAAAACTTCTACCACAGCTACCAAGTGTCAATGCAGGTTCGCTGAAAAGCTTACCTCTTTTGATTAAGAGACCTGCCCTTATGGGTGTTTATCTTTTAACCGCTTTAGCCATTACCGCCCATTTTACGGCGTACTCTTACATTGAGCCTTTTGTGCAGCAAATTGCTCTTTTAAGTGGTGATTTTGCAACTATTACACTTTTTATCTTCGGTATAGCAGGTATGCTTGGAAGTACAATCTTTGCTCACTTCAAACACACATATCCTTTTACGATTGTTGTAAGCTCGCTTACTGCACTCATCATCTCGCTCCTCTTGATGCTTCCTCTTGCACCCTATCAAATTCCACTTAGTATTCTATGCCTATTTTGGGGCATTGCGATTTGTCTGATTAGTCTCATTCTTCAAGTGACTGTTTTAGAACTCACACCCGATGCCACTGATGTTGCGATGTCTTTATATTCTGGCATCTATAACATTGGCATTGGTGGAGGTGCTTTTGTGGGAAGTTTAGTTATATCGCACAGTTCTATGAAAAATGTAGGAATTTTCGGAGCACTTTTTGGAAGTGTAGCTCTTGTTGTAGCGATTTGGATTTGGAGAAAGTATCTTTTGAAAAAAGGGTAGTGTTTGCATGTAAAGCTTTCAGCCTTACATGCAAATTTTTAATTTACCCTTCTCTTAGGGCTTTAGCAATCAGTTCGATTGGGTTTTTGAAGATAACATCTACTTTTTGACCGTGCATTGCATCACTAAGCTGCATTCGACACGCACTGCACTCAGCACTGACATACTCTGCACCTGTCTCTTTAATCATAGCTGCTTTTGGAAGTCCCGCAGCCTTAGCAAAGCGGTAGTTTCCTGTTTGCATCGTAACCCCTCCAAATCCACAACAGCGGTTTGGGTCGCTCATCTCTTTAATCACATAGTTTTTAGAGATAAGATTGCGAGGCTCTTTCCACACACCTTGCATTTTACGTGCATGACATGGATCGTGGTAGGTTACGGTATCACTTTGTTTAGCTTTGGTTGCTAAGATTTCGGCTAAATTGGTCTTTTTCTCTAGGTATTCTGTTGCCATAAAGATGTGTGGAGCAATTGCTTTTGCTCTTGCTTGCCATTCAGGTTGGTCATGGAAAAAGTGTACATAGTCCGCTTTGATCATCGCGCTACAGGTTGCTTCAGGAATGATGATAGCATCGAGTTCATCCTTAAAGCCTTCGATGTACTCGATATTGAATTTTGCAAGATAATCCACGCTGTCAAAATCGCCTGTAAAGTATTGTGGTGCGCCACAGCATTTTTGTTGTTTGATAAGGTAAGCGTCTATTTGTAATTCTTTTAAAATCTCAAGCAGAGCCTTGCCGATGTCGGTGTACATATAGTTCGCTAAACAGCCAATGAAAATACCTACTTTGCCTTTGCCACCGTTATAAATCACATCAGGATGTGAATTTAAAAATGTCTTTTTCTTTAGGCTCGGGAAAAGTCTATCCATCTTGATGATAGGAAAATTTCTAAGGTACATAGAGCTTTGTTTTGGAACCATTTTGAAACCACAGGTTTGGAACATGTAACCAAAGCGTGCGAGAACATCCATGATGTTACGATTGCGAAGCAAGAAGAAGGCAAGTTTTTTATACCACGCTAGACCAAATTTCTTGCGAATGTCGTTGCGTGCTTGTTCGATGAGCATATCCACAGGCAGATCGTTCGGACAGACATCGACACAATTGGTACATAAAAAACAACTCTCAAAAATATTTTTAGCGTTTTTATCGAGTTCTAACTCACCTCTTTGGTAGGCACCCAAAAGATCAAGAAACCCTCTTGGACTGGTAACTTCATCACGGTTAACTTCATGAATCGTACATACAGGAATACACTTACCACACTTTACACAGGCATCGCTGGTTACATTAAATTTAAACATCTGTTACACCGTTTTACTGAAGCGTCGTTTGTCTTCAGGTATTTTTTGCAGATACGCATCAAAAGGCATCACGATATTGCGAATGAGCAGTGTGCCTGTGGTATTGACTAAAATCTTTTTACCTACTTTATCGATCACCACCAAATCTTCTTCTACAAATGGAGCAAGGGCAGCTATAGCATCGGCAAAGTACTCAAAAAAGTCGATGCCAAATGCTTTCTCAATACCAGCGATATTGAGTTTAAAGTTACTCATCATCTCCATAATGACCGCTTTTCTTAGCACATCATCATCATTGAGTATTAATCCACGATGAACTGGTAAAACACCTTCATCGATGGCTTTTTCATACTCGTCCATTTCTTTGAAGTTTTGAACATAGTGGTTTAACCCTTCACCAATACTGGTCAAACCAATACCAATTAAGTCCGCACCACCTTTTGTTGTGTACCCTTGGAAATTACGATGCAATTCGCCTTTTTCAATGGCCAAGAAAAGCTCATCATCAGGCTTTGCAAAGTGATCCATACCAATCATTTTATAACCATTAGACTCTAAGTAGTCGATGGTATAACGCATGATTGCAAGCTTAATACTTGGATGAGGAAGTGTTGTCTCATCGATCTTACGCATCGATTTTTTCATCCACGGCACATGAGCGTAGTTAAAGACGGCTAAACGCGTTGGATCTAGCGAAACCGCCAAACGAAGTGTTTCTTGAAAACTCTCAAACGTTTGGTATGGTAAGCCATAGATCAAGTCCATATTGATTGATTTAATACCTGCTTCTTTTGCCATCTTTACGGCATTGCCTGTGACATCGTAAGGCTGAATGCGGTGGATTGCTTTTTGAACCTCATCGTTAAAGTCTTGAACACCATAACTAATGCGGTTAAAACCATTGCTGGTTAAAACATCAAGTTGCTCTTTGGTTAAAAAACGAGGGTCAATTTCACAGCTGATCTCAGCATCTTTGGCAAAGTTTTTAAAGTAGCGTTTAATAGCGCCGATGATGCGCTCTAATTGAGCTGTATTGAAAAAAGTTGGTGTACCACCACCAAAGTGCATCTGAATCACTTCCCTCGAAGTATCAAGATGTTTGGAAAGAAGTTCTAATTCACGCTCTAAATAATCTATATAGCGCTCTTTTTTATCTTCTTTACTGGTATAAACTACGTTACAACCGCAGAAATAACAGGCACTTCTACAAAAAGGGAGGTGAAAATATAAAGAGAGCTTACGATTTTTATCTTGATGTGCCAAGATACTCTCATAGCTTTTTGCAGTAAATCCTTCATGGAACTCAGGAGCCGTTGGGTAACTGGTGTA
This sequence comes from uncultured Sulfurospirillum sp., assembly GCA_964466465.1. Taxonomy (GTDB): domain Bacteria; phylum Campylobacterota; class Campylobacteria; order Campylobacterales; family Sulfurospirillaceae; genus Sulfurospirillum. The sequence continues at coordinate 40,754 of CAYXNJ010000013.1, forward strand.
CCTAGGCCCCGCTTTAGAATACTTTGCAAACTTCTCAAAATCAATCATGTTTCGTCCTAACGCTCTATCGCGCTGATAATACTCGCCCCTTCAGGCAAATAGAGATCTTTGAGGTCTAAAAAGAGATTTGGGTGATCTTTTTTGATCTTTTTAACCAATTTGTCAAAATCAACTTCGCTTTTTTTACTCTTTTTAATCTCTTCCATAGCCACTGTCCATACATCTTGAAAGTCAAGTGGCAAGTGCTGCAAAATACTTTTCTCCAATTTAAGAAAAAGTGTTTCTTGCTCCGCTTTTTTAAAGTGCTCTATCATTTTAGTCAACGTATCGATGGAAAGAAGCGCATGAAGCTTTTGCTTCTCATCATACACCAACCATGGCTCTTTGGCATTGTCCCACGAGCCATTTTTAAGGCGTAAAAGCTTTGTGCTTTCATCCTCACTTGGCACTATCTCTAAAATAGTTTGTTCTTTTTGTTTCGTTGGGCTTAAATTTTTAGAAATTTTTTCTATCATCTTAAACTCTTTTTTTCGTTTGAATTCCATTAGCTGTTTCTGTGCCTATCAAGCCATACCATAACGGCTTTTTGGGCATGAAGACGATTCTCTGCCTCATCAAAAATCTCATCCGCATGTGCTTCAAAGACACTCTCACTCACTTCATAATCGCGATACGCTGGTAAGCAGTGTAAAAACATCGCATCTTTTTCTGCCAAACGCATCATTGCATCGTCCACCATATACCCTTGGAATGCTGCCACACGAGCTGCTTTTTCCGCTTCTTGTCCCATAGAAACCCATGTGTCGGTTGTCACAACCGTAGCCCCTTTGATCGCCTCTTTAGGATCATTACCGATTTTAATCACCGCGCCACTCTCTTTAGCAAATGAGAGCGCTTCTGCTAAGATCTTAGCATCAACCTCATAACCCTTAGGGGTTGCAATGCGAAGCTCAAAACCAAGCTTTGAAGCGAGCATGAGCCATGAATGGGTCATGTTGTTACCATCGCCTACATAGGCTACGATAGGATTGGTCGCTTTATTATACTCAACCATCGTGAGATAGTCCGCCATCAATTGAACAGGATGGTACGAATCACTCAAACCGCTAATAACGGGTACGCGTGAATACGCTGCAAACTCTTCAAGCGTGCTTTGTGCAAATGTTCTGATCATGACCATATCTACCATACGACTAATCACACGTGCCGTGTCTTTCATAGGCTCACCACGTCCTAATTGTAGGTCATTGGAAGAGAGAAAAAGTCCTGTTCCTCCAAGCTGATGAATACCCACTTCAAAACTCACGCGTGTTCGCGTACTGCTTTTTTCAAAGATCATTCCTAAGGTTTGCTCTTTCAAGTATGGCACATAATTTTTTGCTTTTGCCTCTTTTTTAATGGCAATCGCAAGGTCGATCATCTCTAAAATTTCTTGCTTACTAAAATCTTTGAGTGTTAAAAAATGTCGCATATTACTTTCTCCTTAAAATCTCAGCTACTTCTTTGGCATGGTAACTGATGATAATGTCAGCTCCTGCACGTTTAAAGGCGATCATTGTTTCCATCATCACACGCTCATAATCAATCACGCCTGCCTTACCAGCAGCTTTTAGCATCGCGTACTCGCCACTCACGTTATAAACACACAAAGGTGATGAAGTTGCATTGCGTACATCACGAATAACATCGAGGTAAGCAAGGGCTGGTTTGACCATCAAGATGTCCGCACCTTGCATCTCATCTTCCACGGATTCAGCAATGGCTTCACGACGATTTGCTGGGTCCATCTGGTACGTTTTACGATCACCAAAACTTGGAGCAGACTCTGCTACATCACGGAATGGCCCATAATAGGCACTTGCAAATTTTGTCGAATAACTCATAATCGGAAGATTGACAAAGCCTTCAGCATCCAAAGCTTCACGTAGTGCTTCAATCATACCATCCATCATGCCTGAAGGTGCTATCATGTCTGCTCCTGCATGTGCGTGGACAAGGGCTTGTTTGGCTAAAATTTCTAACGTTGCATCGTTGTTAACACTTTCATATTCCATATCTAAGATGCCACAATGTCCGTGGTCTGTAAATTCGCAAAAACAAAGATCGGTGACGACAAACATATTTGGGTACGCTTTTTTAACTGCTTTAACTGTACTTGCAATGATGCCATGCTCACAAAGCGCATCACTTCCAACGCTGTCTTTGACTTCGGGAATACCAAATAAAATAATAGAGTTAATACCAAGCTCTTGAAGGTTACCACACTCTTTCAGTACTTCATCGATACTCATCTGGTAAACACCTGGCATTGAGCCAATCTCTTTTTTAATTCCCTCACCGCTTTTAGCAAATAATGGATAAATAAAATCGTCCATACTAAGGGTTGTTTCGCGCACTAAGGAACGAAGAGTTGCATTCATCCTCAGTCTTCTAAATCTTTTAAACATTCTTTTGCCTTATCTTGGTTAAAATGACGAGTGCCTAAATGGTACTCATGTTATAAAAAGTAGTGATTTTAGCATAACTGGATATAAAAGAAAATGAAAATAGAAATTTCCGAGGTTGCGAACCTTCCCTCACGTTTTGGAACGTTCAAAATCCAATCCTTTAAAGAGGGTATTAAAGAGCATCTTGTAGTATTTAAAGAGCCTTTAGGAGAGATTCCGTTGGTGCGTGTGCACAGTGAATGTTTAACAGGCGATAGTATGGGAAGTCTTAAATGTGACTGCCGCGATCAGCTTGAATTTGCGCTTTCTACCATTGAAAAAAATGGCGGTATGGTGATTTATTTACGTCAAGAAGGGCGTAACATAGGACTTTTAAATAAAGTCAATGCGTATGCGCTGCAAGATAAAGGGTTCAATACCATTGAAGCCAATCATCAATTAGGCTTTTTAGATGATGAGCGAACCTATGAAATGGTCGAATTTATTTTAGACCATTATAAAATCAACAAAATCAAACTTCTCACTAACAACCCTAAAAAGATTGAGAGTTTGAAAAATGTTGAAATTGTAGAGCGCGTTCCCGTCATTATTCCATCGAACAAGTTTAATGAAGGTTATTTGAAAACAAAAAAAGAGAAAATGGGACATCTTTTCTAGGAGAAACGATGATACGCGCTGCGAACGTGGAAGATGCTTCTGTCATTGCAAAGCTTCTTGCTGAGCTCGGATATGCAGATACATCATCGTTTATTTCCACGCGTGTTAGTGAGTTATTAGAACATCCTGATGCAATGCTCTTTCTTTACGAATTAGAGGGCTTCCCTGTTGCCCTCCTCTCTTTACATGTTATTCCACAAATCGCACTTTTTGGCTCATTTTTACGTATCAGTTACTTTATTGTTGAAGAAAATGCTCGGTCTTTAAAAATTGGCTCAGAACTTGAAGCTTTTGCAACACACATTGCCCAAGAAAAAGGATGTGATCGCATCGAAGTACACTGCCATGAGCGCAGAAAAGATGCCCACAGATTTTACGAACAACATGGGTATGTAGAGTCTTCCAAATATTATGTTAAACAGATCACATTAAAAAGGAGTTACGATGCTAAAGGAGTTTAAAAACTTCCTTATCAAAGGAAATGTTGTCGATATGGCGGTGGGTTTTATCTTTGGTGCAGCATTTGCTACGATTGTAAAATCATTGGTCACCAACATTATTATGCCACCCATTGGACTATTGCTTGGCAATGTTGATTTTTCTTCCTTATTTATCGCACTTGATGGTAAAAGTTACGCTTCGCTTGCAGATTTGGAAAAAGCAGGAGCGCCTGCCATTAAACTGGGTGTTTTTTTTAATGACATCACCTCATTTGTTATTTTGGGATTTGTCATGTTTATGATGATTAAAGGGTACAACAAACTTGCCCCTAAAGAAGTAGCAGCTCCTGTAACAAAGACGTGTCCAGAGTGTTCAATGCAAATCCCTGTTACGGCTAAGAAGTGTCCTCATTGTATCAGTGCACAAGAGTGATGAAGCTATGACATGTAAGCTATTTTCGCTTACATGTCATAAGAAAAATTAGCCTTTTAAATTAGCGTTAGCAAAATCCCAATTGACTAAATGCTTCAAGAAAAGATCCAAATAATCAACACGTCTGTTTTGGTAGTCAAGATAATACGCATGTTCCCACACATCAACCGTTAAAATCGCTTTTTGATTATGCACCATTGGGGTGTCTGCATTACCCGTTTTTGTCACTTTCAATTTGCCATCTTCAAGCACAAGCCACGCCCAACCGCTACCAAATTGTGTCAGTCCCGCATTTTTAAAGGCGTCCACAAAGGCTCCAAAGCTACCGAAATCTTCATTGATTTTTGTTGCAATATCACCCGTTGGTAATCCACCGCCATCTTTTTTCATTGAATGCCAGTAAAAGGTATGATTCCATACTTGCGCAGCGTTATTAAAGATACCTACTTTCTCAGGTTTATTGGCAACAGCTACGATAATATTCTCAAGGCTTGCATCGGCAAGTTCAGTTCCTTGAATAAGATTGTTCAGATTGGTAACATACGTTTGATGATGCTTTCCATGGTGAAAAGAGAGGGTATTGGCTGTGATATAAGGTTCTAGTGCGTTAGCTTCGTAAGGAAGCGCTGGTAAAGTAATTGCCATAAAAACTCCTTTGCTTAAAATTAATTCGTACTCCATTCTACAGCTTCTTCATAAATGGATGGTAAATCTATAGAGTTAATTCCATTGACTTAGATCATTGTATTTTTGTTAAAACCAATGAATAATAGTAACTTATTATTATACATAGGAGAATCAAAATGCGACGTACCATCAAACGACAATTGGCACTCGTCTCTGTTGTCGTTGTTTTTGTAGCACTGCTACTTGGCATCAAAACCACTGTAGATGGGAAAAGCAAATTAAGTAACATCCATGATCTACAAAATATTGTCACTCTTTCAACGAGCATTAGCCTATTTGTTCATGAGAGTCAAAAAGAGAGAGGCACAAGTGCAGGATTTATCGGATCAAAAGGTCAAAAATTTGCAGATAAATTAACTCCTCAACGTCAGCTTACCGATAAAGAGCATAAGCGCTACATGGAAGCACTTGAAAAAATCGATCTTAAACGTTACCCACAATCACTCAGTGATAAAATCAAAACGATTGACGAAATGCTCAAAAAACTGCCTTCGATTCGTAGCCGTGTTGATAGTCTCAGTATCAGCGCTGCAGAACAAGTTGATTATTATACGCTTTTAAATAAGCACCTTTTAGACATTGTCGCTTCGACTGCGGTACTCTCTTCCGATACAGATATTGTTAAACAATTAAGTGCGTATGCCAATTTTCTTAAAGCCAAAGAACGCACAGGTATTGAGCGTGCGGTTCTTTCTAACACCTTTGCAGCAAACACTTTTGCACCCAACATGTTTGTAAAGCTTATCACACTGATGTCTGAACAAGTCTCGTACATCGACTCCTTTTTAGGAACAGCCTCACCTATTTCAATTGCTTTTTATGAAAAAACGATGCAAAACCCTCTGGTTGCTGATGTTGAAAAAATGCGTAATATCGCTATTGAAAAAGCCAATGTTGGTAACTTTGGTGTTGATGCGACCCATTGGTTTGACACGATTACCAATAAAATAAACTTGCTGAAAGAGGTGGACGATGCTCTTGCAAAAGAGATTCTAACCTCCCTTGAAACCCTTAAACACAATGCACAAAAACAGATGTTTATTGAAGGGGGTGGACTCGTTGCCGTTACGTTGTTTATCATCATTTTACTGTATGCGACGTTTCAAGATGTCATTCGCGCCATTACCACTTCAGGTAGAAAACTCGAATCCATCGCTTCCAATCTTGACCTCACCCAATCCTTAGCACTTGAAAGTGACAATGAAATCTCCGATACGATGAAACAGGTTCAAAAGTTGATTTCTAATTTTAAAGAGTCAATCACAAAAGCACTCGATACCTCTAACCAGAGTGTTGAAGCGAGTAATTCCTTGAGTAACGTCTCTTCAAATCTTGCCTCCAACATTGAAGAACAAAACCGATTTATTCACACAATTCAGCAAGAAATGCAGTCGCTTAAAGAGAAAGAGATGGCGATGAAAGAGATGTCTTTTAAAACCTTTGGCGACCTTGAGCAAACCAAAGAGGTTTTAGAAGCCTTTGTCACCAATATGAGTAAAGTCGTTGAACTTATCTCTCAAAGTGCTCAAAAGCAGCATGAACTAGGAGGGAAGGTCGATTCGCTCTCTAACCAAGCAACCCAAATCAAAGAGGTTTTAAGTATTATTGGCGATATTGCCGATCAAACCAATTTACTAGCCCTCAATGCCGCTATTGAAGCTGCCCGTGCGGGTGAACATGGACGTGGATTTGCCGTTGTTGCCGATGAAGTACGCAAACTAGCAGAACGCACGCAAACATCGCTAACAGACATCAGTACAACCACCAACATCATCGTACAAACCATTCATGATGTAACAACAGAAACAGAAAAGATCTCACAATCGTTCTACCACCTCTCTAAAGAGACAAACACGCTTATTTCGGACTCACAAAACACTTCTGAAAAGCTCAGCAGTACTATCAAAATTTCACAGAAACAAACATCGGAACATACCGTTGTTGCACAAACCGTTGAAACGTTTATGAAACACATTGATGAAGTCACAACGCTTTCTGAAAACAACAATGCCTTGGGAGAGCAAGTAAAAGATATTTCAAAACATCTCTCTGCAAAAGCTGAAAGTGCGAATGTTGAACTTAGACGTTTTCGCATTCACTAACACTTCACAAGGAAGCCTAACATAGGGCTTCCCTGCATCAATTTAAAATATTAATCACTCATTAATCGCCATTTGGATACGATATACCTTTAAATTAGATAAAAGGTTTTTAGGCAATGGCTGCATATTCGCTTCCTGATACATTTTGGCAACAGGTCGATACACTGACGACTCTTTTGCTTCAGTACAACCAAACTCACAATATCTCAGGTGCGAAAACCAAAGAAGCTGTGCTTAAAAATGTGGAAGATAGTATCTATCCTCTACGATATTTAGAGATACATTCCATCAAAAATGCTATCGATATTGGAACAGGCGCAGGCTTTCCAGGGCTGTTACTTGCACTTGCACTTCCGCACGTACACTTTACCCTTTTTGAGCCGATTGCGAAAAAAAGCGCTTTTTTACATCTTGCCAAAACAACACTAGGGCTAAAGAATGTCGATATTAGTACAAACAGAGTTGAAAAAGTGATCCCCTTTTCAGTTGATCTTATCAGCTCACGTGCCGTCACCAATACAAAAATGTTGGTAAAATTATGTAAAGCGTTTATTGAGCCCTCCACAACCCTTCTTTTTTATAAAGGAGAATTGGTTGAAGAAGAGATCAAAGGACTCAAAAATTGCCAGGTTTACCAACGTGACAAACGCTATTATCTTGTTATGAAGGATGTGAATGCTTCTTAAAATCGCACTTTTTGTTGCTGTACTTGTTCTTATCTACATCTTTTTTTTCAAAAACAGCAAAAAAGAGGAAATTAAAAAAAAGAGCTCTAAAAAGGTCTTAGAGGGTGAAACGATGGTTGAGTGTAAAGCGTGTTCAACGTTTATCAGCCATAATGAGGCGATCATCAAAGATGGTCAGTTTTTTTGTTCAAAAGAGTGTGCGAGGTTACCCTAATGTTACTCATTGGTCATGAACTTATCCCTAGCGAGCCTTTTTACAAAGTTGTTTCTATTGAAGAAATTGCAAAAACACCTTCGCAAGCAGTGGTTTTATTTGATTTTGAGCCTACTTTAGGAACGTATTGTTATGCTCAGAAAGTCTCATTTGCAGTGCATGTCAAAAACATTAAAGAACTTATTTTAGCCAATGCGCTGCATGCTTCGTATTTTGTTGTCGATAAAGGTTTAGCCCTGCATGCACAAAAAATTGCCGATGATTATCTGTTTGATGGGAAAGTGTTGCTCTTAAGCAATGATGAGAATGAAATCGAATTTGCAGCATCTCATGCTATTGATGGTATTTTATTTGAAACTGGCATTAGAGCACTTTAAATCGAGAGCTAATGAATAAAAACCATTACGTTATACTAGCTTTTACCATCACGCTTTTGTATTGGACACTTGATGCCTATACCAATGCTTCATTGTATGGCTCATCCCTGATCGATGAGATATTGCTCAAAACACCTCATTCGCTTATTTTCATTAAATTTTTAACGGCTGGACTTCTCTTTTCACTCACACTAACACCACTTTTTTTTAATAAACGTGTAAAAACAAAACACAAAACACCTCTGAATGAATTTGGTGAATTACAACGCATTGCAGATATTTTATTTTCTTCACTCTCCACTAAAATTAATGTTATTAAATCTCTTGAAATTCTTGAAGAGACTTTGCATTTAGAAGCAAGCCTTCTTTTTATTTACAACAAAGAGACTTTTACACTTTACAATGAAAATGAGTTTATTAAAGCCTCTTTTCGCTCTAAAGAGATCTTACCTTTTCGTGTCACAACCACACGAAGCGAGGTCGAGGAGTTTGCAGTCAATTGCTATCTTGAAAAACGTGTAACATCTGAACTTGATGTTAAAATAGATAAAAAACCGATGACTCTTTTTAGTTTTGCTCTACAAGAATATCGTAGTGAAAAACCTTTTGGCAATTTGATGCTTGCAAGTCATGATCCAAAATTTATAGAACAAAATCGTGCTTTAATTGAGAAATTTACACAAATGCTTACCTTTGCGCTCTCATTAGCTGCTAAAAAAGAGCTTTTGCAAAACCTCAACAGTCAATACTCTAGCGATACAAACAGCCATTTTGATAAAGTTCTTAACATTATTAACTTTACAAAAGTACAAGAGCATCTTGACCATGAGTACAAACGACATAAACGTTACCACACCGCACTAACACTGGTGCTTATTGATATTACTATGCTGAAAAATTTGACCAAAGTATTTCCAGCAGAAGTAGTTATGGCACTCAAAAAAGACTTTATACAATTGGTAAAAAAGAACACACGTGAAGTCGATATTTTTGGAAAATGGACAAACGATCAATTTGCTCTTATTTTACCCGATGTTGATTTTCGAGCAGGTCAAAGAGTAGCTCAAAAACTACAAGCTATTTTAGAAGAGACAAAATTTGGAAGAGTTGGAAAAATCAGTTGCAGTTATGGTATCACATCACTCTCGCCCAAAGATACCGTTGGTAGCTTTAAAGCAAGAGCAGAGAGTGCCCTTATTACAGCTTCTGCGAAAGAGGGAAATGCGATTGAAATAAAGCTTCAAACAACAGAGTTAAATCACAACGCGTTTTAACGCGGGATAGAGTTTCGTCATTATCTCATAGCTGATAGTATGAAACTGTTTTGCTAAAGGATTAGCATCTTCAAACATACATACCTTTGTTGCATCACCGCCAAGACAGAAACTGTCCATCGACATACGACCTTTGGTTAAACTGCCATCTGACATTGCGATTGGTTCAAAACCATCAAAGCGGAAAAAACCGTCTCCATAGCCAATATCATAGGTTGAAATAAGCTCATCCTCTTTTGCTTCATACACACCACCATAACCTACGCGCTCGCCTTTCTTTAAAATACGAGAACTGAGTCTTTCAGCCCAAAGGGAAAGGACAGGTTTAAGATCAAATGTGGCAATTAAAGGATCAAGTGTTGTATAACCATACATCGCAATACCCGATCTTGCGTAATCATCATCGCCTAAAGAGTGCGTACGAAGCAAGCCTGCGGAGTTACAACAATGAAATGAAGCCTTTGGTAATCCATAATGTGCAATCAGTGCTTTAATACGTTTTTTTGCACGCTCAAAATTGGCTCTCTGCCAGAAAAATTCACTGTTTAGTTCATCAGCACTTCTAAAATGAGTAAAAACACCTTTAAGTTGTAATTGCTTCGCATGGATTAGCGCGATAGCCTCATCGATCTGTTCTTCTTTGATGCCATTGCGGTGCATACCAGAATCAATACTAAGGTGAATCGAAGCTCCAGAAGGTAACGCTTGAAGCGCCTCATAGGAGTGCGCTGCAAGAGAGATAGAAGAAGAAAGTTTTCTGGAAGTGGGATGATCAACTAAGACCAGCACCTCTTCAAAAAGATCAGCAATCTGTTCTGCTTCTTCGATGTTTTTTACCGCAGCCCTCACCAATCCATACTCCGATGCAAGCTCCGCCATAAGACGCAAATCATGCCCATATGCGTTGTCCTTTAACACCGCCATGAGCTTTGTTTTTCCCCCAGCCTTTGCACACAACACATCAAGATTGTGAAAAAAGTGCGCTTTATTAATTGTAATAAATGCCATTGTATTATGCTTTACTCACCAAATTTCGAATAACAAAACCTCTAATTTTTCGGGCTTGGTAATCCAATTTATAAAAATACTCATACACTGTTTTTGCATCCAAAGTCGGATGAGTCGAAAAATCAAAAGCAATACCATTTTTATCTTTAGGCACATTTACATCAAAATACGCCATAAAAGCATCTCTCGCTTCGATAAGTTTTTCTAGTTCTTTTTCTATCTCTATCTCATTTGGATTCATAGGTAACCTTATTTTTCTGCCAAAATTTGCATTTTGTCACCAACCAACTCTATATAAAGCTCTTTTTCACCTTTTGAGGCAAACGATGGACTTTTATACGTTTGGAAAAATGAAACTTTAAAGAGTTTACGATCATCCACCGTTGGATAAGGCGCAATACTCACATGTTCAAAAACAATCGTTTTAGTCTCTTTACGAGAGAAAATCTGCTTTTTCATATTGGAAAACTGTACTTTTCCTGATCCATCGGACTTTTTGAAGTCATTGGAGTAAAAGTTCAAATACGCATTAATATCATTGACTTTCCAGGAATGTTGCCATTTATACACTTCTGTCAAAATGGTTGCAACATTTTCACGAGACATCTTAGGAACTTTGCTTTCACCGATAATAACAACAGCACTTTGCGCATTGATTTCGGTATCAAGAATGACCAGTTGGTTGTTTTCAAATGCAACACAACCTTTTGTTCTATCATCACGGTCTTTACCATCTATTGGCATACCATGAATCCAAATACCATCACCATTTTTGCCTCTTAAGACATCAAACAAGTTTGGATAGGAAAGCACAAATGCCAATGGTCCGTAGAATTGATCCATCGGTTTAAAACGTTTGGTAATTTCATAAACACCTACAGGCGTTTTAAGATCGCCTCGTTTGATTTTATCGCCACTCTTACCCATAATAACATCGTCGTGTGCACGAACAAGTTTTAAACCGTCATCCTCGTTATGATAGACTTCACAGCGTTTTTTATCTTTTTCACAGACGATCAAAGACTCTACATCTTCATAATACCCATAGCCTACATCAACACCTTTAAGCTGTTTCAACCAATAATCACGTGACATAGACTCTTTTTCAGTTGGAGCTTTTAGCTTTGATTGTTTTTTCTGACCCAATTTGACGATAGGTTCTTTGGACTCTTCTTTCTCTTTTTTAACCTCTTTAACAGGTACTTCTTTTACTTCTTTGGATTCAAACTCTTTTTTGAGAAAATCCTCGACAGCATTGATACCTTTGGTTTTATAAATTTTATAAATATCTTCAGCCGTTGCTGCATACAAAGCAAAAGCACACAGAGATAAAAAGACCAGATAGCGCATACATCCCCTCTTATTCATTACAATTTTT
>CAYXNJ010000014.1:0-50024 GCA_964466465.1 uncultured Sulfurospirillum sp.
AAAAGAGCTCAAAAAAGAGTTATCACGCCTAAAAATTTTAGCGGTTGAAATTGCAGGAGAAATTCACGATATTGTCGAAGATACACTGTGGGTTAAATACAACGAACTCCCGATACTTTCAGCTAAAATTGTTGAAGCCATCAAAGAAGCAGAGACCTTTAGAGAGACGCATCATCTCTAAAAAGCTTTTTTCTCTAATGCTTTCGCTTTTAAAATCGTATGAGGTGTTTGAAGCTCAAACACTTCACCCTCATTAATTTTTTCCAATGCAATTTTTTTACCCTCTTTAACAATCTGAGCATAACACTCTTTTTGTTCATGGGTTGGTTCTTTTGAATTTAATGCTATGGTATAAGAAGAGAGCAGTTGCTCTTTTTTGGCAAGATTTTGTCTGGTTTGAAAATGAATTTGCTCTTGAAGTAAGCTCACTTGACGCGATTTCTCGCGATGTAAAAGTGCTATTTTATCATTGTATTGACTTTGCAATATGCTGATCTCATTTTTCCATAAAGAAAGTTTTTCATCGATGGAGCGCTTAGCAAAAAGACGTTTCAAGTGCTCCAATGATTCCTCTTTTGAACGTAGTATTCGCCCAAAAACAAGGGTGTAGCGCTCCATCATACTATCGATGCGTTGAAGCATCTCTACATTATCAGGAAGTATCATTTCTATCGCCGCTGATGGAGTAGGGGCTCTTAAATCAGCTACAAAATCACTGATGACATAGTCTATCTCATGCCCAACGGCTGAGACAATCGGTGTTTGTGAAGCAAATATCGCATCGGCTACAACTTCTTCGTTAAATGCCCATAAGTCCTCAACACTTCCACCACCTCGCCCTACAATGATGACATCCACACCCAATGTATCGGCTTTGGCAATGTTACTCGCAATGGAAAATTTTGCCCCTTCTCCTTGAACAAGCGTATCAAGTAGCGTAATCTTCACCAATGGCCAACGTTTGGTTGCCACACGAAGCATATCTTGAAGGGCTGCCCCTGTTCCTGAGGTAACAAGAGCAATATGACGTATAAAACGAGGCACCGCTTTTTTACGCTCCACATCAAAATAGCCTTTTGCACTAAGCTTCGCTTTGAGTTGCTCGTAGGCTTTTGCAAGTGCCCCACTGCCGGAAGGTTCCATCATCATACAATTAATCTGATACGTTCCTCTCGGTGAAAAAACGGAGATAGAGCCATGAATGACGACTGCCATTCCCTCTTCTACTTGAAATTTTAATGCCTTATTGTTTCCCTTGAACATCACACACGAGATAGAAGAATCAGCATCTTTGAGGGTAAAATAGAGGTGACCTGAACTGTGATACGTAGGCCTTGAGACTTCACCTTCCACACTTACGTGCAAAAAGGTGGTCTCAAGCAGTGACTTGATTTGATTGTTTAAACTTGAGACACTAAGGGTTTGACTCATTAGCGTTTTTTAGCAATAACCAACGTTGAGATGTCCATGGAGAAGCTTTTGACAAATTCTGTTTCAAAACCAGCAACATCGAGCTCTTTTTGAAGCATGGATGGCGTTAAAAAACCTTCAATGGAGTTTGGAAGATACTCATACGCCTCTTTATTTTTAGAGATAATTCCGCCTAAAATTGGTAAAACTTTATTGAGATAAAAATCTTTGAGTGCAAAGAAAAAGCCTTTTTTCTCATCTTTGGTAAACTCCAAGATGACAACATAACCGCCTTTTTTAACCACACGCGCGAATTCGCTAAACGCTTCTTGACGGCGTACAACATTGCGAATGCCATAGCTAATGCTTAAAATGTCGGCACTTTCATTCGGTAGAGGAATTTCTGTCGCTTCAGAGATGACAAATTCAAACTCAGGAAATTTTTGCTTGCCAACGTCGGTCATACCAGTGGAAGGATCAACACCTAAAATCTTACCGATCTGGCGTCCTGCTTTTTTAGCTTGCTTAGCCCAATAACCCATCATATCGCCAGTACCACAGGCAACATCTACAATAAGTTCAATAGGTTTTGTGTAACGTGCAAACGTCTCATCACACGCTTTTTTTCTCCATTGGATGTCAATGCCCATACTTAAAACGCGGTTTGCGGTGTCATAGGTTCCTGCAATCTCATTGAACATCTGCACAATTTTCTGTTGCTTGTTGTCGTTATTCTCCAAAACAATTCCTACATGTAAAATTAAAAGTGTGTCAAAATATTTCTGCCTCGTAAGAGGCAAGCTTTAGTACCTAGTGTAACGTAGCTTCCCAAGCTTTGCTTGAGAAGCGTGTCAAGGTTAAAACAACCCAGCAACCTGCTGTGCAATTTTGTCTTCTAAAATTGGGGTTGCTTCATAAAGGTTCAAGTCCATTTTTGTTGCTTCTGCAAACATCATCGTGCGGTGTTCTATGAAATCACTCTCATACGATTGTGAGCTTGAAGAGTACGTGTTGCTGTACATTTTACCACTTGCATCTGCGTCACGAATTGGACCACCAAAGCTATTCATCGTACCTGATTTTTGTCCATCTCTAATGCCAGCTTGTCCACCAACATTCCCTGTACTTGCCATAACTTTGCCTTTCGCTTTTTCACGAATGACAATGTCAACTTGCATTTGGAAAATGGTATCTTCCGTTGCTTTTCCGATCAAACCACCCACAACAGCACCACCAAGTCCTGCAAGTGCCATACTTCTGCCATTACTACCAGAGTTTGCGATAGCGCCCGCAGCACCACCCATTACAGCACCTGTTGCAACGTTATTTTCACTCTTTTTATTGCAGAATAGAATGTTCGTCATAAGCACATAGGTTGCTTTTTCAGGATCATCGACAATGGTATATCCTTTAGCATAAAGCGCTTGAACGATACGATTTTCTAAGTTAATTGGCGTTCCACTTGTATTTTTAGTAGAGATAAAAACAGTTCGTTTCTCTTTTGCTACAGGGTTAATAAATACACTTTGTGTCATACGTGCACTTGTTTGAAGCTCACTGGTTGCACATCCTGTCATTAAAACAAGTGCTGCACTGAGTGCAAGTCCTAAATGTAATGTTTTTTTCATTATTCATCCTTATTTAAAAAATAGGTGCGATATTGTACCGCAATATCCCAAATTATTATTGAAATCATACCTTTTCTATCCAAACGAAGTGTTAATAAAGCGCCTTTTTAAGCCTTTTGGCTATACGAAACTCCTCTTTTTTAAGGTACTTTTTGACAAAAAAAAGTAGCGGCATTTCACTTTTTTTTAAAAGATAAAATCCACTCTGTTCACGCAGAAAAAAACGCATATCTAAAAGAAGTGTTGCATAGGCTTGGTGTTGTACGAATGTGAGCAATAAAACTCTATCATGACTTAGAAAAGGAAGAAACGCATTCAAAAGTCTCTCTCTTAACATCGGATCAAAAATAACCGTAGAAACCGTAAGAATGTAACAGATATTTTCTGCTCTCTTGCAAAGATTTTTAACCGCTTTGGCATCATCTTCTAAAAGAAGTTCCACTTCATGCTCTAAAAACTGCATCTCACGATACAAAAGCACTTTGAGCACTTTTTGAGTACTCATACCAGAACTAAAAGCAAAATCAAATGGTTTAATACCCAATGTATCGCATCGCTTATACACCTCTAAGAGCGCAAAATCATAATTTTCGGGTAACCCAAATAAGGAGAGATAACGGTTTTTATAGCGTTTATCGTCACTGACACCTGCATATAAAAAAGGCTTTAAATCGTCTTCAAATGTTTCATGTTCTTTAATGGTTTGAAAACGCGTTCCTAAGACAGCAAGTCGTTTGGAAGCATCAGGATGATTTTCGACAAAGAGTTGTTGGAGGTTTTTTTTATACTGTGAAAAAGTGGTGAGAATAGACTTCACCACTTCTTTAGGATTTTGAATAAGATACCGCCGCTTGATGGTGCACTTTTTCACATCAGTGCTTTTAAAACTGCTTTTCCATCACAGGAATCACCTGTTTTTTACGACTTAAAATGCCATCCACCCACATCTCATGATTGACAAGTTTTGTGTTAAAGGCATTTTCAATTTTACTTTCATCATCGCTGAGTACTAAGAATTGTGAACCTTCGATCATAATGTCGGTTAAAAGAAGCATGACGGTATGACGTCCACCCTCTTCTTTGTACGCTTTCATATCAGCAAAAAGCGCTTCTTTCATGCCATCAAATACTTTAAGATCAACCACTTCTAGCTGACCAATACCGATTTTGTTTCCGCCCATTTCAAAGTCTTTATAATCACGAAGTAACAACGCACGTGGGGTTGCTCCAACCACAGCTGATTTGACTAAGAACATCTCCATACCAAGTGCTTTAAAATCTTCTACACCTGCAATCGCTGCTAGTTCTTTAACCGCTTTGGTATCGGCTTTGGTACATGTTGGAGATTTGAAAAGTACAGTATCGCTTAAAATTGCCAACATCATTGCACCTGCGATATTTTTTGGAATTTCAATCTTATAGTGATCATACATCTCTTTCACAATAGTATTGGTACAGCCTACAGGGCGAATCCAACATTCAAGAGGTGTGGTTGTCGTAATGTCACCAAGTTTATGATGATCTACAATACCTAAAATATTTGTCTCTTTCAGATTGTGTGGTGCTTGTGCGAGATCTGAATAATCGGTAATGTAAAGGTTTTCCCCTGAAAAATCATTTTTCAAAAGTGGTTTTTCAAGTCCAAAGGTTTTTAGAATAAACTCTGTCTCTGGGCTAATTTCACCTTGACGTGCAGGAGTACATGCTTCTCCAAGCTGAGTTTTAAGATAAGAAAGAGAGATCGCTGAAACAATAGAATCAGAATCTGGATTAATATGTCCGCAAGCATACGTTTGCATCAAAATGTCCTTTAATTTTTTTGTGTAATTATAGCCGATTGTACCCACTTTTTTGAAATAATCTCTTTTGAAACTTCATTGTCTGTTACATTTAACACTAATTTTATACTTGCTTATAATAATTTAATTTCAATTTTTTATAAGGATAATGTATGATAGACCAGAAATGCCTCTTCTATAGCCTTGCTCTTTTGCCACTTCTAGCAAATGCCGAATCTATCCAATTAGACAACATCAGTGTCACTGCGACAAAAGTTGAAACAGGAACGAAAGAGGTTTCTCAATCCATTGCTGTTGTTAATTCGCAAACAATCGAAGACAAAAATGTCCTTGATGTGAGCAGTGCTTTGGAAAATATTCCTGGCGTTAATGTGGAAAGTTCTAGCAATTCCCCTAGTCCAAGACTTATCATTCGAGGTGCAGGGCTTAAAGCGAGTTACGGGGTTAGAGAGATTATGGTTATTAAAGATGGTGTTCCTATGACCGATCCTGATTCATTTACACGCTTTGACTACATCGATATGCAAGATGTCCAAAGTATCGAAGTTCAAAAAGGTCCTGGCTCTATCAATGCAGCTAATACCACAGGTGGCGTTATTCAGCTTATCACAAAATCTGTTTTTGAAGAAGACAAGAACAGCATAAAATTAGGTGTTGGAAACGATGGACAACGCAACCTCAACTTGAAATTAAGAGAAAAAATTGACGATAATGACTTCGTCTCTATGAACTATTCACAACGAAAAATTGATAACGACTGGCGAGACAATAACGCCTTTGATTCAAAACAACTCAGCCTTAAATACGGCCATATTTTCGACGATGATGCTACATTTGAAAGTGAACTCTCCTACACAGAATCTAACTTAGAATTACCCGCATCAATGACACGAGCGGAGTTTGAAGCGTTTAAACGCACAGGAGAGCAACATAACACCTCTAGTCCTTGGCAATATACCGCTAGAGATTCAAAAATTCTCTCTCTAAATACAAAATATTCAAAAGAGATAGGCAATTTTACCTACAAGCCACGTTTGTATATCAATAAATGGGAGCACTTCCACCCTGTTACAGGCATCATCAATGATGCAGATGAAAACTATGTCTATGGAACAGATTTAGAGACTGATTATGCACATAAACTCTTTAACCGTGATGCTATGTTAGTCTTTGGTGTTACCGCAAAACAAGACCGAAGTGATGATTCAAAAAAATATCAATACGCAGACACTCTTACTTCAGGAACAGGGCGTGTTTTAAAAACACTCTCTAACCAAGAAGGTGTCTTAGCCAATGTTGAAGACTCTCTTGCTACTTTGTATGGTCTCTATGCGATGGAAACATTTTCTCCATTTGATAAAACAACGATTGATGTGAGCGCTCGTGCTGACAAGCTCTCTTTTGATGTAAGTGGCAATGAGTACAGCTACTACAATTACAGCACAGGAAGATATGCCACTGGTGTGGGTGCATATGCAATTGACAAAAGTTATACACTCCTTTCTTCAAAACTGGGTATCACTTATGCACTTAGCGATGCGACGAATATTTATAGTTCTATCGCTTTTGCCAACCAAGCTCCAACAACCAGCGAACTCACCGACAATGATGCGCTCGATAAAACCAAAAGTATCAATTACGAAATTGGACTAAAAACACGAACAGGCGACTTTGCTTATGATATGGCAATCTACCAAAATGATGTGAAAGATGAAATCATCCAAATCAAAGATGCAGGTGGCAATACCATCTATGATAATGCAGGACAAACACAAAAACGAGGTTTTGAGTTTTTGGGAACATACCATCTCACTCGCAACCTCAATTTTGGTCTTTCGTATGCGTACAGTGACTTCATTTATAAAAGCTTTCAAGAAAAAGTTGGAGCTACTTTTGTAAGTCGCGATGGCAATCATCTCCCTTACATTCCAAAAACCCAATACGGTCTTGAAGCAAATTATCGTATGGATAATGGTTTTAAAACACGTATTCAAACCAAAACATGGGGCGATTACTATCTTGATAATGCAAACTCTGACAAATACACTGGATACGATTTTGTTACCGATGTTATGTTTGGATATGAGCACAAAGAGCATCTGATTCAGCTCAATATAAACAACATCTTCGATAAACATTATGCAATGCAAGCAGACAAAAGTGTTTATGGTGTCGAGAGTTATAAAGCAGCAGCACCCAGAAGTGCTATGGTTAGCTACCGCTACAAATTTTAAAGGCTGAAAAATGATTGATCAACAAAAACGAGCTATGAACGATCTTTTTGCTAATCCTTTAAGTGCATTTTTCTTTAAAAACAAAACTTTTTTACTATTACTTAGAATCAGTGTTTTAGCCCTATTCATTTATGCCATTTTCTTAGGCTTTATAGCTCCTACAAAAGAGCAAAACAGTTTCACAACCACCCTCTTTTGGTCGCTCTTTTGGCCTCTTTTTATGGTGGTGACACTTTCAACATTTGGACGTCTGTTTTGTGGTATCTGCCCCCACGCTTTTGTGGGGAAATTTTTAACCAAAGTAGGACTTAATAAAACACCACCCAAATGGCTTCAACAACCCCTTATCGGTGTCCTTTTACTTTTTTTTGGTTGGTGGACGGTCTATTATATCTATCCGACAGCTTATAAAACGCCTTTAAGCAGTGCTGTTTTTTTTACAATCTTGAGTGTTTTAGCCTTTTTCTTTTTTTTCATTTTTAAAGCAATGAGCTATTGCAAATACATTTGCCCTATCGGCACACTGACACGTGCCTTCTCAAAAGTTTCGTTTACGTGGTTAGGAACATATGCCTCAAGTTGTCAAACATGCAAAACATTTGAATGTACAAAAGCTTGTTCCTATAATCTCAAACCTTTTAGCTTTAATTCAAAAGTTTCTATGGGAGATTGTACACTCTGTATGGACTGTGCTCAAACATGTGAGTCTGTGCATTTTAAACTCACAAAACCATCATCCTCACTTTTTCAAAAATTTCAAAGCTCAACCGCTGAAGTTTGGGCAATTTTGCTCATAACAGCTGCTATTACCATCACGATGAGTTTTCACCATGCGCTAAGTCGTGTTGCCATTAGCGATAGTTATTTTTGGGTTCAATTTGGACAATGGCTACAAAACAATCTTCGCATAGAAGGCATTGATTATATTGGTGTTAGCGCTCTTATGTGTGCATCTATCATCACCATTTCTCTTGCGGCTGGTGGAACATTCATTGCCTCTAAACTCTTACATAGCAACTTCAAATCAGCCTTTTATACTCTTTCATACGCTTTTATCCCCATTTTCATTATTGGTGGATTGTCTCATACGTATGAATTTTTCTTTTTACATCACTACAGCAACATTGTAAACGGCTTTATACAGGGATTTCATCTTAACATTGAGCCTGTAAAGCCTCTTGCAACCAAACAAGATACATGGACGCATTTCTTTGGTATCATCAATTATATTGCCATCGTGTGGGCATTACTCATTATGGCAAAACGTATCACATTTTTTAAAGCATCTGGATTTAAACGCCTACTCGCATTTTGTTTTGCATCTTTATTGATCTTCTTTTACCTAGGTCTTAATGTGTATCGCTCTTATGCCTTTACGACGTATGGCGCTAAGCAAGGTGGACATGCACAACATGGAAGCAGTAAAGCCTTATTTGCGAGTGTCCCCATAGAAAGAGCCACACTGCTTCAAGAAGGAGAGAAAAAAAATCAAGGGGTGGTTTGTGGTATGCCTCTGGATAAGCATTTTAAAACAAACCATAGCGCAAAACTTCATGGTGAAATAAGACAATACTGCTCAATTCACTGCCTTGCCGAAGATGTATATGTCAGACATTTACCGCTTCAAGACATTCAGGTAGTCGATGTCTCATCACTGAATTTTATCGATGTTACAGAAGCTTTTTATGTTGTCGGTAGCCGTATCAAAGGAACGATGAGTGAAACCAGCCAGTATGCCTTTGCTTCAAAAGAAGACGCGAAAGCATTTGTTGCTCAAAATGGAGGAGACATTAAAACATTTGATGAAGCCTTTGAAGTAGCGATTAAGGATTTTAAATGATGTCTATTACTTTTTTGCAAGATGCTGTGGATTATGGAATTATAGGGCTTCTAAGTGTTATGAGTTTTATAACCCTCTTTTTTTGGATTGAACGACTTTTGTTTTATCGTACCATCAAACTATCAGACTATACCAGTAAAGAAAAATTAGAGATGGATGTGACCAATCACATCCACATCCTCTCAACTTTTGGTTCCAATGCCCCTTATATCGGTCTTTTAGGAACAGTTGGAGGTATTATTATCACATTTTATGCGATGGGACAAAGTGGACAAATTGATGTAAAAACAATTATGTCCTCTTTAGCATTAGCGCTTAAAGCTACTGCCATGGGCTTAATAGTCGCCATTCCTGCTGTCTTTTTTTACAACCATTTGGTACGAAAAATTGAAAAAATATTAATGGGTTGGGAAATACATAAACAAGGTCAAAATGATGAAAATACGCCGCTTTGAAGGCATTAATGTCGTACCTTTTATTGACATTATGCTGGTACTGCTTGTCATTGTGCTCACAACTGCAACGTTTGTAGCACGAGGGATTATTCCTGTTGATTTGGCGCAAGCCTCTTCATCAGTACCTTTAACGCCTTCCAAAGAACTTGTCATCAGCATTATGGAAAATGGAAGTTACTATCTCAACGATAAAGCGATCACATTCGAAGACCTTGAATCTGAGCTCATACAGTATGATAAAGCACAGAGTGCTGTCATGATTAATGCGGATAAACATGTTTCGTTTGAACCTTTTGTTGCACTACTCGATGTGCTAAAACAGCATCATTTTGAACATATTGGAATTGTAACGAAACGATGAAACGTTATACCTTAGCACTCAGTTTAACATCGTTTATATATCTTTTTATCGGTGTAACTTTCTTGTACCAAAGTACAGTGTTAAAAAAGCCAACACCACAACCTTTGACATCTGTAGAAATAAGCCTTTATACTCCCAAAGAGGCTCCTCTTGAAGAGCCGCAACACCAAGAAGAAACTCCCAAAACACCTGAACCTAAAAATATACCACCACAAGTGCGCCCAAAACCATCCAATCCAAAACCTGCTCCTAAAAAAGAGACCATGGTTGAACCACCTAAAGAATCTTTTGCCATCAACGAAACTACCAATGAGAAGCCTGTGCAAGAACCTGCGCCTGCCATTGCACATACTCAAGAAGTATCTAAAGAGTCATTGCAGACATATCAAAAAAATTATTTAGAAGATTTAAGAAGACGTATCAATGGACATAAAATTTATCCAAAAGTTGCGCAGACAAGTCATATTGAAGGAAGTGTAAAAGTAGAATTTACAATCTCTCCTAAAGGAGAGTTACTCTCATTTGTCATCTTGGAAGGGAAAAAGATCTTTCATAAGGCTACAGAAGAAGCTATTCAAAAGAGCTTTCCATTTCCTTTGAATGAAGATCTTTTTACCTCAAGTATGACATTTCAAATTGAGCTTAGTTATACCCTACTGTGATATGCTAAGTCTCAATGTCCTTTTTTACCGTGGTCTTTGTTGTCATTGCCATGATCACGATCATCTCGTCTATCGTTACGCCTATCATCAAAGTCATACATATCATGTCCACCTTTGAGTGCTTTAAACTCACGTGAACCTGGCTTAATACCCAAATCCTGCGCTAAAACACCCCAACCTTTATTCTTTTTAGCATGATACTGTTTTAGAATATACTCTGGTGGTCTTCCTGAAAGTTCTGCTAAACGTAAAATCATATACGCATCGGCAGGAGCTCCTACACTTCTTAAAACAAGAGTCAATTGTGACTCAGGCGTTCTAAAACGAGAGGCAAGTCCTGATTTATATCCATAAGGGTCAGAATCGGAGCGAAGGTTTAGATTGACCATCCAATCAAAATCTGCCGCAATAAGCGCAGATCCACTAAAAACAAGCATACTCGCTGCCACGAGTAACATTTTTTTGATTTGCATTATTTTCTCCTTTTTGATTTCAGAGCATTTTTTATTTTCATACGTATTATAGTTAAAAAAGTGAATGGATTGTGTAAAGCGATTCCCCCTCATTTCCTCCTTTTTTCCTTGTACTATTCCTGCGTTGTTGATGAATGTAACCGTTTGTTTACATAAAAATTACGCTCATCAGCCTATAATGCTTTTGAAAATTTTTAAAGGAGCTATTTATGATAAAACATATTCATAATATCATAGATAATGTCACAAAGAATCATTATAATACAGTTCAATTTGGTAAGATAAGTCAATAAGGACACGTATGCGATTCTCTCAAGCAAAAATTATTACCAGTGCGACAAGCTATTTTATGAATCAATATACAAAGCACTATCTGCATGTAGAAAAACCTTCTTTAGGGTTACCTCCTCCCCCTGAAGCGAAAAAGTATCTCTTGTATATCCATGTGCCATTTTGTACGATGTTTTGTCCTTACTGCTCCTTTAATAAATTTACCTACACCAAAGAAGCTGCCACAAAGTACTACCTCCATCTGCGTGATGAGATTTTACACGTCAAAGAGTTGGGGTATGATTTTAACTATCTTGTCATTGGCGGCGGAACACCCTTGATAGATGAGGAAGAGCTGATAGAAACCATAGAGTTTGTTAAAAAACTCTTCTCCATCGAACATGTCTCGTGTGAGACCGATCCTAACCATATTCAAAAAGAGACTGTTACAAGGCTCAAAGGATTGGTCGATCGTCTCTCCGTAGGTGTTCAGACTTTCGATGACACCCTTTTACAAAAATTGGGACGTTATGAAAAATTTGGCACAGGCGAAGAGGTGTATGAGAAGATTAACGCCATGCTAGGAATCTTGCCCATTACTAGCGTGGACCTCATCTTCAATTTTCCAACGCAAACCAAAGAGGGCTTAATGCGCGATCTAGACACACTTAAAAAGCTTAGCCCAGAGCAAACCAGTGTTTATCCTTTGATGACCTCCTCTTTGGTGAAAAACAGTGTCAAAAAAACACTGGGTGACTTTAGCTTAGAGAATGAATTTAATTTTTTTGGAATCATTAAAGAATCTCTCAAAGAAGCTTATCCATCGCGTCATGGCTGGTCTTTTTCTAAAGAGAGTGAGCTTATCATCGATGAGTATATCATTGATAATGAAGAGTATGTTGGAGTAGGTTCTGGTTCGTTTAGTTTCCTCAAAGACACGCTCTATCTTAATGAATTTGCACTCGATAACTACTCCACGCTTATTGAGCAAAAACGCTCTGCTGTCACGAAAGAGCGAACATTTCCTGCGAACTCACGTATGTACTACCGTTTGATGGTTGATCTTTTCAATGGCAAGCTGCCTAAGAAAAAATTTGCCGCGATGTTTGGCGAAAACATTAACGATACCCTCAGTAAAGAGTTGGTACTCTTAAAACTTGCTAAAGCAATCAAAGAGCACAAAGAGAGTATCACCACGACTGAATTTGGGGATTATCTCTTTTTAGTGATGATGAAAGAGTTTTACATGGGGATGGATCGCATTCGTAATGAGGCGCGTAAAAATCTCATCCTTTAAACGATGCTAACGAGAGGCTTTCACTCCATGTAAGCACAAAAAAGCCAATATGCTCCCTATTGATATCGACAATGGGGGTATAAAGCACATAATAATCGCCTCGTTTGAGATACCCCGTACCTTGAAAATTAATCTCTTTAATGAAGCCTAATCCATTCACCTCTTGATTGACAATCGTATAGTTATCGAGCATGAGCTTTTCACTGTAAATCGCCGCATTTGCAATAGGTCGGTACTCATTTTTCATCAACACATACAACTCCACACCATCTTTCTTAAAGTACTGATTGAGATCTCTAAAATCTACAACCGTCTCAATCGTGCCTATATACTCCTCTTTTGAAAACACAGGGGCAATCGCACGCATAAACATACCGTGTCTTCCTATCTCGATGCCATGGGTTGGCTGTTTAGTGTGTTTAATTTTCTCTAGCGCATGGCGAAACGTGCTTAGGTCATCATTGGTCTGATTGCTATAATCCCAAAGACGCATAAAACTTTTAAATTCTTTTGTATGCAAATGCAAACGTGCATTTTCAAAAATATTGGCTTGTGCCATACTGTTGCGAATTCCAAGCAGGTATTGCAAACAGTGCTCTCTCTCTTGTTGACTCAAACACGCAATCACATGGGGACTTTTTGCCAAAATAACAGAACTTGCAAGCGAAACCTTTGTTGTCTCTTCAATTTTGTTGTGTAGTGTCAGTAAAAGTGCATCCATCTGCTTTTTAAGTGTCTCTTCCTCTTCATACGAGATAGACTTGTTATATAAAAAGAGCATCAAAAGCCCAAAAAAGAGCATCACTGCCGCACTTAAAAAAAACCTTTTTTCTTTCATCTTTCGCCCTTTGTTACGTCATCATCCACACTGTCTAAAAGTTTCTTTTTATCCAGCCTAAAAATATAGGTAAAACACGATCCCTTGTTCTCATACGATTCGATATTGATGTCAATGTCATTTTTATTGCAAATATTTTGTACGATATTGAGTCCCAAACCAAAACCGCCTTGGACCGAATCTTCGCGCTCAAAACGTTGAAAAACCTTGTAAAGGTCTTTAATCCCTTGTCCATAATCTTGAAAACTCAAAATACAATGATCTTCATCTTTGAGATACAGTTTTATCTCGACTTTACCTTGAAAGAAAGAGTATTTGATCGCATTGGAAAGCGTGTTATCGATAATGCGCTGAAGTTCAACTTTACTCATATAAATCATCATATTTTCCGCCACGCTGTGCTCTAACGTAATCGATTTTGAAATGGAGATATCTTCAAAAAACGCAATGCGCTGATTTAAATACTCCGAGAGGTTGATAGGCTCCTTATTGTACGTCACCTTTTTATGCTTGATGTAGTACTCCACATCTTCATACGTCATCTGCATCTGTTTTGTAGCCGCTTTTATACGTTGCAAATGCTTTGAAGAATTAACATAATGCGAGAGTAACTCAACGTTGATGTTAATAACACCCAGTGGTGTTTTAAGCTCGTGCATCGAGTCATTGAAAAAGTCATTCATATAGCGTTGCATCTTTTTATACGGATAGATGCTAGAGTGAATAAACACATTACTCATAAGGTAAATTAAAAAAAGTACAATAAAAAAGAGCATCGTGGTAATAAAAATAATTTTCGCATAGTTGAGTTGCAGTTCGACAACAAGGTATAAGAGTTCATGCTCTTTTTGAATCTCTTTTTGATAATACAAAAAAGGGTAAACCACACGCACTTTAAAGGTAAAATCACTCAAAGGAGCACTTATACCTTTGTAGAGAAGCTGATGAGTGGCATCGTAAATATTGATATGAAAACGCACACTTCGTGGAATATCGAAGTGCTCTTTTTCAAAAATGCTCTTTTCATGGGCATCGACCCACTCTACAATTTCCTGCGTTGCTTTGTATTTTTCTTCCATAATCGTACTTTGAATCGCAAAGTAACTTGGCACACAAAAAAGTGCCATGACGATAAGCGTATAGACAATAACAGAGCGAAAAGGATTAGGAGACAACATCGATACGATACCCAAGTCCGCGAGAGGATTTTATGAACTCTTCTTCACCTACTTTAAGCCTGATTTTTCGTATGTACATACGAATATCGGCATAACTGATCTCTTTACCTTCCCAGACATTTTCACGAATAAGCTCAATGTCGCAAAACGTGTTTTTACGGCGAATCAGAAAGCGCACTAAATCAAGCTCTTTTGAGGTAAGTACGACACTCTTTTCCTCTTTTTTGAGCTCGCCTGATTCAAAATTAAAGACAAATCCACACCCAAGTTTAAACTCACCCGCACTGCTTGTTTGATAATGCTTTTTAATCAGCTCTTTGACACGCAGTTCTAACTCTTTGAGTTCAAATGGTTTTTTCAGATAATCATTACATCCAAGCTCATAGCCAATAGCGATATTATCAATATCCACTAAAGACGTAGTGATGATAATGGGCGTGGTAATGTTCGCCTCTTTAATGTACTTAATCAGTTCATGTCCGTTTAATTTTGGTACTTTAACATCGAGTAAAAAGAGATAGTAACATTTTTGCATAATGGCGTCTAACGCACTCTCGCCATCAAAAAAGGCATCGACTTCATACCCTAAAAGCTCTAAGTACTCCTTAATGCTTTCATTGTAGTTGTAGTCATCTTCTAAGAGTAAAATCTTCATACCTTTTTCCTTAACCAAGATAAATTTGTCCTGCATAAACGATGTAATAACGAAGCATCAAAACACCTAAAATAACCACCATTGAGTTAATCACCACATACCCTACACGATAGACATGACTGCGAAGAGCAATAATAACCGTAAGTAAAGGAAGTCCTAACCCCACGCCAATAACCCCTAACCAAAAAATACCTGCCCAAAACCCCTCTGTAAGTGCCATCTTAGCCGCACTGGGTGCATCACCACCTGCATAAAAAAGCCCAATAAAAAAGAGCCCTAAAAGAGGCAGTTCCGTTAAAATTACCCTTGTATCGAGGACAAGAAGGTACTTAATACTCTCGGTATTGATGGTGCTTTTAAAAAACAATAATCCAATGAGAATGTTCACAGCCACTCCCGAAGAGAGACTTGAGGTTAAAAATACAATAGGCAAAAGTGGACTGTTCCATAAAGGAATGGCATAGAGCGCTGAGAGTAAAAAGCCTGTGTATGAGCCTACACACAGTGCTGCACCAAAGAGAAAATACTCAATAATCTTCGCATACGAGTGAAAACTCTTCACAAGGTTAATCAATCCTTCCAAAGGCGCTAAAAAAGGATGTTTAATGACACTACGCTCAAATACAAGCAGCATAAAAACCACCACGATAGGTGTGTAAATCAGCAAAAAGAGTACACCCAAACTCATCACAGAAGTAATGTTATAGCGAATCAATAACCAATAAAACGAAAGCGGACGCCCCAAGTCAATCACTAAAAGCAATAACCCTAAAAAGATAGCCGTTGGTGCTACAACAGCACCTGCTTTAATCATCGCATCCCAAATGGAAGAGTTACTGCGCTCATGGCGATTCCATTTCACCAAAAGAGCCACAATGATAGAGCCTGAACTAAGTCCCGCTAAAAAAAGATAGATCGCAATTGCCCACGACCAATGAATGGTACTGTACTGCTCGACACTTCCCCACATTGGACTCATGATTTGATTCCTTTGCGGTTGGGTATAAACGCTACTTTAGGCTTTGTTCCAAGGTGTGCTTTTGGAAAAAGCAGTACCTCTTTGTGTGATTTTTGATGCACCAAAGACTCTTTTTGCCTCATATCGCCAAACGTGAGTGCATCGGTTGGACACGTACTCACACAAGCAGGCAACAGCTCTTTTGAAACACGCGTTTCATAACAAAATGTGCATTTCTCCACCACGTTTTTAAGAGGATTGATAAAACGGGCATGGTAAGGACAGGCTAAAATACAGTACTTACACGATATACACGACTTTTCATCAATGTGCACCAAACCATCTTTGCTCTGAAACGAAGCATTCGTTGGGCACACACTGACACAGGGAGGATTCTCACACATCACACACGAATGTCTTTCATACTGCATCCCAAGATTTGGGAACACTCCAAGCGTTTGCATACGCACTTGCACTCTGTAAACCTCATCAGGCACACTGTTTTCCACGCGACACGCGACACTACACGCTTGACAGCCGATGCAGAGGTTTTCATCATAAAGCAATCTGTACTGTTTTTGCATATTTACGCCTTCACGATGCTCACACCCACATTGGTGATCATCGCTCCACACAGTGTTGCACTCTCTAAAGAGAGCAGTTTGGAAGGGTTTGTCCCTTTGCCATGGGTTCGTTTCAACTCTGGCGCATCACGTCCAAATCCCATATAAGCAAAGAGCGTATCAGGACGAATTCCTTCTGTAATAAAAACAGTCGCTTTCTCTTTTGAGATAGCATTTTGAAGGTAAAATGTATCGCCCATTTTTAGTCCATGCGCTTTGGCTGTGCTTGGGTGCATCCAAATAGGATTTGTTGAAAGTAGCATGTTGAGATAAGGAATATTTTGTGTGTGACCATTCGTATGCACCGCACTTTTTCCGCTGCTCAGTACATACGAATGCCCTTGCGTCACATCCATATCCACCGCTCTTGGCACACCATAACCTTTAAACGCTTTTTCAATTTCAGCGGAGAAAATTTCAATCTTTCCAGTGGGCGTTTTAAGAGAGCCTAAAAAATGGCTAAACACCCCTTGCATATCTTTTTTAACGCTACTTTTAGGATAGCGCTCACAAAAACGCTCCACTGAAGAGGCGCATAGCGCTAAAAGAGGAGGTACATCAAACGAAGCAACTCCTCGCATCAAGAGTGTTTGTAAAAGTTCCGCATTACCTTTAGCTTGATATGCGCGTAATTCTGCGATGGTTTTCCACGCATAGTGGCTTCCAAAGCCCATGCGCTCGGCAAGTTCACGAATAACCTCTATCAAGCTTCTGTTGTGATGTAGAGGCTGCACAATACGGTTGCGCATCGCATATGTAGGTGTTTTAAACGCACTTTTACTAATGCCCTCATCACGCTCCAGATAGGTAGCCTCAGGTAAAACCACATCCGCCATCATCGCTGTATCACTAAGATATATATCATTAACAACAATAAATTCTAACTGCTCCATCGCCTCTTTCATCTTTTGTGGATGTGCTAGGGTAATCAAAGGGTTATGTCTGGTTAAAAACCACCCTTTAATGTCATACGGTTGTTGAGAGAGTATGGCATCGGGAATGGCTTGAAGAATTCCGTGTGAACGCGACACAAAACGGTACGCGCCCTCTTCTCCTGCTCCATCAATGCGAGGCTCATTAATGCGTGGTCTTGGATAGGGGTCATTCAGTTCAGGAACAACCTTTTCAAAAGCTAGCGCATTGATACGTTCTGCTGTTTTAGCAAAATAAATACCACCCTCTTTTTCCACATTGCCCATCAAAATATTGGCAATTAAAATAGCGCGTGTTCGTTGATACTCCGCCTTTGTGGTCGTTGCTTTATGCCCCCAGTCAATAATACATCTTGGCGCTACCGCATATACTTCTGCTGCAATGCGTTCTACCACTTTAGCCTCAATGCCTGTGAGTGCTTGTTGCCATTGCGGGGTTGTCTCTTTGAGGGATTCCACAAGCGTGTCAAAGCCTATAGTATAGGCATCGACAAATTTTTTATCGTACTTACCATCCCTGATCCAAACATGCAGTAAAGCAAGCACAAACGCTAAGTCGCTACCCGCTTTGATAGGATGCCACTCATTGGCTTTGGAAGCCATAACTGAAAAACGAGGGTCAAAGACAACCAATTTTTTAGAAGGATCGGCAGAAAAATATGCCATTGCTTTGGTCAGAGGAATATCTAAGCCTTCAAAAAGGTTGTGTCCGAAGTTCAAAATGTAGGTACTGTTTTCAAAATCACGGTGGAGTTTTTCGCCAAAGGTATGGGCAAAAGCACTCTCAATGGCAATAGGACAGGAGCTCCAGTGCGAAAAGACATTGGGTGAGCCAAAGGCTGAAGCGAAAGAGCGCAAAAGATCGTACTGTTCGCCTGTTTTAGCAGAAAAGATGACACTGCGTGCGCCATAACGCTCTTTCAGTGCAGAAAGCTTTGTGGAAATCAAACTGAGCGCTTCATCCCAGCTCGCTTCTCTCCACTTATTTTCACCACGTTTTCCCACGCGAATCAAAGGTGTAACCAATCTTTGAGAATCATAAAGCTGAGAAGCCCCTGCTACGCCTTTAGCACACAAAGAAGTTCCCATCTCTTTGGCAAAAGAATTGCCTTGAATAAGCACCGTTTTGCCATTCACCACGCGAGCTTCCATAGGGCAACGACTGCTGCACATCTCACACACGGAGCGGATAAATTTATCTTCACCCTTAAGTGCTACATCTCCTAATGCGCCCAAGCTTCCAGGTATCAAAACAGTGGCGGATGCACCTGTTGTTGCTAACTTTAGAAAGTCTCTTCGCGCTTGAAGATATGCCATACTTCACCTTTATCTAGTTTAATACTATTGTATGATAATTTGACTTTAAAGTGAAATAATAGGGCTTGGCTTACTAAAGAGATAACCTTGAGAGTAATCAACATTAAGGCTTTGAAGTTTTTCTTGCACACTCATGCGATCTACAAATTCTGCGACAATACCATAACCCATTTTTTTGGCAAATGAGATAATCGTTTCAACCGTCATCGCACTTGTTTCATTGGTATCGATGTCTTTAATAAGAGAGCCATCAATCTTAATAAAATCAACTTCCAGCTTCACAAGGTAGGCAAAATTGGAATACCCCGTACCAAAGTCATCAATGGCAATACGACATCCAAGCTTTTTCACCTCATGAATAAACGCAGTAATCTCTCCAAAATTTTCAATACCCTCCGACTCAACGATCTCTATAATCACGTGATGAGCGCACTGATATTTTTTAATCGTTTCATATAAACACTCCTTCACCGAAGAGGAGAGAATATCACCTTTTGTGAGATTGATAGAAAAATCAACATCAAATGCTTTAAGATACTCAAACGACTTATGAATCATAATTTTTGTCAACTTCTCATAAAGTCTTGTTTTCTTCGCTTGATCTAAGAAGTAATAAGGACTAAGGTATGAACCATCTTCTTCTTGGAGTCTCATTAACACTTCATACTTCGTGATTTTATGGAGTTTATTGTCATAAATACCCTGAAAGAAAGGCACAATGCGATCATTTTCAATCGCAGCTCTAATTTTTTGAATGACTTGGAGATTTTGGCGTGTTTTTGCTTTCAAAGATTCATTGATTTCATAAAACATAACAGCTTGATTGTGCGTTTTTGCCTCTTTAAGAGCTATATGCGATTGCATATAAATCTCATCTGATATTCCCTCAGCAACACCCACATTGATTCTTACAACAACTTCATACCCTTTGATGGTAAAGACTTTTTTCTCAAGATTGTGGATCATCCGCTTGATTTTATCTCGAAAGTTTCGAAATATTTTTTGGTCACTTTCGACCAATAAAACAGCAAATTCATCACCATTAATACGAAAAATAACATCAGGATGGTCGTCAAACATGTTCATTAAAAAATTGGCAATTTGTTTTAAAAGCTCATCCCCAACATCATACCCTAAGTAATCATTGATCTCAGAAAATCCTACTAGATTAATCAAGACTAAAAGTTTTGCACTCTTATCTAAACGAAGTCTATGAAAGAGCGCTTCACGGTTCCCAAAACCTGTCAATTCATCTTTAAAATGCTGCTCAATAATCTGTTCTTTTAAAATCAAATCCGTTATGTTGATACTACTGGTAATATACTCTACAATGTCACCTTTTTCATCTAAAAAAGGCATCAACGTACTTTTAATATAAAAGACCTCTTGCTTTGGATTGATACAGTGTAAAACACCCCTCCAAATCTCTTTTCTTTGTAAGGTACTCCAAAGGTCATTATACGTTGCTATCTCTGAATTAGGATGGCGAAATTGACTGTGTTTCGTGCCTAAAATCTCCTCTTTACTTAATCCAGTCACTTGACAAAAAGCATCATTCACGTAAGTAATGTTTCCACGAATATCCATTTTTGACACAATGGCACTTTCATCTAAAATCATCTTATACTGATTGAGAAAATTGACATTGACATCAAGCTCATGCTGTGTGGTGTTGACAAGATGCGTTAAAGACTTAAGTGTAGAACAGTTAACTTCAGGTTTTTCACCTAAAGAGTGGGAAATAATATAGTCTGATTCACTGAGCGCCAAAACCGTTGTAGTCACATTAAGCAGTTGATTTTTATGCTGTGAATGGAAAAATTCTCCATAGGTAAAAAAACCTGCTGTTGGAGCAATTTGTTGCAAAAGACCTAATTCATAATTGAGTTGTTTTTGTAAAAAGCGTTTACGCACAGCACAGGAATAGGCAAAAATAGCTTCAACAGGTTTTTCATTGATTCTCTCTTGTATTAAAACAGCTCTATCCATAATCTCTTCAACATTACCAATAGCAAAACGTACCTTTTCTCCTACATTCATATGCCCTGCAAAGAGGAGTGAACCATCTGTATTCGCACCAATCAATGAACGACATACTTCTATACCATCACACGTTTTGACAAAGGGAAACTCCATCGCACTGCTTGGAAGATTATGCAAAACATCCTCTCCTAGATAGTGTTTGTAAACCTCTTGAATTGGCTGATGTTCGATTTCGTAGATAGTCCCTTTATCGACTTTTGTAATGGTGAGTTCTTTACCAATTTGTGTCCATCCTAAGGAGTAATCGTTATTGACATGCAAAGTTTTTCCGCTAAGTGTTGCAATCACAATACCCTTGTTTAAAATCTGGTCTTCACAAATAATAAACGCACTCTCAAATAGAAAATCATCCGCGGCATTTCCCCCAGCAATAGGCATATCAGAACCTATGCTATTAAACCCATCAATAAAATTTTCACTATCATCCTTTCCAAAAGGATACGCCAAAGCAATACACACTTTGGTATCACTCTCAATAATAGAAGAGGCAGCTTCACGACCACTTTCAGAATTGACATTAGAAAAATAATAAGCCTTTGCAACACTTTTTTCAAGGTGACAAAAACTGATTTGGATGCTTCCTGTTTTGATACGACCTGATTTAATTTCTCCTGCTGTACTGGCACCGATAATAACACATTGTGGAAAGGTTTTTTTTAAAAAATGAAGGATTTTTGTGATTTTAGCTGCATCAAATGTGCCACAAAAAAGCTGAATAAACAGATGATCATTAGGCTTAAAGTAGGTTCTTGAAAAGTGCTCTAATGCTTCAAATGTCTCGTAGCTATAGTTAATCAGCTTCACTGTATCGCCTTATTGATTAAATAGTGCAGTCAAAGGATCTAATATTTGCCTAATAGTACTTATTTTTATAAGAAGATTATTCTATCACAATATTCCGTGTTTGCATAGTAGAGCCATACAAAAAGGTGAAGCTCCTTAAAACAGGAGCTTCTGAAGAATGAAAGCTTATCCTACGAAGGTTTGACCTGCATAGAGAATGTAGTAACGAAGCGCAAGAACACCGATTAAAACAATCAGCGCATTAAAGATGACAAAACCATGAGAGTGTTTCACACCATGAGGCAGTGCAAAGTTAAGACCAATTGGTAACATCAATCCTAAGCCGATAACACCCACCCAAAGCAGTGTTGAAAGACCGCCTGTGCTTAGTGCTGCACTTGCAACATGCGCAGCAGAGCCTCCTTGGTACGTCATACCCACAAAGAGAATGAACAAGAAGAAAAGTTCCGCAAAGATGACTTTGATATCAAGCCCATGCAAATAACCCACATTGCTCTCGTTGGTTGAATCTTTGAAGAACAAAAGCCCAACAACAAGGTTTGCTGAAATTCCCGCTGATACACCAGAAGCCAAGAAAAGCGCTGGTAAGATCGGTGTATTTAAAAGTGGGTAACTGTTCATTGCTGAGAGCAAGAAACCTGTATATGCTCCAACACCCACCGCTAAAATAAGGGTTATGCTCTCAATCGCTTTCGCATACGTGAGGGCGATATCTGCTAATGGTGCTAAAAATTTGAACGGTCCATTTTCGACCAACTCTTTTTTAAAGACACCAAGGAAAAAGAGAATGACCACAGGGGAATAGGCAAAAAGCGCTAAAACACCCAGTGTCATCACGGAGCCAAAATT
Source organism: uncultured Sulfurospirillum sp. (assembly GCA_964466465.1). Lineage (GTDB taxonomy): Bacteria > Campylobacterota > Campylobacteria > Campylobacterales > Sulfurospirillaceae > Sulfurospirillum. Next base: position 22,627 of record CAYXNJ010000014.1, read on the forward strand.
GTAGTGAATCAACAATTTCCAAAACATCAACGGACGCGTTAAGTCAAAAATTAAGAGGAAAAGACCTCCACCAATGGTTACAGGCGCTAAAATAGCACCCGCTTTGATAATACCATCCCAAGGAGAGACATCATTGCCTTTCATCCATTTAATCACAATCGCTGAAATAATCGCTCCCGCAGAGAGTCCTGCTAAGAAAAGATAAACAGCGATTGGCCAATGCCATACAACGGTGTTATATTGCTCTAATGAGCCTGCCATGTGATTCATGATCTGATCCCTCCTTTGTGGTTCGGTACAATAAACATTTTAGGGTTGGTTCCCAATTTTTCTTTTTGTCTGTAAGTCACACGCTCTGAGAGCACTTTATTGATTTTGCTTTTTGGATCGTTCATATCGCCAAAGACAAGTGCATCGGTTGGGCACACGGTCACACACGCTGGCTCTTCACCACGGGCTAAGCGTGATTCATGGCAGAAGGTACATTTATCAGGCGCTTTAGTAACTGGGTGCACATAACGCGCTTGGTAAGGACAGGCTGCAACACAGTAGAGACAACCTACACACAAGTCATTATCCACTAAAACGATGCCATCTTCATTGACATGAGATGCTTTGGTTGGACATACACTCACACATGGAGTGTTTTCACAATGCACACACGATTGTCTATGGTATTCGTAGCCTAAAGTACCATTTGGATACTCTTCAGGTTTAACCCACACTTGCAAACGGTAAACAGATTCTGGTATTTTATTTTCGGATCTACACGCAACATTGCACGCTTGACAGCCGATGCAGAGATTGTTATCGTGGACCATTGCATATTTTTTTGCCATTGTTTTCTCCTCCCCTTACGCTTTTTTCACTTTGACGCCAGCAACATGCAGGTTCATACCTGAGTTTGGCGAAACCAAAGACGAGTAAAGAGAATTGCTGTTGACACCTTTGCCGTAAGCTCGTTTAAGCTCTTTACTGACATGACCAAAACCAAAGTAAGCAAAGATCGTATCTTCTCTTACCCCTTTGGTAACAAGCGCTTTGCCTTTTTGCGTTGCGTATTTGTTATAGACTTCGATTTTATCCCCATTTTTAATGCCTAGACGCTCTGCTGTTTTGGGGTGAATCCAAACCGCTGCATCATCTAAAAGGTTATTTAACCAAAGGTTGTTACCATTGTGAGAATTACTTCTAACCGCTGATTTACCATTAATAAAATACAACTCATCGGATTCTTTGTATTTGAAAGGCTCATAACTGAGTCCTCCTTTTTGAGAAACCTCTTGAAGCTTTTTACTAAAGAGTTGAATTTTTTGTGGGAAATCAAACGTTCCATCTTCGTTTACTTTACTTGCTGCACTTGGGAATTTTTTCACAAACTCAGCAACACTTTTTTTCTCTTGAAGCATCAAAGGCACGCCAAAACTTGCACTGCCTGTTGCTTTGAGTTTTGCAAGAAGATCGATGTTGTCTCCCACTTGTTGCAAGCGGTAATCTTCGATGTCTTTGTATGGGAAATAAGCACCTAAGCCCATTTTTTCACCCAGTTCTTTAGCCACTCTCCACGGCGGACGACTCTCACCAATTGGCTCTACCACTTTTTGACGACCGACAGAGTAGCTTGGGTTTTTACTACCACTAGCGGTAAACTCTTCATCTCTCTCAAGGTAAGTGGTATCTGGAAGCACAACATCGGCAAACCAAGCGGTATCGGAGACTTGAATATCATACACAACGACCAAGTCCATCGCTTTAAGTGCTTTGATGACATTTTCCATATTCGACTGGGTCATAACAGGATTGTTACGTGCAATAAACCAACCATGGAGTTTGTACCCTACATTAGGCAGTTCATTGAGTGTTGCATGAGGAATTAACGTTACAATACCCTCACCTTTTCCTGCAAGAAAAAATTCACTGTCTTTCTCACCAATGCGGTCGATGCGTGGTACTTCTACTTTTGGATACGCTGGTGTTTTTGGTTTTTTGAGTTTAAAGGCTTTTGGGTCACCTTCGCCAATAAATTGATTGTAATAATCCGCTCCTTTAGAGAGATAATATCCACCATCTTTTTCCACTGCGCCTACAAGAGCGTTGATGATCATCATCGCACGTCGTAACTCTAACTCTTGTGGTGTAAAGGTAACACGGTGACCAAAGTCAAAGACCGCTTTTGGTGCTGCTTTAGCAAATTCACGTGCTAAGCGTTTGATAGTATCGGCTGGGATGTCGCACTCTAGCGCCATTTTTTCAGGAGTATATTCTGCAACACTAGCTTTGAGTTCTTCAAATCCTTCACAGTATTTTTCAACAAATTTTTTGTCGTAAAGATTTTCGTTAATCAACGTGTGAATAAACGCTAAAACAAATGGTAAATCATGCCCTGGTTTAATCGCATGCCACTCGGTTGATTTCGCAGCCATGGTAGAGAGTCTTGGCTCTAATGTCACCAGTTTTGCACCATGATTAAGAGCATCCATCATTTGACGTGCATAAGAGATAACGATACCTTCAAAGAAGTTATGTCCCATGTTGATGATGTATTTTGCTTTGGAAAAATCGCGGTTTGCTGCTGCTCCAAACACATCTTTTCCCGCCATACCATACGCCAATGGACAGGTTGCCTCATGACCAAAAAGGTTATGTGAACCATACGCTTGTGCTAAATGGTGGAACCATGTTTTTGTCCAACCACTACGTGCTGTAAACGCAACCGTATGTGCACCATGTTTTTGTTTAATTTCATCCAATTTTTTCGCAATGAAAGTGTATGCTTCGTCCCAACTGACCTCTTTCCACTTTCCTTCGCCACGTTCCCCAACACGCATAATTGGTTTAACCAAACGTTGTGGATCGTATAACTGATTAAAACCAGCACTACCACGCGCACAGACTTTACCGCCTCTGCCTTTATCGGCTGGATTACCGCGAATAAACATTCCTTTACCATCTTCCACACGCGCTTCAATGGTACAAGAGCTTGTACACATCTCACAAATACTTGGGGTAAATTTTGTTGTTCCCTTGTACTGCTTTTTAGCCTCCTCCATCGCGCCCAGAGTGCCTGGTATCGAAGAGAGACTAGCAACTGCTGCTGCGGTAGAAGAGAGCTTTAGAAAACCTCTTCGGCTTAGCATTTGAGTCATCTTTCATCCTTTTCATAAGATTTCATACTGCAATCTTAGAAAAGCTATGTAAATTTTATGTAAATTTGAAAGACGATTTTTAATATATATTTTTTTGATAAATTTTAAAAATAAACGACATTAGTGAGCATTTCGAGAAGATAATGACGAAGAAAACTATGATAATTTTATGTTTTTACGTTCAAAAAGATAATTTTTTTTGATGCCTACTTTCTATCTCTTTGTCACTCCAAACACCATAAGAATCACGGTAAGGCTCTTTAGAAGGTATAGAGATAGATGAAGAAAGTGTTGCGACAATGCCCTTTATATCGCTCTTTTCATCATTAGCGACACAGGCTTCAAACTCTGCTAGCATCAACCCATCCTGTACCGCTTGCAATGAAGTAGAAGCCACGAGCACGCCATTTGGTTTTAAAAGTTTTCGTAATATTGTGAAAAAATCAAAGGTTACTAACGAGGCGTTGTTGCTCTCCATAAAAGGATCAAGAAAAATCACGTCAAATGACTCTTGTAAAAGCGTGATGCCATAGCGTGCTTCAACATTGAGTAATTCAACTTTTGAAAACGCATTGTCGTAAACCTTAGTATTAAAAAGTGCGTCTAAGAGAATTATATGAGAAGCATTGGGAACCATCGACTGCGAGTATTGCAAAAGCATACGATCTTGGTCGATTGCTTTTACATGTAACCTGTTTTGCGCTAAGTCTTGAGCCATTTCTAATGCACAAAACGTATTATAGCCCATGCCAAAGCCTATATCTAAAAGTTTTACATCGCCCTTTTTAAGGCGATTTTTGAGATCTGATTTTTCAATAAACAGCTCTTTGGCTTGCCTATACGCACCCGATTTTGGGTGATAATAGTCACGATACGTTTCATTCCATAACGTAGTACTTCCATCATCCAAAAGAATAGGAGAGCCTTTGCCAATAGTATAACTCTTAAAAGGGCTTATCGTCAAATCTCCTTGCACAATTCCACGATAGCGCATACTTTGAACAACATACTCTCCAAACTGCCCTTTTGCCATATGCCACTTAGGAGCTACAAGCTCTTTGTCTGGCGTATCGGTTGCAAGCCTTAAAATAGGGATGTGTGAAGGAATAATGCGTAACAACTCCATAAGCGCTTCGGCATATTCGTATTCGCCTAAAAGAGCAAAAGGACTTTTAGCATACTCACGTGCCAAATCGGTATTGTGAATGATATGAAGGTTGTGAAATTTGATGCCATGAATGCCCGCATCAACTAAACCTTGAACGCTTTGTTTCCACATAGCAGGCGTTTCATGCGGTAGCCCAATAATAAGATGGGCATAGACTTTTAAACCCTGCTCATGTAAGCGCTTAATGGCTTCAAGAGAACACGCTGCGTTGTGTCCTCGGTTCATTCGTACTAAACTTTCATCGTGCAAGCTTTGAACACCTAATTCCACTACAACATCTATTTTTTGACTCATTTCGCGCAAATATTCCAAAGTTCCTGATGTGAGACAATCAGGGCGTGTTCCGATATGAAAGGCATCAAACGCATAAAGGCTTAAGAGTTTTTCATACGCCTCTTTTTGTTTGAGCAAAGATGCGAAGGTTCCAGTATAGGCTTGAATGTAGAGTGCGAACGAAGAGGCTTTGTAACGTCTTTTTGCAAAAGAGAGTGCTTTTTGTATCTGCTCTTCCACGTTGTTAGCATCGGCAATTTGAGCCGCACGAGCGCCATGTTCAGGGCAAAAAGAACACCCGCCCGTGCCATCTTTTTCACGGTTGGGACAGCCAAATTCTAAATTGACAGGAATGCTAAAAAGTGCTTTGCCATACACATGTTGCATATGTGCTTTATGGCTAAGATAGGGAAGCATTACTTGGAAAAGAGTTTTCGTATTTTGGTAAGACCTAAGTGCATGCCACTAAACATCATCACGTTAGCCATTTTTTTCCACATGGGTTTTTCATAACAAGGATCAGGACATTTTCGACAACTTGGTTTGTTTTCATGTGGACAATTTTTAAGTCTGCCATACGCATAAAGGAAAAGTGTTTCGCACTCTTCACAGATATGATACGGCAATTCACACAATGCCTCTTCTTTAAAACTAACTTCCAATACACCTTTTTTTTTAGGCACATCGTGATGTTTTTTATCACAATGCAATTGAATAAAACGGTGCAAAGTTTGTGTGTCTGAAAGGAGTTTTTCTTTATTCATTAAGGCTCTTTTTTAGTTTTTACTATAGTTTTTACAAAACTCTTAACACGCTTTGAAAGCAAAGCTTTCAAAGCTACGCTAACACTTGGTTTTCCTCGGCGAAATGCCCGCGCACCTTTAGTGCTTTATTTTTTTGCAACTTTAGTTTTGTAATGTATATTATAAAGAAATAGTCTAAACATAAAGTCATGACGTAGAAGAAATGAAGATTTTTAAAGAAGTGACATTATGTGGCAGAGTATCTCTGCCACATGTTAGCAATTATTGCTCTTTTTTTGCAGGAATAATAATGCCTTGATACGGGCCAAACTTGTGTTGGTGACGATTTTTACCATCATCGTATGGTCCAACATCACTATCAGGAACTTTTACTTTAAGATCAGGAAAATCTTTTTCACGGTTTGCTTTCACATCACGCGGTTTATCATAGTTGTTGATATACGCAGCAACGTTATACGCTTGTTCATCGGTTAGAATACGATTTTTATTGTCAGCACCCAAAGGCATATTGGCTGCAATCCAGTCAGCAGCGCGAATGACTCTATACATACCCGCACCTGTGTTGTACGTGTCTTTTCCCCAAAGTGGTGGGAATTCGTAACCATTGGCCTTACCTTCACGCTTGACACCTTCACCATTTACACCATGACATGAAGCACAAAACTCTTTGTAAACTTTTTCGCCTTTGATAGGATCAGCGGCTTGAGTCATAATCATCTTACGATTGACTTGTGGAAACTCAGCACCTTCTACTTTTGCACCCACGGGAATACCTTGCGCTAACCAGTACATATACGTGACGATAGCACGCATCTCTTTACCATCTTCAGGCAGAGGCTTACCATTCATACTGCGTTCCATACAACCGTTCACTCGCCCTTCAATGCTTCCGATGGTTTCATCACGGTTGCGGTATTGTGGAAAGTTAGGAAATGTTGCCATAAAAGGACCAGACCATTTTTTAGTCCCTGCTTCTTGGTGACAGGATGAACAAGCAAGGTTATTTCCCGCATAACGCATTTTAGGATCAGCCACTTCAGGGCCAATATATTTATACGTTTCATTCACCAGTGCTTTACCATAACGCACAGTATCACCAAAAAGATTGTTAGGAATGGTACTCTCATCAGGCGCTTTCCAATCTTTCACAACTACTGGTTTGAATCCTTTGTCTGAACGCTTAGCTAATTCTGCCGTATCTAGTGCAAAAAGCCCGCTTGCACATGATGCAATAAGTGCAAAACGCACTATAGAATCCAATTTCATAATGCCTCCTTAAAATAATTTCTAGCACTATCATACGCATCTTGTGTCAATTTATCGTCAATTTCTCTGCTTGGCATTTAAGGTATAATTTGGCAATGCTTTACAGGTAAAAGGAGCTCTCATCAAAAATTTTCGCATAGTTGCTCTTCTCATCGGACTTTTTTGCATCGCGATGCTTACCCTTGGCTTTTTAATTTATCGTGCCAACCACAATCTCTATATTGAAGATGCTAAAAACAGTGTCGAGAGTGTGCTTGGACTGACCCAAGAATTAATTTCCCATGAGAAACAATTAGCCCTAAGCATCGCCCTCATTCTTTCTCAAAATGAAGCCCTAAAAATGGGCTATCTTAACAATGACCGTCAACAACTTTTTGCAATTTTGCAAAACGAAATCCCAAAACTCAAAGACTATCTGCACATTGAAAACCTTGAAGTTCAACTGCATACCAAAGATGCCAAAGCGTATGTGCGCAGTTGGGATTTTGAAGATTACGGTGATGACCTCTCCACGTTTCGTAAAGGCATTGCACTGCTTCAACACACCAAAACACCTCTTGTCGCCATTGAGCTTGGAAAACGCCTTAACATCAAAGCACTCTGCCCTATTTTTGACAAAAATGAATTTTTAGGCTCTTTAGAAGTGATCATCAATTTTGACGAAGTAGCTCAAAAACTGAGTGCCAAAAAAATCAACTTTGTGATTTTGATGGATAAAGCATTGTTAGACATTGGCGAATGGATGAAAGAACTTCCACAAATTGATGAGTATGTCATCGTGAGCAACAACTGCGCTTCTGGTTGTGTCAATTCTTTCACCCCAATCGTTTCAACATCTACGATGCAACAAGGTTTTGCACGCTCCAATGGCGCTCTTTTTGGATTTACACCTCTGTTTGACATCGAAGCAAAACAAATAGGCTATATTGGTATTTGGTTTGGAGAATCCTTGCTCAAAGAGTCCTTACTGCTTCGAGCCACCCTCACGCCTCGCGCAGCACCTTTGCATGTCAAAACATTAGAGCCTGCTATGCAAAGCTCAACACCTCAAGAGGTACGCATTCGATGAAAATTTTACTCTTAGAAGATGACTACACGTACAATGAGAGCATTAAAGACTCCCTTGAAGAGATGGGTTACGAAGTGGACTCCTTTGACGATGGACTTCTTGCTTTAGATGCGCTCTTTGAAAAACAGTACCATCTTGCCCTTTTAGACATTCGCGTTCCCAATATGGATGGTTATGAAATTCTCAAAGAGATTCGCAAAGCCAAGTTAGACCTTCCGATTATTTTTATTACTTCACTTACGGACATCAACAACCTTTCATTGGGGTATGAACTAGGATGCAACGACTATCTACGCAAGCCTTTTTCGCTTAAAGAGCTTCAGTACCGTGTTTCGCAAACACTCAAAAGTTATCATTTGCACTCTACACTGGATGTCATTCCTCTGCCATGTGGCTTCTCTTACCATAGCGATGACCAAAGTCTCTGGTTTGAGAATATGCAGGTTAATTTAAGTAAGTATGAACAAAAATTACTCTTTGTATTGGTGAAAAACAGGGGTAATTATATCTCCACGGAACTCATCCATGAATACGTTTGGGAAGGTAAAGAGGTTGGCGATAACGATATACGAATGCTCATTAAAAAGCTAAGGGACAAAACCGATAAAGATTTTATCATCACCGCCAAAGGCATAGGATACAAAATTGAAAAGTGAGACTAAAAATGCGTTTATCTTTGCCATTATTCTTACTTTTTTAACGCTTTTATTGGTTTCATTTCCTATTTTAAATTATCTTTCTGTCTCATTGCGGCTTAGCCAAGTCAATCAAGAAGTACAGTTGCGCAGTTATGCTAAAGAAATCGAAACGTCTATTCAAGGAATTTTACCACTCCAAAAAACCTTTTTATTTCCACGCTCTATTATCTTTAAAAGTGCGCTTTTAGATGCGAACAATCACATTATTTTTTCTTTGATTGATGAGCCTATTCCAACATTTAGCGATGAATTTGCCCAAAATAATACCTCACTTTTTTACAAACACCCACTGACATCCAATGCCCTGCACGCTAAATTTTTAGTCGTACAAAAAGAGATATCCCATTCACAGGTTATTTTTGATCTTTTAGTCATTATTGGTGTGGTACTTCTGGGTATGCTTATTTTTTCGTATCTTCTTCTTAAGCTTTTACTCAAACCTTACATTGAGACTTCAACACGCATGAACCTCTTTTTTACCGATGTCATGCACGAACTGAAAACACCTCTTGGCATTATGCAACTTAACATCGAGGGCTTAGTCAAAAAGTATAAAGATAAACGTCTTAGTCGTACGTTAGCAGCACTTTCAACGCTTTCAACGCTCTATGATGATCTTGAATACCTCATCAAAAACAAAACGATTACCTATTCGACAGAGATACTCAATTTTTCACTCTTTTTGGAAGATAGAATCGCCTATTTTGAAGCACTGAGCTCTTCAAAAGAGATTACTATTATTGCGACCATAGAGCCTGAGCATTATGTACATATCAACCGTATTGAACTACAGCGCATTATTGATAATAACATCACCAATGCGATTAAATATTCTCCACCACAAACAACGATTGAAGTCTCGTTACAAACAAAAGACAACAGTTTATGTTTTAGCGTCAAAGATCATGGTGTTGGCATCAAAGAAATCAACAAAATTTTTGAACGTCACTATAGAGGAGATATTTATAAAGGTGGTTTTGGAATTGGACTGAGCATTGTAAAAAGTATTTGCGATAAATATAATATTGTGATTGAAGTACAATCAGAAGAGAAAAAAGGAAGTGAATTTAACTATTGGTTTAAAAAAGAGGTGGAGGAGAAAATCTCCCCCGAGGTATTATAGTGCTGTTACGTTCTCAGCTTGAGGACCTTTTGGACCTTCACCTAATTCATAAGTAACTTTTTGGCCTTCTGCCAAAGAAACACGACCATAACCTGTTCTATTTACTTGACGAAAGTGTACGAATACATCTTTTCCGCCATCATTTGGTTGGATAAAACCAAAACCTTTTTCGTTGTTAAACCATTTAACGGTTCCCTCTAATAAAGCCATCTAATGCTCCTGTTATAAAATCGAAAAGTAGAAAATTGAGTATTTTTGGAGTATTTAGGATGCTAACTAAAGGTCACGTATCACAAAACTACCAAAGATGAACTCGAACCTCATCTTTCTGGGAAAATAGTGTATCCAATTTTTCAAAATAAAGCAAATTTAATTCGCTTTTAACTATACTGGTTACATGAAGATAGCAAAAACATACGCACTCTATAGTGCACTCATCCTTTCCTTTGCAATCATTTTAATGACTACTGTGTGGTTTAGTAAAAAAACGCAAGAACAACATCAAATTAAACAAGAGCAAAGTAGTGTCTTTGAGCGCTATAAAGCGGTATTAAATCTTGAAAGTACTGCCATTAGACAAGTAAGTCAGGATTACTCCCGCTGGGATGAGATGGTAACATTTGTACACAACCAAGATGTGAAGTGGAGCAAAGATAATTTAGAGCCAATGATTGCGACATTTCATCTTACATATATCTCTGTTTTTGATGTTTCAAAAAAACAAGTTTATCACTATAAAAACAGTAAAGCAGATGAGATCCATCTTGATTTATCTTCACTTATTTCCACACCATCTCATTTTAAAGAGTTTTTCCATTTTGAAAATGGGAAATTCATCCAATTTTTTCTTTCCCCTATCCATTATTCAGCCGATTTGGAGCGAACAGGTGAACCAATGGGGTTTTTAGTTTTAGGACGTCTGTTTGATGATGTTTTTTTAGAGAGTATGGAAAAAATCACTCTTGGACAAGCTTCTTTCTCTCGCGATACTCATCATATGGAACTTGGTGAGCATTTTCATATACCACTCTCTTCTTTATCGGATGAAATTATCGGTTATCTTGATTTTTACTACACACCCTCCGTGCTTCTGTTTATGGCTGAATTACAGCATTCGATTGTGCTTGTAGGACTTGTCATTTTACTCTGTGCGATTGCACTCTTTTATGCACTAACACATACCATTCTTTTCACTCCCATTAGGCGCATCTCTATGGCACTTAAAACACACCAACTTGGCTATATTTTGACCCTTTCCCGCCAAGAGCATGAACTTGGAGAAATTGCACATCTTATTTGTGAGCATGAAAAACAGACACAACTTTTGGAGCATTATAAAGAAGCGATTGATGAAAATACAATTGTGTCTAAAACCGATACCAAAGGAATCATTACCTACGCAAATGACCAATTTGTAGCGATTTCGGGATACTCTAAAGAAGAATTATTGGGTAAACCTCATAACATTGTTCGTCATCCAGACAACCCTCAAAGCTTTTTCAAAGAGATGTGGGCAACTCTGAAAGAGGGAAAACCATGGAAGGGTGTTGTGAAAAACAAACGAAAAGATGGCAGCAGTTATTATGTTAAATCTGTCATCATGCCTCTTCTTGATGAAGAAAATACAATCCAAGAGTATATAGCAATCCGTTATGACGTGAGTGAACTTTTTGAGCAAGTTGAACACCTTCGAAAAGAAAAGCTGATGGAACTCCCTAGCAGAAAAATACTCTTTCAAGCTATTGAACAGGCACAAAGCCCTCATTTGGCTATTCTTAATATCTGTGGCTTTCGAGACATTAACACATTGCATGGACAAGCGTTTGGAGACTTATATTTACGTCATTTAGCACTCAAAATTAAGCAGATTATGCCTAAAAATTGGCAGCTTTTCCATCTTCAAAGTGATGAGTTTGCTCTTTTTTGCGATATAGAACTTCCAGATCAAGCCTTTAATGATGAGTGTCAACATCTCCTTGCCATTCTTGGACATGAAGGACTCTTTATCAAACACACGTTTTATCCACTCTCGATTCGCTTTGGTATTGCTAATGGCATAGGTTATCTTTATAATCGTGCTGAAATTGCTATGAAAGAAGCTCGTTCATCGCATAAAAGCATTGTGGTTTATGATGACAATAAAGGCTTTGAAGAACGCCTTCAAAAAGACATTCAATGGAACGAAACGATACGCAAAGCTCTGAAGGAAAACCGTTTTACAATTTTCTTACAAGAAATTGTCCCACTGCATGGTCAAAATACCGAGCGTAAAAAATATGAGGTACTCATTCGACTCATTGATACCAATGGGCAGATTATTTCACCTTTTCATTTTATTGATTTGGCAAAACGAATGCATCTGTATGATCAACTAACCCGTTTTGTACTCCAAGAAGGCTTTAGAGCAGCATTAGAACTTCATTGCGATATTTCAATCAATATCACTAAAGAAGACATTCTCACTCCTGAGACAACAGCCTATCTTATTGACTTATTACAACAATATCCTACCCTAAAAGAACGCATTACATTAGAGCTTGTCGAATCAGAAGGCATTGAAAACTCTGTAGAAGTACGAACCTTCTTGCACAAAGCAAGAACGCACGGATGTTTACTTGCCATTGATGATTTTGGAGCAGGATACTCTAACTTTGAATATCTTTTGCGTTTAAATGTTGATTTTATTAAGATAGATGGCTCACTCATTAAAAACCTTGATACGGATACAAACGCCTATGCAACGGTTAAAACCATCACCCACTTTGCTAAAAACTTAGGCATTTTAGTAGTCGCAGAATTTGTTCACAAAAAAGAGATCTTAGAGAAGGTTCAAGAACTTGGTATTCATTATGCACAAGGTTTTTTCCTCCATGAGCCTTCACCAATCCCTAAAATAAAGAGTTCTAATGGAAGCAATTAAGCACTTTTTAGACGTTGTTGAAAAAGATGAGTTTGTTGAAGGACATGAAGTCTTAGAAAGCGATTGGCATCGGCTGAAAAAGCTTCCTGAATATGAGAATGAAGCCAAAATTCTCAAAGGCCTTATTAACGCATCAACAGCCTTAGCATTAGCGTGTAAAGGGAAAAAAGATGGAGCGAAGCAGGTGTGGCAAACGTATGAAAAATATGCCCCACTTATTGATACGACCCCATCACAATATAGAGATTTTTACAAAGAGGCTCAAGCTCTTTTACTACGAAAATATGCTCTCTATATGTTGTAAAACGTTGAGAAAATTAAATACACTGAAATAACCCATAGCATACGATTTAAAATCGTTGTATAAAGTTTTTCATTAATACGCTCATGAATTTTTGTACCAATCCAAAACCCTATCAATGAGATAAGTACAAAGAATGCGATAAGCATACTGTTTTCGACTGTAAAACTTCCATGATATCCAAAAATTAAAATCTGCAAAGTTTTATTGGCAATGAAACAAAAACTCATCACCCCAATAGCATGTTTTTTATCAAGTTTTAGCTCTAAAATCAGCATAATTAAAACAGGCGACATAATGTTTGCCATTCCGCCTACCACGCCACTGATGAACCCCATAATAACTGTTACAACACCCTGTTGCTTCGCTACTGCATGCGTCAATGAAAAACGAAGTCTCTCTTTATTGAGATATAAAAGCATGACAGCCGCTATGACTAACTTAAAATAATGACTGTAATAGACAACCAAAAGATTTGTACCAATAATACTTCCTACCATTACAGAAAGTATCAATGGCCAAAATTCTTTCCAAATGTGAGAAAAGGAATTTGCTTTTTTAAGACTGACTATATTGGTAACAAGTGTAGGAAACAGTGTGTATAAAACGGCTTGTTTTAAATCGACAAAAAGAACAAAAAGCGGCGTTGCAATCATGGGAAATCCAAAACCAACAATGCCGTGGATAAAGCCAGCAAAAAGAACAATCACTATTTCAAAAATAAAAATTTCACTTTGCATGTTTAAAATACCAACTCATGGTATCTTCACCAACCCTTTGAGAAAAAATTTTTTGCAATCCTTCTGGTAGGACAATAGGCTCACCCTCTTTTTCATGAGGCGATTCAAAAATCAAGTACCACTCAACTTTTGCTGATAGTGCATCAAGAAATTGTTGTCCTCCTTCAATCATTACCATAGTGTAGTCGTTGATTGCTTCCAGATTATCAGAAATATTTACCATTCTCTTAGGTACATTAAAAAGAGGAATGGTTCGATCAAAGTCATTGCACCTAGAAAGTATCAACACATCAGGTGCTTTTCCATCACATAGTCTTGCATCAAGAATAGGTCTATCCGTTCTTACTGTGTTGCCGCCAATGACTAAAAGATCACAGCGATCTCGCAAGCGATGCACCATACTCCTTGAATCTTCGGAAGTAATGATACCTCCCGTTGCAACACCATTGCTACTCACAGCGAGTTTGAAAAATACAAAAGGATGTTTATTCTCTTTGCAAGTAAATGGTGTCAAAAGCAAATCACACGCCTCTTTGAGACATCCAAAGAGAACTTCCACCCCTTTTTCCTTTAAAAAAGCGCCACCACCTTTAGCCTGCGCACTTTCATCAAAAGAACCGATGACGACACGCTTTATTCCAAGCGCTTCAATGAGTGCTGAACATGGAGGTGTTTTACCAAAATGGTGACAGGGTTCTAAAGTGACATGCAAGGTAAGATTATGAAATAGATGATTGTGATGTTCTTTTAAAAAATCGTGTAGTGCAGTTGCGTCTTCTATGCAACTAATGCGTGAATCATTGGTTAAGTTCTCATAAGCAGCTTTTAGGGCGTGTACCTCTGCATGCGGTGTTCCCACTTTTTGGTGAGCTCCAATTCCTAAAATATCACCCTCACAGTTGCTGACAATAGCTCCAACTGCAGGGTTTGGAAACGTCAACACTTGATGTGCCCACGCAGCATCAAGTGCTTTTTGCATTAAGACTGCGTCAAATGCGCTTACCATTCAAAATAGGTTCGAGCACTTTCAATCTCATCCAGAGCAATCTGTTTGAGTTCATTTTCAACGCGCACAGAAGCAACGTTACCATCAAAGGCTTCTAGTAGTCCAATGAATTTTTCTTTGGTTTTGAGCTTCATTTTGACTTTTTCGCCAATAGAAGCATTATAATGCTCTGGTTTTGTGAGTTTTCGCTCAATACCAGGAGAGCTAACTTCAAAAAGATATTCCCCTTCAAGTGGTGGCTCTAAATCAAAAATTGGTGAGAGAATACGGCTGATTTCAGCACATTTATCAAGGCTAATGCCCTCTTTTGAAGTAATATAAATTCTAAAAATTTTTTTATCAAATTCGTTTGCCACTTCAGTATCATAAAGCGATACACCGCAACTCTCTACGATTTTTGTAATTTGTTCAAGATTAATCATCGCTTTTTTTACCTTTTTTTAACTCTTCTTCTACTTTTGCAAAGAGAGCGTCCATTTTATTTTGGCGCTCCAAACTATCATCAAAACGGAATTTAAAATGTGGACATCTAAACCAACCCTCTGCTTGCATACAATGCGTTTGAATATGACGTTGTACACGGTCTAAATGAGACACGATATAACGCTTCTCTGCGTCATCATAAATCGAGCCATCCAAATAAACAATCGCATCATATTTCCCACGACTGCACTGTACGTCAACGACACAAACACCACGGAGCATCTCGTCTTCAAGGGTACAGAGCGCTTCAGGAATCAGTTCTTTTAAAACACTTTCCGTTCGCTGGATTTTAATACTTTTATCCATCATAGTTTTGCTTTTTCTTCAACCTCTTTAAAGCTCTCGATATAATCGCCTACTTTAATATCATTGTAGCCATCAATGCCAACACCACACTCATACCCTTTACCTACTTCTTTCACGTCGTCTTTAAAGCGTTTGAGTGATGAAACACTACCTTCAAATATAATGACACCATCACGAATAACACGAATTTTAACACCCCTGTTAATCGTACCATCCGTAACAATACAACCAGCAATCGCGCCTAATTTTGGAACCGTAAAGACTTCTCTTACCATCGCTTGACCGATATTCTCTTCACGAATCACTGGAGCCATCAAGCCTGTTACAAGGTTTGTAACATCATCAATTAAATCATAAATAATATTGTACGTTTTAATCTCAACGCCAGCATTTTTTGCTTTCTCTTTAACAACACCTGTTGGACGTACATGGAAACCTAAAATCACACAGTTTGAACTTGCGCCTGCAAGCGCTACATCGCTTTCTGTAATACCGCCGATACCTGCACTAACGATATTAACCTTCGTCTCTGCATTTCTAATTTTTTCCAAGCTACCCTTGATTGCTTCAAGACTACCTTGAACGTCCGCTTTAATAATAACAGGTAATGTTTTTAATGCACCCTCTGCAATCATCGCACTAAGATCATCTAAACTTACTTTGGTTGTTTTAGAAAGCTCTTTTTGACGTAAGTATTCTGCTTTTTTCTTTGCATATTCACGAGCAATTTTATCTGTTTTAACGCTAATCAGTGTCTCGCCAGCTCCAGGAACTTCGCTAAGACCAAGAACAACAACAGGCTCACCTGGAAGTGCCTCTTTTACGGAGCGACCAAGATCATCAAGGAGTGCTTTAACTTTACCAAATGCTACACCTGCGACAACGATGTCGCCTACACGCATGGTACCATCTTGTACTACAACGGTTGCAACAGGACCACGTCCTTTTTCAAGTGAACTCTCGATAACAGTTGCTTTAACATCACGGCTTGGATCTGCTTTGAGCTCTAGTAAATCGGCTTGCAATAAAATAGTCTCTAAGAGATCTTCGATACCCATACCAGTCTTTGCAGATACTGGTACGAATTCATGCTCTCCACCCCAATCAATAGGTGTGATGCCAAGCTCTGCAAGTTGTGCTTTGACAAGATCAGGATTCGCTGATTCTTTGTCCATTTTATTCACAGCGATGATGATTGGAACTCCCGCTGCTTTTGCGTGTTCAACGGCCTCTTTTGTTTGAGGTTTAACACCATCATCCGCTGCTACAACAACAATGACAATGTCCGTAACTTTTGCACCACGTGAACGCATTTCTGTAAAGGCTTCGTGACCTGGAGTATCGATAAAGGTGATGTTTCTACCATTTTTCTCTACCATATAAGCGCCAACGTGTTGGGTAATACCACCCGCCTCGCCCGCAGCCACTTTGGCACTTCTAATGTAATCAAGGAGTGATGTTTTACCATGATCTACGTGACCCATGATCGTAATAACAGGAGCGCGCTCCACAAGATTTTGTTCCCCTGCTTCGCCCTCTTCATCGTATGCTTTAACATAGTCAAAGGCTTCTTGATCATTTACTGTTGTGACATTCACACCAAATGTATCTGCTAGAATTTCAATCGAATCTTTATCCAAGAAATCATTTTTTGTAAACATTACACCAAGTGAGAAAAGCTCTTTAATCACTTCGCTAACAGGTTTATTAATTTTTTCTGCAAATTCATAAACCCTAATCTCTTCAGGAATTTCAATTGCACTGACCGCTTCAGCTTCTTGAACTTGAGTTGGTCTGCGTCTTCTTTTACGACCAACACGTTGAATTCCTTGCATCACAAAATTCGTTTTTTTCGTTGTTCTGATTTGACTAGGATCAATCTGCTTTTTCTTTTTCGCCTCTTCATTGACCGTAATGCCCACATTAAGGTCAGGAAGAACAATCATATCTTCTTCTTCCGTATCAATGTTGGTATCAGCCATTTCAATATTTAAAGCAATATCCAATTTTTCAGCATTGGCTTTTTTCTCAGCTGGAACTTTTTTAAGTTTCTTTTTCTTTTTTTGAAGTTCTGCTGCATTATTTGAAGAAGCAAACATTGACTCCATGCTTCGAGAAGGGGTATTTTCACGTGAGCCATAAAACGATGATGGACTTTGTTTTTCTTCGACTTCAATCTCTTTAACATCAGGTCGTTTTTTCTTAACAATCACCAAACCTCTGCGCTTTTGCACATTTGTTGGGTCTATTTTATCTTCCGTATTTTCTCTATCATCATCCAAAACTTCAGAAACCGTGCTCGTAGCTATCTCTTGTTTAGGAGTTTTCGGTGTCACATGACCTGATTCTAGCTCTTTTTCTTTCAAGGTTTTTGTTTTAGGAACAACAACTTCAGATGCTTTTGGTTTTTCAACGACAGCTGGTGTCTCTACGACTTCAACTTTTTTAATCTCTGGAGCTTTAGGTTGAGTGGATGGTTTACTTGCTTGTGCATTCTCTCCGCTCAATACATAGTTCATGAGTTTTTCGGCATCTTCTGTACTGATTGAACTTGAATGCCCTTTGACATCAAGCCCAAGATCTATCGCTTTATCAACGATCTCTTTGTTCTTCATGCCCAGTTCTTTTGCTATTTCGGTTATACGAACTTTATCCATTCGACCCTGTCTCCTTAAAAATTTTACCAAATTCCATCATTGCTTTGTGATTTGTTTTACATTTATTGTTGAGTATTTTCACAACTTTCTTTTCATTGTTTGTCATACATGCCTTGCAGATATAAAAACTTCTTCCTACTTTAGAAAAAAGCACGAGTTCTCCATCTACAATCTGCAATCTTTGTAAACTTTCTTGCAAAGATCTTTCTCTACAAACAATGCACATTCTTATGGGTTGACTCATTTTTGCGCCTGATTATATCAAATTTTAGCTGTCTTTCAGCTTTTTACGATTTCAAAACCGTTATTATCTAATTCAAAGATTTCTACTCTAAACATCCCAAACGCATTTTTAAGTGCTGTGGCTACTTTTGGTGCATCATCTGCCTTTACAAGATTAAAAAACGATGAACCACTTCCTGAGAGTGTACTCATGAGTGCACCACTTTTTAACGCAATCTCACGTACTTCAAAAAGCTCTTTCATCTGCTTCATACGTCGATGTTCGTGCATACAATCTTTGGATGCGACCCTTAAAACTTCCCAATTTTCACTAAAGAAAGCTGCACTCATCAAAGAGGCACGTGAAAGATTATAAACCACATTTTTCATCAAATATGTTTTAGGAAGCAGTGTTCTTGAATGTGCTGTGGACATAGGACGATCAGGAATCACCATCACTACTTTCAATTTTTCACTCAGCACTTTTTTAAGCGTTCTCACCTTGCCATTTTCAACCACGGAACTTGTAAATCCTCCATAAACCGCAGGAGCAATATTATCAGGATGTGTTTCATAAAGGATTGCTTTATTTAAAATAACTTCTCGACTAGCTTTGATACCTGCCATCTCATAAGCGCTTGCAATAGCACCAACAATAACAGCGGAGCTACTTCCCATGCCCCTAGAAAACGGGATTTGATTAAAAAATTCAAATCTGAAAGGATCTTTTTTACCCGTTAATTCTTGGTAAATATCATAAAAAATGGAGACAAAAATATTGTTTTTTTTCAGTTTTGCATTCTCTTCACCCTCACCTTTAACAGAGATACTCTGGTAACTTGAAGGCTTGATACTTACTTCATTATACAGTGCAATGGCAAGACCTAAACAATCAAATCCTGGCCCTAAATTGGCACTTGTCGCTGGTATTTTTATCTTCAAACACAACTCCTAAACGGCTGGTAACATATAAAGTGGTTCAATTTCATCATTAAAAAGTGTTTCGTTTAAAACGGTCGGTAAAGCAAAATGCTGCTCTACTGGAGTTTCCAAACGAGTTGTTGTAATTTCTTGCTCTTTTTTAATAAAGTAGAGATTACGCATTGCACGAATGGGTTTGCCTTGATTGAATGTAAAACCATCACATGCCAATAGTGGTACTCCTAACGTAATACTGAGCGTTTTTAAAAAAATATAGGTAATTTTAATTGCCATAAAACTTCCAGGACCTCTTGCGAAAAAAAGCCTTTTGGGTTGGTACTCTTTTAAAATGGATACAAACAGCAATGGCAATGCTTCACTCGTCTGCTCTGTGGTTTCATATGTTTCAACGAGTTGGTTATTTTCATAAATGCCTACATGTAAAGGCGAAGTAAGCGTTATAACAACAATATCAACAGCTGTTTTTATGCGTAAACCTTTTCAAATTCTTCTGCTTTTTCAACACTCAGTGTTCTAATTTCGTAATTACTTGGATCTCTTAAAATGGCTTTTGTCAGTTCGTGATTAAGATTATGACTTCCTGCAAACGAGATATAATCCCCTACAAATGGTGCACCTAAAAGCGAAAGATCACCAATAGCATCTAAAATTTTATGTCTCACAAATTCATTAGAAAAGCGTAATCCTTCAGGATTTAAAATTTTAGTATCGTCCATAACTACGGCATTATCGAGTGATCCACCAAGCGCAAGTCCACGTGAACGTAGCATTTGAACATCTTTTAAAAAGCCAAACGTACGGGCTCTGGAAATCTCTTCAATAAAATTTTTCTTACTAAATTCAAAACTATACTCTTGCTTACCAATAGAAGGATGATTAAACTCAATCATAAAACTGTAACTTGGCTTTAAACTAGGTGTAACGCGTGCAAACTTTTTACCATCTTGCACTTCTACCTCTTTTTTAATAATCAAAACTTGCTTGGTAGCGTCAAGTTTTCGTGTTCCCGCTTCATCGAGCATCATACAAAAGCTAGCACTACTTCCATCCATAACAGGCACTTCCGCACCATCAAGCACTACTCTGATATTATCGATTCCATACGCATAAACAGCTGAAAGTAGATGCTCAATGGTTGAGATATAAGCGCTTGAATTTCCAATGACGGTTGCCATTTGGGTATTAACAACATTCTGAGGTAATGCCTGAACCAAAAGTCCTACATCACTTCGGTAAAAAAGAATACCGCTATTGGCTTCAAGAGGTTCTAAGCGTATTGAAATGGGTTCACCCTTGTGAAGCCCTATCCCTACACCACTCACCGCTTTGGCTAATGTGGTTTGTTTCACACAACTTCCTTTATTTCTATAACGTTATCGCGCATAACGATTTTTTGAAGTACATTTTGTTTTAACATCTCTCTATCGACAATTTCTCCATTGAAGATAAGATGTCCTCTTGGACTGATGCCACTGAGCACAATATAATCGCCATCGCACTGTACTAATCCATCAATGATACCATAAATACTCATACTCTCTTCACTAAAGACTTTCGCACCGCTGTTTACACGCCCAAAAATAACGATTGGCAAGCTTTCAACAATCTCTTCACCTGAGCGGATAGGACGATCATAGAGCTTTAGTTTTGGTAATTGTTTCGTCTGTTCTATCACAGGTTCAACAACACTCTCTTTTTTCACAGGGGCTTCTTCAAGAGAAGGTGTTTCTTTTTTAATCCCTCCAAAACGAATGGCACAGTTATTGATCTCTTTATAACATACGCCACTTTGTTCCAATACAAAGGCAATATTTTTAGTTATATTGCCTTCCACAAGCAAAAAGAATTCCTTCAAAAGAAGGCTGTTTTTTCTAAAATAGTCCAAAAAAGAGGCTTCATCATCAATTTCAATATGAAACACTCTCACATTTTTTTGTGTTACTTTCATCGATCCATAATCTTCTTTGCTGATTCTATAACGTTAAAAATGCTCTCTTTAAGCCAAACCTCATCCATCCACTCTTCTGGTCTGACATCGACACCTTGCACAAACATGCCAAAGTGAAGGTGATCACCAAGCGCTAAGCCTGTCAAACCTGTCTTAGCGATAGATTCACCTGCTTTAACAACATCGCCCTCTTTCACCATATAGCTTGAACAGTGTCCATACAATGAATACACACCTAATCCGTGTGAAATGATAATGTTATTGCCATAAATACCATTTTCACGAGCAAAAACAACCACGCCATCATTTGAGGTTTGCATGGCAGCTTGTGCATTGCTTGCAAGATCAAGCCCTAAGTGATATGACTCACTGGTTGGTTGCTTATCATACTCATAAAAACGATGATCACCAAAGCTTGCAACGACTTTGCCATTACGCAATGGATAGAATGGTTTAAGGTAAAATCCGCTTATCAATTCTGTTGGTACATTTGACGTTACTTTTAAGATATTTGCCTCATTACCTTTGCGCATATCTTCATTCACAAATTTAAACTTTTCTAATTTTGTAAGCGAGGAGCGCTCAGGCGCCATTTCAGCAATTAAATCGGCAATTTTTCCATCTAAGAAACGATCATCCAGTGCAATCGTAGATGTTTTATACTTCTTGTCTTGTAAAAAATAAGGTACATGTGCTTTGGTTAAATTCCCAGCACGATCCAACGCTACAACGGAAGCACTAAAACTCTCAACATTGGTGGGCCATGCTACTAAAGTAATGTAATACCCTTCTTTATAAAAAGGCGTTGGATAGAATTTTTTACCAAAATTCGTCTCAACATAAAGCGATTTCATAGCTTCATCTTGTGCTTTAAAGATGACGGTAGCAACGCCACCTTTCATAATTTTATAGGAACTACCTATGACATTTACTTCAGGTCTTTTGGTATCTACTTTAATGATGGATTTTACACTAATGCTATTACCTGCAAAAAAATTCCATTTGCTTCCATCAACAGCTTCCACGGTGAGTTCAAATACTTTTTTATTGGCTCCAAAACCTGTTTTAGGGAAAGAGAGGTTTAAGTCCACTATTTTTTCAGGTGTTTTCAACTCTTTGGTGTCTAAAACAACACTTTTTTCACCATCAAAGAGTGATGCTCGCACAAAACGAAGTCCACTTGCATCCGCTAACTGTATTTTAATAGGTTCTTTTAAATTCCATTCGATTTCTTTAGGAAGAACGATTTGAGGTGCTTCTCTTTCAAATAAACTGGAGTTAAATACAAACGCAACTCCACCTACTAAGACTAAAAAAATAAATCCTAGCACAACTGCTGCTATGGACGATTTTCCTTGTTTTCTCATTCTTTGTCTATCCTTTTTATTTTTTCCACAATTTCATCTCGAAGTACTTTGGGATCACATACAGGGACTTCAAACCCAGCAGCAGTCTTATGACCACCTCCTAGATACTCCAACGCGATCTTTGAAACGTTAATATCTTTACTTCGTAATGAGACTTTATAGCCTCCCTCTTTCTCTTCCAATATCATGATCGCAATCGTGACATTCACAATGCTTCTTAGCATATTGACAATATTTTTAGTGTCGTGCCTTCTAGCACCTGTAGCCTCGAGAGAAGCTTTATCAAAAATAATGGTAGCAATGCGCCCATTTTCATAAAGATCAAAATGGTTCAACATATACCCATAAAGTCTTATTTTTGAAAGAGGTTCCCTACGCTTTACCTTGGAGGCAATCTCTTTTGGATTAGCGCCACATTTGACTAACTGTGCGACAATGCTAAACGTCAGCTCATCCATATCGCCGTATTGAAAAAACCCTGTATCATCAGCAATTGCCGTATAAAGACATATAGCACACTCTTTACTCATTTCAATGGCATTGGCTTTTAAAAGCTCATAAACCACCATACCAGCACTGGTAAACCGATCAACGACAAGATTCATATTTCCAAAATAACGATTGGTAAGATGATGATCTATGTTGATAATCTCATAATCCCCTTCTGGAATTTTAAGTCTATCACGCGTTGAACAATCACAACTTACTACTAAATCAAACTGTTTTGGCAAGCTATTCTTAATTTTGGAAAAACCTGGCAAATAGTCATACACCAATGGAAGTTCACTGTTTTTATTGAAGTGCGTTACCTTTTTGCCTGCACGACTCAGTGCATCATACAGAGCTAAAGCACTGCCTAATGTATCGCCATCGGGATGCACATGAGAGACAATAACAATGTGATTGGCTTCAAGCATACGCTTCCACGCTTGTTGATACATAGACAACTCCACTTCGTGATAAAAGGGAGATTATACTTAATTTTTACTGAAAAGTTATTGATATACCTAAGGCATTTTTTTAGAACTTTTATAAACAAAGGCAAGAACTTCAGCAACGGCTTTATAGAGATTTTCAGGAATCATATCACCCAGTTTACACTTTTTGTATAATTCTCTTGCTAAAGGGGGATTTTCAACAATCTGAACATTATGATTCATCGCAATCTCTTTAATGCGAAGTGCGACAAAGTCTGTTCCCATAGCCACTACTTTAGGTGCTGCTTCTTTTTCTTGATTATAACGAATGGCAACGGCATAATGTGTTGGGTTAGTGATGACAACATCCGCCTGAGGTATTTCTTGCATCATCCGCTTGCGGGTCATTTGCATCTGTATTTGTCTGATTTTTGCTTTAATTTTAGGATCACCTTCCATCTGTTTGTATTCATCTTTAACCTCTTGTTTGCTCATACGCAAACTTTTAAAATAAGAAAAACGGACAAATAAAAGATCGGCCAGTGCCAAAATCAAAAAAAGCAATAAAATAACCGCAACTAAAATCAACATCTTCTCTTTTAACCATGCCAGCTGATCAAACAAGGGAAAATAGATAACCGTTGGGAGTTCTTTAGTAAATGAGAGTAAAAAGTAGTAACATACCCATAAAATAAGACCGACTTTAAGCAAAATTTTGACAGTTTCAACCGCTTTCTTCATCGAAAAAAGGTTTTTTAGCCCTTTCAGTGGGTCTAATTTTGAAATATCGGGCATCAATGGTTTGGTTGTAAAAATAAAACCTATTTGCATGATATTGGCTAAAATACCTGCAATCGAAACCGCTAAGGCTAAAGGTATCACCATAAAAATAATCTCTCGAAAAGAGATCATAGAAATCTGAAGTGTAACCTCTTTTGTAATTTCTGTACCAATTAAGGACTGATAGTAGTAGTAAAGATAGACAATGCGAGATTGTATAAATGACAAAAGTGCTAAGAATGCAACAAGTGCTACAAGTAAAGTAATAAAAGCGCTAGTATCTTGGCTTTTAGGAACGTTTCCGTCTTTCCTGGCATCCTCTATTTTCTTGGAGGTGGCTTCTTCAGTCTTCTCTTGATCATCTGCCACAGTATGCTATTCCTGCTCTAAATAAGGGTTTTATGCGTGATTCGCATTGAAAAATCCAACCAAACAGCTTGGTGAATCAGGCTACCGCTGCTAATAGCATCAACACCTGTTTTAGCGTACTCAATGATATTTTCTTTAGTGATGTTACCGCTGGCTTCTAAAAGAACGTGAGGAAAGTGACTGTTTTTATGCGCAACAACGGTCTTAATATCTTTATGAGACATATTATCACACATGATAATATCTGCTCCACATTGCATTGCAAATTTTGCAAACTCAATATCTTCACACTCAATTTCAATCTTACATGTAAAGGGTAGCTTTTCGCGTGCTTCTACAATAAAAACCTTTAAATCATCTATGGTTTTAAGATGCGTATCTTTGATCATCAAACAATCATCTAAGCCCATTCTATGGTTATTCCCACCACCGCAGCGAATAGCGTACTTTTCAAAAATACGCAAATGAGGTCTGGTTTTTCGGGTATCTAAAAGTTTGAGAGTATAGCCTTCTAACACTTTTTTATATCCTGCAACATTAGTGGCAATTCCACTGGCGTGTTGCATCAAATTCAAAATGGTTCGTTCACAACGCAGAATATTTTTAGACTTTCCTTCGATTAACGCAACCAAATCACCCTTTTGAAGCGTATCGCCATCATTAAAGTAAAAGGTGATATCCAATTTATTCATCTTACACAATGCCTTAACATAGGGCTTTCCAGCAAAAATACCCACATCTTTACAAATAATATTGGCACTTGCAAAACTGTCTTTTCCGACTAACGAAAACAAATCACCTCTGCCAACATCCTCTTCAAGTGCTTTTTTAACAAATTTTTTGATCATATTTCAAACATCCTATTAAGCGCTTCATACGCCCATTTTCGCGTCTCTTCCGAAACACTGATTTCATTCTCAAAACGTCCTTCTTTAATGCTAAGAAGTGTATTGTAAACATCTTGCAGTGTGGTTTCATTCATGGTTGGGCATTCTGGTTTTGAGGACGAGAGTACATACGTATTCTCTTTGCGTAGGCGTTTAATCATATTGTATTCTGTACCAATCGCTACTTTTTGATCAGGTGAAAGTTTTTTAACATACTCAATGATCTGACTGGTTGAGCCTACAAAATCAGAAAGTTCACATACCTCAGGCTTGCATTCAGGATGTGTTACAATCAAAATTCCAGGGTACTTCGCACGGTAAAAAGCGATGTCATCAACATCAAAAAGCTGATGCACAGAACAAAACCCATTATAACAGATGATGTCTGCCTCTTTAGGATCACTTCCATCTGCTACAACACACGATTTGAGTCCCATCTCTTTAGCAATGTTTTGCCCCAAACAACGATCAGGAACAAATAAAATCTTTTTGTTGCTCTCTAGCGCTTTAGTAATGATTTTTTTCGCATTCGAACTGGTACAAACATATCCGCCCATCTTGCCAACAGCGGCTTTCACATCTGCCGATGAATTGATATACGTAACAGGTAAAATATCTTCTTTTGTTATACCAGCGTTCTCTAAAATCGCAACATTTTGGTCAAAATACTCCACATCAATCATTCTAGCCATAGCACAACACGCAATTTTAGGCATAAAAACACGTTTTGCGGGTGCTAAAATTTTAACACTTTGCCCCATAAACCCAACGCCACAAAAAAGCAAATACGGATTGGCATCTTTGGCTGCCCACTGCGCTAATTGCAATGAATCCCCAGCATAATCGGCTAGTTCAAACACTTCATCTTTTTGATAAAAATGTGCCACGATACTGACATGCAACTCTTTTTTGAGCTTTAAAATTTCTTCTTTTAATGTTTGATTATCCACGTTAATTTCCTTGAGTACTATCGAAAAAACTTATTATAGCGTTAAAGAAATAATAACAAAATTATTGCTATACTGCGGGAATTTCAATGAAGGATTACGTGTGGATTTTCTCTTTAATATTAACATTCAATTTTACATTTTAAGCTATCTTATCGGAGGAATTCCCTTTGGTTTATTGATTGCAAAACTCTTTACAGGCAAAGATATTAGAGAGAGTGGCAGCGGTAGTATTGGTGCGACGAATGTACTAAGAGTACTGAAAGAGACCAACCCCTCATTGGCAAAAAAATTGGCGATTACAACCGTTGTTTTGGATGCCTTAAAAGGTATCATTTTATTAATCGTCGCAAAATTCATTGGTTTAAGTATTGAGACATTATGGGCTATTGCTATCTTTTCAGTGATTGGTCATTGTTATAGCCCTTATCTTAAATTTGAAGGTGGTAAAGGTGTCGCTACAGGAGCAGGCGTACTGTTAGTCATGCTTCCTATTGAGACATTGATTGCTTTTGCAACATGGTTTCTTGTTGGTAAAGTCCTTAAAATCTCTTCGTTATCATCATTACTAGCGCTGAGTGCTCTCATTCTTTCTTCTTTTATCATTCATCCAGATATTGAAGGTATTAAAACGCATGCACCTATTTTCATCATCGCTTTTGTTATCGTATATAAACATATTCCAAACATTATCAGGCTCTTTCAAGGTAAAGAATCTAAAGTTATCTGATGCGAATTCTTATTAAAGATTTAACGTTTAAAACGATTGTCGGAATTCTTGAGGAAGAACGTCATACACCTCAACGGGTCATTTTACATGTAAAACTTGATTATGATTACAGTGGAGATAATTTTATAGACTATGCAAAAGTCTCTACATTTCTTGAAGATGAAATGAATAAAATGTCTTATTTTTTACTTGAAGATGCACTACATGATTTAAGTCAAAAACTTAAAATTTTCTATCCTCAAATTGACACATTAAAACTTAAAATTTTCAAACCTGATATTTTAGAAAATGCGATGGTAGGGGTTTCTCAAACCACTCATTACTCCAAAAATTAAAATTTAATTAAAAAAACTTTAAATCTAGCTAAAA
>CAYXNJ010000015.1:0-49261 GCA_964466465.1 uncultured Sulfurospirillum sp.
TTATATAAAAAAATTAATATATTTTTTTAAAAATTAGAAAGAAGTTTCTTGGTCTAGTGCGTGTTTAATTGCTGCGTTCACATGTAAAACAGTCGTATCAAATAGCGTAAGATTGGAACTTTCTTGTTCTAGTAAAAGCCCAATTTCAGTACATCCTAAAATAACGGAATCAACACGTTCATCACCTTTTTGCAAATCATCAATAATGTGTAAAAACTTTCTTCTTGACTCTGTTTCAATTTTACCGATACAGAGTTCATTAAAGATAATGTGATTGATGGTCTCGATAGATTTTTCATCAGGAACAATCACATTAATCTTATGTGCATTTAAAACATCTTTGTAAAAAGATTCTTGCATGGTAAATTTTGTACCTAGTAAAATTGCATTGCGTTTTTCTTGAGTCAGTAATGCAGTTGCTGTAGCTTCAGCGATATGAAGAAAAGGAATGTTAACAAAAGGGGTAACTAGAGGGAGAATTTTGTGCATGGTATTTGTACATAGAAGAATGAAATCTGCTCCTGCACGTTGTAGTGAAAGGGCTGCTTCTTTAATAATTAAAGCAGCCTCTTCCCAATTTCCTTCATTTTGTAACCGTGCTATGGGTGCAAAATCAACAGAATAGAGAATAATCTTAGCGCTATGAAGTCCTCCAAGCTTTGCTTTTACCCCTTCATTGAGAAGTTTGTAATAACTCAGTGTGGACTCCCAACTCATACCACCAATTAATCCTATCGTTTTCATGCTCACCCTTGCGTTATTATGGTTACTGACACCCTTCACATTCGATACTTCTATCCGCTACTTCGAGCTTATTTTCAGGCGATTGTGAACGTAGATAATACGTTGATTTAATACCCAGTTTCCAGCCTAACATATAGATGTCATTTAGGTACTTACCACTCGCTTTATCTAAGGTGATAAAGATATTAAGACTTTGTCCTTGATCGATCCATTTTTGTCTTATTGCTCCCGCCTTAATCAGTACTCTTTGATCGAGCTCATAGGCGGGCGTGTAAAATCCCCATGTATCAGGATTGAGGTTTGGAGCAACGACAGGAATCATGCCAGAGAGATTCTCTTCAAACCATTTACGCTTATATACAGGTTCAATCGTTTGAGTTGTTCCTACAAGAATAGAGATAGAGCTCGTTGGAGCAATAGCCATTAGATAGCCATTTCTCATACCATTTTGTTTTACTTTTTCTTTTAAATTATCCCAGTCATACATGTAACCAAAAAGACCACCACGGTCCACTAATTTTTTTGCTTCTTCATTGGCTGTATCGATAGGAAATATTCCTTTACTCCATTTTGAACCTGGAAATTCAGGATAAGCGCCTTTTTCAATAGCAAGATTAGAAGACGCAAGAATAGCGTTATAACTGATTGCTTCCATGACTTCATCAATTTTGCTGAAATGCTCGTAACTTCCCCATGCAATGTGTTGTTCTGCAAGCATTTGTGCTTCACCCATCACGCCTAAACCAATGGCACGTGATTTGAGGTTTGTATGTTTTACTTTTGCATGTGGATAAAAGTTAAGATCGATAACATTGTCGAGCATTCTAATAGCGACAGGTATGGTTCGTTCAATATCTTCTTTGGTATTGATTTTAGAAAGGTTGACACTTGCTAAATTACATACAGCCGTTTTTCCTTCTATCATCTCTTTTTCAACAATGAAAATATCTTTGCCATCGATGCTATCAAGAGCTGTTACTTTTTTTGCCTCTTTGGTAATGCCACTATCGACTTTAACTAAATCACTCTCTTCATAAGTAATATATGTTTGATCATTAAAAACGATTTTAATTTTATAGTGATTTGGTTGTGTATTTTGGAAAATCTCTGTACATAGGTTTGAACTTCGAATAATCCCTGTATGATCATTTGGATTAGCCTTATTGGCGTTATCTTTAAAGCATAAAAAAGGACTTCCGCTCTCAAAATAACTGGTAAGGATTTTTTTCCATAATTCTTTCGCAGGTACATACTCTTTTGCAATATTTTCATTTTGTTCATATGCGATATAACGTCTTTCAAACTCTTCGCCAAATACTTCACAAAGATCGCCTGTTTCTGCTGGATCAAAAAGTGTCCAAATGGCGTTTTCTTCTACACGTTTCATAAACAAGTCATTGATCCATAATGCTGGGAAAAGTTCATGTGCGCGACGTCTCTCTTCGCCTGAGTTTTTCTTAAGATCAAGAAAGTCAGAAATGTCCATATGCCATGGCTCTAAATAAACGGCAATAGCACCTTTTCGTGTTCCTAATTGGTCAACAGCGACAGCAATGTCATTGGTAATTTTCAAAAATGGAATAACGCCACCAGCAGCATTTTTATGGCCATCGATCATTCCGCCCATAGAACGTACTAAGTTCCAATCCCAACCAATGCCACCGCCAAATTTACTAAGGAGTGACATCTCTTTGTACGAATCGAAAATACCTTCGATATTATCTGGAGTACTTCCGATGTAGCAAGAGCTTAATTGATGGCGTGTTGTTCGTGCGTTTGAAAGTGTTGGTGTTGCAAGCATCACTTCAAACTTACTGATCACATCATAAAACTTCTTTGCCCAGTCTTGTGAGTTGAGCTCATTTTGTGCTAAAAACATTGCGATTGCCATAAACATATGTTGTGGCAATTCAATAGGCTTACCTTGTCTATTTTTAATCAAATAACGATCGTGTAATGTTTTGACACCAAGATAAGTGAATTGAAGATCGCGCTCTGGTTTAACATACGCTTCAAGATCTTTCAAGTCATACTTTTCTTTAAGACCTAATGCAATACGTCCCTCTTTTTCTCCACGTTCCAAATATTCTGCGAAGCTTCCATAACCTGTAAATCCATTTACTTTGTGATAGAGGTCATACAAGAAAAGGCGTGCAGCAACATAGGTCCAATTTGGACGATCAATGTCGATTTTATCAACCGCTGTTTTGATCAATGTTTTTTGAATTTCTTCTGTAGTGATTTGATCACGAAATTGAATTTTTGCATCGACTTCAAGCTCACTTTGAGAAACGTTATCTAAACCTTTGATGGCTGAGCTAGTATATTTTTGTATTTTAGAGATATCTAGTGGCTCAATGCGACCATTACGCTTTTGAACGGTTAACATTATTTAAACACCCTTTGAAAGATTTTATCAACATTTTTTGTATAGTAACCATAGTCAAAACACTCTCTGATTTCTGCTTCACTTAGTTTTGCTCTTAAGTCTTCATCTGCAAGTAAGTTTTGAAGGTATAAGCTTTCTCCCTCAGCATTAAGGGCAGGTTTTCCTTGTTGTAGGTCTTCCCAAACTTTCATCGCATTGCGTTGAACAATTTTATAAGCATCTTCACGTGAAACATTTTTAAGAGGAAGTTCTAGAAGAATTCTTTGTGAAAAGACAAGTCCACCTGTAAGGTTAAGGTTTCTCATCATATTTTCAGGGTAAACCACAAGTTTAGAGATAACGCTGTTAAGACGGTTAAGCATAAAGTCTGTTGTGATAAAACCATCTGGTAAAATAAAACGTTCAACTGAACTATGGCTAATGTCCCTTTCATGCCACAATGCGACGTTTTCCATAGCTGGGATTGCGTAAGAGCGAATCATACGGCAAAGACCAGTGATATTCTCGCTTAAGACGGGATTGCGCTTATGAGGCATTGCAGAGCTTCCTTTTTGCCCTTTTTCAAAGAACTCTTCACACTCATATACTTCTGTACGTTGATAGTGACGAACAGCCACAGCAATTTTTTCACAACTTGATGCTAAGAGTGCTAGAGCATTCATCAAAGCAGCATAACGATCACGTTGAATCACTTGGTTTGAAACAGGTGCAGGAGTGAGTCCTAAATCTTCACAAACAAGCTCTTCAAGCTCAATAGGTGAATGAGCCATATTTCCCATAGCTCCACTGATTTGTCCAACAGAAATTACTTCCATTACATTTTCAAGATTTTTGAGGTTTCGTTTGATCTCTTCATACCAAATTGCGAGAACCAAACCAAAAGTAATAGGCTCACCATGAATTCCATGACTTCTTCCGACCATCAAAGTCATTTTATGTTCCATAGCTCTCGTTTTCAAAGATTCCATAAGCACTTTAACATCATCAATAATAACGGCTAAAGAGTCACGCATTTGAAGTGCTACAGCTGTATCGATACAATCAGAACTTGTCATACCATAATGTACCCATCTGCTCTCAACGCCTAGGCTATCGGCAACACTTGTCAAGAAAGCAATAACATCATGGCGTGTCACTTTTTCAATTTCATCAATTCGTTCAATATTGAACTTTGCATTTTTAACGATTTTCTCACAATCAGCATCTGGAATGAGTCCTAGTTTATTCCACGCTTTTGTTGCAGCTTTTTCAACTTTGAGCCATGCGTCATATTTTGCCTCAATTGTCCAATGCTTTTTCATCTCTTCTCTTGCGTAGCGCTCTACCATTTTCATTCCTTGTCTGTTTTGTGATTTTTCTGTGATAAAATACGGTGAATTTATCTATAGAATCGTGTTTTATTTGATTCTTTATTTTAACAATATCGGACTAAAAAAGGGTTGAATTTTGGCGTATACTTTCAAAAAATTTGTTCTTGAAAAACCAACACTGGCCTTTCGTTTTTTAATGGATACCTTTAACATCAGTATGGGTGAAGCACAAAAAATGATTGACAAACGAAGAGTGTTTGTTGAGGATGAACAACTTCTCAAAAAATCAGCGCTGATTGTAGGCAACATTAGTGTTGTTGTTTTTGAAGGTTCTCCTAAAGGGCTACAACCCATTTTTGAAACTGAAGATTTTGCAGTTTTTGAAAAACCAAGTGGTGTAATGATTCATCCACGAAAACGCAGTGATGGTTATACTCTAAATGATGAAATAAAATCACTCTATGGGAAAGATGCAAATGCGGCTCATCGCATTGATAAAAGTACAAGTGGTTTAGTTTTAGTTGGCAAACACAAGCAAGCTGAAATTGAACTCAAGCATATCTTTGCGACTAGACAAGTTCAAAAAAGTTACCTAGCTTTAGTTCACGGAAAAATTGATAACGTAGTTATGATAGATGAAAAACTAAAACGTGATGTCGAAACAAGTCAAATTCGCTTGAAAGTTCATGTAGATGAACGAGGAAAATCCTCTCAAACTAAAATTATTCCCCTACACTATTTTGAAGACAAAGATGCAACATTTGTCGAAGCAATTCCATATACGGGCAGACAACACCAGATTAGAGTTCATTTGTTCCACGTGAAACATCATATCGTTGGCGATCCACTTTATGGAATTGATGAAATGGCTGCTGAAAAATTTTTAGATGGATTGATGAGCAAAGAAGAACAATTTGAATTAACAAAAAGCTCAAGATTACTTTTACATGCACAATCACTCTCTTTTGAATACAAAGGTGTACCTTACAAGATAGAATCTACATTTGATGCTAAAACAATATTTTATAATTTAATGAAAGGTGAAAAATGAGAACAGTTATAGTTGATGGTGCAAGAGTTGCACCTAGCAAAGTTGTTTGTGTTGGAAGAAATTATGTTGAGCATATCAAAGAGCTAAATAATGAAGTTCCTACTTCAATGGTTTTGTTTATGAAACCTAACTCTGCATTAAGTAGTGAGTTAATAACAGGAGTACAAACACCATTGCATTATGAAGGTGAAATTTCATTTTTGATTAGAGAAGGGAAGATTTTTGCTGTTGGTTTTGGGCTTGATTTAACTAACCGTGAACTCCAAAGTGAGTTAAAGGCAAAAGGCTTACCATGGGAGAGAGCTAAAGCTTTTAATGGCGCAGCTGTTATGAGTCAGTTTGTAAGTATAGAAGAATCTGATATAGCTAAGCTCTCAATGCAATTATGGATTAATGGTGCGTTAGTTCAAGAGGGAAATAGTGACCTTATGATCTATAAACCACTCACGGTTATTGATGAAATTAGCTCTTTTTCAACTCTTGCTGATAACGATATCGTTATGACGGGCACACCAAAAGGTGTTGGAAGTTATGTGAAGGGTGATACATTTGTGGGAAAGATTTTTCTTGGAGATAGTGAAATTATATCACATGAATGGGTAGCTAAATAGAAAGAGCTTGATAGAACAAGCTCTTATTTTTCTTTTTTAAAGAGGACTGTAACGAGTCCTCCTACTCCTACAATTACAACAATAATTAAAAATCCTAATTGAAAAAGATCAAGCATTGTCATTTTTCTCTTCCTTGTCTTTTAATTGACCACATGCTGCACTAATGTCCAAGCCTTTTGACTGACGAATGGTACACAACACACCATGATCAACAAGATATTGTTGAAATGCAACCATATCTTTCTCTAAAGGTCTGCCAAATTCACTTCCTGGATGAGGATTAAAATAAATCAAATTAACTTTCGATTTTATGCCATGTAGCAGCTTCACCAGCTTCTTTGCACTCTTTTGGTCATCATTTACACCTTTCATGACCAAATATTCAAACATGACCCGTTTACGTGCATCTATTGGGAATGCTTTTACCGCATTGATGATGGATTCAATATTATAGGCTTTGTTAATTGGCATAAGTGTTTGTCTAAGTTCATCATCAACAGCATGAAGGGAAATCGCTAGTAAAACGCCTAAATCCATCTTACCCAACTTTTCAATTTGAGAACTGAGACCACTCGTAGAAATCGTTTGCCTGCGCGGTGAGATAGAAAGACCATCTAAATCATTAAAGATACGCACAGCCTTACTCACATTAGTGAGGTTGTCTAATGGTTCACCCATGCCCATATAAACAATGTTAACTCGCCTATTTTCTGCAATTGCGTTATCTCGTTTGATCATTAAAATTTGAGATGTTATTTCACCTGCTGTGAGATTTCGTTTAAAACCACTTTTACCAGTTAAACAAAATGCGCAGCCAATTTTACAGCCTACCTGTGAAGAGATACAGATGGTGTAACGTGTATGATGCACAAGCTTACCATCTTCATCAGTTTGTTCTTGTTTCATAGGTAAAAGAACAGATTCTACTGTGTTCCCATCTTTAAGTGCAAAAAGATATTTTTTACTACCATCCCTACTCTCTTCAACTTTTACAATTCGAAGTGGATCAAGATAGTATGTAGCATTGAGCTGCTCTTTTAAATCTTTTGGTAGATTTTTCATTTCATCAAACGATGTAACGTATTTTTGATAGAGCCATTGATAGATTTGTTTTGCTCTAAAAGATGGTTTTATAACTTCAGATAGTTCTTCTTTTGAAAGATCAAATATATTTTGTTTTTCCATAATTCCTCAAATTTTCATATTTTTTTCTACGTGCAATATAATAAGTTCTTTTGCTTTTGTATGGTTTTTTATAAAATCAGTATGGGCATTTTCGTTGCAATAATTGGTTACAACAAAAAGACCAGAACAGGGAATTTTAAATTGATTGGCAACACTGATAACCGAAAAAAATTCCATGTTTTCAAGTTCAATACTCTTTTCAATCATTTTATTGGCGATTGATGTATCAACTGTAATGTAATTACTTGAATTAACAATAGGCGAGAGATAATTTGTTCCACGTGAAACATATGGAATCTCTGAATCAATTTGATTTTTTAAAGGGGTATAGCACTGATTTTGTAAATAGCCTAGCTCAATATTGGTAGCACTATGGCTATGAACAATTTCAAATGGTTGATAATTACCATAGCTACCTGCTGTTCCAACAAAAAATAAAAAAGCTGGTTTTTCTTCAAGAATCAATTTTGTAAGATTGATAGCACTTTCTATAAGACCAACACCAATGGGTTTTGCGAAATCGAACGTTTCATTACGCCCTGCACAGAGGATCATAATCTTACTGCAATTCCCTCATGTGCGAGGTAACGTTTTAAATCCATAATATCAATTTCTTTAAAGTGGAAAATAGAAGCAGCAAGTGCAGCATCAGCACCATTTAAAAACGCATCTTTGATATGCTCCATCGTTCCTGCACCACCACTTGCAATGACGGGAATATTAAGCATATTGCTCATTTGAGAGGTTAATGGAATATCATAACCATTTTTGGCACCGTCACAGTCCATAGAAGTTAAAAGTATTTCCCCTGCTCCTCTCTCTTGAGCTTCTTTAGCCCAAGCAAGAGCATCAAGACCAGTATCAATCCTTCCACCATTGATAAAAACATGCCACGAATCACCCATACGTTTAGCATCAATTGCTACAACAATACACTGTGAACCAAAACGTTTTGATGACTCATCAATAAAATGCGGATTTGCAATAGCAGGAGAATTGATGCTTACTTTATCACATCCAACATTTAAAAGACGGTAAATATCATCCAGTGTTCGAATACCCCCTCCAACAGTGAGTGGTATAAAAACTTCTCGTGCAACTTTTTCAACAATATCTACAATCGTTCCACGACCTTCATGACTCGCAGTAATATCTAAAAAAGTGAGTTCATCTGCACCCTCTTCATTATAGCGTTTTGCTATTTCAACAGGATCACCTGCATCTTTCAATCCAACAAAATTAACACCCTTTACAACACGTCCATTTTTAACATCGAGGCAAGGGATAATACGTTTAGCAAAATGCTCCATAAACACTCTTTTTTAGATAAATTATAGGTACAAATGATAGCGAAAGAATTAAAAAAAACTTCTGAATAGAGAGATTAATTAAGACTATAACTCTTTTATAAGTAAAGATTAGCTACAATCGGTTAAATTTTAGAAAACAGGGTACAAATTGATAGAGGCAAAAAAGAAATTTGGCCAAAATTTTTTAAAAGATAGTACTGTTCTGAGCAAAATCATCCAAGCGATGCCCCGAAATGACCGTAAACTCGTTGAAATAGGGCCTGGCTTAGGTGATTTGACGCAAGAACTGCTAAAGGTTAAGCCTTTAGTAGCATACGAGGTCGATGAAGACTTGTGCGTTTATTTGAGAAAAAAATTCTCAAAAGAGATAGATATGGGGAGCCTAACATTGGTCCACACCGATGTTTTAAGCCAATTTGAAAAAGGGTCACTGCTCAATGAACCCTATGATTTGGTGGCGAATTTACCCTACTATATTGCGACAACTATTATTTTGAAAGCTTTAGAAGATCCTTATTGTAAATCAATAGAGGTAATGGTTCAAAAAGAGGTTGCAGAGAAATTTGCAGCAGTTCCTAAAACCAAAGAGTTTACTTCTTTAGCTATTTTAGCTCAAAGTATTGGTTCCGCAGAACTACTTTTTGATGTCGATCCAACATCGTTTGATCCACAGCCTAAAGTTGTCTCTTCTATTCTCAAAATTGACAAACAAAAAGAGTTTGTTGAGCGGTCATTCTCAGGTATCTTTGAAAATAAAGAGCAATTGCAAAGCTTTAAAAAATATTTGCGTAGCTCTTTTCAAAGTCCAAGAAAGACTTGGTTGAAAAATATTTCATCTGAGTTTGATAAGCAATCTGTAAAAAATTTGATGCAGATGCATGATCTCCCTGAAACCATTCGTCCTCATGAAATAAGCGTCTTGTCTCATCATCTACTATTTAAACATTTAAGGTTGAATGATGCAAGAAAACGAAGTAACGCAACAACAGAACAACAGTAATACAAAGCCTAAAGAACATACACAAAAACCTTTAGGGCAATCCAAACAAACGCATTCTAACAGTAAAAAACAAGTGAGTCAAAACGCACAACAAAATGCTCCTAAAGACACATCTGGTGAACCTAGCGAGAAAAAACCGCGCAATAACAGACGACGTAAAGGTAACAAATCTCCAACAGCATCCATTGAAGGTAATGAGCCTTGGCAAAGGGATATGAAAAAGGCGATTGAAGCCAACCAAAAAATGCACAGAGAGAGACTCAATCGCTCAAACTTGATCGACCAGACTTCAAAAGGAAAGATTAAGATCACACCACTGGGTGGACTGGGTGAAATTGGTGGAAATATCTGTGTCTTTGAAACAGATACGTCAGCGATTGTTTTAGATGTAGGTATGAGTTTTCCAAGTGAAGATATGCACGGTGTTGATATTTTAGTACCAGATTTTAGTTATTTACGTCAAATTAAGAAAAAAATAGCTGGAATTATTATTTCACATGCTCATGAGGATCACATTGGGGCAATCTCTTATCTTTTCAAAGAGATGCAATTTCCTCTTTATGCAACGCCACTACCACTGGGTATGATTTCAAATAAATTTGATGAACACGGCCTTAAAGCACATAAAAAGTACTTTAGACCTGTTGAAAAACGTAAAATCTACAAAATTGGGGAGTTTGAAATAGAGTGGATTCACATCACACACTCTATTATTGATGCTTCTTCACTTGCTATTACAACGGATGCTGGAACGATTATTCACACAGGTGATTTTAAAATTGACCACACACCAATTGATGGTTATGTAACTGACCTCAATCGCTTTGCACATTACGGTGAAAAAGGTGTTCTGTGTTTGATGAGCGATAGTACAAACTCTTATAAAGAGGGTATTACACGTTCTGAAAGCACCGTTGGAAAGACGTTTGATTCAATCTTCGCAAAATCAAAAGGACGTGTCATTATGTCAACGTTCTCTTCCAATATTCACAGGGTTTACCAAGCAATTGATTATGGTTTAAAATATGGAAGAAAAGTCTGTGTTATTGGACGTTCTATGGAGCGCAATCTCTTTACAGCGATTGATCTTGGCTATATCCAGTTGGAAAAAAGCATCTTTATTGATCCACATGAAGTGAATAAGCATAATGACAAAGATGTTCTTATCGTAACGACAGGAAGCCAAGGTGAAACGATGAGCGCGTTGTACCGTATGGCTACAGATGAGCATAGACATATTAAAATTAAGCCGACCGATCAGATTATTATCTCAGCAAAAGCAATTCCTGGTAATGAAGGTAGTGTTTCCAAAGTACTAAACTTCTTACTAAAAAGCGGTGCAAACGTCGCGTATCAAGACTTTAGTGAAATCCATGTTAGTGGTCATGCTGCTCAGGAGGAGCAAAAATTGATTTTACGTCTTGTAAAACCACGCTTTTTTCTCCCTGTTCATGGCGAATACAATCATATTTCAAAGCATAAAGAAACTGCTATGCAGTGTGGTATTCCTGAGCGTAATATTTATCTGATGAGTGATGGTGATCAGGTTGAAGTTTGTGCAAAATATATGAAAAAAATTAAAACCATTAAAACGGGAAAAGTGTTTATTGATAATCAGATTAATGAACAAATTGCGGATGATGTTGTTATTGATCGCCAGAAGTTAGCAGATTCTGGTTTAGTAATGTTAGTAATTCAGATTGATAAGAGTGAGCATAAACTGATTTCAAAACCAAAAATTATTAGCTATGGATTAGTGCCTGATCGTGATGATAAAGCATTCTCAGTTGAGATGGAAGGGGTTATTGATCAGTTTATTGTCAATGCAAAAGCGGAACTTCTTGAAAATGCAAGAGCACTAGAGAATGAGGTTCGACAAGTAGTTCGCAAGCATATCTATCGCCAAATGAAAAAATACCCAACGATCGTACCAACGATTTTCATGATGTAGGAAAGCAAATGCAAGATTTTCAAGCTATAGCTAAAGAAGTATTGGAACTTGAAGCAAAAGAGCTTCTAAATGCTGCCCATATGATTGGGAATGAGATGAGCGAAGCAACTAATGTTATCGCTAACATTAAAGGAAAACTGATTGTAACAGGCGTAGGTAAAAGTGGGCTGATTGGAGCCAAGATAGCAGCAACATTAGCAAGTACAGGAACTAGTAGCTTTTTTCTTCATCCAACAGAAGCAATGCACGGTGATCTTGGAATGGTAGGAAAAGATGATGCCGTGTTAGCGATTAGTTACAGTGGCGAGAGTGAAGAGCTTGTCAAAATATTACCACATATTAAACGTTTTGATATTCCTTTGATTGGTATGGCTCGTTCTAAAGAGTCTTCTTTAGGGCATTACAGTGACATCTTCTTACCATTGCAGATTGAAAAAGAAGCCTGTCCACTTGATGCGGCTCCGACGTGTTCAACAACACTCACACTAGCGCTTGGCGATGCGTTAGCAGTTTGTTTGATGAAAAAGAAAAACTTTCAAAAAGAAGATTTTGCATCATTTCATCCAGGTGGCAGTTTAGGTAAGCGTTTGTTTGTCAAAGTGAAAGATTTGATGCTCACGCAAGCGCTTCCAATTGTCCATGAGACAACTAAACTCAAAGATGCAATTATAACCATGAGTGAAGGCAGACTTGGTAATGTTCTCATTACAGATAAAGACAATAAACTCTTAGCAATTTTAAGCGATGGAGATTTACGTAGAGCCCTCATGAGAGATGATTTTACCATGGACGCAACAGCATATGAATATGCTACGAAAAACCCGAAAAAACTAGACGATGAAACGCTTTTAGCAAGTGATGCGTTAGCGTTCATTGAAACATACAAAATACAGCTTTTAGCGATTACTGACAAAATTGGAACGCTAAGAGGTGTTTTACATATCCACCATTTAGTGGAAGCAGGAATAAAATAATATGGAATTAATGAGACTAAATAAAATGATTTCGCATAACACGCATTATTCAAGACGTGAGGCGGATGAACTTATCAAAACAGGACAGGTCAAAGTAGATGGAAAAGTCGTTCAAGACCTTTCCACACAGGTGAGTTTTAAAAATAAAATTGAATTAAATGGCAAAGCCCTTTTTGAAAAACATGGATATTCAGTGATTGTATATCACAAACAAAAAGGTGAATTAGTGAGTAAAAAGGATGATCGTGGTCGTAAAACGATTTACGATACCCTACCCTCAAAATTTGGACATTATCTTAGTGTAGGAAGACTAGACTTTGCAAGTGAAGGATTACTTCTTTTATGTGACTCTCCTTCGGTTGTTTCAGCATTGATGCATGGTGATTTAGAACGTGTGTATTATGTCAAAATCAACGGCATGGTAACACCGGCAATGGAAAAAGCAATGCAAGAGGGACTCTCTTTAGAAGATGCTCGTAAAGGTGGACATGCGAAAAGTGAGATTCGCTCAATGGATTTTGCACCGTTTCTTTCCTACCGTATTATTAAAAATAGCCCAACGTTTTCAACGATTAAAGTGATGATTAACGAAGGTAAAAACAGAGAGCTTCGACGTTTCTTTGGTTATTTTGATGTGGATGTTGTCGATCTAAAACGCGTAAGCTATGGCAAAATTGATTTAGGTATGCTCAAACCTGGCAAGCATCGCTTTTTTACAGGAAGTGAATACTCAGCTTTAAGAGATTATCTTGAATATATGAAAAAAGATAACGGTAAAGAAGCTAAGAGTGCTGATTGGGATGAAGAGGACGATGATCAATAACTTCGCCCTCTTCTTTCGCCCTAAAGCGATTGAAGAGTTAGCAGGACAAAAGCATCTTAGTGGTGAAAGTAGCCCTTTTCGTAAGCTTCTAAAGTCTGGCTCTATGAGCCATTCTCTTTTCTTTGGGCCTGCAGGTGTGGGTAAAACGACATTAGCACGCATCGTAGCGAGCGAATTAGAACTTCCTTTTTATGAGCTTGATGCAACCAGTGTCAAGGTGGAAGAGATTCGCAAAATCCTCTCCCAGCATCGAGGTGCTTTGCAAAAACCGCTTATATTTATCGATGAAATTCATCGGCTCTCTAAAACACAGCAAGAGGTCCTGTTGTTGCCTATGGAAAACCATGAAGCGATTGTTATTGGAGCTTCAACCGAAAACCCCTACTTTGTGCTAAGTTCTGGCATACGCTCACGTATGATGCTTTTTGAGTTTTATCCACTCGAATATCAAGATCTGAAAACAATTGTTGAGCGTGTACGCGAAAAAGTGACATTTGAAATGGATGAAGATGCGTTAGCGTATTTAATAAGCTCAAGTGCTGGTGATAGCAGAGCGTTATTAAATCTACTTGAGTTCGCTCTTAAGGTTGACCTACATGTAACGCTTGAAATGCTCAAAACTTTACGCCCTAGTGCTTTAAAAGACGGCGTTAGTTCTGATAACACGCATTATAACTTGATTAGTGCCATGATTAAAAGTGTTAGAGGTTCTGATGTTGACGCGGCTCTATATTATCTAGCGCGTTTGATTGATGGGGGAGAAAGCCCAGATTTCATTGCTAGACGTCTTGTTATCCTCGCAAGTGAAGATATTGGTAATGCCAATCCCAATGCACTTAATCTTGCCTCTAGTACGCTTTTAAGTGTGAGTAAAATAGGTTATCCAGAAGCACGTATTATCCTATCACAATGTCTTATCTACTTAGCGTGTAGTCCAAAGTCTAATAGCGCTTATTTAGCCATCAATAGTGCCTTAGACTATGTTAAAAACGAAAAAGCACTTAAGGTGCCATCCCATCTTAAAAGCCCTTCTCCTAAAGGGTATCTTTAT
The DNA here is from genome assembly GCA_964466465.1 of uncultured Sulfurospirillum sp. GTDB lineage: Bacteria > Campylobacterota > Campylobacteria > Campylobacterales > Sulfurospirillaceae > Sulfurospirillum. The sequence continues at coordinate 14,400 of CAYXNJ010000015.1, forward strand.
CCTCATGATTTTGGGGGTTGGGTCGAACAAAAATATCTTGAAAAACCACTTCATTTTTACAATAATTTGCCGATAGGGTATGAGAAAACACTTTCTGAGTGGCTTGTTAAAATTAAAACAAAAGATAAATTATCCTAAAAAGGTACGTACCATGATGTGCGGTATAGAGGTGTTTTGATGGACGTTACAACGGCTTCACTGCTTGCTAATCAGCTTCAGACACTGGATCCAAAAGCAACAGCCAAAGAAAATGCTACCAAAATTATTCAAGACAGTGCTGATATTCCCTTATCACTCAGTGCGCAAAAAAGCATAACAACACCCAATAATGCACAAGAAGTTGTTGGGCAGCTTTTGAGCACTGCTGTCAGTGAAGCAAAATCTAAAAGTGCTATTTTTGAAATTTTACAAAATAACCAATTGTTTAAAAATATGGGTAATTTTGCAGAAGATATCAAGAGTTTAACGTCTCTTATTAAACTTGATTCATCGATTGCCAAACCATTAGCTCTTTTACAACTTTTTTCTAAAAATATTGAACAATTAGATGTCAAAATGCTTCAAGAACAAGTAAAAAATTCAGGTATTTTTTTTGAATCGAAGTTAGCTAACATTGTGACTCAAAAAGGTGTTGCAGAAACACTTCAAACGCTTACATTAGAGCTAAAAGAGCATTTTAGTAGTACCAGTACAGCAGTGAGCCCTATTGCCAAAGAAATGGCCGTTATGATGGATCGCCTCAATGCTTTACAAGAACTTTCATCTAAAGAGGCCCAAACAAGCCTTAAAAGTTTACTTGACCTTTTTCGTCAAAGCATTAAAAAAGAGCTTACATCTGAGACAATTCCTATGTTTAAAGAGGTCTATCAAACAGTTCAAAAGCTTGATTACGCCATTGCACAGATGGATCTTATCAACTCAAAAATTGATAATTATCCTCCGAGTATGAAAGTAGAAGAACATTTTACGACACAGGTAAAAGTGCTTTTAGAGCAGATAAAAGAGAATTTGAGTACTTTACAACTAGATGACTTGCAACCAGAAATTGATCAATTGCTCGCTAAAGAAACGTTAGTAAAAGAAGGCAATACTAAAACCTCTCCTTTGGCAAACGATTCGTTAGAAAGTGTTACTAACGAAGTTAAAAAAGAAATTGTTCAAGCACCTACTCAATCACTGTTAAAGAATGATAATTCAATTGATGAAACACATGTACTCAATAAAGAAGCAATCAAAGTACCAGAACAAAGTGTATCCCCTACTTCATTAGCGACAGCACTAAGCAGCAATACAAATTTTCAGAAATCTTCTGAAACAGTCGAAGAAGCGCTTAAAATGGTTGTAAATCGCCTTAAGCAGCAGATCGAAATTTTGGATACTAAAACAATTCAGCAGGCCAATTTTTTCGATAAAAGTGCAATTTTGGAACAAAAAATTCATAGCTTGATTAAACCAGAGCTTTTTGTGGGTAAAGCTATGACACAAAAACTTTCATTGGATCCAACAGATGTTGAATTATTGAGTGATATGAAAGGTGTTTTAACCAAGTTGAATGATTCTTTGGCCCCGACACCTCAAAATCGAGAGGCATTGGAGATTACCAATCGATTATTGACACAAATTGAGTACCATCAACTTTTTTCTTATGTGAGTAGCTCAACGCATCTTTACATTCCTTTTAGCTGGGATGGGCTAAATGGCGGCTCGATGATGATGAAACAAACGAGCGATGAGAAGTTTCATTGTCAGATTGATCTTGATTTAGAACAGTATGGAAAGCTTAATATGATGCTTTTGCTTTCAGGAGAAAAGTATATTGATATTTCCATTGCAGCACAAAAAAAAGAGCTAGGCAATAAGATTACGCAACAGCTTAATCAACTCAAACGAGCTTTAAACGAAGTAGGACTTATTACGGGCACGGTAAAAATGTTAGAATATAAAGATGTGAGTGCCGTTAAAAATGACTATTTTAGTGGCGAGAAGCTTCAATTTGGGATTAATATTAAGATATGAATACACCAACACCAAAACCTCAAAAAGCTGTTGCTCTTAAATACGATCGTGAAAAAAGTGGTGCACCCAAAGTGGTTGCTTCTGGTAAAGGTGAAGTTGCCAATAACATTATCAAATTAGCTCAAGAACACGATATTTTTATTAAAAAAGACGCAGATTTGGTGGAACTTCTCTCGAAAATTGAACTTAACAAAGAGATCCCACCTATGCTTTATAAAGCTGTTGCCGAGGTTTTTAGCTTTATTTATAAAATTACTGGCGATAAACGTAAATAAAGGCTAAATCCCTCGTATTTTAAGGCTTAAAAGCCCTATGTACTCATGCAGTGCAATATAGCTTTTGTAAAGAGAATGCGCATTAGGTAGATAATCCCACATATCTTTAATTCTGTGATTGATTTTAAAATTAGTTGCTGCAGGGATGACTTTAAATCCAAAGTGCTCGTAAAGCCTAATAGAGCGTCTCATATGATACGCAGAGGTTACAAGATAGATAGTTGGCTCTTTAAGCCCTGCTTTCTCAAAAGCAATTTTACTAAATTCAGCATTTTGGTAGGTATCGAGACTTTTATCTTCGACATGCAAAGAAAACTCTTTGGTACTTAGATTTTTTGAATTTGGTGTAGCAATTTCAAGGTAGAGTTTCAATTCTTTAAGACTATCTAAAAAAGCATCACTCTCTAAATACTCTTTTTGCATGCCACCACCACTAAAAAGTAATGGAAGATTGTTAGATTTTGCAACCATAAGCCCCCACATCATACGCTTATACGCATCGCTACTGAGTGGTAGATTCGCAACACCTTGCGTATGCCCTCCTCCAAGTACAATAACAGCATCTACTGGGGTCTTGACAATACTTTGGTTAAATGGCTCTTCCAATGGTCTTAAAAGCCAATCTGAGACATAAGAGTTGCTTAAAAGATAAAAAATAATGGCATTGGCTATAAAAAAGAGTCGAAAACGTTTTGCATAGAAAGCAGCAAAGAGAAAAAGAATAATAAAAATACCTGGTGGTAAAACCAGGTATGTAAAAAGCTTTGAGAGAATATAAACGCTACTCATTAGAGCATAATGGCACTACGTTCGCCAGCTTTAAGCTCACCGATGACATAGCCATCACTGTTTGCAAGTACATCATTGACATTTTCAGGGCTGACAACGAGGATCATACCTACACCCATGTTAAAGGTGCGGTGCATTTCACTCTCTTCAACGTATTGGCTCATAAAGTCAAAGACAGGGAGTGTTTTGATTTTTGATTTATAGACATGTGCTTGTAAGCCTTCAGGAAGAACACGAGGAAGGTTTTCAACGATACCACCGCCTGTGATGTGTGCTAATGCGTTGATTTTAGATTTAAGTGCTTTAAAAAGCTTAACATAGATGCGTGTTGGTGTTAAAAGGGTTTCAATGAGTGGCTTACCATTGAACTCTGTCTCAAATGTGTAACCTAACTTATCAAAGAAGAGTTTACGTACCAGTGAAAAACCATTAGAGTGAACACCAGAACTTGGAAGAGCAATAAGGACATCACCAGCTTTGACGTGTGGTAAGCGGTTCATCTCATCTTTTTCAGCAATACCAACAGCAAAACCTGCAAGATCAAAATCTTTTCCGTGGTACATGCCTGGCATTTCAGCAGTTTCTCCACCAATGAGTGAACATTCCGCCTGAATACAACCCTCTGCGATACCTTTAACAATGTTTACAGCAGCATCAATTTCGAGTTTACTCATAGCATAATAATCGAGGAAGAAAAGAGGTGTACCGAAGTTACAGATAAGATCATTTGCACACATAGCAACAAGATCAATACCAACAGTCTCATAAATTCCTGAATCAATAGCAAGTTTAAGTTTGGTTCCAACACCATCCGTTGCACCTAAAATAACAGGTTTTTGATACCCTGTAGGTAACTCATAGGCACCTGCAAAAGAGCCAATGCCTCCGATGACATTTTTATCAAAAGTAGATTTGACTAATGGTTTAATATTTTCGACAAATTGGTTTCCCGCGTCTATATCGACACCAGCGTCTTTGTAGCTGACAGTGCTCATGGATATGCCTTTAGTGAGGTTATTGTTTAATAGATTTTAACAAAACTATGTTAAAATCGTTATAAAAATAGCAGAAGGTATTAGGATTAGATGGCGTATGAACATGCAATCGTTCTTACAGGCAGTATTGGAACGGGAAAGAGCACAGTTTCGTCCATGTTACAACAACATGGGTTTGAAGTCATTGATGCCGATAAGATTTCAAAAGAGATTTTGCCTTTACACGTAGAAGAAGTAAGAGCACTGTTTGGTGAGGGTGTGATTGTCGATGGAAAAATCGATAGAAAGGCTTTGGGCGCAATTATTTTTAATGATAAAAATGAGCGTGAAAAACTCAATGCTCTGATGCGACCATTGATTCGTGAAGAGATTTTTCGTCGCAGTGAATGTTTGGAAGTGAAACAAAAGCCCTATATTATCGATATACCTCTTTATTATGAGAGCGAAGGGTACGATTGTAAACTGGTCGTCGTTGTGTATGCACCTGTTGAAGTGCAGCGTAAGCGATTGATGGCACGTGAGAATTTCACCAAAGAAGAGGCACAAAAACGTATTGATGCGCAAATTAGCATTGAAGAGAAAAAAATCTTAGCCGATTTCCTCATTAATAACTCTTTTGATATAAAATTTTTAGAGAGTGAAATCGAAAAATTTATTAAATTTGTACGAGGTAAGTATGCAGATTGCAAAATATAATGCAAATGGAAATGACTTTATTATTTTTCATACGTTTATCGAAAAAGACAGAAGCGCATTAGCGCAGCAGTTATGCCATAGACAAAGTGGTATTGGTGCCGATGGACTCATCGTTTTACTTCCCCATGCAGAATATGATTTTAAATGGCAATTTTACAATAGCGATGGGAGTGTAGCTTCTATGTGTGGAAATGGCACACGGGCTTGTGCTCACTATGCCTTTACTCATCAACTAGCTGGTACATCTATGCGCTTTTTAACGGGTGCTGGTGTTATTACGTCAGTGGTAGAAAATGACATCGTCGAGACAGAGTTAACAACGCCACAAGTACTGAGTGAATCTTTTGAAGAAAACGGCTTAACATGGCATTTTTGTGATACAGGAGTACCGCATTTGGTTACTTTTGTGGAAGATACTGCATGCTTTGATAAGATGATTGCACGTCAAATGCGCTACAAATACAATGCTAATGTAAACTACGCGATGCTCAAAGAAAATGCTTTACATGTAAGAACATACGAGCGAGGAGTTGAAGATGAGACTTTAGCGTGTGGCACAGGGATGGCTGCATGTTTTTACAGCGCATATCGCCAAAAACTAGTGGGTCAGAGTGCACATGTTTATCCAACCAGTGGAGATGAGCTTGGATTACGCATAGAAGATCAAAGACTCTTTTTTAAAGGCAAAGTGCAAAAAGTCTTTGAGACGGCTCTGGAACTCTAATTTCGTGAAGTTTTTTTCTACACTTTTTATCGCCTCTTGTATGCTTATTCAGAGCACTTTATATGCAGGAGGTTTATCCTCAGAATATTATCAGATTGAAGATAGTGCTAAACAAAAAGAGGAGTTTATTCGGGAGCTTAAAGTACTTGTGGATAAAGGTAACGAGGAGATCAAAAAAGATCGTGAATTTATCACAACTTTCTTTGCAAAAGCTATGCCAGATGCTTTTCGTGGGCTTAATCAGCAAAATGTAGGGTATTTAATCTCTTTGCGTAATAAATACGGTATAGAATCGCTTTTTGATAGAGATGAGTATTTTAAACGAATCGATGTAATTCCTACCTCATTGGCATTAGCACAAGCTGCTCTTGAGAGTGGTTGGGGGAAAAGTCGTTTTGCACGAGAAGCAAATAACCTTTTTGGACACTGGACCTATTCTGGTGTTGGGTTAATGCCTCAAAATCGGACGATTGGCAAAACCCACATGATTCGTATTTTTGGATCACTCCAAAAATCAGTGAATTCATATATGCTAAATCTTAATACCAATGATGCGTATATTGCATTTCGAGAGAAAAGGCTACAAGCACGTAATAGTGGAAAAAGCTATAATGGTATGGAAGCGGCTAAAACGATGATTAATTACTCTGAATTAAAAGAAGAGTACATTAAAATGATTCGAGAGATGATCGAACAAAACAACCTTGGTATCTATGACAAATAGACTTTTTTAGAGGTTAGCCTCTTTCATAAGTTCTGCTTGATAGTGTGTAATAATAGGCTCAATAATCTCGTCAAACAAACCACCTTCCATAATTGCATCTAAACGGTACAAAGTAAGCCCTACCCTATGGTCAGTAATACGATTTTGTGGGAAGTTGTAGGTACGAATACGAGCACTTCTATCACCTGAGCCTACTTGCGTTTTTCGAGCCTCACTCTCTTTTGCATTGCGTTCTTGCATTTGCATATCATAGAGTTTTGCTTTGAGGATTTTCATAGCGGCATCTTTGTTTTTATGCTGTGATTTTCCATCTTGGTTCACAACGACAAGTCCTGTTGGTAAGTGAGTTATCCTAACGGCACTATCTGTGGTGTTAACCGATTGACCACCGTTCCCTGATGATCTCATAACATCAATTTTAAGGTCTTTTTCTTGTATGTCGATTTCAACATCATCCACTTCAGGCATAACCGCTACGGTAACCGCTGAAGTATGCACTCTGCCTTGAGACTCGGTCAAAGGAACACGTTGAACTCGGTGTACACCACCTTCATATTTGAGGCGAGAAAAAGCACCCTGCCCCTTTACTAATGCAATAACCTCTTTATAGCCATTAAGAACGCCTTCACTTAAAGAGACAACTTCTACTTTCCATTCACGATTTTCAGCGTAACGAAGATAAGATTTGAAAAGATCAGCTGCAAAAATAGCGGCTTCGTCACCACCTGTACCAGCGCGAATCTCTAAAAAGATATTACGTTCATCATTGGGATCAGTCGGTAAAAGCAGTACTTTGATCTCTTCTTCAATCTCTTCTTTGCGAGGTTCAAGGACTTTAAGTTCTTCTTTGGCGAGCTCGCCTAACTCTTCATCTTCTAATAAGAGTTTGTTGTCTTCAATTTGCTCCAATGTTGAAAAATATTCAAGCGTTTTATCTTTGATCTTTTCTAATCCAGATTGCTCTTTGGAAAGTGCAGTCATTTTTTTAATATCAGTAGCGATATTAGGATCACTTAGTAGTGTCGAAAGTTCATTATAACGTTCAAGAAATGGGAGTAATTTATCTTTTAACATGGGAGAAAACTAAATAAAGAGGGGGAGTTGCCGCAAGTTATGCAGCAACACTACCTAGCGTATTAACGAGTTGTGCTAATCTGCTTACACGACGAGCAGCTGTATTTTTAGTTAAAATACCTTTGCCTGCATAAGAGTGAAAGCTTTTATTAACATTTTTCAACGCAACTTCAGCTGCTGCTTGATCACCAGCTTCAACAGCTTCTCTCACAGCACGTGTGAGATTTTTGATTCTAGTTTTATAAAATCTATTTCTTTCAGTGCGTTTTTTCGTTTGTCTAATACGCTTTTCTGCTGACTTGTGGTTTGCCATAGATAAGCCTTTCGTTTTTAAATTTAGGCGTAGATTATATTAAAATAAATATTAAATAGAACTTATTTTAAGGGCATTTTAAAATAGAAAAAGCAATCTTTTGAATTCATTTCATAGGTTTTGAGCTGATATAGGCTCTTTTTTCCAGAGTTTGTTGAAAAAACTTTTTTCTTCTCCATGATAAGCATAGTGAAATTCATAAAAATTATTGGCAATATACTCGAGATGATCTTGTGCATTTTCATCACCTGCAAATAAAAAAAGATCATTTTTTTCTAATGTACTTTCCCAACTTGGAAGGAGCTCAACCTTTTTATTGCGTACACGCATTAAGGGAATAAGATGATTAGTCGAATTTCTATTTTTAAGCGAGGTTTTCAATAAAGAGAGGTTTACGGTTAATATTGGAATGTTTTGGACTAGTATAGGCGCTTGTGCTTCATCAATTTTAAGGGTAAAGAGAAGAGGGTGCAAATTGATTTCAAGGAGTTTTTTGGTCAATGCAATGACATCTTCCTCACTAAGGTAATGAACATGTTTAATAAAAAGATCTAAAGCAGGGTTTAAAATAGCGTTAATCGTTTTATTAATAAGTACTTTGGCGGGAATAAAAATAGTATCAATATTTGAGTTTTCAAAAATAGAAAAATCATCCAATTCATTTTCTCGTGCGATGGTAATGATATTGGGGTTTAATTTTTTTGCAGTTGCTAAGATAGAGAGGTTATTGGTATCATCATCGGTAGCAGCAATAATTGCAACAGAAGCTTCAATGCCAAGTTGCTTGAGTATCTCTTTATCATCACCATCGCCAATAAGAATCATCGGTTGATTAGTAATAGTATGATTATGGTTCATTTTTTGAGGATCAATTTCGGCAAAAGCAATCTCAAAATGATTTTGCTTAAGGACTTCATAAATACTTTTTCCCATACGACCGTATCCACAAACAATGTATTTACCACGAGGAAGAATTAAAAGAGGATCATAAAGATTACAAAGACCATAAATCCAACGCACCAGTCTTAATCTGTGAGGGGAGTTGATTGCCATCTGGATATGCTCGGCAATAATTTCAAAGGGGTTTTCAACAATTTGAACACCAACGTCAATGAGATTTTCAGTCTGATTCTTGGTTGTAGATTTGATTGCCATAAAGATATTAGGGTTCAAAACTTTAGAAGTCAGCGCAATGCGAAGATTGAGGGCATCATTTTCAAATAAACTGACAATAGCCCTACAATAAGGTGATTTTATACCTGCAAGTTCAAGTGCTTCAGGATTATAGGCATCAGCATTTAAACAAAAAACAGGAGGCGTAAAGTTCTCTAACAGAAGATGATCTCTTTTTTGCTCTTCTTTCTCAATCACAACAGCTCTTAAACCATATTCATTGGCTTTTTTAATAATCTCGCTTGTAATGGTGTTATAGCCTAAAATGATGATATATTTTTCTTTGAGATAAGCTACTTTTCGTGCAAATTTTGCTCTCTCAAACTCTTCTAAAAAAAGTTTGTTTTGTAAAAGAGCGATGAGCGTGCCTATACTGTAGAACCACCCTGTAACGGTGAAAAAAATTGACATAGATACCCAGATGCGTTGAGGGTAGGTAAAGGTGAAGGGTGTTTCACCAAACCCAATCGTTGTAGCAGTATAACTAATGAAATAAAAAGCATCAAAAATGGTGAGTTGATAAGGCTTTCCTTCACTATCAACACCATCAATGATCAAAAGACCAATAATAGAGATAGTATATGTGAAAATAATCACTAAAAAAGGGGTGCGCATTTTTTGTAAAATAAGCCATAAAGAGCTGTGCTTCATGTGTTTATTCTCTTAACGTTTTGATTTGAGTGTATCGCCGATATAGAGTAGAACACTGGTGATATTGGCCAATAATGCTCCTCCACTTAAACTAATGATCATAGATGTAATTTCACGATCAATACTATAAGCATAAGCAGCAACAGTCCAAATTGTTGCAGAGGCAATAAGTTGGATATCGGCTACAAGGCTTGTTGCTAATAAGACTGAGCCTAGTTGGGTTTTATCTCCAATTTTGAGTGTTGTTGCAATAATGTTTACTATAAGCGCTGCAAACAGTTCATACTTACTGTGTAGTTCAAGATCCGTTAAATCACCGTAAAAAAATCCAAAATTAAGTGTCATTGCTAATATAAAAAAGAATCCTGAGATTACTTTGTCTAAATTCATCTATACGCTCCTACGGTTATATGTTATCTATACATTATACCCTTTAGATACAAAGATTAAAAAAGTTTTGTTACAATTTGCAAATCATTTTAGAATATAAAGAGAAAATAGGAAAAAAAATGAAACTTTTTGGAACAGATGGCGTAAGAGGCAAAGCAGGTAAAAAACTAAGTGCTTTTATGGCAATGCGCTTGGCAATGGCAGCAGGAATCTATTTTCGTAAAAATTCTATTACAAATAAAATATTAGTAGGTAAAGATACACGACGTAGTGGTTATATGATTGAAAATGCCATTGTATCGGGATTAACGGCTGTAGGATATGATGTAAGACAAATAGGACCTATGCCAACACCAGCGATTGCATTTTTAACGGAAGATATGCGTTGTGATGCAGGTATCATGATTAGTGCTTCACATAACCCTTATTTTGATAATGGAATTAAATTTTTCGATAGTTTTGGCAATAAATTAGGCGAAAAAGAAGAAGCAGAAATTGAAAAAATCTATTTTGATGATGCACTTATTGAAGCAAATCAAAAAATAGAATTTGATATAGGTCGTTCTAAAAGAGTTGATGATGTTATTGGACGTTATATTGTACAGATAAAAAATTCATTTCCAAAAACGCTAACACTTAAGGGATTACGCATTGTTCTTGATACAGCAAATGGTGCTGCGTATAAAGTTGCTCCAACGATTTTCAATGAACTTGGTGCAGATGTTATTATTATTAATGATGAGCCAAATGGAAGTAATATTAATCTAAATTGTGGAGCTTTGCATCCTGAAGAATTAGGTGAAGAGGTAAGACGTTTAAGGGCAGATATTGGCTTTGCTTTTGATGGAGATGCAGATCGTTTAGTTGTTGTAGATGAAAATGGCAATCCAATACACGGTGATAAGCTTTTAGGCAAAATTGCAACCTTTTTACAAAGCCAAAACAGACTTCCTAACAAGGGTGTGTGTGTTACTGTTATGAGTAATCAAGCGTTAGAGGATTATTTGGCTAAAACGAGTATAAAAACCTACCGTTGCGATGTAGGTGATAAGAACGTTTTAGAGTGCTTGTATAAAGAAAAAATAAACTTTGGTGGTGAACAAAGTGGACACATTATTCTTTCAGATTTTGCTAAAACAGGAGATGCGTTAGTAGCGGCTCTTGCTGTTATGCACTGTTTGCTCACAGAAAAGCAAAAAGTAAGTCAATTGTTCAATCCTTTTGAGCTTTATCCACAACTTCAACAAAATATAAAAGTTGATAATAAAATTCCTCTTTCCGAACTCAAAGGTTATAGCGCATTGGTTTCAGAGTTTGAAGCGCAAAAAATCCGAGTTCTTATTCGTTATTCAGGAACTGAAAATTTATTGCGTATTTTACTTGAAGGACAAGATGAAAAACTTCTTGAAGAGTCTATGGAAAAAACAGTTAAATTTTTCAAAAGTGCTTTAAATGAATAAAAAATGGGTCAGTATCGTCGCTTCACTCTGTTTCATTTTTTTTGTTGACCAAATGATAAAAGCCTTTTTTTTAGAAGGCTTCCGTTGGCAAGGTGAATTTTTCTCATTGATATTGACCTACAATAAAGGTGTAGCATTTTCAATGTTTGCTTTTTTGGAAGAGTATCTCAAATATATTCAATTGCTTCTCGTAGGTGGTTTAGGTGTGTATTTGCTGTTTCATAAAGAAGTACTTCATTTTTATGCCCTGCCTATAAGTATTATTGCAGGTGCTGCCCTTAGTAATATTTATGATCGTTTTATTCACGGTGGAGTCGTTGATTATTTTTTCTGGCATTATGGATTTGAATTTGCAGTTTTCAATTTTGCCGATGTAATGATAGACTTTGGTGTATTGTTAATTTTATACCGTTCATGGAAAGCACCTAAAGAGGCTTAAAAAGTCTATTTTGCCTCTTATGATTTAAAAATTGTTGCATTTTTATTTTTTTTTGGTATAATCTCAGCTCTTAAATTGTGTGGTCGCGTAGCTCAGTTGGTAGAGCACTACCTTGACATGGTAGTGGTCGGAGGTTCGAATCCTCTCGTGGCCACCATTTTTTTGTTCTCCCGTCTGTTTGGGAGTTCATACAAGTAAAAGGATCTTATTATGATGAATGATGTTATAGCCTATAAAGAAGGCGCTCTCGTCATCGACACCCAAACTGCTGTTGCTTCCTCAAAGACTTACGAAGACAAAATCCTATTTGACAACTCTAAAGATGCCCTTGAAGTGATTCGTCACTCGTGTGCTCACTTAATGGCTCAGGCGATTAAAGCGTTGTACAAAGATGCACAATTTTTTGTTGGACCAGTTATTGAAGATGGTTTTTACTACGATTTTCGTGTCAATGAAAAGATTGGCGATGCTGATCTTAAAGAGATCGAAAAAAAGATGGCAGAACTCGCAAATGCCAAGTTGCCGATTGAAAAAATTTATACGACTAAAGCGGCTGTTATCAAACATTTTGAACACGACGATCTTAAGCAAGAAGTATTGCTTAGAATTCCTGATGGTGAAGTTTCCATCTATAAACAAGGGGATTTTGAAGATTTATGCCGTGGCCCTCATGTTCCAAATACAAAATATCTTCGATTTTTTAAACTGATTAAAGTAGCGGGTGCATATCTTGGTGGAGATGAGAAGCGAGAAATGCTTACTCGTATCTACGGTATTGCATTTGCAGATAAAGAGAGTCTCAAAGATTATGTTACTATGATTGAAGAGGCAAAAAAACGAGATCACCGTAAAATTGGTAATGAACTGAAACTCTTTACGTTTGATGATGAAGTAGGGGCGGGGCTTCCTATTTGGTTACCAAATGGTGGAAGACTAAGAAGTAAACTAGAACAACTTTTATTTAAAGCACATCGTAAACGTGGTTATCAACCAGTACGTGGACCTGAGATTTTAAAATCAGAGGCATGGAAAGTTAGTGGTCACTATCAAAATTACGGTGAAAATATGTATTTTACTGTGATTGATGAAGCAGAATACGGTATTAAACCAATGAACTGTTTAGGGCACATTAAAGTGTTCCAAAATGAGGTCAGAAGTTATCGTGATTTACCACTTAAATTTTTTGAATATGGTGTTGTACATCGTCATGAAAAAAGTGGTGTTTTGCATGGACTCTTCCGTGTGCGCGAATTTACTCAAGATGATGCACATATTTTCTGTACTCCAGATCAAATTAAAGAAAACGTTTTAGAAATTTTAAGTTTTGTCGATTCTATTATGAAAACGTTTGGATTTAAGTATGAGATGGAAATCTCAACGCGTCCAGAAAAATCAATTGGCGATGAAAAATACTGGGAAGCCGCAACTGAAGGACTTAAACGTGCACTGGATGAAAATGGCATTAAGTATGGCATTGATGAAGGTGGCGGAGCATTCTATGGTCCAAAAATTGACATCAAAATTACTGACGCATTGAAGCGAAAATGGCAATGTGGAACTATTCAAGTTGATTTTAACTTGCCTGAACGTTTTGATATTTCGTATGTTGATGCCAACAATGAACATGCACGTCCAGTAATGCTCCATCGTGCGATTTTAGGTTCTTTTGAACGTTTTATTGGCATTCTCATTGAACACACTTCTGGCGAGTTCCCATTCTTTATTGCACCAATTCAAGCAGTGATTGTGCCCATTTCAGATGCACATTTGGATTATGCTAAGAGATTGGCGAATGAATTGATGGCAGAAGGAATTGATGTTGAAATTTCATCTAAAAATGAGAGTTTAAATAAACGTATCCGCAATGCAGAAACAATGCGTGTACCGATGATTTTAGTTATTGGTGACGCAGAAGTTGAAGAACAAAGTGTTGCAGTAAGAGATAGAAGAGAAAGAACACAGTATAATTTGACAAAAGAAGCATTACTATCAAAAATGAAGGAGAAACTTAGTGAGGTACACTTTTGAGTAAAGACAAAGACGTTATTCTAAATGACGAAATCAGGGCAGCTGAGGTAAGATGTGTTGGTGATGATGGCACACAATATGGCATCATTTCCAGAAGTGAGGCTCTTGCAAAAGCAGATGAGCTAGGATTAGATCTCGTTTTAATTGCACCTGATGCGAAGCCACCAGTTTGTAAAATTATGAACTATGGCAAGTTTAAGTACCAGCAAGAAAAGAAGTTAAAAGAAGCACGTAAAAATCAGAAAATTATTGAGATTAAAGAGATCAAGCTTTCTGTAAAAATTGCTGCCAATGATATTAACTATAAAGTCAAGCATGCTAGAGAGTTTTTGGAAGAAGGTAAACATGTACGTTTTAGAGTTTTTCTAAAAGGTCGTGAAATGTCTAATCCAGAGATTGGAGAGCAGGTTTTAGAGAGCCTTTGGCCGATGTTGGAAGACATTGCGGAGCGTGAAAAAACACCAAAGCTTGAAGGACGTTATATCAATATGCTGGTAACGCCTAAAAAATAACCTGAAGTCGTCAGAACCTTTCACTAGTTTTAATCCCCTCTAAGGAAAATTAAGCTATTATAGCCGTTTTCTAATGCTAGAGGGGTCTTCCCCTGTTTAGATTTTAGAATAAATACAAGGAGTAAGCATGCCGAAAATGAAAACGGTACGCGGTGCAGCTAAACGTTTTAGATGTGCAAAGAATAAGATCAAAAGAGGGGCAGCCTTCAGAAGTCATATTCTTACTAAAAAACCAACGAAAAGAATGCGTGGTTTGAAAGTCGCTAAAACAGTTGATGCACGCGATGAGAAGTCCGTTAAATTAATGCTTTGTAAAGCGTAATTTAAAAAGAGTTTTTGACAAGAGTCATTCACCCTACATGTAATGTTCCCCTCATAATGAGGGCAAGTTCCCCTGCGGGACACCGACATTGATTTATTTGGTCAAGGAGACACCATGGCAAGAGTAAAAACAGGTATCGTCAGAAGAAGACGTCACAAGAAAATTTTAAAGATGGCTAGAGTCTTCTTTAGTGGAAGAAGAAAACACTTTAGAAAAGCAAAAGAGCAATTAGAGAGAAGTTTAGTTTACGCAGTCCGTGATAGAAGACAAAAGAAAAGAGATTTTAGAAGACTTTGGATTACACGTATCAATGCAGCATGTAGACTTAACGACATCAGCTATTCACGTTTCATTAATGCTCTAAACAAAGCAAACATCGATTTAGATAGAAAAATTCTTGCTGATATGGCGATGAATGACCCTGAAGCATTTGCAACTGTTGTAAAACAAGCAAAAGCAGCGCTTTAATAAATCCCTTGGTATGATGATTTAACGATCATCATGCCCCTATTTCTACATCATTTCTTTCAATTTCAATACATTCATTCAAAACACTTATTTTTGTACATGTAATTTTATATATATAAAATAGAAGATTTTTAATTCATGAGATATGTGCAAGAAGATTTTTTCTTCTTGCACATTAATATTTTATGGTTGAATATCGCTTTTCTTAGGATAGATAAAAATTGTTTGACGATCAACAATAATTTTATCTTTCGCATCTGTAGCAAAAGCCTTAATAGTGATAGGAAGATCTTCACCTTCTACTTTAAGCTCTTTTGGAATAGAAGAAAGAATAACTACTTTTTTTACTTTTTCTCCTGCTTTCAGTAAGAAAGGTTCATTTGGCTTATCGATTTTTATATCGTTATGTGAGACTTCAAAGTAATAAAGGTGGTCTTTTGTATCGGTGTTTTGGAATAAGAAAGTATAAACATTCTCAACGGTTTTACCATCATCTGCCATTTTATACAATTGACTTGTACGATTAATGTTCAAAAGCATATATTCTTTTTGAGTACCCATCGCAAAAAGACCAATGAGCGCTATGGTAAGTGCGACCATATACGCAATGGTTCTAAAGCGGAAATATTCTGTTTTTGTGCCCTTCTCAGCCGCATTTGAACTTGTCCATGTAATCAATGAAGGTTTACCAAGTTTTTCCATAATAGGAGTACACGCATCGGCGCATTCCAAACAGTTAATACATTCTAATTGCATACCTTTACGAATATCGATATGTGTAGGACATACACGAACACAAGCTTCACAGCCTGTACAGTCATCGGTTGCTAGAGGAGGTTTGCTGCCAAGTTTGATACCTTTAGCATCATAAATTTTACCACCGCGTTTTTCATCATAAATAGTCTGAATAGTGTTTTCATCAAAAAGTGCCGATTGAATACGTGCATAAGGACAAATATAAACACAAAAATTTTCTTTGAGTGAAACAATGTCATAGATTAAAAAAGCAGTAATACAGATTAAGAAGCCATACATTATGCTATTTTCAAGAGGATCTTTAAGATAAACAAAAAAGTCTTCTGGTGGAATAAAATACCACAAGAAATTTGATGCAGCTAACAGCGCCAAGGCAGCCCAAATAAGAACAGCAAGGAAGCGTTTGCCTAGTTGACCATCTTCTGGTTCTTTTTGCTTATTATTAATACTTTTACGAATTCCTAGAAGCTTAGTCTGAATAAGATCACGAAAAATAACTCTAAAAATTGTTTGAGGACAGGACCATCCACACCAAACACGCCCCCCCAGTGTTGTAATAAAAAAGATACCTAAGAAAAAAAGCATAATAACAAAAGGCATCAAATAGAGCTCTTGCATATCAAACGTTGTGAAAAGAAGATGAAGCTGTTTTTTATCAAAACTAAGTAAAAAGAAATGATTTCCTTCGATACGAATAAATGGCAGTATAAGAGCAATAAGCGTAATAATGCCAAAACTAATGTAACGTTTCGACCTATAATAAGTAGGTTGAACAGAACAATTACTATTACAATTCATGGTGTATTCCTTCTATATGATCAGTTGGTTGCTTAATGAGTGAGCACTCTTTTACAACATTAGATTTTGTAGTTATCAATGGTTGTTTACGAGTTGATTGAAGTAAGGCGATTTTTGCTTTAACGAGTTCTTTAAGACCTCGTGAGTTGACGTAATCTTTTAAAGAAGTACGACTGACTTGTAATATTTTCGCAATTTCACTAATGGAAGTGCGATTTTCGAGAAAATCGATAATCTGAGGACGATAAGCATCAAATTTAGATTTTGACATACGCCCTTTTGGTCTTCCTTGTGCTTTTTCTTTATCCAATTTTTTATTGAGTTCTCTTTGTTTGACGAGAAGTTCAAGAAGCGCCAATGGTTTTGAGTCAATATGAATACAGACATTGACATCAGCTATATGAACCGAGATAGAGCGTGTAAGTAAGCATTCAAAGACTTTAACCAACTCTTCTACATTATTGGAAAATGTGAGAAGATCAAAGATAATAATATGATCATGCTTTGAAAGTGAACGCAGGAAACCTTTAAATTCTTTACGCTCTTCAAGTTCAAGCGTAGGGTCAGAGTTTTCAATCTCTGTTGTATCTATTTTGAGGCCATGATGATGCGCATATTTTAAAATCTGCTTTTGTTGAACAATAATGGGAGCACTATCGTTTCTATTTTTTAAAAGGACAATATTCATAAAAATGTCACCTTTTTATCATTTTGATAAATAGAAGTATACAAATATTGACGTAGAAAGTCAATATTAAATTATGTTTTTACGTCAAAACAAGTATTGTATGTTCTCTTAGTAAAGAAGTAGTCATGCTTTTTAAGCTAATATGTAAAAGGAGTTGGGTACAATTCATGCCTAAATTCATCAGAAAGGTGGTGGATAGAGTATGCCAGGAATTAAAGTACATCCTAACGATTCATTCGATGAAGCGTATAGAAAGTTTAAAAAACAAGTTGATCGTAACCTAGTTGTAACGGAAGTGCGTGCAAGACGTTTCTATGAAACAGCAACAGAAAAACGCAAAAAAGATAAAATTAGTGCGCGCAAAAAACAGTTGAAAAGACTTTATATGCTTCGCCGTTACGAGTCGAGACTCTAACACACACAGCCAAGAAGTTAGCTTCTTGGCTTTTCTTCTTAACCCTTCAAAAAACTTTCTCAAAATAAACTAATCAAAGCTGTGATAACATAAGAGCAAATATATTTCTCTTTGTTAGCAAAAAGGGTCACAAGATGGATAAAAAACTAACGGTTATTGAGGCGGCAAAACTTTTAGGTGTAAGTAAAGAGGCTATCTACAATCGTTTACGAAGAGGCTCCTTGCAAAGTGTTATTGAAAATGGCGTTAAGTACATTTTACTAACAAAAAGTAGTCTAAAAGAAGGGCCATCTGCTCGTAAAATAGAAAATGCTACCAATGAAAGTGCTTATGTAGAACTCTTAAAAGCACAGCTTGAAGAGATGAAACTAAAAAATGAAAAATTAGAAGCGGATAAAGAGCGTTTAATCGCTGATAAAGAACGTTTATTGATTGAATCTAAAGAAAAAATAGAGATGATTTATAAAGAAAGAGATGAACAGCTTAAAGCGATTCTAACCTTAGCTAATAGACAAATAACACACACAACTAATGACGCTACAACAGCTTCACAGTCCATCCATCCCAATATGACTCCTCAAAAAAGCCCTAATGTTTCACCGTATATTTTTGAAGAAGCAGATGTATTGGATGAAGAGGATGATCACAAAGCTGTGGAAGATATGTTTGAATCGTACAGTGACTGGAGAGATTTACGTAGTTATCTCAAAGAAAAGGGATTTTCAAAAAAAGAGAAACAACACATTAGTGATAAGATTGGTAGAAAAGTAGGGCAGTTAAATGATGTCATGGATAAAAATGGCAAACTGTTTATTAAAAAAGGGAAAAAGCTTAAAGAGATATTGGGAGAATAATAAGAGATGAAGTATATACGTAAAATTTCAGATTATATGATTGCTGGCGGTATGGGAGTGCTTGTTATCGCTAGTATGCAAGGGTGTGAACAAAAAGATGACAATAAAAATGTTTTAGCAGACGCAGCCAAAACACAAGGAGCACTGGTTATTGTCGATGAAATTGCTCCTGGTGAGTATAAAATTGCAGAAGAGTATCCAAGTTCAACAACACGTGTGATTGTACGCAAGCCTGATGGAAGCGAACGCATTTTGTCTCAAGCAGAGATTGACGCACTGGTAAAAGAAGAGGCAGCAAAAATTGATAACAATACATCGGCTTTAACAAATCCTAATATGAGCTCTGGTCAAATGGGATTAGGGGGCGTTTTGCTTTCAAGTATTGCTGGAGCGATGATTGG
The DNA here is from genome assembly GCA_964466465.1 of uncultured Sulfurospirillum sp. Classification (GTDB taxonomy): domain Bacteria; phylum Campylobacterota; class Campylobacteria; order Campylobacterales; family Sulfurospirillaceae; genus Sulfurospirillum. Next base: position 33,361 of record CAYXNJ010000015.1, read on the forward strand.
TAGTTGGATTGGAGGGAAGCTTTTCAATAACCAAAATTATCAAAATCAACGTGCAACAACCTATAAATCTCCACAAGCCTATTCAAGGAGCACCACCAGTTTCAATAAACCAATGTCCACATCGACGACAAGTACGGCAACTAAAAGTAGTGGTTTCTTTGGCTCAAGCTCAGGAAGTAGCACGTCATCATCAAGTGGAACCAGTAGTTCAAGTACCCCAACTAGCTCAGGAAGTTAAGTATGTTACATGTAGAAAAAGTTAAACCTTTAAGTAAAGAATTTTTAGAATCGATTGGTTTTTATTGGCATACGGATGCAGATAAAACATCGTATGTTGCAGATGAGTTAGTGCTTGTCCGCAATGATGAAGTAGAAGCGTACTATGAAGCGTCTAATGAGCTTTATGATATGTTTGCAGAAGCAGGGCAATATGTGATTGAAAACAATCTTTTCCATGAACTCAATATCCCCTTTAATTTAGTAGAACTGATTAAGAATTCATGGTCAAATGATGTTCATTGGCATCTCTATGGTCGTTTTGACTTTGCAGGTGGTGTGGATGGTAAACCTATAAAACTTTTGGAGTTTAATGCAGACACTCCAACATCGCTTTATGAAACAGCCATCATTCAATGGGCAATGCTTAAAGCGAATGGTATGGATGAAGCAAAGCAGTTTAATACCGTTTTTGAAGCACTTAAAGAGAATTTCAAACGCCTTGTTGTCCTTGGGGGCAATACTGAAGATTTCGCAAAATACTATGATGGCTGGAAAATTCTCTTCTCTTCCATTCGTGGAAATATTGAAGATGAAAATACGACAAGACTGCTTCAAAGTGCAGCCAATGAGGCTGGATTCCATACGGACTTTGCATATGTTGATGAGGTAGGCTTTAGTGGAAGCGAGGGCATTTTTAAAGGCGATGAGAACTTTGAATTTTGGTTCAAATTGGTTCCTTGGGAAAACATCGCGATAGAAGAGGGTGATTTGGCACTTCTTCTTGATGAAATTGTACAAGAGCAACGAGCAATTATCCTCAATCCTGCTTATACACTCTTGTTTCAAAGCAAAGCATTTATGAAAGTGTTGTGGGATCTTTTCCCTAATCATCCACTATTGCTTGAGACTTCATTTGAGCCACTCAAAGGCAAAAAGCAGGTTGAAAAAAGAGCTTTTGGACGAGAAGGTGCCAACACGGTTATCTATAATGATGATATGTCTATTATGGCTAAAACAGAAGGCGAATATGGCAACTTCAAACCTATTTACCAAGAATATGTAGAGCTTCCAAAAGACAGTGAAGGCAGATCCTACCAAGCGGGTGTTTTCTTTGCGTATGAGGGGTGTGGGCTTGGATTTAGAAGAGGAGGGCTCATTATGGAAAACTTCTCAAAATTTGTGGGTCACCGCATTAAAGACTAACATAGTATAAGGAGATAAAATGGCGAAAGAGCACAGTTTTGATATTAGTGCTGAGATTGACAAGCAAAAATTTAAAGATGCATATGAGCAAGCTAAAAAAGTGATCACCAATAGATGGGATTTTAAGGGCATTACATGTGAATTTGAACACAATGAAAAGGCGAAGACAGTTACATTGTTAACAACAAGTGATAGTAAAGCCGATGCAATGGTTGATGCATTGATTTCTGAAGCGATTAAGCGGGATATCTCGTCTAAAGCCCTTAAAGAAAGTAAACGTGAGCCAGCAGGTGGCGCGAAAGTGAAAGTAACTGTGAGTATTGTGGATGCCATATCAAGTGATGATGCTAAAAAAATTGTGAAAGAAATTAAAGATCTTAAACTTAAAGTCCAAGCATCCATTCGAGGTGATGTCGTGCGCGTTGAAGGAAAATCTATTGACGATTTACAAGAGGCGATTAAAGCCATTCGTGCGTGTGATTTTGATTTCCCTGTCAATTTTACCAACCTCAAATAGCCGATGGATGAATTACCACCTGTTATAGAACTTGTCCCAAAAATCCATGGATTTTGGTGTCGAACTGTTATGTTCGTTCTTTATGGCACATTGACGTTTGTACCACTTTTTGTAGGTCTTTGGATAGGTTATGCGTACAATCCTTGGATAGGCATTGCCTTCTTTCTTTTTTTAACGTTGGTAAGTGGTGTGATAAGTTCTAAAATGCGTATTGCTTCTATTCCTTTTGAACAGCGAGAAATGAGCTATTCGACGATGGCGATTGTGAAGTGGTACGTGGCAAAAAATATTTGTTTAAAAAACTAAACTATACTTTAGAGGCAAAAAGAAATTTCAAGTGAGAATGGATGCAATTTAAATTAACCAGTAATAGACTTATAGTGATCGTAGCACTTTTTTTAGTGCTTGCTGATAATATCTCTTTTTTTAAACACGTCACAGAAGTTTATGAGTTCTCTTTCTCCAATATAGGCTTTTTACTCTCTTTAGGGGTCGTTTTAACAGCGGTTATTACGGTGTTAGTCACACTTTTAAGCAGTCGTTATACCCTCAAAGCATTCTTAATTGTCTTGGTTTTAATTGCTTCATTGACAAACTATTTTATGAACACATATAACGTGATTCTTGATGAGAGTATGATTCAAAATACGATGGAAACCAATGTCAATGAGTCAATGGATCTGCTCAATTGGAAACTCTTAGCCTATTTTTTCTTTTTAGGAATCATTCCTTCGCTTGTGATTTACCGTGCGCCCGTTGTTTATGGAAGTTTTAGCGAAGAAGTTTGGGGTAAAGTAAAATGTATCGCGCTGATGGTGCTTTTATCGCTTGTGATGCTTTTTTCATTCAATCGTTTTTACACCTCATTTTTTAGAGAAAATAAACCTCTTCGTTACTATACAAATCCAACGTTTTGTCTCTATTCAACTGGTAAATATATCTACAATACATTTTATAAAAAAGAGACAACCCTCAAGCAGATTGGCTTAGATGCGAAAAAAATGGAAGAGGGGGAACGAAAATTAACGATTGTGGTGGTGGGAGAAGCGGCACGTGCCAATCGTTTTTCGCTGAATGGGTATGAGAGACAAACGAACCCACTGTTGCAAAAAGAGGAGATTGTTAATTTTTCCAATGTCTATTCGTGTGGAACGTCAACGGCTATTTCTGTACCGTGTATGTTTTCTGTTTTAGAGCGTCAAAATTACAGTGACAAAGAAGCAAAATCAGTCGAAAATGTTCTGGATGTTCTCAAACACAGTGGTGCAAGTATTTTATGGAGAGATAATAATTCAGATTCAAAAGGGGTTGCATTGCGCGTTGCTTATCAGGACTATCGATCATCTCAAAATAATACGCTATGTGATGAAGAGTGCCGTGATGAGGGCATGTTAGTGGGATTGCAAGAGTATGTAGATGCTCAAAAAGGCGATATTGTGATTGTTCTTCATCAAATGGGCAACCATGGACCTGCGTATTATAAGCGTTATCCTAAAGCGTTTGAGAAATTTACACCTGTATGTCAAACCAATCAAGTTGAAAAATGCAGTTCAGAAGAGATTGGTAATGCGTATGACAATGCGATTTTATATACCGATTATTTTCTCTCTAAAACCATTGCATTTTTAAAACAAAATGACACAAACTTTCAAACTTCGATGATTTATATGGCAGATCATGGTGAATCATTAGGTGAAAAGGGTCTTTATTTACATGGAATACCCTACTTTATGGCACCAGATGAGCAGACGCATGTAGGGGCATTGATGTGGTTTGGTGAGAAAAGCAAAGAACGTATCGATGTGCAAACATTACGAAAAAAAGCGGGAGAAGAGTACTCTCATGACAATCTCTTTCACACCATTTTAGGTGTCATGGGAGTTCAAACAGCGCTTTATGATAAGACAAAAGATATACTACAATACCAACAAAAGTAAAGGCTTAGTGTGAGGAATCAACCAAAATATCATTTTTTTAAAAATACAACGTATGCACTTAAAGGGCTAAGAGATATTACTGCCAATGAAACCTCTTTTCGTATGGAACTTATCATTGTGGTGTGTTTACTGCCTGTGATTTTCTTAATACCCTTAGAGCTTTCCTATAAACTTTTAATGTTTATTGCATTGATGGGAATGCCTTTAGCAGAAGCGATGAACAGTGCTATTGAACGTGTAACAGACTTAGTGACTTTAGAGTACCATGAAATGGCAGGACGCGCTAAAGATGCTGGCAGTGCTGTTGTTTTTTTAAGTATTGTGATTTTCGTTGTTGTGTGGGGATTTTGCCTTTTAAAGGCATATATGTAAAAACATGAAGCTATGATAGCTTCATGTTTTTAGGAGATTAGAAAAGATTTTTAAAGACGGTTAGAATGCCCCATACAAGAAAAACTCCCGCCCAAATAATCGTTATACCCACTGTTGCATTGGCAAGTTTTGTTACCGTTGCATCAGCCGTATAAACCCCTTTCGTACGTCCCGCTTTCCATGCAAGAGTGAGCATAAAGCCAACCGCTGTAAACCCAACGCCAACAAATGTTGTGAGGAACATAATGACAGAAGGCCAGTCAATATTCATCGCATAGTCATAAATACTATAACTGTATTTACTCATAATATTCATACGAATTACTTCACGAAGTGTTGAAATCAAAAGTGCTGTAACGACCAAAACAAGTGTTATGATGTAGCTGTTACTTCCTTTGGCAACCATTCCAAGCAGAATGAGAACACACACAACAATTGCAAGAACTAAAGGGTGTAAAAGCATATTGAGTGTTAAGACCCAGAGAGCAAATAAAATGGCACTGATCAGTAAGCCACCGATAGCAATTTTTTTCCCAAGTGAACGCACGAAGGTAATGTAAGTAGCTGTATAGTCACTGTGTTTTGCAAAATAGTCTGCATAGTTGAGTAGGAAAATACCCACAACTGGCGCTGAAAGAGAGACCATAAATGCGAGACGTGGAAGACTGATATGCAAAGAGGTTCCTGAAGTATCAATGACGCCGTTTGGAGCATACCAGCTCATCCATTGTTCTACTTGGAGGGATTCATAAGCAAATGCGTTCATTAAAACACCTGAAAAGACCATCGCAATGAGTGATAAAACACCGATAAGAAGCGCACTGGAGTTCCCATTTTTATTGGCATAGTAAAACCAATACCAAAGACTATAGCCCGCAAGAAGGGCATAGATAAAGATAACGACCCAAAGACCTGAGAGGGTATTGGTGACGTACCAGTTTGGATCGTAAATAACTTGGGTAAAAAGTAAGGGAGCGATACCGAGTAAAATGAGCATCGAAACACTTACTTTTGTGACTTGAACCAAATGAGAAGTTAAAAGTTTCCAATTTTCATCGATTGCTTTTTTCATATTTCCAATGAGTGAAAGTGTCATACCTCCAAGTGCTAACAGAACAAACGCAATGTGTAATGCCCATGTTAGAATATACAATGCTTGAAAGACAACAGGATAAAAAGGTACGCCCGCAGGATCGCGTAACGCATGTAGTACAAGAGACATATCCATCGTTTTCTCCTATTTATTTTGTGTAGCAATCCATGTTGCTAACGCTTTGGTTTCGTGTGCTGGTAATTTTGTTGGAGGCATATAGCTTCGCACGCCTGCAGCGACAACATCATTTAACACTAATTCTACGGTTTCTGCATCTTGACCAAGGAAGAGGTCAGGAAGCGGTCTAAATGGAGCGCCACGCTCAAGCGAATGGCAATTCGAACATGCAAGTTTCGCGATAAGTTTTCCAGCTTCGAGTTCGTTTTCAGGTGTAATCGTACGAAGACGCTCAGGAATAAATGGGCTAAGTTTTAATAACCCTTTTTCTGCGACCAGTGCCATTTCTGATTTGACATTTTTACCAGGAACATCACGACCAATAAGTTGGTTACTATAGATATAGCGCCCTGCAACATAAGGCTTTCGCATACTTTCACGCATTTTCTCCCCTGGCCATAAGCCAATGACGGCAATAACAATAAGCATGATTGATGCAATAGGCGTGCTTATCGTACGAGGAAGCGCAAGCGCAAGCAGTAAGTAGCCTGCAACGATAGCAACGATGATGATACGAGTCATTTTATTTTGTGCCCATAAAACAGCATGAAAGAGATCCCACGCATTTTGCGGAAGAGTTTGGACATACCAAATAAAGCTCATTAAAATAACAAGTCCACCTGCAAGCCCAACCATGGCGAGTTTGCGTGTTAGTTCGCTGCGAAGTTCTTGATCTTTAAGACTTCCAGAGATGACAAATCCAACTACTGCTGACATCAAAATCATAAACCCGATGCGAATAAACATATGTGGGAAGGTATTGACCCCAAAAAAAGCGTCACTGGCTGAACCTGTCTGATACCATGCTTCTGTACCTGGCCACATCATAAAGCTGATGATACCGATGATGAGAAAAAGCGTTGAAACAGAGGCGAGTGCAAACATATATGTCAGTTTAAGATGTGTTTTACGGTCAATCTTACCAATAGTATAGATGAGTGTGAAAACACCAATAACCTCAACAATAAAAAAGACCCATTCCGTCGCCCATACCCAAACAAAGTTATGAATAAGCGCACTAATACCACGAGGACTAGCAGCCGTAGCTGTGTACCAGATACCAGGACCTGTGATGGAACCAATAACATAGGAAAAAATCACCAGAAACATTCCGTATTTTTTCATATAGTCATACAGTTCAGGACGATCTTCTTTGTAGGCTTTGTATGCCAAAAAAGCAAATAACATCGCTGCACCCACTGATGTGTGTGATGCCATAATGTGAATTGTGCCTGTGATGCCCATCAGCCAAGCTGAACCAATTTGCGGAAAATAGAATAATGGGTATAACCCTAATAATTCCACCTAACACCTCCTTAAAGATTTAAAAATAACACATAAAGGCAGAGCTCCTGATGGGACTATTTTTGTGACATAGCATAAACATCAAGAGGTGGAGGTATCTCTGCCCTTACGTGTTATTTTTAATTTATATCTGTAAAAAAGTGCTGTAGTAACGCGAGAATAGACTTAAGTTTTAAGCCTTATTGGAGTACAATTTTTCCACGTTGCAACAAGCACGTTGTGCTTACCCGATGTAGGTTTGGCGATCAACTCGGGTAAGCGGCACTTCAAAACTAAAAATTTCCTTGTATAAAAGAATGACATATCAGTGTTAATTTAATGTTAAATTTAGAGGATGTAAAAAAGCAGTCTAATACCTAAAAAAGAGATGAATAGGAAAAAGAAGAGATGAAGGGAATGTCATATTCCCTTCATAATGATTTATTTGATGGTTGAGATATAAGTAGCGAGTGCTTTAATATCATCAGCGCTGAGGTTTTTAACTTGTGGTGTCATTGTACCCTTTAATGGACCACCATAGGTACCATCTTTGTACCCATTAAGGGCAGCTGTGATTTTAGCAACATCCCATCCTGCAATAATTTGCGATTTGTTAAGAGCCGCTTTTTCTGCTTTTGCACCATGACAGGTTGCACAGGTTTTAAACAGTGTTTCACCATCTGCTGCAAAAATAGATGTAGCACATACAAGACTTGCCAAGAACAATACCTTTTTCATTGTAACTCCTTATAAGAATAATAGAAGAATTATATAGATTAAAAGTGAATTTATTGTGAAATAAAAAAGTAATTATTTTAATTTATCAAAAACTTGGTATTGATCCCAGTAGGTATCGAGTGCTTCTTGTAGTTGCTCATCATTGAGTGTTGTTTTTTTCTTCACACCAAAGCGGTTAATAAGTCCATCCACTAAGATAGAATTTTCAGCTTTAGGATTTTTGAGGTAGCTCTTCATCGCGTTTTTCACTTCGACTTCACTGCTGTATTTGAGCAAATAACGATAAAAAAATTTATCAATTTTAACTGCCATATCTTCATGGCACGGAATACAATTTTTTTCGTACACACCTGTTCTTGCAAAGACGCATGAGGTTAGGATTGTTACAAGAAGCAATTTTTTTACCATGAAATCCTCACTGTTGTTCCTTCTTGAACAATAGAGTTAATAGTTATGTGTAAACCATATTCTTTGGTGATAGCAGCAACGATGCTAAGCCCAATACCAAAGCCTCCAACACTTCGATCAAAACGTGAATAGCGCTCAAAAACTTGATTGATTTTATTTTTTTCAATACCTCTGCCACTGTCTTTAATTTCAATCTCATTTTTGGTAAGACTGATATGGATTGAACCACCTATTTTGTTGTATTTGATAGCATTGGAGAGAATATTGTCGATTAATTTAGCCATTTTTTTACGATCAATGGTAAGGAAAACATCTTCTTCAAGAGTAGGAAAAAGCTCAATTTTTTTTGATTCAAACAGAAGTGAAAAATACTCTAACCGCTCTTCAATGAGAACTTTCAGATCAACTTCTACATCTTGAGAGAGGATGTGATGAGAGAGCACTAAATAGGTTAAATCATCATAAAGATTTGAAATGGTTTTAGAGGCAATGGTAATGCGCCTTATTTTTTTAAGAAGGCTTTCATCAAGGGTTTGCGTATCAATCATTTCAATATTGGTTAGGATGGCATTTACAGGGGTGTTGAGCTCATGTGTTGTATCTTTAATAAAACGATCTAAAAGAGCAATGGTGTCTCGCATAGGTCTTAATAACAGATTGAGAAGGAAATAACCAATAATGACTAAAACAGTGAAAATTAATGCGCCATACCCTAACAGTTTGTGAAACACTTTTTTGTCCCACGAAGATGGCTCAGGTACTTCAATAACAATGTAGCGTGCGCCTAAATAGTAAGATTCTAGCTCTTTGACAAAGTAAATATGGTTGTTTTTGAGGTAAATATCTTCATAAAGATTGACTTTTTTAGCGTTTAATGTTGAGAAGATTTGCTTGAGGCTGCTATCATAAATGGCAGAGTTAAAACGCTCATCCCGAGGATAGGTTTGGTCTTTGTCAAACGTAACATGGAGTGTTTTTAACCTAGTAATCTGTTCATTTGTCAGATTGGAGAGAGTTTCTCTTTGGTGTTGAAGCATCAAATCGCGCTCTAAGCCATAGTACAAAAAAGCAACAAACGCTAAAATAAGTAGGGTTAAAAAAGCATAGAGAAGTAAAAACGACCTAAGCGTTTTCTTCTCACGCGAGCGTAAATTTATATCCCAGTTTTTTAATGCTAACAATGCGGTCTTTCCCCATAATTTTACGAAGATTTTTGATGTAAGTGCGAAGGGTATCGTCACTGCCTTGTTCGTCGTATTCCCATAAGTGTGCCATAATCATCTCATGGCTGATAATCTCATTTTTCTTTTGTAAAAAGAGTTTGAGTAATTTTGCCTCTTTATTTTGAAGTTGAACTGCGTGATTGTGAACTAACAATTGGTTACCTAGTGAGTCATACTCTATACCTTCATCAATGCGTATTTTAGGGCTAGGGGCATGAAAAAACTCACGTTTTAAAATGGTTTCAATACGAAAAAGGAGCTCTTTAAGTGCAAACGGTTTGCGCAAGTAGTCATCGCAGCCACTTTCGTATCCGTGTTCTAGATCTTCAATAGCATTGAGTGAGGTGAGAAAGATAGCAGGAGTTGTATTGCCTTCTTTGCGAATGGTAGAAAGAAGTGTAAAGCCGTTCAGTGAAGGAACATTGACATCGAGCAAAAAAAGATCAAATTGATGCTCATAGATGAGTGTTTCTGCTTCTTCTCCATCGTATATGGGTGTAACATCATACCCTTTGGATTCTAGAAATTCACATACAGTTTCGCTAAGATTGAGGTCATCTTCTAAAAGGAGAAGTTTAGTTTTGGACATGGTCTCTCCTTTTTTTATCATCTTCGTAAAGTGTTTTTTGTTCTTCACTCATCTGTCCAACTCGTTTATCCAGCTCTTGATAAAAGCGTTCTTCTTTGCTCTGATCAACATAACCGATAAGCGCGATGAGCTCTTCTGTGCTCATTTCGCTGAAGTCTGTTTTTGCTAAAAGTATTGAGCATAACAATAACCACACAAAGAAGATTTTTTTCATGGTTTATTTGCGTACCTCGTTGATCCACAAAGATAAGCTTTTGATGACTTCAGCGGTAGCTGCATTGAATGCTTCAACCGTACCTGCTGCACCACTCGTATTGGTTACCTCTTTTTTAGAAGAGAGTTTAACACTGCCTAGCATTTCGCCACTTTTGATCTCAACCACGCGAAAACGAAGGCTCACATGTACGTATGAGCTGCCATCTTCACGGAAGACTTCTTCAAAATTTTGAAGAACAGGCTCTAAAACAAGATTGTTTGATGCCATGGATGTTCCTGCAATAACAGAGCTAAAGTGATGTTGATCCATGAGTGCTTCCGTGATGAGGTGCTGCAGTTTTAATGTGGGCGTTTCACTCCACGTACCGTATTTGTAAGGCTGCATTGCACCATCTTTTTTGTATAAGATTGCTCTTGTATTGAGTCCACTTGGTGCATCAATGTAAGCAACTTTGAGAACGTCTTTGTTATGCTCACTAAAGCGCTCTAATTTGAGCATCGGCTCTAGCGTATAGCTGTAAGGCTTTAAAGAAGTCTCTTTAACGCTACAACCGCTAAGGAGTATTAAAGTAAAAATTGCAAGGAGTGTCTGTTTCATTCTCTTTCCTTTATCGTTCATTTGGAGCAGGTTGGATAGTCTCTTCTTTAAAGAGAAGATCACTTGGGCTATCTTTGAGGTTACTTACTAAGTCTTTGGTTTCATTAACAAGGACACTGAGTTCTTGAAGGGTTTTTTGCAGAGGCATAAGATTTTCTTTTACCAAAAGATCTACATCAAATGCACCTTTTTCTATTTTTTGATTGAGACCTCCCATAACGGTTGAAACACTTTTGGAGGCTTCTCTGACTTTATTCATCGTATCAACACCTGTGTCATCAATAGCTGTTCTAAAGGAATAAGACATATCTTTAACACCACGAGCCGCTGCGGTTGCTTCGTGTAAGAGCTGGTTAATTTCTTTATTTTGTGCTTCAATGTTTGCCATTGTTTTACTGGTAGATTCTGCTATTTTTGCACTATTCTCAATGATGATTTCAAGATTTTTAACATTTTTTTCACTCATAATCGCTTCGGCTCTCTCAAAAATCATTTCCGCTTTTTGGCTTAGCGATGTAATGGTTTTATCGAGTCTTGAAAATGTCGATGGACGAGAATAGATAATGCCATACTCTTCTGCCTTACCATTGGTTTTAAGATCTTTTGCTTCATTGGTTCCACCTTGTAGCTGAATAAAACTAAGCCCTGTAATACCTTGGGCTTCAATCGTCGCATAGGTGTCTTCTTTAATAGGTGCATCATCTTGAACACGAATTAAAACTAAAACTTCTTCTGCATTTTTAGGATTGATGGTGATGCTTCGTACCTCACCAATTTGTACACCTCTAAGTTTAACAGGAGCTTTTTCATTGAGCCCCGATACAGACTCTTTAGTGGCAACTTTGTAAAATTTAAAAGTACCCTCATCAGAATAATTCCCAAGCCAAAGAATGGAAAAAACGCCTCCAATGAGCAACACAAAAACAAATGCTCCTACTAAAATATAACTTAGCCTATTTTCCATTTTTGCCTCAACTTAAAAATTTTTTCAATTCGTCGTCAGTGGTCTGTTTTAAAACGTCCATAGTGCCTTCAAATTGTACTTTTTTATTACCTAAAATCACAAACCGATCGAGTACATTTGCAATGGTGTCTTTATCGTGTGTGACCATGACGACTGTGATACCCAGTGTATCGCGCAGAGTCACAATGAGTTCATCAAACGCTCTCGCACTTTGTGGATCAAGCCCCGATGTAGGCTCATCTAAAAAAAGAAGCTTTGGATCAAGTGCAAGAGCCCTAGCTAGTCCCGCTCGTTTTTTCATACCGCCGCTCAGTTCAGAAGGGTACATATTGGCAACTTTAGGAGGGAGTCCCACCATGGAGAGTTTCATCAAAGCAGATTCTTCGATCAACCAATCGGGAAGGTTGGTGTACTCTTTCATTGCAATGGCTACATTTTCCAAAATCGTTAAAGAGGTAAAGAGTGCTCCAAATTGAAAAAGCACACCCCATTTTTGTCTCAATTTTTGAGCCATTTTAGAGGATGTTGTCATAACATTGGTTCCCAAAACAAGCATCGCTCCATCACTTGTTTTTTGAAGCATGATCATCTCGCGAAGCAGGGTTGTTTTACCACTACCACTACCGCCTAGAAGTCCAAAAATTTCCCCTTTGTGAATTTTGAAACTCACACCATCATGAATAACATGTTTGCCAAAACGTGTTACAACGTCTCTGGCTTCTATCATCACATGATTTTTCATAGCCCAAGCTCCGTAAGCAGGACAGAAATAACAGCATCAATGGCGATAACCCAAAAAATGGCATTAACCACACTGATGGTGGTGTATTTACCAACACTCTCCGTACTACTATCGATTTGGAATCCACGAAAACAGCCAATAGTTGCGATAATACAGCCAAAAATAGGGGCTTTAATCAGTCCAATGATCAGGTGTTTGAGTGCCACCGTTTGTTTAATACGGTCGATAAATTCTACAAAGCTAACATCTAACTTTGTACTAGCGATAACCATACCACCAAACACTGAAACGACATCGGCAAAAAAGACCAGAAGAGGCAACGATAGAATAAGTGCAAAAAGACGTGGTAAAACCAAGAAATTCCACGGAGAAAAACCCATAGCACTCATAGCATCGACTTCATCGGTAATTTTCATAACACCGATTTGTGCAGTATAGGCTGAAGAACTCCGCCCCGCTACGACTATAGCAGTAAGAAGTGGGGCTAACTCACGTACCGCTGAAATGGTTACCATCTCAACAATGAAGATGTTAGCGCCAAATTTTTCAAGCTGTGTTGCACCTTGATAAGCAATGACAATTCCGATTAAAAAAGAGGTGAGTAAAATAATAGGCAAAGCGCCAGCACCACTTTGCTCTATATGATACAGTGTTGCTTTAAGGCGAATGTTCAAAGGTTTTAAAAAAGCAGCAATCACATAATGTGTAAGCTCTCCTGTAAATGAAAAGAAAGAAGAGAGCGTTTTATAGCCTTCAAACATATCTTTTCCAATATTTTCAAGGTATGAAAGAAGAAAATTTTCTTTTTTCTCAATAATTTTTTCTTGTGGGTAGTGTTGCTCACAAATAATGAGGAGTTTTTCTAAAGATTCATTGGCTCCTATTTTGCTAATTGAACATTGCTGTGCTTCAAACTTTTTGACATAGTGCAAAATTAGCATAATTCCATGTGTGTCAAAATCGCTGATACCCGAGAGATCAAACGTGTAATTCATCTTGGGTTGGCATGTTAGTGCATTTAATGCTAGTTCGAGTTTTTGAATGGATTCTTTTACCCATGCACCCTGCAGCATAACTGTAAAACTTTCATTGTTTTGTGTTACATGCAGTGAGGGGATTTTTTTCATTGAGCATTACCCCTATTTTTTTGTTTATTATAACATAATTAAATTACTCAAAACGGCACAGAGTGGCTTTTATATGAGCATGCTATAATCGTACAAAAAAGGAGTTTTGAATGAAAAAAATACTCTTTTTGACTCTTATGTTAATGGTGTTTATAAACGATGCAAATGCGAAGGAGGCATCAATGAAACAAGAAGTGGCAACCTTTGGTGGTGGGTGTTTTTGGTGTTTAGAAGCTGTTTTTGAAGAGACAAGAGGTGTTTTAGATGTCGTGAGTGGTTACGCAGGTGGTGAGGTGAAAAATCCAACATATGAGCAGGTGTGTAGCGGTACAACAGGTCATGCTGAGGTGGTACAAATCACGTTTGATCCAAGGGTTATTTCGTATGAGGCATTGCTGAAAATCTTTTGGTTGATTCACGACCCAACCACACTTAATCGCCAAGGAAATGATGTAGGAACGCAGTACCGCTCGGTTATTTTTTACCATGACGAACAACAAAAAGAGCAAGCAGAAGCTTCGATTAAAGAGTTTTCGAGTAAATTTACCAAACCAATCGTAACAGAAGTGAAGCCTTTGGAAATTTTTTACAAAGCGGAAGCGTACCATCAAGACTATTTCAAAAATAACCCAAATCAAGGTTATTGTATGTTTGTAGTTTCGCCTAAAGTAGCGCATTTTAAACACGAATATAAGGATTTGGTCAAATAACCAAATCCTTTATGCCCAAAAAATTAAGTTCTAAACTCAGAGAGCTTAAGATTAAGCATTTCTGTCATTTTGTTGAGGTGTTCAGCTGCTCCTGCAATTTCTTCTACGCTTCTAGCATTTTCACTAGATATATCGTTTATCTGCGAGACATCGGTTATCATGGTAGTAATGTTATGACTTGTATTGAGATAATTTTCGACGGTTTTATCTGACACGATCGTTGCAGTACGCATTACATCAAGCAATGTGTGAATTTTGGTTTCTACTGCGCTTGCTGTGAGTGATAATGACTCTACTTTTTTAGAATTTATAGTCATTTTATCGCTACTATCGACAATAGCTTGAACGATGACATTGATAGTCGCATTGATCTCTTGAAGGCTCTTTTGTGTACGTTCTGCTAGTTTTCGTACTTCATCCGCAACCACGGCAAAGCCACGACCATGCTCACCTGCACGTGCTGCTTCGATAGCCGCATTGAGAGCTAAAAGATTGGTTTGATCGGCAATATCACCAATAACGACTAAAATCTCTTTAACTTGTTCAGCATCATTACTTAATTGTTGAATTTTATGAGCAAGTTCAATTTCAGTTGTTGCACTCTCTTGAATATCATGCGTCAAAGCCAAGATGGCATGATTTGCTTCATTTAAAAATGTATTGGCTTTGATGAGTTCATGTTTCGCCTCTTTTGCTTCATCTGCACCTTGATGAATCTCTTCTTTAAGAGTGCTCGCTTTTGTTGTAGTATTGCCTACAATTTGCATTGATGTTTCGACAGCACGTCCAACTTGAAGAGACGTTGAGGAGAGTTCGTGAGCAATGGAGGAGTTCTCACTTGAGAGATTTTTTGCTTCACTGATTAAGATACGTACTTTTTCAATAAAACGATTGATGCTACTACTAGCAATTGCTATCTCATCGTTGCCAACAACTTCAAGCTTTTGTGTAAGATCTCCATCACCACTAGAGAGGTTATCGGCTCTTTGTATGAGATTGTTAATAGGTGTTGAAACCATTTTCTTAATAAAAAACATTGTGATAGCAATGCTAAGCGCAATTAGCATGATTGATATAAGAAGAAAATACTGAATCTGTTCTTTCACATTTTTTTCAATCTTTTGGTGAATGTTAGTGATGTTTTCTTGTACGTTATCAACATAGATACCCGTACCTAAAGTCCAATGGAAAGGCTCAAATGAGAGAGCATACGAAAATTTTGGAGAGGGGTCGCTTCCTTGTTTCTTTGGGAAGCTATATTTCACAAGACCTCCGCCTGATTGTGCTTTGGCTATCAGTTCTTTAATGTAGAAAACACCATTATTATCTTTAAGGTGTATCAAATTTTCACCTTGAAGGGTTTTGTTGACAGGCATTAACACATTTGTACCATTTGTTTCATAGACAAAAATATAACCACTTTTATCGTTAAAAAAGCGTAGAATATCCAGTTCATCCAAAATATCTTTTTTAATCTGTTCGTCACTATGACCTTTAATTTTTCCTGCTTTATAGATAGAATTTGTTGTAGTGAGAATTACTTCCATAACTGTTTTGAGTTCGTTTTCATGAAACGAGTAAGCACTACTTCCATATTCTTGTAAAAAAATCTCTGTATTTTTCTGTGTATTAATGTAAGAGAGACCAATAATAGAGACACCTAGCATCATTAAAGACAGAACTAAAGCCATAAGAATTGTTGTTGAAATTTTCATTATTCTCCTTTTATTATAAATCATCAGTATTTAAGAGAGTAAAATATAGTGTTAATTTTCGCTTTCACA
>CAYXNJ010000016.1:0-21991 GCA_964466465.1 uncultured Sulfurospirillum sp.
AGTTGTATTTTCTGGGTCATTTATTTTTTGTATTTTAGTAAGAATTTCGTCTCTTGTGAATGTTTTTGTTATAGGATCAATCAAGGTTGTTTGAAAACCATGATAGATCAAATAAACCGTATAATACACATAAATAGGAATTAATAAAACGAGAAGGAAAAAATTAATGGAAGTGTGCGAAAAAAGTTGAAAAGCATGAAAAAAAATGCCTATGAGAAGCAGGAGTGGAAAAGCGATTTTAAGAGCTGTTTTAAATCGATTTTCTCTCTCCTTTATCTCAGAATAGAGCATTAAACGTCCAAGTGTTTTACATCTTTTGCATGGTCTTGAATGTACTGACGGCGAGGTTCAACTTCATCGCCCATAAAGAGGGTAAATGTCTCACTTGCTGCTTCTGCATCTTCAACTTTAACCTGCAATAATCGTCTGTTTTCAGGATTCATAGTTGTTTCCCATAATTGCTCTGGGTTCATCTCACCAAGACCTTTATAACGCTGAATATAAGCGCCTTTTTTAGCATTTTTTTCAATTTCATCAAGAACTTCAACAGGATCACGTCCATCAAAAACATCAAAATCGCGCTCAACAATTTTGGTATAAATATAACGTGCCTCTTCATAAAGTGGGTTTGTATAGAATGATTCATCTAAAAGCAACTCTTCCAAACCATCATTGGTTTGAATAAAGAGGTGAACGCTCTCGTCATTAATATAATGGTTAAGAATGTTATAACCAAGGGCTTTTATAAACTTCTCAATCTCTTTAAAGAGCTCTGCAGAAGGAAGTGTAATCAGATCTGGATTTTCAATCAAATAACGAATGACTTCAATCATAGAAAAACGTTTTTCAAGCTCTTTTAAAATACCTCTATATGCAGAAATGATTTTGAAGAAATCAACCAAATCATTTGTACCAATACCCTCGATATCAATGCTATCCATACCAGATTCAATTAAAAAGGCATTCATTTCATGGTCATCTTTAAGATAAATCTCTTTTTTACCTTTTTTGTAACGGTAAAGTGGTGGTTGTGCTAAATAGACATAACCATTATCGACGACAGGACGTAAGAAACGGAATAAAAACGTTAAAAGAAGGGTTTGAATGTGACTACCATCAACGTCCGCATCGGTCATGATGATTAGCTTATGATAACGAAGTTTTTCTTCATTGAATTCATCACCAATACCACATCCTAAAGCTGTGATCATATTTTTAATTTCATCCGATTTTAAAATCTTATCTAAACGACTTTTTTCAACGTTAAGGATTTTACCTTTGAGTGGTAAAATTGCTTGGAAAACTCTATCACGTCCTTGTTTTGCAGAACCACCCGCACTATCGCCCTCTACAAGGTAAAGTTCACATGCAGAAGGATCTTTACTTTGACAATCTGCTAATTTTCCAGGAAGTGTTCCAATGCTCATAGCATCTTTTCTACGTGTGAGATCACGAGCATTTTTAGCCGCTTCACGACCTCTTGCTGCAGCAAGGGCTTTGTTCATAATCGCTTTTGCTTCGATTGGGTTTTCTTCAAAGTATTTAACCAGTTGTTCATACACCAATTTTTGTACAATTGGCTTAACATAAGAACTTCCGAGTTTACCCTTTGTTTGTCCCTCAAATTGAGGCTCAGGAACTTTTACACTCACAATTGCAATCAAACCTTCACGAACATCATCACCTGTGATTTTGACATCTTTTTCACGAATACCAGCATTTAAAGAGATATAGTTCGTAATTGCACGTGTAAGACCAGCTCTAAAACCACTCTCATGGGTTCCACCATCAATGGTTTTAATGTTGTTAACAAACGAATAAACAATTTCACTGTATGTTGAGTTGTACATCATTGCAACATCAACTTCAACATCTTCAACGCTTGCTGTATAATGAACAGCTTCGGCTACTTTTTCTTTTTTATTAAGATCTAAAACAAACTGTTTGATACCACCTTCAAAATGGTAAACTTCAGCACGTCCATCTCTTTGATCTTTAAGTTCAATCGTGATTTTTGGATTGAGGTATGCAAGTTCACGGAAACGTGTTGCTAAGATTTCAAATTGAAATTCTGTTGTTTCAAAAATAGTACCATCAGGCCAGAATTCAATCGTTGTACCTGTACGGTTCGTTGTTTTAACAATATCAAGTGGTGTTTGAGGAATACCACATGCAAACTCTTGACGATGCTCATTTCCCTCACGTTTGATCGTTGCAACCAGTTTTGATGAAAGTGCATTTACAACCGAAACACCAACACCGTGTAAACCGCCTGACACTTTATACGTGTCTTTATCAAACTTTCCACCTGCGTGAAGAACTGTAAGAACAACAGTGGCTGCTGACATATTTTCACCCTCATGCCAACCAACAGGAATACCACGACCATTATCGGTTACGATACATGAACCCTCACGTGTAAGTTCAACTTTGATGAGATCACAATAACCCGCCATTGCCTCATCGATAGAGTTGTCAACGACTTCATAAATCAAATGGTGAAGACCGTTTATGTTCGTATCACCGATATACATACCTGGACGTTTTCTTACTGCTTCAAGGCCTTTTAAAACTTTAATATTGTCTGCACCGTAATTGCTCATAGTTTCTCCGCTTCTTTATTATAATTCTTTTACACGCTTTTAAAGCAAAGCTCTAAAAGCTACGCTAACGCTGAGTTTACTTCAGCAGTAAGCTCAAGCACTGTGTGCTTAATTTTTAAATCATGATTGGCATAACAATGGTTATAAAATTATCACTTTCTAATGTGAAAGGAAGACCACTGTCATTAAAGCCTAAGGTAAAGTTACTATTTTCGATATTTGATAAAAAATCTAAAACATAACGACTGTTTACTGCAAGGTAAATATCACTATCAAGTCCCGTTTTAAAATCAATTTCTGTTTTTGCTTCGATATTATCATCATTTAAACTCTCAAAGACAACTTTTTCAGGTTTAAAGGTGATTTTAATTTCAGGAGAAATGATTGAGATCTGTTTAATAGCATCAACCATAGATTCACGATTAAGTAGAATTCTAAAATTTTTATTTTTAGGAATAATGCGTGCATAGTCAGGAAATTTACCATTAATAAGTTTGGTATAAAATGTAAAATGAGCTGAACTTGCAATAAGCGTATTTTCATCGTAAAAAATTTCAATAGTGTCAAAAAAGAGTTTTTGAATTTCGCTAATTGCTTTTTTAGGAATAATCAAAGTAAAGTTATGTTCTGTTGGTTGTTCGAGTTGAACAATAGCCAAACGCTTTGTATCGGTTGCTACTAAGTTAATGCTATTATCTTTTATATCAATCAACGATCCATTAAGTTCAAATTTTGGATTGTTACTATCAATAGCAGGTGCTATTTTTTTAATGGAACGAACCAGTGTATTGCTGTTGATGTCAAATTTAGGTTTATTTTCAATTTCTGGAAATGGTGGGAAATCCATTGGATTAAGCATAGGAAGTTTAAATTTGGAGCTATTCTGTTTAATATAGAGGTAATCATTGATAGTTTCTAAAACAACTTCATCGTCTTTTAGACTTTTGATAATATCTAAAAGTTTTTTACCATTAGCAGTTGCATTACCTTCGGTTGTAATTTTAATTTCAGGAGTATGGTAAGAAAGACCAATTTCATAATCGGTTGCTTTAAGCGTAAATTGACCCTCTTTAGTAAGAAGTAAGACATGAGAGGTAATTTGACTCAAGTCTTTTTTTTCTAAATAAGGTTGAATGTTGAGCAACATGTTTTCTAAAATGCTTTTTTTAATTGAAACTTTCATAGAGTCTCCTTTTTATTATTTTAATTAAAATAGATGAAGTAGTAGAATGGGATGAATTTGTGAAAACATCAACATTATACCTCAAAATAGGGACAATTCGCGTGAAAGATTTAGTATGAGTTGTTCACATCTCATCACGTTTATCATCAAAACTTTTTACATTTGTTTGGTTAAAATTTTATTTTTTAGATCTTCAACTTTGAGTTTAAAGGATTCATTGGTTTCAATTAGTTCATTAATTTTTTTAATATTGTGTGAAACGGCTGTGTGATCTTTCATTCCAAAGTATGTTGCAAGTGAAGGCATAGAATTTGGTGTGAGTGTTCGTGCCAAATAGATACCAATACGTCTAGCTTCTACAATATTTTTGCTACGTTTGGTCGATTTAATTTCACTTGGTTTAATATTAAGATCTTTTGCAATGATTTGAATAATATCTTCAAGGCTGATATTTTCACGGCGCTCTTTAATCTGTTCACGCATAACGTTTTTAGCAAAATCAAGGGTGATCTCTTGACGCATTAAAGAAGCATACGCATTGAGATTAATGATGGCGCTTTCAATCTCACGAATATTATCACCCATATTAGCCGCAATATAATTGACAATATCGCTTCCCAAATTGATACCATCAAGTTCACACTTCTTTTTAATAATAGCAATTTTGGTTTCGAGCTCTGGTAAACCGATATCGGCAATTAAGCCCCATTCAAAGCGACTTTTTAAACGGTCTTCAAGTCCATTGATCATTTTTGGTGGCTTATCTGAGGTTAAAACAATCTGTTTTCCTGCAGAGTGAAGTTCGTTAAATGTATGGAAAAATTCTTCTTGTGTTTGAATTTTATTGGATAAAAATTGAGTATCGTCAATAAGTAGAACATCACAATTACGGTATTTTTCTCTAAATCTATCCATCGATTGGTTGCGAAGATTGTAGGTAAAGTCGTTCATAAATTGTTCAATCGTAGCATAAATAACAATTTTACCTTTTGTTTGTACATAATTTCCAATAGCATGAATAAGGTGCGTTTTACCAAGTCCTGTAGGTCCATAAATAAAAACAGGATTGTACATGACGCCTGGTTTTTCAGCAATGGATTTAGCGGCGGTATAAGCGTATTGGTTAGAGCTTCCCACAACGAAACTATCAAATGTGTAAGATGGGTTTAAAATGGTATTTTTTGTACTTTTAATAGCATCGATGATTTCAGTAGGTGTTGATTTTGCTTTAGTCGTTTTAAGATGTTCTTTAAGAACAATTTTCACTTCAGGTTTTTTACCCGTTTTCAGTTCAAAGAGATGAGCGATTTTATCGGCGTATTTTGTTTTAACCCAATTTGCAATAAGAATATTGGGTGCTAAAAAGACCATTTGATCCGAATTAGAGGCTTTTTCATGGAATTTGAGTTGTTTAATATAGCGATCATATTCTTGTGAAGAAATTTCTTCTTTTAAAAGTTCTATGACAGTATCTGCTAACAAACACACTCCTTAAAAAAGTCTTCACCCTGTGAATATCATGTGAATAAGTTTGTTTTATTTTATCTAAACTATTATTAGTTATATGTTAAAGCGGCTATGGGTATAATGTGAAAAAAGTTATTCACATCGTGAACAACCCTGTGAATAAAGGATAAAAAAGTGGTTATTTTAGGGATCGATCCAGGCACTCGTAATTGTGGTTATTCCATTGTAAAAAAAGAAAAAAACAGTCTTATTTTAGTAGAAGCTGGACTGATTAAAATTAAAGAGAAAGTACTGCAACATCAGATAATGGAGCTTGTTGAAGGGCTTGACACCATCTTTAAACAGCATGTCATTGATGAAGTGGCTATTGAAGATATTTTTTACGCTTATAACCCTCAAACGGTACTTAAGTTGGCACAATTTAGAGGAGCTTTAAGTCTTAAGATTTTACAGGTTTTTGGAAACTTTAGTGAATACACACCCTTACAAGTGAAAAAAGCTGTCACAGGAAATGGAAAAGCGCACAAAGAGCAAGTAGCCTTTATGGTAAAGAAAATTTTAGGGATTAAACAAGAGATAAAACCTTTGGACATTACAGATGCTATTGCTATAGCAATTACACATGCCCAAAGGGTAAAAGTCGGTTAAGCAGGCTCTTTGATACTAAAGAGGTATTTATGCTCTTCTGGCAGTGCATCGTAAAGCGCATGGGCTAGATTTTGAATCTCCCAAAGCGCACTTTTATCGCTTCTAAGCGTTAGAAAGTTTTGAAGGCTTCTTGCATTGATTGTCCATGTAAGTTCTGTTTTGTAGCTCTCTGGAAGGCAGTATTTTGCCTTATCGTTGCTAATGCCTTCAACAAGCACTAAACGAAGATTTTCAAGCGCTTTAACACTCATTTCATCGACCATTTCAACGCCTGTTAACACCAAGTATTTTGAAGCACGTTCAACATCTTTCGATGCAAAGCTCCCCTCATTTTTTAACTCTTTGAGTGTGTAGCGTGTGGATTTAACCGAAAGTGAAGCCATACGGTGACGTGCAAGTTCTTGAAGCAGTGCACGCGAAATACCTTCGATGTAGAAGTTATACACTAAGTGCTCTAGGGTTGAAGCGTGTTTAAATTTATTGCCAACACGGTCGATGAGCTCTCTATCTTTTTCGCCGCCTTCATCGCTTTTATCAAAACTTTGCCAGCAGGTACGAATCGCATCGGCACAAATGAGTAGGGGAGTGTAGTGATTGAGTGTAATTTTCATGTGTTGAGTCCCAAGTTTTTTTGGGACTCATTGTAGTACAGATAAGCTAAAAAAATCTACTTGAGTTGTAGAAGTGTATTGAGCATTTCATCTGAGGTTGTAATCGTTTTTGAATTCGCTTGATACCCTCTTTGAATAACGATTAATTGGGTTAAAGAACGTGAAAGGTCAACGTTACTCATTTCCAGTGAGCTGGCTTGAACAAAGCCTTTACCACCTGTTGATGCAGCACCAATAACAGGATCACCAGAGTTCGATGTTTGGATAAATGTGTTACCACCATCGCTCTCTAAACCTTCATTATTGGTAAATTTAGCCATTGCCACTTGTGCAAGTCCAAAACTTCGACCGTTAGTAAAACTACCAATCAGTGTTCCTGTTTCATCAACACGAATACCCGATAAATCTCCACCCGCATAACCATCTTGAGAAATACCAGATGTGTTTGAATCCTTGTCAAAACTGGTCATACCATCAAATTGACCAATGGTTCCAAAACGAAGTTCTATATTTTGATTTGGAGTTGAACCATTATTTGCTGTATATGTTAAGTTTGTTGGTGTAAATGTCGCTAATGAACCATCTGAATTAAAGCTGATTGTACCTGTAACAATGTTATCAGGTTGCTTAGTTGAACTTGCAGAGTTGATTTTACCAGGTTCTGGTACGCTAATTTGAACAGACCACTCTGTACCACCACTGTTAGTAAAGCCTGTTTTTGTAAATTCAAAACGAACGGTATGTTTTGAGCCCAGTGAGTCAAATACATCAATACTTGAAGCATGACTTGCTGCGTATATACCTTGTGAAGTTCTATAAGAAATTCCCGTTCCAAGAGCTCCTTGAAGTGCTCCCATGGAAGCCGAAAATTTTAGATTTTCACTGATGCCTGAAGAAGCATTTGTAAGTCCTGTAATAGAAATATAAAGTTCTTGCTTATTTTCATCTACTGTATTTACAACACCATTAAAAATAGTATTTATAGGTAACGTTGGATTTACAGATGGAGCTGTAAGTGTTGCAGGAAGTTGAACACCACCACCTGCAAGTGTACCAACAGTAGCTCCTGCAGCATAAGCTGTATCAACAGCAAGTGTAACACCATCAACAATAGTGCCAGCAGGTAGTGTTACACCACCTGTACCAACAGTAAATCCTCCTTTAAAGTCTGTACCTAAAGGAAATTGTCTTGCAGCAGCTAGTGTATATGGGTATGAAACAATATCACCATCATCTACATTAAATGCATCGCCTCCTGGATTACTGATTTGAAATTGTCCTTGATTATTGACAACGACTTGAACACCATCATTTTTATTACTATCTGCAATTGTACTACCTGTCCATGCACCTGCTGTTGTTACATCACCAACACTTGAATCATAGTCAACAAACAGTCTGGCATCTGTTTGCATATAACTTCTTAAATCTTCTGTAGTTGTAAATGTTCGTGCTTTTGAGTCATCATATCCTGGAGTTGTTGGGCTAAATGATGAACTATAGGTATATTGATAAGCAGTGTTTACGATAGTACTAGAAAGTCCATTTACTGCATTTGCGGCATTGACCGTTAGCTTAATATTTTTCATATTAGCTTCAGTGCCATTTTTATTGGTATTAACAAGTGTAATTTGGTTAGTTCCATTAAGTTGAGCTTGGACACCTGTTTTGTTTGTTTTTGCATTAATAGCATTGATAACATCGCCAACGCTAGTGACAGAACCCGAAATGGTTTCACCATTTAGTGTTATATCTAAATTGCCAAATGCTGTAACATTGCCTGATGTCCATTTTGCTTCAGCATAACTGACCCACATACCTTGGCCATTACGTAGATTAAACGCATCCCCTGTCGCATTGAAAAGAACACCCATATCAAGTCCACGTTCTACAAGCTGTTTGCTGGTATCGTAATAGTTATCGAATGAGTCATTTTCATTATGAATTTCAGAGGCAGAAGTGCCTGCTGCTGAATCTTGAATTCCATCACTATTTTTATCATACCAACCACTGTATTGGTCAAGCTGATAAATAGGTGATTTTTTAGTACCAACATTATCACCTGAGTCAAGGTTGGCTTTAATGGTAATGTAGCCTGTATCATTTGCTGGGGTTGTAAGCCCTGGTGGAATGGTAATATTTCCAATAGGTGCTGTAGCATCTATTTCACCTGTTGTCGTATCTCTTACCCATCCTTGGGCAATGTAACCATTGGCATCTGTGAAGTTACCATTGGCATCAAATGAAAAGTCACCGTTTCTGGAATATTTATAGGTTTTTCCACCATCAGGAGAAATAACAAAAAAGCCATCTCCTTGGATAGCAAGATCGGTATTCTTATCGGTGGTTTCAATAGAACCTTGTTTAAACATTTTTGTAACAGAACTAATTTGTGTACCTAAACCAATTTGCATAGAGTTTTTACCACCAAGCTCGCCTTGCGGTGCAGTGGCAATTTTTGCTGTTTGACTTAAGAGATCAGAAAAATTTGCTCTACTGTATTTAAAGCCGATGGTGTTAACATTTGCGATGTTATTACCTTCGACGTCCATTGCGATCTGGTGTGCCTGCAATCCGCTAACGCCGGCCCAGAGTGATCTCATCATAGCATATCCTTTATAAAGTTACTTTTTATTATCTTAAAAACTGTAAAAAATAAAAGCAATTTTTATTCCAAATTTGAGTGTATTATCGCTTCATATTAATAGCATTTTGAAGTAGTTCATCACTGGTTGTAATCCCTTTTGAACTCGCAGTAAAGGCTTTTTGGACAACAATAAGCTCGGTTAATGCTGTTGCCATACTGACATTACTCCCTTCTAATTTATGGTTGAGTATTTTTGAGCCTATAGTACTTTCTCCATTTTTATCGGTATAAAAAATGGCTTTTCCACTGTTGGAAGATTCTTCAAAGAGATTGGATGAAGCGGGATTTAGTCCTTGGTCGTTTTGAAAATGATAAATGGCAACTTTTGCGATAGCAGAACTTTTGCCGTTACTAAATTCAGCAACAATATTTCCATTTCCATCCATGCCATAACCTTTTAAAAAGCCTTCTGGTGATCCATTGGCACTGGCACTATTACCTTTTTTTATGGTTGTACTAGAAATAAGCCCATCGTAATTACCTAGTGTTCCAAGATTTAATTCTAAAGATGTTCCACTATTTGAAAGCGAACCTATTGAATTTGTTAACAATTGTCCTGCACCACCAAAGGTTAAAACACCTGTTTGGCTATCAACAATTTCATAGACTTTGTTATCGGTTGTATTGACGTAATACTGTTCTGGATCATATATTTTTGTTACAGTATGTGTGGTTGTATTGACATTATAAACAGAAGGATCATAGGTTTTTGTTGGGTCATATTGTTCAATCGTATAGTCTTCGTAATAACTTAAAATTTTGACATCAGCATCCCACGTTGTACCCGAAGTTCCCTGTGGAACTCGTTTTGTAAATGTCATATCTACAATGTCTTTATTTCCATCAGGGGCAATAATTCCAGTAGAAAAATGTTCTACATTTGCAACTTCTTGTATGGATTTAACCGTAACACTTGCAGTGAGTGCTGAGGTGGTATCTAAACTACTCACATCATAATTTGAAATATTCCAATTGTTTGAAGCATCCAATTGTGTCGTAGTTGTAACCGTTTTTCCATTGGCATCGGTGAGTGTTACAAAAACAGTATCGCCTTGTTTAGGGTTTTGTAAAGCAGTTGTATTATTCGTAGTTCCTGATAAATTGACTTTTCCAAGGGTCGCTGTAACGCTTGATGTAAAATCAGCTGTAGATAATGGTACGGTAACAGCATCTGTTTTTACAGTAGGATCAAGGTTAGCAGCATAAGAGACTTTAGAAGTAGCAATAGGAGGATAGTATAAAAAATCAGGTAACGTAACTTTTGTTTGTCCTCCAATGTTTCCAAGAGGAACATCACCCATCCAGTTTACAGCATAAGGTGTGGCTTGGGTTTGAGTGGTTCCCTTATAGTACGTACCAAACTTAGCCATCGTTTCAGCATTTAAGGTTGTTGGAGAAATGTTATTGCCTGATGTTGCAAGAAGGTAATTACCATTAGGATCGGTTAAATTGCCTTGTGCATCGATTGAAAATTCTCCTGCTCTTGTATAATATATTTTATTATTTTGTCCTTGAACACCAAACCATCCATCGCCTTGAATAGCTAAATCAAAAGCATTATCGGTATTTTGAAAAATACCTTGGTTCATATTAAACGATGTTGTTTGACTGTGAGAGCCAAGACCTATATCGTTAGAAAAAGAGGCAAAAGTTCCTGCGAGTGTTGCAGCAAAATGTGACGCAATTTCAGGAGTACTTCCTTTAAATCCTATGGTATTAATATTTGCAATATTATTTGCTTGAACATCCATCGCAAACTGATAAGATTTCGCTCCAGAAATACTGTTATAGAATGAACTATTCATCGTATTAGCCTCTATTTTTATGATTTTTCATAAAATTCAATAATGTCGCTGAGAGGATAGTAGGTTGATCCCAATTTAACATAAGAATCACCATCTTCATAACGTATGGATTCAACAGGGTAAACACCAAATTGTGTTGTTTGTGATGCTCCTGTTGAATCTATATAGTCTGCAGTCACGCTATAATATCCATCTTTTAGTTGTTCACCATCTTTATCGACACCATCCCATTTAAAAGCAACAACACCGCTTTTACCTGCAGCAGTATCTCCAAGATCAACCGTTTGAACAGTATTTCCATTGGCATCTTTAATCGTAAGTGTTCCATCTTTAATTTCTTTTGGGAAATAAACTTCATATTCTGCTTTACTATCTTCGAGTTTAATAGCGTTATAACCTAAGCTTGCCATTTTCCCAATGACAGAGGTTGAGTTTGCATTAACGGTTTGTTTCAACTGAGCGGAGAGGTCAGATAGTGCTTTATTGGTATTTTCAGACGCCTCAAGTGAAGAGAGTTGCGCTGTTTGCGTTAGAATTTTATCACTATCCATTGGGCTTGTTGGATCTTGATGTTGAAGTTCAACAAGTAAGAGTTTTAAAAAGTCATCTTTACCTAGAACGTCAGCAGAACCTGTTTTAGAAGTGCTCGTTGTGGTTGTTGAACTTGTTGATGATGATCCTGAAATAAGATTTTCATATCCTGTTGCCATGATGTATCCTTTAAATTATACGTATTGAGGAATGACGATTTCTAAAAGTGCTGTCTCTTCCTCCGGGGTGTCTGTGGTAAACTCATCAAAGTTTCCACTACGATTTTTTTGGTTGTGTTGCGCTTGTTCTTTGTTGTTTTGATCACTAAAATTCATCTCTAAATTGGTAAAACCCATATTGATAAGTGCACTTTTTACATCGTTTTGATTTTGTGTAAAGAGTGACATAGTACTTGTGTTAGAAGAGATATTTACATGTAAATTATTGCCTCGCGTCAATAAAGTAACATCAACGTCCCCCAAACTTTTAGGGCTTAAAGAGAGTTCAACTTTCATAATAGGTGGTTTATACGCTTCTATTTTTTCTCTAAGATCATTTGCAAATTGATTGAGACTTTCTTTAACAGCTACTGTTTTAGAAGTTATATCTTGTTTTAGGGTTGTTTTGACATCATTTTTGACATCAATCGTCGTTTGTGTTTCATCTGTAGAAGTTGTTTGCGTTTGTGTTTCTTCTTTCGTCACTATTTTTTGGGTTTGTGCTACTTCTTCTTCAGCTGCTTCATCAGAGACTTCATCTGTTTTTATAGTTTTTAGAACGGTTTCAAGATGCGTTTCTTCTGCATTTGTTTCATCTTCTGCTTTAACAGGATTAACGCGCGTTATTGCTACTTGAACAGGCTCTTCCTCTACAATAACATTTGTTTGAATAGGTGTCTTAACTTTTTTAGTCTCATTGGTGTTGGCTACTTTTTGAATAACACTTTCAAGTGGTTTTGTTAAAACTTCTTCAACAACTTCTTCAACAACTTGTGTTGTAGTAATGACATTTTGTTGCTTTTCATTTACTTGAAGTGGTTCACTTTTAATAAGTGTTTCTATAGCATCGTTTTCATTTACAAGATCACTATTTTGTGTGGTTTTTGTATCAATTTTTGGCTCTGTTTTCATCTCTTTAGAAATAAGTTCACTTAAAATAGACGTAGTAGGTGCAGGCGTTGTTGACTGCGTTGGTTGTTTTTCTAAAAGATTGATCACATTTGAAGCGGGTGTAGGTAGTGTTGCATCACTTTCAAGGGTATTTTGTGCTGTGTTTAAGGCGGTTTGAAGATCATCGAAAAAATTATTTTGTGCTAATGTTGGAAATTTAGTTTGAAGACTTTCCAACGTTTCTGTAGAAATAGAAAGTTTTTCTAAACCTAGATTGTATTTTTGCGATAAGTCCATCAAGTCACTCACACTTTTAACACTTGCAAATTCTTGACGTGTTGCATCACTCGCAAGTAATTTCTCTAAAGTAGGAGACGCATTGAGTGTTGGAAATGTTGTTGTATTTGGATCTTGTTGTAGTGCATTTACAACACTAAGAAGGTCTTCTAAAAGGTGTTCATCAATACTTTTAGCTTCTTGTTCAGTGGTAACAATATCTAAAGTACCTTCTCCTCCTACCGTTACTATTGGAAGTTCTTGTGTGAATTCATTCAGTGCTGTTTGCTCATTTTCTTTGGTATATTGACCAAGAATCATTGAAAAAAAACTTTCTGAAAATGAACCGTCACCGCTTTGGCTTTTAGCTATTTCAGTTGTTGAAGGCGCAAGAGTTACAGGAGCTGGAGCCTGAACAAAGGGGAGGATATCTTGCATTGCCGTTGCCTTAATATTTATTTTGGAGATAATTCCACGCATTTAACAAGCAATACTCATTCCATTTTAAAAAATTGATACCCAAATGGGTTTTCATATAAGGCTATTTTAATTTTAGTAAGAACGTGGTATAATGAAGCATATTTACTTCATCAAACTACACCAATCACGTACGTTTTATAAGATGTAAAAGTTAAAGTTTACGAGGAGAATTTTTTGCAAGAGTTTAGAAATATTGCCGTGATCGCGCACGTTGATCACGGAAAAACGACCTTAGTTGATGAGCTGTTAAAACAATCAGGAACCTTTACAGCACATCAAAAAGTTGAAGAAAGAGCAATGGATAGTAACGATCTTGAAAAAGAGCGTGGTATTACCATCCTTTCTAAAAATACAGCGATTCGTTATAAAGATACAAAAATTAACATTATCGACACTCCAGGCCACGCCGACTTTGGTGGTGAGGTTGAGCGTGTTTTAAAAATGGTTGACGGTGTTTTGCTTCTTGTTGATGCACAAGAAGGTGTTATGCCACAAACAAAATTCGTTGTTAAAAAAGCATTGAGTCTTGGTCTTTGCCCGATTGTTGTTGTCAATAAAATTGACAAACCAGCGGCAGATCCAGATCGTGTGGTAGATGAAGTGTTTGACCTTTTAGTAGCCCTTGGTGCGAATGAAAACCAACTTGAATTTCCTATTGTTTATGCTGCGGCTAAAGAGGGTTATGCAAAACACAATATGAGTGATGAGAATAAAAACCTTGAACCTCTTTTTGAAACCATCATCAAGCATGTTCCAACGCCTTCAGGTAAACCAGAAAATCCTCTTCAACTTCAAGTCTTTACACTTGACTACGATAACTATGTTGGTAAAATTGGTATTGCACGTATTTTTAATGGAACGATTAAGAAAAATGAGACTGTTTTATTGGCAAAAGCCGATGGTGAGCAAATTCGTGGACGTGTTTCAAAATTGATCGGTTTTCATGGTTTAGAGAGAATTGACATCAATGAAGCAGAAAGTGGCGACATCGTAGCGGTTGCAGGTTTTGAGACACTTGACGTGGGTGATAGCCTTGTTGATCCAAGTAACCCTATGCCACTGGATCCATTGCATATTGAAGAGCCAACTCTTTCGGTTGTTTTTGCCGTTAATGATTCTCCATTTGCAGGACTTGATGGTAAGTTTGTTACTTCAAACAAAATCGCAGAGCGTTTAGAGTCTGAGATGAAAACCAACATCGCGATGAAATACGAGAGTGCAGGCGAGGGTAAATTCAAAGTTTCAGGTCGTGGCGAGCTTCAAATCACCATCTTGGCTGAGAACATGAGACGTGAAGGTTTTGAGTTCTCTCTTGGTCGTCCAGAGGTTATCGTTAGAGAAGAGAATGGTGTTAAAATGGAGCCATTTGAACACTTAGTTATCGATGTACCAGATGAATTTACGGGTGCTGTTATTGAAAAATTAGGTCGTAAAAAAGCAGAAATGAAAGCGATGAACCCAACAGGCGATGGTCAAACCAGAATTGAGTTTGAAATTCCTGCGCGTGGACTTATTGGTTTCCGTGGCCAGTTCTTGACCGATACCAAAGGTGAGGGTGTTATGAACCACTCATTCTTAGAATTCCGCCCACTGAGTGGTGAAGTAGAACACCGTAAAAATGGTGCTCTTGTTTCTATGGAGACTGGAACAGCAATGGGTTATTCACTTTTCAGCTTACAAGAGCGTGGTGTTCTTTTCCTTGATGCGCAGACAAAAGTCTATTCAGGTATGATTATTGGTGAGCATTCACGTCCTAATGACCTTGATGTTAACCCTATTAAAGGTAAGCCTCAAAGCAACGTTAGAAGTAGTGGTGCCGATGAAGCGATTAAACTCGTTCCACCACGTAAAATGAACCTTGAGTTAGCACTTGAGTGGATTGAAAACGATGAATTGGTTGAAGTTACACCTATTAACATTCGTATTCGTAAAAAATACCTTGATCCAACCGTACGTAAACGTATGAGTCGTTAAGAAACTTTTTCATGTCAAAGATTTTGCCACTTTATAGTGGCAAAATCGTATAATACTTCTGAACAATACAAAGGAGTTATTATGGAAACGTTTTTGATTGTTGCAGGTCTTATTCTTCTTAGTATCGTGTTTATGTACAACACGCTTATCTCCAAAAAAAATCAAGTCGAAAATATCTTTGCTGGGCTTGATGCCATCCTCAAAAAACGGTACGATCTTCTTCCTAACCTTGTAGCCAGTGTGAAAGAATACATGGTGCATGAACGCATTACCCTTGAAAAAATTACAGAACTTCGTACAAAAGGGCAGCGTGATACATTAGATGATAGTGCCAAAATAGCTTTAGAAAAACAGCTCTCTTCTATGCTTGGAAACCTTATGGTAGCGGTTGAAAATTATCCTACCCTCAAAGCCAATGAAAACTTTTTACACCTCCAAGGCACGCTTAATGAGCTTGAAGAGCAGATTTCAGCGGCAAGGCGTGCTTATAACCAAAGTGTCACCGATTATAACAATGCCATAGAGATGTTCCCAACCAATTTTATGGCAAGCTTTATGAAAATGGAGCGCAAAGAAGTTTTTAGTGTCTCTTCCAATGAACGCGCAAACGTTGATGTAAAAAATCTTTTTCAAAAATAGGTAAGTCTTGAAGACAAATCTTGCTTCATTGATGGATTACTATTATGAGTCGATGTATCCTTCTTTGAAGGTTTTGGAAGAGAAGCGTTTACATATACTGTTAACACTTAAAAAAGCTGCATTGATTTTGTGTAGTATTGCAGTACTTCTTTTTCTTTTTTTAAGTCAAAACGCATTTTTTAAACCGTTGCATGCAGCCCTTATCTCTGCAATGTTGGCTTTTTTAGCTTTTATGTTTGTTTACCGACATGAGAGTACAGGCTATGGCATGTTGTTTAAAGATCAGGTTATTGAGAAGATTATCCATTTTTTAGATCCTTCTTTGTCATACGACAAAAGCAATTCCATGAGTGAGCATGAGTACCAACAAAGTGAGCTTTTTTTAGAATCATATGACCGTTTTGTGGGTCATGATCTTATTTATGGCAAGATAGAAGGCGTTGATGTGCGTTTTTGTGATCTGCATGTCGAAAAAAAGGTACGTACAAAAAACGGAAAAGAGGAGTGGAGCGACATCTTTAAGGGACTTTTTTTTAGAGCCGATTTTAACAAAAATTTCCATTCAAAAGTTGTGGTTCTTCCTGATATTGCTGAGAGAAATTTGGGTGTTTTAGGTTCATGGATACAAGGATTGAACATTCAAAGAGGTGAGCTCATTAAACTTGATCACGTGGAATTTGAGAAATTTTTTGTGGTTTATGGGAGTGATCAAATCGAAAGCCGCTATATTTTATCGCATACTTTGATGGATCATATTGTTCAGTTTCGCAAAAAAATCGACAAGCCATTGTATCTTTCATTTATCGATTCTCAACTTTTTTTAGCGCTTCATTACACTAAACCGCTATTTGAGCCGATATTATCACGTTCGTTATTGGAATTTGATTATATCAAAGACTATTTTGAACTTTTAGTGATGATTACAAGCATTGTCACTGAATTTAAACTCAATGAAAAATTATGGAGTAAACGCTAAATGTTCAATGAAAAACTACTCAAAATCTCTTTAGGTTTTATTCTTTTATTGATTATTGTAGGTTTTTTTACGATTAACTATATGTTAAACGATGATAATAATACCCCTTCATATACCTCTTCTCCAAGCACAACTCGTGTTACCAACAGCAGCACGGATGTGAAAGAACTCAGTCTTGATACGATCTATATCAATATTCGCTCACAAAAATACAAAATTCTCAAAGCGGATATTGCATTAAAACTGAAAAATGCCAATAGCAAAAAAGCGCTTCAAGGTAATATGGATAATGTAAGAAATGCAGTACTACAGTATCTTAATGCTATGGATGCCAACGGCTTGGAAACAGTGAGTGGGAAAGAGCGTCTTAAAGAAGAGTTGATTGATATGCTAGAAAATACGTTTGGATATGAGATAGAAACCATTTACATTAAAAATTTTATTCTTTCTCCTTGAAAAGCATGAGGCTTCCAAGTGAGAGCAATGCGATGAAACTAGCATATAAATAAAGATATTCTCCATAAAAATACCCAGCCAGTAAGGCACCTACAAAACCGCCTAACCCAAATGAAAAACCATAATAAAATTGAGCTGCAAGTTTTTTGTGTACATAAAACGTATATAAAAGGCTAAGGGCTGCTGTGTGATGCAAGGCAAAGCTAAACGCATGCAAAGATTGTGCTGCATACGAGATAAAGAGCGATGAAGGAAAGGCAAAGAGTAAAAACCAACGAAGTGCCGTAAGAAATACGCCTAATTTCACTAAGGCTAAAAGGCTAAATCGTTGAAGCAATGGCGCTTGAAAATAGAAGAGTATGATTTCACAAATGACACCAAAAGCCCATAAATAACTGGTCATTTCAAGACTAATGCCATGCGCCGTTTCATAAATGGTAAAGAAGTTATAAAATGCACCAAAACTAACTTGTAAAAGAAAGAGGCTAAGCCATAAATACTTGAGGTGTAAAAAGTGAAAAGGTTCCTCTTTTTTGGTATCTGTATTTGTGAAATGGGTATTGTTTTTGGTAAGCCAGTAAGCAAAAAAAGCAGTTAAACTAATACCAAGTAACAAATAATGCAGTCCATTGGTGTAATCTTCCAGATGACGTGCTAGGATAATACCAATAAGCATAAAACCAATAGAGCCAAAAAGGCGAGATCTACCAAAACGCTCTTTTTGCAAGTGCTCCATTGCATAGGTTTCAACATACGGTAAGATCATTCCCAAACAAGCTCCTAGGAGCATATTGGGAAGCATAAATAGATAGAAGTGATGAATGGTTGGGTAAAACATCACAATGGCAAAAAGTGCCCCACCAAGGGCTGTATAAAATACTTTCTGCGTCAATTCAAAATGTTTGAGAAAGAAAAAAGGAACAAAAAAACGCATAAGAGGAGCTAGTGCAAAGATGGCCCCGATTTGGGGTGCACTGTAACCAAGCAGGAGTAAAATCTTTGGCATGAAAATAACGTACACACCTGTGACGACAAAATAAAAAAAGAAAAACCCAGAAATTTTAAAAAAAATCATTTGCTAATAGGAGCAGTTTGGCTTACAACATCATAGAGTGCGAGTTTGTCTTTACGTATTAGAGGTGCAAAAAGTCCAAGAATACTGAGTGTTGTTAGAAGAAGTAGTATATAGCGAATGCACAGTTGAAGCAAAGAAGCATTGCTTTTTGTTTTAAGATCAACCAGTATTAAATTGTACGCCTTATAGCCAGGAGTCTGACCACTACGCTTTAAAAAAAGAGTTGTGACAATACCATATGGAATAAGAATCAGAAGCCAACCTTGAAGCATATGTGCTGCAAAGCCTTCTCTGGAGCCATAAACAAGATAAAATACAATGTAGAGGATTGGCATGAGAAGCATAAAAGAATCTACAATAAACGCCTTAAAGCGTTTTTGAAAAGGTGCGATAGATGGAAGAGCAGGCAGAGCATTTTTATGCTCTTTTTTGCCTTTTTTGGTAGCTCTCCATCGCATTATAAATTAATTTCCTCTGCTACCAGGTTTGTATGCAGTGCTTCCCTCTTTACACAAAGGGCATTCACTTGGTTCATAAATGTCAAATTCAAAATCAGCAAGCGCAAAAAATGGTGCATCATTAGGAAGTTTGCATGTAGGTTTACCTTCCATGTTGCTTCCCACACGTTTACAAAAACCACGATTTGCAAGAGCGGCAAAACCAACAATAACACCACCCATATTCTCAGCAATTTTAGCTGCTTCTAGGGCAGAACCACCAGTAGTGATAATATCTTCACAGACAAGGATTTTTTCACCTTTTTTGACTTCAAAACCTCGACGAATGGTCATCTCACCATTGACGCGTTCTGCAAAAATAAAACGTTTTCCAAGTGCGCGAGCAAGTTCATAACCCGCTAAAACCCCACCAAGGGCTGGAGAGCAGATCGTATCGATTTCAAGGTTAGACGCCTGAATCATTTTCGCGAGTTCTACTGCTAATTGCTCAGCAACTTTTGGATCTTCCAATACTTTTGCACTTTGCAAATAGTAACGTGAGTGTTTACCACTGCTAAGTAGAAAATGTCCTTCTAAAAGGGCATTCGCGTCTTTATAAATTTTTTC
The DNA here is from genome assembly GCA_964466465.1 of uncultured Sulfurospirillum sp. GTDB lineage: Bacteria > Campylobacterota > Campylobacteria > Campylobacterales > Sulfurospirillaceae > Sulfurospirillum. The sequence goes on from CAYXNJ010000016.1 coordinate 19,545, forward strand.
GATTTGCATAGGTGCCCTTAAATTTTAAGTAATTCTGCTTCTTTTTCTTTTACAAGATCATCGACTTTTGCAACGGTTGCATCAGTGATTTTTTGAACTTCATCTTGACCTTTTTTAGATTGGTCTTCAGTGATGAGTTTATCTTTTTCCAATTTTTTGACTTGATCGTTGGCATCTTTACGTACATTACGGATAGCAACTTTCGCTTTATCACCCATTGTTTTAGCTTGTTTTGCTCCCTCTTTTCTCTGCTCTGATGTCATTGGAGGGAAGAAAAGTTTGATAGTTTCGCCATCGTTGTTTGGGTTAACACCGATGTTTGCTTGCATGATTGCTTTTTCAATTTCTCTAAGCATTTTTTTCTCCCAAGGAGAAATAGTAATCGTGGTCGCATCGGTTGCTAGAACGGTTGCAACTTGGCTAAGACCTGTTGGTGTTCCGTAATAATCAACATGGATATTGTCTAAAATTGAAATAGAAACTTTACCACTACGAATGGTCATAAAATCACGTTTAAGTGCCGCAATACATTTTTCCATATGCTCTTTTTGTTCAGCATATACTTTACTTAGTTCCATTGTGTACCTCTTTGTAAGTTGAAATTATTTACTAAACTTGTCTTTGACAAGTAATTTTGTTGAGATTTTATTGCCTACTGAAACAATAACGCGTGTACGCTCTTTTGTCAATATTTTATTGAGCTCTGCCTTGAATATACCATCGCTTAAACTGACCTCTTGATAGCCATGCTCACTAATGTAAATACCACCTTTTGTTGCATTCGTTTCAGCCTTGACGTATAACGATGCAAGTTTGCCATCACCCAGTAGAACAGTAGGTTCAAACCATGTTGTCTCAAGCGCCTTGTACTTTAAAACTCCGCCTAAATCGCTTTTCCCAACAAGAGCGGAACGGTCCAAATCAAGTGGATCGCTAAAACTGGCTACTGCACCCATCGTTTGATTTAAAATGGCTTGAAAACCATAGCTTGTGGCTACCTTTTTGACGCGCGGACTAAACTCACCAAAAGGGTAAGAGAAATAACGTGGTTTAATGCCTAGACGTTTTTCAAAAAGTGCCAAGCCTTCATCAAAATCTTTTTTCAATGCTTCATCGCTGAGTTCAGTCATGTGCGGATGATTTAGTGAATGAAACTCTAAAGAGCCGTATTTCCCAATCTCACGAAGTTGTTCCCAACTCATGAAGTCACCGTACTTTTGCTCCGTTGCGCCAACATAGACAAACATCGAAAAGGGGTAGTTGTACTCTTTAAAGAGCGCTAAACCATGTTCATAAAAACTTTTGTAGTTATCATCAATGGTCAGAACAATCCAATTGTCAGGAATAGTCTCTTTGTTGTGAAGGACAGTGACAAGTTTTTCAAGAGGAATGACTTCGTAGCCATTTTTCTTAAAATAGTCAAATTCTTTGCGGAGTTCTTCGAGCGTTGTGTTGGTTGTTGGATATCTAGAATCGTTAAAACGATGGTAGATGAAGATATGAGCATCTGCCCATACCATCACACTTAAACAAAGCACTAGCCAAAAAGATTTCATACGAGATTATTTAGATGCTGGAGCTTCAGGGGCTGCTGGAGCAGATGTTACTGGTGTTGGAACACTTGGAACAACGCTTTTTTCGATTTTGATATCTTCAGCAATCGATACTTTTTTGTCTTGGTTGTAAAAATAACCCAAAGTAAGTGTATTTACAATGAAAAGAGTTGCAATGATAAATGTAAATTTTGCCATAAATCCTGCTGGTCCTTTTGCACCAAAAAGAGATTCATTGCTTCCACTATAAGCGCCAAGACCAATAGATGAGCTTTTTTGCAGAAGTACAGATACAGTTAAAATAGCAGTTAATACAAATTGTAAAATCAATAAAACGGTGGTCATAAGGGATGTCCTTTGTTTGCAAAATAATGTAGAACCAAGGATTATACCCAAAACGTGTTAAAAAATCGCTAAAGCTAAAAGGTAGGACTAGTCATCCACAAAAATAGGTAGTCCTACCTTTCTAAATTAATTACACTACTGTAAAATCAGCATATGTAATGCTTGGATGTGTTCCAACACCTAAAAGTGCAATTTGAATAGCTTCCGTTACACCGCTGCCATCAGCATCATAATAAAGTGCACCTGATGTTTGGTTGTATAAAAGATAGTCATTGGCATCTAAAGCAGTCGCAGATGCAATAAAATAATCAGATGATAATGTGCCTGTTGCAGAGAGAGAAGTAAAAATACTATTTTCTAGCCAAATAGTATCATCACTTGCGGTAAAATCAGTGATTGTATCTATATTTGCTGAAACATTTAGTGTGCCATTAAGAAAAAAGGTATCGTTACCTGTTCCACCTGTAAGTATGTCATTACCCGCACCACCTAATAAAGTATCATTGCCAGCCCCTCCATCAAGGGAATCGTTTCCGTTATACCCATAGA
>CAYXNJ010000016.1:22091-44199 GCA_964466465.1 uncultured Sulfurospirillum sp.
CCGCACCACCTAACAAAGTATCATTGCCAGCCCCTCCATCAAGGGAATCGTTTCCTGCACCAGCATTAATCGTATCATTGCCTGCATTACCTGTTAATTGATTATTGGCGTTATTTCCAATCAACTTATCATTGCTAGAACCGCCGATAGCGTTCTCTATCACGGAGCCTTTGGCGATACTCAGGTTATACGTACCGTCTATCGTAGTGCTAATGCCGTAATAGCTATAAACACGGTTTGTTTGAATACTTGAAAAGCTTTCTTCGTTCAGATTAATTAATGAAGCGTGCGAAGAGAGGGCAACGGAGATAGTATCGGTACCACCCGTATCCCAAATACACAACCGAAAAGGTGATAAGGTGTCGTAGGTGTAGACATTATTTCCGTTATTGTACGTAGTGTTAGCTCCGTAAAGGTATTGGATCGCTGCAATATCGTACATCATTGGGGTTTGTGCGTAAACGTACTGGTAAGCTCCCGTTTGTGTGTCGAACCAAATATTATTTGTAGGGTCATTGTAAGACATAATCGAATAGAGTTGATTATCGGTAGCAGCAGGTAAATAGGGCCCTGGTTCAGCGCCATTGTAATAATCGCCTGGATGTTTAAGGCCAAGTGAATGACCAAGTTCATGAATAAGAGACATCAGTCCATAGCCACCCTGCGAAAAATCCATATTATCACCTGTTAAGCTAGTACTAATCCAAATATCTCCGCCTAAAGAGGATGTGTTTGTAGGGAAGTAACTCCATCCCCAAGCTCCTGCATCTGCAACATCAGAAGAAAAGGCAAAGCGAATATCGCCTACTTCTGTGCCACTTTCTGCTACTTCAGTGAAGGTTAAATTTGCCACATTAGCCCAGCTTTGTAAAGCATTTTTTGCTGCTGTTATCTGACTGGCATTTAATCCATAATGTGTAGTCGCATAAGGTTCAGAGGTTGCAGTATAGTCACTGGACCATAATGCGCTTGCATTGGTTGTCCAAGGAAAACTAAAGCTTAAGCTGGTTCCAGTACCCTGTACGTCGCCCCACTTGACTCCAGATAAGAGCGTATTGGTATTGCTATCTGATGATTGAGAAACAACAGATACTGTGCCCGCTGTGGTGTAATTGCTCATTATGTTTCCTTGTGTAAGGTATCTATAATTATTAGAAATATGAAAGGATTATTAGAAAATAATTTTGAAGATGATTATATATCAATTATTTTTAATTTTTATTAAGAAAATGTATTTTTGTGTTAAAATTTACTTTTTATACAAACTGAAATTACGACGAAAAACTAAAGGAGCGTAATGTCTCATTTGAATGTATCTATACAAGATATTTATAACGTTTTTAATGAAACAAAAAAATCTTTGATATATGTAGCTTTTTTTAGTTTTTTTATTAATCTTCTCCAGTTGACATCGCCCCTTTACATGTTGCAATTATACGATCGTGTGATGTTAAGTCGCAGTGAAAATACATTAGTGATGTTGACACTATTAGTCATATTTCTTTTTGGAATAATGGCAATTCTGGAAATCATAAGAGCACGTATTTTAGTCCGCATGGGCAATAAAGTTGATAATCTGCTCAGTGATAGAATTTTTGAATCCATTTTTTTGCTTGCGAATAAAGCACCTGATAAAGCTTCTTCAATGCCTCTGAATGATCTTGGACACATGAGACAATCCCTAACAGGCAATGGATTATTTGCATTTTTTGATGCGCCATGGATTGTGATTTATAGTGGAATTTTGTTTTTATTTCATCCTTATTTTGGTTGGTTCTCTCTTATGGCTGGAACTATATTAGTGATATTTGCTTTTATGAATGAAAAACAGACCAAAAGGAAGATAGAAGAGGCGAGTCAGCTTAGCAGAGCATCTAATGCTTTTCTTGACAATAGCTTAAGAAATACCGAAGTGATTTATGCCATGGGAATGCAGCATCAGATCCAAAAACTGTGGCAGAAAAAATATTTTGGATTTTTAAATGCACAGATGATTGCTAGCGATAACGCTGGTTTTTGGATGAATATCACCAAATCATCTCGGTTACTTTTTCAATCACTAATCCTTGGATTAGGAGGTTATCTTGCTATTCATGCTGAAATAACATCGGGGATGATGATTGCAGGTTCTATTATTATGGGTAGGGCTTTAGCACCACTTGATTTGATGATTTCAAGTTGGAGAGGTTTTAGTCAAGCAAGAAGTTCTTATAAAAGAATATCCCATCTTCTAAAAGAGTTCCCACACAAAGAAAAGCCAATGGCTTTACCTGCCCCTACGGGAGAGCTTTTGCTTGAAAATATTGTTGTTGTCCCACCTGGTTCAACACATGCTTCTTTAAAAGGAATTTCGTTGCAAGTTTCCAAAGGAGAAGTGGTTGGCATTATTGGTCCTAGTGCTGCAGGAAAATCAAGTTTAGCGCGAGCCATTTTAGGTATTTGGCCTTTAAGCTCAGGGAAAGTGAGGCTTGATATGGCAGATATCACACAGTGGGATAAACTCTTTTTAGGACAATATATTGGGTATTTGCCCCAAGATATAGAGCTTTTTGAAGGTACCATTAGTGAAAATATTAGTCGTTTTTCTGAAATAGATGCACAAAAAGTTGTAGAAGCTGCAAAAACAGCAGGAGTTCATGAGATGATTTTAAAACTTCCTAATGGGTATAACACACACATTGGTAAAGGTGGAGCAACACTTTCAGGAGGACAACGTCAACGCATAGGACTAGCGCGTGCTCTTTATGGGGAGCCAGTCGTTGTTGTTTTGGATGAGCCAAATTCGAATTTGGATGACGTTGGAGAAGTTGCATTGATTGATGCCATTAAAGCATTGCATCTCAAAGGAACAACGGTTATTGTTATTACACAACGTCCTCATGTTTTGCAAGTAACTCATAAATTACTTCTATTGCAACAAGGGCAACTTCAACTTTATGGTTCTACGCAAGAGGTTTTAAACAAACTGCAACCCTCTACGGCAAGGGCTTAAGAATGCAGAAAAATAGCGTACGCCCAAATGATAATGACCAACAATTAATTCGTTTTGGGGTTACTGTTGTTATAGTGGTTTTTTGTATTCTTGGCAGTTGGATGGCAATAGCACCCTTATCCAGTGCTATTGTTGCTACAGGAAGCGTATCTGCTGACATTTATAAGAAAACGGTTCAGCATTTAGAAGGTGGCATTGTAGAAGAAATTTTAGTGCGCAATGGCGATACTGTGCATGAAGGGCAAGTGCTTTTAAAATTTCAAAACAGTAGTGTCTCTTCGCAGCTTCATATTTTAGAAAATCAGTATCGTGAAGCATTGGTTGTAGAATCTAGGTTAGAATCTCAAATTAATGCGTTAAGTGAGATAACGTTTTCCGATGAGCTGTTAGCGCAAGAACAAACTTCTGAACTCAACAATACGCTACGTACACAAAAACAAATTTTTGATCTTAAACAAAAAATGATCATCAATGATGCCCGTATTACAGAGCAAAGAATAACTCAGTTGACGCGTTATGTAGAAGGTATGAACGCATTACTTCAGAGTAAATTTATTCGCCTTCAAGCCATTAATGAAGAGATTGAAGAATGGAAGATACTTTTAGCAGAACAATTGATTGATAAATTGAAAATACGTGAGTTGATGAAAGAAAAAGCGATGATTGAAGGAGATATTTCTAATTCTCAGTCAGAAATTGCAAAAGCAAAAGAGCAAATGAATGAATTACAATCTCAATTTTTAGCTCGTCAAAAAGAGATTCAAGATAAAACATTTGAGGAACTTGTTGCTACTAAAAATTTGCTTGCGGAAATACGATCAAAACGAGTTGCACTTAAAGATACTTCGGAGAGGTTAAGTGTTAAAGCTCCTATTTCTGGTGTTGTTGTTGGGCTAGAAATACATACTATTGGTGGTGTAATCACTGCTGGAAAGCCTATTATGGATATTGTCCCTTATAATGAACACCTTATGATTTATGCAAAAATTCAAACGAATGATGTTGATAAAGTTCATCCAAATCAACTGGCAGATATTCGTTTTTCAGCGTTTAATACAAAATATACTAATGTATTAGAGGCAAAAGTAGTGCATGTTTCTGCCGATAGTCTAATAGATCAAAGAACAGGTACTCCTTATTATGAAGTTAAATTAGAGCTTACTCCTAAAGGTTATACGCAGCTGCAAGGGTATCAATTTTCTTTAGTTGCAGGTATGCCCGCAGAAGTTATGATTAAAACAGAAGAAAGAACAATTCTTAGTTATTTGATAAAACCATTTTTTGATATGTTAAATCGTAGCTTTAATGAAGAGTAGGAAATCAATGATGTGGTATGTACGATGTTTAATGATACTTGTTGTTAATGTATATCTTCATGCAAATGAGTCATTTCCAACACTCAGTGAGGCGTATAAACGTGCACTAAATTATGAAACAAAATTAAAATCGGTTGGCTACCAAGTAGATGCACAAAAAGAAGATATCAAACAAGCAGAATCTCAACTTTATCCTCAAATATATGCTTCATTTGATAACTCCAATCGAGAGTATAAAGACAATTTTTTCCATCTAAAGACCAAAGAGCGTTATAATTCTGCTTCCATTACAGCATCACAAGTTTTATATCGTCCAGAGATACTATCTCAAATAGAAGGGGCGAAACTTCGAGCAGATTCAGCACGCATCTATCTTTCCAAACAAGAACAAGAATTGGCATATAAAGTTGCGGATGCTTATATCTCTGTTTTAAAATATCGAAACAGTGTTTTAGTTGCTGAGTCCTATGTCAAAACAAATTTTTTAAGATACCAGCAAATTATGGAAAAATTAACGCTTCAACTTTCCAATAAAATGGATTTATTGGAATCAAAATTAGCGTATGAGCAATCTAAAATTATTCTACATAAACAAGAACAAATGCTTGCACTTTCTAAGATGAAACTCAAAACACTCATTGGTATCGACTATGATACTATTCCTATTGTATCCTTTGATGCGCTCGATATTTCGCCTTTTCTCCACTTTACACCAGAACAGGATCTGAGTGGTAATCCTGATATTAGAATGAGCCATCTTAGTACACAAATTTATGAAAAAGAGGTTGAATCTTCAAAATATGGGCATTATCCAATTGTTGATTTAAGTCTTTCTCATACAAAATATGAAACAGATGATGTGAGTGTGGATTACGAGAAAGATAGCCGTATAGTGTTATCTTTTAAAGTACCTTTATATCAAGGAGGTAAAGTAGATTCTCAAATTGAAAAAAGTCGATTATTGCTTAATGCAGCGCGAGAAGATTTATCGGATCAAAGGCGTGCGATTAAGTTAAAATATGAAGAGCTTAGAATCAATTATGAATCCGCTTTGCAAGATATTATATTACAAAAAGACGCTAAAAGTTCGGCAACGCTTTATTTATATTCTGTGCAGAAAGGATATGAACACGGATTAAAGAATTTGATTGACTTAGAAGATGCAAAAACAAAACTCTATGAAACACAATTCAAATTAATTGATGCTGTCTATACACTGATCAATACCTATGTAAGTATTTTAAATATTACTGGCAATCTTACATTTCATGATATTGAGCGTCTTAATAATCTTATAACTATAAATGACTAAAATTCAATGTCACTTCATCAATGCAACGTTGTGGTAAGAAGGCTTTTGCATATTCCATATAGATACCTGAAGTATAGAAAAATTTGACAAGCTCTTTATCGAGTTCTCCCTCTTGTGCCATGTTGTAGAGAATTTTCATAGCAACAGAGAGTGGCATACTGGATTTATAGGGTCTATCACTGGCTGTTAAGGCTTCAAAAATATCGGCAATCGCTAAAATACGTGCTTCAAAACTAATTTCATCCCCTTTAAGTCCTTGTGGGTATCCTTTTCCATTGATTTTTTCATGGTGATTTCCTGAAATTTGAGGAATCTGTTGGTATTTTTTGGGGAAAGGGAGTCGATTTAAAATATCAACACTGAGCTTGGCATGCGCATTGATAATGTCTCGCTCTTCAGCGGTTAATGTACCTTTTTGAGTACTAAGGTGGTACGCTTCATCTTCTGTGAGAATAGAGTAGTTTTCATCTCTAATATGCCATTGTTTTTTTGAAAGTTCTTGAATTTTCGCAATGCTATCATCTGTCAGAAATGAGTCACCTTTGTTACTCGCTTGAATCAGTGACAATGCCTCATGTAGCATGTGAATTTCTTTGGCATAGGCTTCTTCTAAGGTACCAATATTACCTTCTTGCTTACCTTCTAAAAGTGCAAATTTATCTTCTAAAAGCTTTACATGCAATGCTTTTTCAACCGTTGTTATACGACTTTCAATCAGATTGATTCGATCGCATAAGGTTTCTAGTTTTGTTGCCTTATCGATAATTTGCTCAGGCGTAGCCAGTTTGCCAATATCGTGCATGAGGGCTGCAAAATTGATCTGTTTGATCTCTTCAGCGCTAAAGTGTTTATGGGCATAAGACGTTGTATCTTTATTGATGGCTTCTGCGATCATAACACTGAGTCTTACCATGCGCTTGATGTGGCCAGCCGTGTAGGGCGACTTTTTACTGATAGCAAAAATAATACTTTTAAGAAACGATTCTAAAAGATTTTCAAGCCCTTGAATGAGCGATGTATTGGTAATGGCAATGGCCGCTTGTGAGGCAAGAGAGAGCGTAATTTTCTCATCTTCAGCATCAAAAGCGATTACATTTTGCGTGTGAACATCTAATTTGTTGATAAGCTGTAAAACACCGATAATTTCACGTTCATGGTTTTTCATGGGAATTACAAGCATCGATTTAGAACGGTATCCTGTGCCTTGGTCAAATTTCTTAGTTCCCTCAAAAGAGAAGCCTATTGCTTCATAGACATCAGGAATATTGACCAATCGATCTTCCAGTGCGCAGGTTGCGGCAACCATTTTTTTATTGGGAGTTCTGTCTTCAAGATAGAGTGGAAGTGGTGGCCATGTGATTTTACCACTTGTCCCTCCCATTTGAATTGCCAAAGAGTCTGTTCGAATGACTTTGAAACGCAGTTCATTATTTTCGAGTAAATACAACGTCCCACCATCCGCACCTGTGAGGTTTTTAGCTTCTTCAATAATCATCTCTAAGAGGGTATCAAGATCGTCACTGGCAGAAAGAGCCGTACCGATTTCGGTTAGTTTTTGAACACGTGCATCTACACACTTTTGAATCGATTTTTTTAATGCTCCTGTTGCAAGTTCTATATGTGCACCATCTTCTAAAATAGCATCTTTTGAAATGCCTATGTCGTGGAGTTGTTGCGCAATTTGCTCAGCGTAAAAAGGCTTGAGATGATTGATGTAAATTTGTACATCATCTCTTGTAAGATTTTTCATATCTTCAGCAAGAAAATGAGGTGTGAGATGTTTGCTCTCCGTTGCAATTTTTTTAAAACGGTTTGGAAATGAGACGTCAATAATCAGTGCTTTAATGTTCTCTTTTTGGTTTAAGAGTTGCCAGAGCGCATCATTGTGAAATGTATCGCCTGAGAAGAGGACGCCACTTCCTTGTTGCTCAATAATATAACCACAACAAGGAACGGTATGGTTTGCCAAGAAGGGTGTTAGCGTAATGCTATCTTCAATTTCATATTTTTGATTAGCGTCTATTTCAACATAGGTGATGGCAGGAATTTTAGAATTTACGAGGTGAATTTGACTAAAATCAGGCCAAAGTACATCATTAAAGAGATGCTTTTTGAGGGCTTCTATCGTATGAGGGAGTCCATAAAGTGTGAGTGTTTCTGTACGTTGTGCAAAAAAATTGTCTATCATAAAAGCAGTATCGACAATATGATCTAAATGGGCGTGTGAGAAGAAAATACGGTTGATATGTAAGGCTTCATCGCCAAGAGCGTGCATGATGTTGCCAGCGTCAATCAGCGTATGTTTACTCACTTGAATACAAGTAGTAAACGACTCTTTTGACCTGCTACCTTGAGCACCAAGAATGCGAATATAACTCATGATTATCCTTTAGTAGTATGCACAAAAACGCCATTAAATGAAACAGGTGGAAACGCTATATAATGCGAACAACGTTCACAGTAAATGGTATAGATCGCTTTGTTGGTTTTGTTTTCTCTTTGTTCTAATGCTTCAAAACAGCGTAGTGCTTCTTCAAAACGCGCTTCTTTATAAAGGGCTATTGCTTCATGGTGAAGTTTAAGTTCTTCGTGAAGTTCTTCATAGCTGACGTTGTACAGAGGCTCTTTCTGCGGCGAATCAAAATCGTGGATCTGCCATACTTCTATAGGCTCACTTTTGCCTTTGACGGTCACTAAGTCTAAAAAACGAAAGATATAAGAGCCCTTCAATAGGGCTTTTGTGAAGTTTGAAATCGTCAGATGCGAGTTGTAGTACTTGCATAATGATTCCAACCTAGAGCCTAAGTTGATGGCATCGCCAATGACGGTATAATCACTTCGGCTACTCGTTCCCATTTCGCCGACAATCGCCAAACCTGTGTTGATACCAATACCAATGTCAATGATAGGAACAGCCTTTGATTCTGCCATAGAAGCGATTTGCATAAATTCAGGATTGGCTGCTAGTTCGGTGTTGAGTTTTGGAAGGTAACGCAGTTGCTCTAACGCCGTACTGACAGCTTTGTCTGCATGATTTTCGATGCTTAGGGGCGCATTCCAGTACGCCATAATCGCATCGCCAATAAATTTATCAACCGTACCGCCAGAGCGAATAATGAGTTGGCTCATGGGATCCATGTAAGTGTTCATCAGATGAATCAGATGTTTGGGATCACCTGCTGCTTCAGAGATGGCTGTAAAGTTTCGAATATCCGAGAAAAAGATAGTAATCTCTTTTTCAACGCCTTCCAAAACATCATCGTCGCTTGAGAGAATGTTGTTCATAACCGCAGGACTGACTTTGCTTGCAAATTTGTGTTTAATAAGCTCTTTTTGCCTAATTTCAAGAAAATAGTTAATGGCTTGACCAACGATAAAAAGAATATTGATCGCTATAAGCGGTAGAACAGTATTAAATAGTACTCCTTGATAAATCATACTGTAGTAATGTGCCATAATAATACATAGATTGAGTGCAATCAGTGCCATAAAACTCAACAAAGCACTTGGCAGAAGCAGAATCGCTAATGTTATGAGGCACACCACAACAAGGCTCATTATATCAACCCCAACGGTCCAAATAGGCTTTGCGATGTAGTCTTGATGCAAGATGTTATCGATAGCATTGGCGTGTACTTCCACTCCCGCATAGGCACTTTCAAAAGGCGTACTTCTAAGATCCAGCAAGCCTGCAGCGGATGTTCCTAGAAGAATAATTTTATCTTTGACGTGCAGTGGGTTGATATGGTTGTTATAGACATCAATGGCTGAGATGTATTCATAACTGTGCTGACTTCCTCTGTAGTTAACCATTAACCGTCCAAAAAAATCGGTAGGAATAATATGCTCTCCAATTTCTATTTGGAGAACGCCACGTTCATCATAAATAATGTTGATCTTCTTCTCACCTAATGCGATACGTACCATTTCAAGACTAAGCGATGGGTAAAGTACACCATCATACTCCATCACAAGTGGAATACTCCGTACAATACCATCGTTGTCAGGAATCGTATTGAAATAGCCACTTGAATAAGCGTGCTGTTGGATAGGTGGTATGTTTAAAATGGCACGATAGGGTTTGATAAGAGAGGAGTGTGTGGGACGCTCATGCTCTACAATCATTGCGGCAGATTTTGGATGCCCCTCTGGCTCTATTGCATCAGGAGAAAGTGCAAAAACATAGCCAATAACCGTAGGTGTTTGTGCGATGGTTTGAGCAAAAATGGCATCGTAATCTGGAAGATTTTCATGAGAAAGCCCAAACTGTTTTAAAACACGTTGGGGTGAGCTGTTATCGGGTTCAGCAAAAACAACGTCAAGTCCAATAATCGCTGCGCCAAGATCGGAGAGATTTTGCAACAGTTTTGCAACTTTATCTCTGCTCCAAGGCCATTGTCCCAAAGCTTTGAGGCTCTTTTCATCAATGTCGATGATGACAATGTTCTCATCACCCATGATTTCGCCTCTACTGTGTAACATCAAATCTTTGATTTTGTACTCAAAAGGCTGCCAAAACGCACTAAAATGAAGATAGCCTACACTACAGCTTCCCATAACCATACAGGTGAAAAGAAGCTGTGTAAGGCTTTTACGCATCGTTTAAAATGTCCACATAATGCTAGCAAGTGCATTGATTTTGTCGTAATCATATGGATCATGGTTGGAGTGGTTGTCACTGTACATCACACTCATACCAAGGGAGAGATTTTTTTGAAGCGTGTAGCCTAATGAGAGCTCATATTGGTCTTTGTCGTCTTGGCGTTTGGTTAGAAAGAGGGTATCTACATCATCATAATCGGTTGAGATGCGTGTATAGCCAAGAGCGCCTCTGAATGTTTTGGTAAACTCTTTGGAGAGATCAAGCCCATACTTCCACTCTTTGTTTTGCACATCGGTACGCACAGATTCAACCTCTTTGTTGATGCCATAGCTGGTATGAAGCCCTAGTGCAAAGAGATTTTCGCCAATGATATGTCGATAGTTTGCAAAAAGAAGGTGTGCATTGACATCATGTGTCTCTTCATTATAATAGCCTCGTTTGAAGCTATATCCTCCTTCAATTTGAGAGAGTGGATCGATGAGGTAACTGGTTTTAACGCCTGCTCCTACATTGTAAAGATAGCCTCTTCCATCGATATAGACACGATCAAACGTGAGTGGTAATGCAATGGTATAGCTGCTTTCACTCCATGTTGGAGCGGAAGAGAGCGAGAGCAATACGAGGTTGTTTTTACTTGATTGAGAGTAGAGTTTATCATACGTTATAAAGTTATTTTCCAAACTCCATCCACCGCGTTCACCAAAATCGTAGCTGTGATTGAGAACAAATGTTGAAAAGCCATAACCATCTGATTCTTTTTTACTGCCAGAAAGCGGAATATTGAGGGAGGGAAGGGTAAATTCTTTTACACCAATATCGTTGTTAACGTTGCTATCATAACCTCCACCGACAATGAGTGCTCCTGCAAATTTATGAGGATTGATGCGCTCATTGATATGGCGCTTAAATGCGGTCGCAACATCTCGAATGTCATTTGGGAGCTGTTCGCTGAGTACTACGTCGAGTTCTGCTTGTGCCAGTTCCAATTGTTGACGTTCAAAATAGAGACGTGCTAGTTCAAGATGGGTGCGTGTATGCTTTGGATTGAGCATCAGTACACGATCAAATGCGGCTACCGCTTCATCATAATGACGTAATTCTAAAGCACAACGTCCTACTAAAAAGTTAATTTCAGCGCTATTGGGTGTTTGCTCAAAAAGTTTTTCAAACAGAGGGTATGCTGTTGCAAAATCACCCTGAGTATAGGCTGTTTGAGCGGAGTTGTACAACGATGTAACGTTAACATCGTTTGCGTAGAGATGTGTTCCAAGTAGCGCAATCGCTACAACATGTGAAAGTTTCATTATCTTACTGCCTTATAGACACCTGAAGCGGTGCTTGTTCCTGATGTCGCTTTAAATGTCCCACCAACAGCTTCTGCATGACTGCCATAAAATTTACCTTGAATCGCTCCCGAAGTTATTGCAGTAGGTGTTTGACCTTGTGTTACGGTGCCTGTTAATGAATCGCTAAATTCCCCATATGTAACGGTTGGTGAATTTAGTGTAGGTGTTAAATCCCACTGTTTGCCATTGGCTGTAAAACGAATCCAACTGTAACTTGCATCATTATACAAAGAGTTTGCTCCTCCTCCAAAATTAAACTTTAGCTGAACACTGGAGGTATCGCTTGCTATATTATAAGAGACACCACTTTCTGTAACACTTCCTAATACTTTGCCTGTGTAAATATAATGAGTATTGGCTGGAAGCGTAGTGATATAAGTAATTGCGCCATCAGAGTCTTTACCTGCAACCCAATAGTTTTTTGTCTCAAGAAGTTTGGTGTCATCGTTAGCTTTAATAGCCCAATAACCCCATGAAACAAAGTCATTGATGTAAGTTTTTTCAGTTTGTATCCAACCGTTATAACTGTCAAAATCTTTAATTGAAAATTCATTGATATTTTTATAGGTCATGGTGGATGAGTCCGCGTTTTTGCCCAAAGAAAGCTGATCTATATGGGTCGTTCTATCTAAGTTCATCGTGCTATCATCGATCCTATCATCAGAAGTATTAAGATATAAACTCAATGTATCTGTACTGCTTATGATGGTTGTTCCCTCTAGTGTGTATTGTGAGGTAGCATAGCCTGAGAGTGCCATGGTGCCAACATCGCTAGATGATGCTTGTAGTGTAGGATTGAATATAGGGTAAAATCCTGAGGTAATTGTTTCAATTTGGGTATTAATAGTGGTTAATGTAGCTGTTTGTTGGCTCGTTTGTGTGGCGTGTTCTGCTAAACTGGGTATAGAAGATGGAGACAGAGCCTCACCATCACTTCCTCCACCTTGTGGTGGGCTTGGTTGTTGTTGCAAAGCGTTGCCATAGAGAGAACCTATCAGGGCTGGATTGAGCGGGACAGGTGGTGCTGGTGGCTGACCGATAGAAACAAGGGTTTGAAATCCTTGAGAAACGATCATGGTACCATGGGCATTAGATACTAAAATTTCTCCTGAACTACACCCAATAAGGTCGGGCAAAAGCACAATGCTTCCCCCCTCATTTATACTGCCTCCTACACGCCCAGCAACGGTAGTTCCACGAATACCGATGGTTGCGGTTTTTGTTTCAAGGTTAAAGTTTTCAGGTGCTTTTTTACCGATTTGACCTGTGATGGTTTTAAAGGTGCCTTGGTTAAATTTGAATTTTGCTTTTGGATTATTGGCATCATTGAGATAGTCTTGAATATCTAAGGTACTTTCGCTCCCCAATGTGATGACCGTTTTATCTTCAAACGTTAGTTGAATTTGGCTATTGACATGTGTTTTAATAAAGTCATTTTTCTCAATGTCTGTACCATTCATCAGTACAATGGATTGATTGTTACGATTGGCAGTTGCTTCACCTTTTAAAAGCGAAACTTTGCCGATGGATGCCCACACCTGTGTGCTTAAAAGTAAGCACATCACTATTCCTAAATGCCCCCATTTAGACATGTGTAACTCCTCATTATGAGTATTGTTAGATATTTTATGAAAAGATTTCTTAAACTATGATTGGTATTTCTGCACCACGAATTGATACATAAATCACGTGGTGCAGAAAGCATTGAGTTAAAGTGCAGATAGTCTAATTTAGCGTACGGCTTTAAATACTCCTGTTGCTGTATTGCTTCCTGATGTTGCGCTGAAAGTACCATTAACTTTTTTAGCGTGGTCATTTTGAAATGTTCCATCAATCGTACTGGTGCTAGTTGTATTTGTTATGCCATTTATAGCAACATTATTATTGTTGTTAAGCATAAAACGTGTTCCATCAAACGTACCTGAAGGACTGATTTGCCACGCCTGAGGATTAGTCTCATTGGTTTGAAATTTGATGTAGCTGGTATTTTTAAGTGCGCCACTTCCTCCACCAAAATCGAAGTCAAGTTTCACATCATTACCTTTGTGTTTATCTATCTGATGCTGACTTTCACCATTACTGACAGAACCTGTTACAGAGCCATTGTAAGTATAAGACGTTGTGGTTGGTTGAGAGATATAAGCATCAATAGTGTCGGCTTTATCCAATTTATCCTGTTGCTCTTTAGCACTGTTTGTAGTGATTGCTTGAGTAGCTATCTTAGACTCTTGAGCTACATTCATTGTTTGCACAGACTGAGAAACAGGTTCTCCCTCGTGCGATGTTTTTGCTAATGGAACTGATGGTGTCAGTTTGTTACTGATCAGTAGCGTTGGACTAAGTGTCGCAGGTGGTGTTGGTGATTGTGTTTTGGATACGGTGGTTTGAAAACCAGCATTAATGATGACAGAGCCATTTTCATTACTCACGGCAATGCGCCCACTACTACAGCCAATAATATCAGGTGAATCTCCTTCTCCGATACTTCCCACAACGGTAGTTCCACGAATACCGATGGTTGCGGTTTTTGTTTCAAGGTTAAAGTTTTCAGGTGCTTTTTTACCGATTTGACCTGTGATGGTTTTAAAGGTGCCTTGGTTAAATTTGAATTTTGCTTTTGGATTATTGGCATCATTGAGATAGTCTTGAATATCTAAGGTACTTTCGCTCCCCAATGTGATGACCGTTTTATCTTCAAACGTTAGTTGAATTTGGCTATTGACATGTGTTTTAATAAAGTCATTTTTCTCAATGTCTGTACCATTCATCAGTACAATGGATTGATTGTTACGATTGGCAGTTGCTTCACCTTTTAAAAGCGAAACTTTGCCGATGGATGCCCACACCTGTGTGCTTAAAAGTAAGCACATCACTATTCCTAAATGCCCCCATTTAGACATGTGTAACTCCTTACTGCAAAATTTTCTAAGTATTTCTTAAATTAAGGTGCTATTTTATCGCATAGAGGGAGAGGAGATGGTCTTGTTTATTTGTACCAAAACATGACCAAAATATAACTTTTGAAAGGTTAGAAGGGAAGCCTTATGTAAATTAAAGAAACAGTCATTTTTTAGGCATAGCAGAGTATAATTTTTCACATGATCGCAAAACACATCAAAGAATTTTCCAAAAACGCCCATAGTTATGATGCTTATACTTCTTTACAACAAGAGATAGCACACTATTTAGTATCACAGATTCACTCCAAACCTAAAACAATTTTAGATTTAGGCTG
Organism: uncultured Sulfurospirillum sp.; assembly: GCA_964466465.1. Taxonomy (GTDB): domain Bacteria; phylum Campylobacterota; class Campylobacteria; order Campylobacterales; family Sulfurospirillaceae; genus Sulfurospirillum. The sequence continues at coordinate 36,896 of CAYXNJ010000016.1, forward strand.
TGGTAGCGGTGCAGTTTTTAAGCAAATCTCTTGGGATATAGAGCATTTTTGGGGTGTTGATAGTGCGCAAAGCATGTGTGAACTTCATCCTAAAAACGAGAATGTTCACATTATGTGTGAAGACTTTGAATCTCCAAACCTTGTCTCCCAATTACGAACGTCGTATGATTTATTGATTTCTTCTTCAGCCCTTCAATGGGCCAATGATATTGAGGCACTCATTGCTCAATTCTCTCATCGCTGTAAAGAGGGTGCATTTGCCATTTTTACTGATAAAACATTTGAATCCATTTATGCCATGAGTGGACTTGACTCCTTTTTACCAAATGCTAAGGCATTGGCGAGAATGTTTGAAACCTATTTTTCATGCCATTATGAAGTCAAAACATTTCGCCTCTTTTTTGATGATAACCTTTCCAAGTTTCGCTATATCAAAAAGAGTGGAGTCAGTGGTGGCGAAAAACGCTTAAGTGTGGCTCAAACCAAAGCATTGATTCAAAATTATCCGCATGAATACCTCGAATTTGAGGTTCTTTTTCTTTGGGGTAAACCCAAGAGCTTTTAAAAGGTAAATAAAATATAACCAAAATTTATACAACACCTCTAAAATAGTCACTTAAACTTAAATCTAAAAATTGAAAATCCACTCTTTTTTTTAACCAAAATCAACAATATTTGTCTAAAAAAGTTCATAAAAATTTACTTTTATGCGTATATTGCCTCAAAAAAACACTACGTTTACCTTTTTTAGAATGCCCTAAAATAGGGCATTATCTCACATGTTAACTCGTTTTGGATAATTTTTTTTACCTTTTGTAAGTTCTTTCTAAGATAGTTGCTTTACAATGGATATATCAAGACGTACTTTTAGACTCTGTTTGAAGGTGCGAAACTTAAAGGCAAAAGATAACAAGGAGACGCGATGAAAGTAGAGATCTCACGAAGGAGATTTCTTCAAGGTAGTGTGGCGATGTCAATCGCAGGTGGAGTGAGCCTAAGTTCCTCTTCCATTATGGCGAGCGCTGCAACACCAGCCAAGAAAGTTGGCAATGAAGATAAAAAAGTAGCAACACTCTGTGAAATGTGTGTGAATAAATGTGCTGCCATTGCTCATGTACGCAATGGTGTTGTTGAAAAACTTGATCCAAATCCACTGTTCCCAAAATCACGCAATATGCTTTGTGCACGTGGAAATGCAGGTATTAAGGCACTGTACGATCCAGACCGTCTGAAATATCCTCTTATTCGTGATGGAGAAAAAGGGAGTGGTAAGTTTAAGCGCGTCAGTTGGGACGAAGCGTATGCTTACATTAACGAGAAACTCACCAAAATTTTGGATGAAGAGAAAGATAACCGCTCAACTGTAGCATTCTGTGCAGGAGAAGGTATTGCAGAGCATACGTTCAAAAGTTTCTTTACGATGTTCGGTTCTTCTCACTTCTTAAACCATGCAAGTCTTTGTTTAGCAACAACAGTATCAGGTTATTCACTGACTATTGGTGGATATGGACAATCTGACCTTGAAAATGCTAAATATGTCATTATGGCAGGAGCAAATCGTGCAGAAGCGATTGTGACACCAGACACCATGGACTTTTTTAAACGTACCAATGGTAGAGGTGCAAAACTTATCACCGTTGATCCTCGTTTTACCAATACAGCCGCTAAAAGTGATAAATGGTTGGCGATTAACGTAGGAACAGACTTAGCATTTGTATTAGCATTAACCTATGTTGTTATTAAAGAAGAGCGTTACAATAAACCATTTGTTGAAAATTATTTCAATGGATTTGATGCCTATAAAGAGCATATTTTAAGTAACAACTATACCCCAGAATGGGCTGAAAAAATCACAGGTATTAAAGCGGCAGATATTTACCAAGTTGCGCGTGATTTTATGGCACATGCTCCTCAAGCGATTTATTATCAAGGTCGTCGTACAACATGGTCTAAAAATGACTTCCAACTTCGCCGTGCTCAAGCAATTTTTAGCGCACTTGGTGGGGGTGTTGATGTAAAAGGCGGTATCTGTTTTGGTAAGAGTTTACCATTGGTGGAGCATGATGCGGTTGCTCCAATGTATGCACAAGCAAAACCTCGTATCGAAAAAGATGAAGCAGCGGTAGTTGGCGGTTCTGGTTCATGGGTTGCATTTAGAAATATGGTTTTAGAAAATCGTAGTCCATACCCAATCCGTGCACTCTTTAACTACAAACACAATCCAATGCAAAACATGCCAAACAATAAAAAAACCGAAGAATTTTTGAAGAAATTGGATCTTGTTGTTACCATTGATACTATGCCAAGCGATACCGTGATGCTCAGCGATGTTATTTTACCTGAGTGTACCTACTTAGAGAGAACAGACCCTGTCGTTTCGTATGGTGGCATTGAGCCTTCTATCGCTCAGCGTAACAAAGCGATTGACCCTATGTTTGAAACGAAACCCGTTATGGAAATTATGCGAGGCTTGAGTACAAAACTCTCTAAACCACTCTTTGAAATTACCAAAAAATATGACGAAGATGTTCAAATGGCGATTGAAGATGATGGCGAAGAGACGGTGTATAAAGATTTTGATTTGACGAAGCCATTTATGCACGACCAAGAAGAACTCAATGCTCATGCCGTTGCAAAATATGAAGGTGCAGCTGCAATCCTTAAAGAAAAAGGTGTTTTCTATCCAAATATGAATGAGTATTTCAAAAAATTGGGTGTGAACGAGTATGAGTACTATCCAGAGCATAAACGTGCGTATTCTGTAAGAAACACTAAATTTGCGACCCCATCAGGCAAAATCGAGTGTGCGGTCCCTGCTCTTGCTAAAAAAGGAATCGACGCGATGCCTACATGGAAAGCGGAATATGAGATGGCAACACCTGCAGGTAAATTTAGATTTATTACAGGACGTCATGCACAATTCACCCAATCAGGAACCGCCAATAATCGCCTTCTACTCAATTTAGTGCCACAAAATTACGCGTGGATCAATAAACGTGTAGCAGATAAAATGGGCATCAAATTTGGTGATAAATTAGAAGTCTCCAGCAAAGTGGGTAAAACAACGATTAAAGCGTATCCAACAGAGAAAATTGGACCAGATACACTTTTCTTTGTACATGGATTTGGTGTTTACTCAAAAGCGCTTTCTTTGGCGTATAACAATGGCGGCAATGATGCAGCTATTTTAGAAGATGGCATTGAACCGATGCACGGATCATCCTGTCTTCATGACACAATCGTAGAAATTAGAAAGGTTTAATTATGGCACGTTATGGAATGGCACTTAACTACAAAAATTGTATTAATTGTAGAGCATGTGAAAGTGCGTGTAAAGAAGAAAATGGCGTTTTACTCCTCAAAGATCATTATCGTATCTGGGTTGGAGTGAAAGAAGCAGAAGGACAATTCCCAAATATTTCTATTGCTTCACAAACGTATCATCCAAGTCAATGTCAGCATTGTGATAATGCACCGTGTCAACAAGTGTGCCCAACCAATGCAACATACTATGGCAAAGATGGTATGGTGATGGTTGATCCAAATAAATGTATTTTATGTACGTATTGTATCAACGCATGTCCATATGATGCGCGTTATGTTGACCAGCGAACCATGACGGTTGATAAATGTACATTCTGTTCAGACACGCGTTTAGCAGCAGGTGAAACCACCACAGCATGTCAAGCAACCTGTCCGACAAAAGTAAGGGTCTTTGGTGACTTGGACGATCCAAACAGTGAGATCTCTGTCCTTCTTGCCAATAAAGAGTACCGTCAAGTGAAAGAGCACTTGGGTACTAAACCAAAACTATTTTATATCTTGTAGGAGTGCCAGATGAATACCATCTCTTTGAAAAAACTCTTTTATTTTGAAAAAACACCATTGAATTTAGTGATGGCATTTGTAACGGTTGCCTTGGTTGCGGCATTCTTTGCAGGAGCCGTGAATTATATATTACATGGACACCATGCGTACAATGTCACCAGACAACATCCTTGGGGACTTTTGATCTCGATGTATGTTTTCTTCGTTGTATCAAGTACGGGTCTTTGTATCATCTCTTCTATTGGTCATGTTTTTGGTATTGAAGAGTTCAAACAAATAGGTAAACGCGCTATTGCAGGTGCGATTATTACGATTAGTTCTGGTTTTGCAGTTATTGGTTTAGAAATTGGTCATCCTATTACTATGCTCATTTACAATGTTTTAACTCCAGGTTTAACATCTGCTATTTGGTGGATGGGAACACTTTATGGGCTTTATCTTACATTTATTTGTTTAGAGTTTTTCTTTTTAGCGATTAAAGAGAACCATACACTCTCTAAAATCTTTGGTATCTGTGGACTTTTAGTAGGTCTTGCAGCACACTCAAACCTTGGAGCAGTCTTTGGCTTTTTAGTCTCTCGCCCTTCAGCCAATGGTGTTTTTTACCCAGTCTATTTCATTCTTTCCGCGATGATTACTGGATGTTATTTGATTTTCTTGATGTATGGCTTTCGTTATAAAATGAACTTTCCTGAGAAAGTCGCTATAATGCTTGTAAAGCTTGGAAAGATTTTAGGCATGCTTTTAGCCGTACTTATTTTCTTTGAAGCATGGAAGATTTTAACAGCACTTTATGGTGATATGCCAGAGCGTGCCGCAACTATTTTACATGCGATTAAGCATCCTAACTTTTGGTTTGGTGAGTTAACGCTGGGTATGTTGATCCCATTTGTGGTCATTTTACTCAGTAATGCAAAAGCGATTAAAGCAACCGTTTATGCTTCTATCGCTGGTATGGTTGGTATTTTCTTTATGCGCTATGGTTTGGTTCACGATACACTTTTGTATCCTATGCGAACACTTAAAATTAGCGAGTATGAATTACCTCCAACCTTTTTAGAGTATGTTCCTTCTGCCACAGAGTTTGCTATAGGTCTTGGTGGTATTGGGCTTTCACTCTTAATGTATTATCTTGCCGATAAGATATTTAATTTAGATGAAACAAGTCATCATTAACATAAAGCCATAAACCTCAAAAAGGAGATTACTATGAAATTAAAAGTTTTCGCAAGTAGTGTCATTGTTGCTGGATTGTTACTCAGCGGATGTACAACACAACCAGAATCAACAGGTGCAACCCCAAGTGCAAAAGTACTTACAGAGCCAACAGCACATGTTAAAGGCTTAATTGAGAAGTTTAAATTAGATAATGTGGATTACGCGTATGTCAAAGCAGCGATTGGTAACGGAACAAGGGATGGTGCGAAAGCACTTCTTATTGATGCGCGTCCTAATCCAAAATATTTAGCAAGTACCATTCCATCCAGTTTGAATATCCCTGATACTCAAATTGATAAATTCATTGGTCAATTGGATAAAGTCGCTAAAGATAAAGAGATTATCGTATTTTGTGGCGGATGGGATTGTGAGAAAAGCCCCATCGTTGCAGGACATTTAAAAAGCAAAGGCTTTACGAATGTAAAATTATATCAAGCAGGTGAGCCAGAGTGGATAAGTAAAAATTATCCAGAAATTGGTTTACCAGCAGTTCAAGCACTCTTTAAAAACAATAGTGCCGTTTTCATGGATGCAAGACCATATGCTAAATATATGGCAGGAACAATCACCGGTGCTGTGTATATGAGTGATGAAGAAATTGATAAACTCAAAGGTCGTTTGCCTGCAGATAAAGCAACACCGATTGTAAGTTTCTGTGAGGGTTATAGTTGTGCGAAATCGCATAACTTAGCTAAAAAGCTTCAAGAGTTTGGTTACCAAAAAATTAGCGTTTACGCTGGTGGCTATCCAGAATGGAAAGAAGCAGGACAACAGACCACAGCAGGTGGCGCTAAAAAAGTAGAAGCAGCTCCAGCACCTAAAAAAGCTGCTTTTGTTGAAGGTATTAAACTCGGTGAAGATGAAGGAACGGTTGATGGTGAATGGTATAAAGCACTCATCGTAAGCGATAAAATTCCTGCAAATGTAGCTGTTATCGATGTTAGAACAGCTGGGGAATTTGCCAATGGGCATATTAAAGGTGCTATCAATATCGAAGCTGGCAAAATGAGTGCAACAGAGTTTGCAGCGAAACTTCCAAAAGGAAAAGTTGTTATTATGAACTGCTCTGCTGGTGGAAGATCAATGGAAGCTTTCTTGAAACTCAAAGATGCAAAAGTTGATGTCAGTAAAATATTCTATTTTGATGCCAACATTAAATGTGATAAGAGCGGTAAGTGTGATATTAAAGTGAATGAGCCTTTAGGTTAATTCACTTTATTGATATACTGAAAAAAAGGGGCGAGAGGATTAAATCCTCCGCCCCTTTTTTTATGCTTGTTTGAAAGCTTATTCGTCGCGTGAGCCAAAAATTCCAAGAATTTGAAGCAATGAGATAAAAAGATTTAAAAAGTCTAAATAAAGAGCAATAGCACCCTCTATTGGTGTTTCATACGCACCTCTAATGATGTTTTGTGTATCGTAAAGAATAAAAGCACTAAACAAGATAGAGCTGATACTCGCAATGGCTAATTGTAAGATAGGGCTTTGGAAAAAGATATTAATAATTCCAGCAACTACGATGACAATTAATGTGATAAAGAGCATTTTACCCATTGCTGAAAAATCTCTTTTTGTATTCATTGCAAAGACTGAAAGTCCGCCAAAAGCTACTGTTGTCAAGATAAAGGCATTCGCAACAATACTAGCACCTCCAGGCATGCCTAATGTATGTGAAAGTAGAGGCACGATGGTTAATCCACTCACAAATGTAAATCCAAAAAGAAGTATCATGTTGATACCCGCTTTTCTTTTAAATGCGTACAGTCCAAACAAAAAGACAAACTCTAAAATGACGAGTCCCCAATACCAAGAAGTAATGGCTTTTGCCATACCAATTCCTACATATGCACCAGCACTTGCGGCAAGCAGTGAGGCTGCAAACAGTTGATAGGTCTGTTTAATGAAAAGTCCTAATGAACTCTCATTGACCCCAGTATGCTCATAGGCACTCTCATGTGAGTGTTGTTGTATGTAATTTCTGTCATACAGTCCCATGTTATTCTCCTTTTATATATTTAATAACCGAGTTAATCAAAACGCATTCTATCAAATTCGAAAGAAAGAATGCAATTTTTGAGATGTCTATTATATGGAAAGAGAGTAAACAAAAAATTAATCATATTGAGAGAAATAAAAAAACTATTCAAATTATCCTCTTGTTTAACCTTTTTATAAGGAATGAGGATATATAATTCTCCTCCCATTTGAGAGAACGGGGATAAAGAGAACGACCCAAAGTTGGGGATTTACGTTCACGT
>CAYXNJ010000017.1:0-44146 GCA_964466465.1 uncultured Sulfurospirillum sp.
ATCGCCATAGCTTTGGCTATGACTCAATTTTGAGTTTTAAAAATTAACGCACTCTCAGTAAACTCTTTATCTTTTCAAGAGTTATGTAAGAAGTTTATTGTATTTTTCCTAAAAATAACTAAGAAACTTCTTTTTTTATTTCTTGTTTAATCACTTGTACTATAATAAATTAAAAATATAGCCAAGGATATAAAAATGTGTAAAGATTGCGGTTGTTCAATCACTCCTTCTCAATGGTCCGCTCACGCGCACGAACACTCTCACGATGGTCATACGCATAGCCATGCTCACGATCATGACGATCATACTCACCATGATCATCCTCATGCCCATGACCACCACCATCATGACCACCATAAACATGAAGAGATTCATGCCAATCCTCAACTCAACGATAAAAAAACTATAGCAGTTATTACAAAAATCCTTGATGCCAACGATACGCAAGCGGCACATAACCGTAAACATTTTGAAGAGCATGGTGTACTTGCCATCAACCTTATGAGTAGCCCAGGAAGTGGAAAAACAACACTTTTGGAAGCTACAATAGATACAAAACAGATCAAACTTGCCGTTATTGAGGGCGATCTTGAGACAAATCAAGATGCTGATCGTATCATTGCAAAAGGTGCTCCCGCGCATCAAATTTCAACAGGTCAAGCATGCCATTTGGATGCGTTTATGGTGCATGAAGGGCTTCATCATTTGCCTATAGATGGGCTTGATGTGGTTTTTGTTGAGAATGTTGGAAACCTAGTATGCCCTGCAAGCTATGATGTAGGAACACATCTTAACGTTGTGCTTCTCTCTGTTCCAGAGGGCGATGATAAACCTGCAAAATACCCAGTTATGTTTAGAAGTGCAGATTTGTTCTTAATCACAAAATGTGACTTATTGCCGTATTTTGATTTTAGTGTTGAAAAAGCGATTCGTGAGGCTCGAAAGCTCAATCCAAAAGTCGATGTTATCGAGATTGACAGTAAGTCTGGCAAAGGAATTGATCAATGGATCAACTACCTTAAAATGAAAAAAGCATTGAGATAACCATGTGTTTGTCTATCCCTTCTAAAGTCGTAGAAATCGACGAAAATAATTATGCAACGGTAGATACCATGGGTGTTAAGCGTAAAGTAACGCTTGATTTGATTAGTGAGCCTGTACATGTTGGCGATTATGTACTGATTCATGTTGGGTTTGCGATGAACAAGATTAGTAAAGAGCACGCGGAAGATAGTCTTGCTGCGTACAATGATATTGTTGAAGCAATGAAAGAGGGAAACATTGATGAAGATGAGGGAGACAATGGCTATGCCAGAAGTTGATCTTATTGAAGGATTTCGTGACCCTGAACATATGAAAGCCTTAGCAGCGCTCATTAAAAAAGAGTGCAAGTCTAAGATCAACATTATGGAAGTGTGTGGTGGTCATACGCATACCATTATGAAATTTGGGCTTTCACAGATTTTACCAGAGTTGATTGAGTTTGTGCATGGTCCTGGGTGTCCTGTGTGTATTATGCCTAAAGAGCGCATTGACCATGCCATCGCTTTGGCAAGTATGCCAAACACCATTTTAGCAACGCTTGGCGATATGATACGTGTTCCAGGAAGCAAAACCTCTTTACAAAAGCTTCGCGCTGAGGGTAAAGATATTCGCTCTCTTTATTCGCCGCTGGATGTCATCAAAATCGCTCAGGAAAATCCCGATAAAAATGTTGTTTTCTTTGCGATTGGCTTTGAGACCACAACACCGATGAGTGCCGTTTTAGTACAACAAGCCATAGCACTTGGCTTGAAAAACGTCTTTTTTCATATCAACCATGTGACGGTGCCTGAAGCGGTTGATGCCATTATGAGTGGTGGCGATGCGAAAATCGATGCCTTTTTAGGACCTTCTCATGTCAGCGTCATCACTGGCTATAAAATCTATGAGCCGATTGCTGAAAAGTATCATACGCCTGTGGTGGTTTCAGGGTTTGAGCCAACCGATGTGATGGAATCTGTTTTACGCATTGTGCGTCAGATCAATGAAGGTAAAAGTGTTGTTGACAACGAGTATGCAAGAGCGGTTTCTCGTGAGGGTAATCTTAAGGCACAAGAGCTTGTCAATACTTACTTTGAAAAGCGTGATCATTTTAGATGGCGAGGCATTGGAGATATTCCCAAAAGTGCTTTAAAATTAAGAGCCCAGTATGCGGCATACGATGCTGAAATTGTCTTTGATGACATACTCCCCAAAGAGGAACTGAATGATCATAAGATGTGTATTTGCGGTGACATTTTAAAAGGTAAAGCAAAACCATTTGATTGTAAAGTTTTTGGAAAAGCGTGTACCCCAACCAACCCTATGGGATCATGTATGGTTTCGAGTGAAGGTGCCTGTGCGGCGTACTTCAAATATGGCAAGTTAAGCCTCAAAGGAGCAACAGCGTGAGTAAACAAATCCTTCTCTCTCACGGAGGTGGTGGTGAAGAGACCCAAAACCTCATAAAAGATCTTTTTTTCAAACATTTTGAGAATGACATTTTGCTTCGTATGGAAGATGCGGCAAGTCTTGTGATGAATGACCATAAAATCGCTTTTACAACCGACTCCTTTGTCGTGTCTCCATTGTTTTTTAAAGGTGGAAACATCGGTAAATTGGCTATCGCTGGAACAGTGAATGATCTCTCCATGATGGGTGCAAAGCCTCGTTATATGACCTGTTCATTTATGATTGAAGAGGGTTTTTTAGTTTCTCATCTGGAAGAGATTGTTATGACGATGCGTGATGAGATGGCAAAAAGTAGTGTTAAAATCGTTGCGGGCGATACCAAAGTGGTTCCTCGTGGTGGGGTTGATGGGCTTTTTATCAACACAGCAGGCATTGGTGAAATTATGTGTGAAAATATTTCTGCACATAATTTAGCGCATGATGATGTTATTATCGTTTCAAACGAAGTCGGCAATCACGGTGCGTGTATTTTAGCCACACGCGAAGAGATAGAGTTAGAGAGTGATCTTCAAACAGACTGTGCAAGCCTATGGAAACCTGTGGAAGCGTTGATAGACGCGGGTGTAAAAATCCATGCGCTAAGAGATGCGACCAGAGGTGGACTCAGCGCTGTTTTGAACGAATGGGCAAGCACGTCTCATGTGTGCATTGAAGTGGATGAAGCAAAAATACCTGTGGCAAAAGAGGTGAGGGGTGTGTGCGAACTCTTAGGATTTGAGCCGTATGAATTTGCCAATGAGGGCACGATGGTCATAGCCCTTCCAAAAGCAGAAGCGCAGAGGGCACTCGATATTCTAAAACAGTTTGATGAAACAGCTAAAGTGGCGATGATCGGCACTGTCAGTGATCGGTTTGCTGATAAAGTTGTCTTACACACACCTTGGGGAAGCGAGCGCTTTTTAGAGCCGCCTAAGGGTGAGTTATTGCCAAGGATTTGCTGATGCATGAGTTTTCAATTGTTAATGCACTGTTAGAAATGTGCGAAAAAAATGCTAAAGAACACAATGCTTCTAAAATTACCAAAGTAGAGATTAAAGTTGGTAAACTAAGCGGCGTTGAACCACATCTACTCGAAACAGCGTTTAATACGTTTAAAGAAGAAACAGTATGCGATGGGGCAGAGTTTGTGATTCATTGGCAAGATATTGTCATTCATTGTGAAAAGTGTCATAATGAGGCAACGCTCACTCAAAATGAGTTTATTTGTCCCACATGCCAAAGTACCGATCTTCGTGTTATTGATGGTGAAGAGATGTACCTAATGCACTTAGAGATGGAGTAAAGAGAGCCTAAGAGTCTGTAATGTATAATCAGTGATTATATAGTATAAGCTCTTTTAGGGCTTCATCAAGGAAAACAATGCTAAATGAGCTAAGACGAGCAACGCTTGAAGATTTACCCGAAATTATAAAAATCTATAATGAAGCGATCAAAGATGGCATCTCTACAGCAGATAGTAAAGTAGTGACTGTTGAAGATAAACTAGAATGGTTTCATGCACATGATATTTTGCATCCTATTTTGGTCAAAGAATATCATGGACGTATCATTGCATGGATTAGTTTACAGCCTTTTTACGCCAATTTAATGGCGTATCGTCATAGTGCTCGTATCAATATCTACATTGATAAAAACTTCCAAGGTAAAAAACTAGGTCAACAGTTTTTAAGTGAAGCGATTGAACAAGCCAAAAGTTACAATATTAAAACGCTTTTAGCGCTTATTTTCTCTGAAAATGCACCAAGTCTAAAACTTTTTAAAAAATTAGGTTTTAAAGAGTGGGGCAATCTTAATAGAGTTGCCAATATAGAAGGTGTCGATAAAGATCTTTTAATCCTCGGTCTTCGTATTCAAGAGTAACTATGAGAAAAGAAGCATCGATTATTTTTGATATGGATGGCACTCTGATTGACTCTAGTGCGGCAATGACGCACAGTGTCAATTATGTACGCAATACCTTAGGGCTCTTGCCAATTGATAAAAAATATCTGGAATATCATATCAATCAACCTGATCAACACTTGCCCAAGATTTTTTACAACACTGAAGAGTATGACCCTGCGCATCGTGCTTTGTTTAAAGAGCACTATATGCATTTTTCTCCATCGATGATAGCGCTTTATCCTGATGTGAAAGAGATGTTGCATTTGCTTTCTCAAAAAGCATACTTAGCAATTGCAACCAATGCCAGTGATTTTTTTGCGCGTCATATGCTAGAGCAAATGGGCATCTTGGATCATTTTTCTGCTATTGTTGGAGCCAACAATGTTTCCGAACCAAAGCCAAGCCCTTTAATGGTTTATCGCCTGATGGAAGAGTTGGGAAGTGATGCTTTCAAAACCATTTTAGTAGGAGATAGCATTAAAGATGAGGGCGCAGCCACGAATGCTGGAATACCTTTTATTTTTGCAGAATGGGGCTATGGAACAAGCGAGAGTGCAAACCTACGCGCCCATAATATTCATGAGCTTATAAGCTTGCTAAACACCTTTATTTAAGAAGTTCAAGTGGTAGCTCAAGCGTACGCTTGATGATATTAACGGGGCTTTTTAGCGTATCCATAATAAGATGTGTCTCAATCTTTGGATCTGTTGTAGGACCTGTTACATCGACATTGGTTGATATTCTTTTATCATCTCCTAAAATGATGCCACCCACTAAAGGAATCATATCAATCGCAGAACTAAACGTTTTGAGTGTTTTGATCTGAAGCTTGAGATCAAGAATATTCGCTATTAAATCAACCCTGCCAGTACCTGCAATATCCGCACTTTTACCTCTAAGTTGAAGCTCTGTAATGTTCATAGCTTCTGTACTTTGATTAAACTCGACATAACCATTGTCCACAAAATAGCCTGATGTATTAAAATTTGGATCGTTGAAGACTAAGAGTGAAGGTATAGCATTAATCGTTGCCATAAGGTTATTAAAGAACTTAAGATCTCTAATATAAGTCTTGTGCATGATAAAGGTACCTTGCATGTTACCCGTATCTTTACCATCAATATTGAGAGAAAAATCACCTTCATGAAAATAGTGTCGATTAAAGAGGGCATTGGTTGCATCTGCATCAAGTGCTGTGGCTTGAATGCCAAGGTTTCCTTTTCGTTTTTCATACTCAAAGGAAGATTTACCGCGTTTAGAGTTCAGGTGTATTCTGTCTTTAAAAAGTGTGAGCGTGTAGCGTTCACTTAAGACTGTTTTGTTACTTTCCATGTCGATAAAAGAGGAATTTTCTCCAAAAATAGTGGTTTTTATAGGCATATCCAAAGGCTCATCACCTTGTGGTATTGAAATGTTAAGATCTTTAACGTGAAGTGTAATCTCTTTATCGTAATGAAGTGCAAGTGTGTTGTTGGTAGTGCTTGCATCGAGTATTTTGGTATCGGTTGTCAGCGAAATTTCAAAATCTTTAACAGGCTCACGATTTTCTAAAAGAGGTGTTGAGACATTGTAAAGATTAATTTTTGCGTCAAAATGCTCGAAATCTTTGGTTTGAACACTCACTGAGCCTTCAGAGAGATTGCCATCATTCATAAATGGAGAAAATGCGGCAATTTTTGTAAGATCGGTAAAGATAAATTGATTGTTGTCTTTTGCAAATGAGATGGTTGCATCAAGGCTTGGAAGTGCCATTTTTGTTACGCCATTTTCAATGGCAAACGAAGCATTTTGATCTGCAAGATTGTTTATTTTTAAAAGCTTGGTTCCACTAAAGTCTAGCAGTAAACTATTGATATCAATTTTGCCTGCATAAGCACTTTTTTTTGCATCAAATGTTCCAGTTGCATTAATGTCAAAGAGGTTTTTGTACCGTAGATTGGCATTATCTAGCATGATTTTAAAGTTATCCAGTCGTACTTCGCCGTATTTTGTGGACATTGGAAGACCACTGAGGGTAAAATCACTAGGGGAGAGCTTGAATTTTCCTGTGGCGTTGATGTCAAAAGGAAGAAATTTGATATCCAGCCTGACATTGGCATCTGTTTTACCCGAAGTTTGCGTGATAGGAACATCAATTTTAAAAGCATGTAAAATTTTATGTATTGGAGTATCCAGTCTTGATGTCGCGTTTAAGTCAACGACAATGCCTGTACCTTTTTCAATGAGATTATAGATATACACATCCGCTTTATCAATTTTTTTCTGTTCATACGTTGGTTCATGAATGTCAAAAAGAAGCTTATCTTCTTTAAATTCAATCCCAATCTCTTTGACATAGGCAGGTGGCACGGTTGGCTCAAAACTGACCGTTGCATTTTTAACTGTTGCGGCTCCTCGCATTTGCATTGGGAAATAATCATACGTTGCAAGGTCTAATTTACCTTCAAAAAAGTGCAATATATACTCTTCACCAACAATGTTTTTATCAATCCAATCTTTGGCGATTTGATCGAGTTCAACATGCGAAACAATGAAGTCCATAAGGTCTTTGAGATTTTTATTTTGAAACGTATCACTTTGCAAATGATACGTTAAGAGCTTATCTTTTATATCAATAAGTGCAATGCCTTTTAATCCAAATGTTTCAAAATCACCTTCAAAAGAGTGGTTTTTTGTTTGGAGGTCGATGCGGGCTTTGCCATTCAGATGTAATGCAAAATCTTTCAAAAATGCTTCTTGAATGTCAACTTCAACGCTTAGTTTCTCGATAGGGGTGATGATAAGGTTGACACTGAGGTGTTGACTATCGAACTTGAAGGTGTTTTCTTCATAATGAAGCGAAAGTGTTTCATTGTCATAGACGATTGCATTGATGCTTATTTTGCTAAAAAATTGATTGATATACGGAAAATTTTTAATCAGTTCAGCGGTCTCTTCTAAAGAGGTATCCGTTTGTGTTTGTTTCTTAATATCGAGCGTTTGGATGCTCACAATCAATTTTTTATCTAGTTTGATATATAATTGATCAATTTTTATCGTCGATAATGTAAGATTATCGATAGAAATGCCATTTATTAGGGTGCCAATTAATGCTACGACAGAAAGAACTATGAATAATAAAAATATCCAAATATTCCTAATTGTGTGTGATGTTGCTTTAATAATCATATATTCACTTCTCTTTCACTTATCCAGACCAATGAGCTCAAGCTCGGTCGCCTTTGTGCCACAAGGCTCAATAGGACAAATTATATCATATATGGTTGAGAAAAATTTTGACCTCCATGACAAAGTCGATAAATACCTTCTTTATATGATTGGCAAACCGCAATCAGGCTGGGTCAGCATCAATCAGAGCTCATTAACCAGAGGGGATTTTCTCTATAAACTTTCCCATTCTAAAGCGCCTCTTAAGGTCGTTACCTACATTCCTGGTGAGACCAAAGAGCTTTTATTTGTGCAGATTGCGTTGGCATTTGATCTCTCCTATGAGAAGCTGATGCAAGAGTATGCACAAGCAACACCTTATGTTGATGGGTTCATTGTGCCTGAGACCTATTATATTCCTGTGGGCATTAGTGAGAAACATTTGGTTCATTTTTTATTAGCGCATGCAAAAAAATACCACAAAGATGTGTTTGAAAAGATTTTTGGCGAGTTTAATGAGGCGAAATGGCAAAAGTTTATTATTATCGCTTCGATTATTCAAAAAGAGGCTGCCAATACGGAAGAGATGCCTTTGGTTTCATCGGTGATTTACAATCGTTTGAAAAAAGATATGAAGCTTCAGATGGATGGAACGCTCAATTATGGGCAGTACTCGCACATCAAGATTACGCCACAGCGTATTAGAGAAGATACATCGCCTTATAACACCTATATGTATAAAGGACTCCCACCCAATCCTATTTGCAGTGTCAGTAAAGAGGCGATTTTTGCAGCCATTTTTCCAAAAACAACCAATTACCTCTATTTTGTGAAAAATAAAAATGGTACGCACACGTTTTCCCAAAATTATGAGACACATTTAGAAAATATAAAAAATTAATGATATAAATTTAATAAAGAAGCTGGTAGCATTACTAAAATTTAGTTCACACAAGGGGTAAACATGGCTCAAAACACAAGTAAAATCATTTATACCAAAGTAGATGAAGCTCCCGCTCTTGCAACGTATTCTTTACTTCCAATTGTTCAGGCATTTACGGCTACTGCAAACATTGAAATTGAGACCAGAGATATTTCTCTCTCAGGTCGTATCCTTGCTAACTTTCCTGAAAATTTGACTGAGGCGCAAAAAATCAATGATGATTTAACCTATTTAGGTGAACTAGCAAATCAACCTGAGGCAAATATTATCAAACTACCCAATATTAGCGCTTCACTGCCTCAGCTTCAAGCGGCGATTAAAGAGCTGCAAGATAAAGGGTATAACATCCCGAATTATCCAGAAAATCCTGCAAATGATGTTGAAAAAGAGATAAAAGCGCGTTATGCAAAAGTTTTAGGAAGTGCTGTTAATCCAGTACTTCGTGAAGGAAACTCAGACAGACGAGCTCCTTTATGTGTGAAAGAGTATGCACGTAAAAATCCACACCGTATGGGACAATGGAAAGCTGATTCAACGGCGCATGTTGCGTATATGAATGAGGGTGATTTTTACGGTAATGAAAAGTCAGTTACCGTACCTGAAGCAACGACTGTTCGCATTGAACTTGTGAGAAACGATGGTACAACAGCGGTATTAAAAGATAAGCTTGCTTTGTTAAAAGATGAAATCATTGATGCGACCTATATGAGTAGCAAAAAGCTTTCAGCCTTCTTTGAAGCACAAATTGAAGATGCCCATAAAAGCGGCATTTTACTCTCTTTACATCTTAAAGCAACCATGATGAAGGTGAGCGATCCTATTATGTTTGGATACGCTGTGAAAGTTTTTTTTAAAGATGTATTTGAAAAATACGCAACTCTTTTTGCTGAAATAGGTGTCAATGCCAATAATGGTCTTGGTGATCTTTATGCCAAAATAGCAACATTACCAGCTGCTCAAAAAGAGGCAATTGAAGCCGATATCAAGGCGTGTTATGCCAAACGCCCAAAACTGGCTATGGTCAATTCTGACAAGGGTATTACTAATTTACATGTTCCAAGCGACGTTATTATTGACGCGTCAATGCCAGCGTGTATTCGAGAATCTGGCAAAATGTGGGGTGAAGATGGTGCCTTACATGAGACCAAAGCACTCATCCCAGATCGCTGTTATGCTAGAATTTATGAAGAAACGATGAACTTCTGTAAGAAAAATGGTGCACTTGACCCTAAAACGATGGGTTCTGTTCCAAACGTAGGACTTATGGCTCAAAAAGCTGAAGAATATGGCTCTCACGATAAAACTTTCCAATGCGATGCGGATGGTGTTGTGCGTATTGTTGAAATTGCGAGTGGAAAAGTGTTGATGGAACACAGCGTTGAAAAAGGCGATATTTATCGTGCGTGTCAAGCAAAAGACGCACCAATTCGTGACTGGGTCAAACTTGCTGTAACTCGTGCACGTCTTAGCCATACACCAGCCATTTTCTGGTTAGATTCAAATCGTGCACACGATGCTCAGATGATCAATAAAGTCGAAAAATATCTTAAAGATCATGATACTTCTGGTCTTGAGATCAAAATCATGACCCCAGAAGAGGCAATTCGTGAATCACTTGCACGTATTGTAAAAGGACTTGACACTATCGCTGTAACAGGAAATGTTTTACGTGATTATCTCACCGATCTTTTCCCGATTTTAGAAGTAGGAACATCCGCTAAAATGCTTTCCATTGTTCCTTTGATGAATGGTGGTGGACTTTTTGAAACGGGTGCAGGTGGTTCAGCACCAAAACACGTTCAACAATTTGTAGAAGAAAACCACTTACGTTGGGACTCTTTGGGTGAATTTATGGCATTAACCGCTTCACTTGAACATCTTGATAATGTTGTCGGTAACAAAAAAGCCTCTATTTTGGCTAAAACACTCGATGCGGCAACAGGTAAATTCCTAGATAACAACAAATCACCATCTGCAAAAGCAGGTGAGCTAGACAATCGTGGAAGCCACTTCTATTTAGCGATGTATTGGGCAGAAGCTTTAGCAGCTCAAAGTGAAGATCAAGTGCTTGCGGATCAGTTTAAGCCACTCTTTGCAACCCTTAAAGCCAACGAGCAAAAAATTGTGGATGAATTAAATGGTGTTCAGGGAAAACCTGTTGATATGGGTGGATATTATCTCCCTGATTTTGAAAAAACAAGCTGCGCAATGCGTCCAAGTGCAACGTTTAACAAAGCTTTGGAAACACTCAAGGCATAATTTGATTTATATGTAAAGAAGGAGTCTCTTTGTCGCAAGGAAAAAAAGTTTCGATTATTGGAGCAGGAAATGTTGGAGCAACAATCTGCTATTGGTTAGCCATGCGTAAAAGTTGCCGTGAAATTGTGATGATAGACCTCGTTGAGGGCGTTGCCATTGGCAAAGCCCTTGACATCTCGCAAGCGACTAGCCCTGAAGGTAGTCACACTCTCATTAGCGCTTCTAGTGATTATAAACATATTTCAAACAGTGATATTGTCGTTATTACCGCAGGAAGTCCACGAAAACCTGGCATGAGTAGGGATGACCTTTTGATGATTAATGCTAAAATCACCAAAGGGATTATTGAACAAGTCAAGACCTATGCTCCAGAAGCCATTATTATTACCGTTTCAAATCCATTAGATGCGATTACCTATGTTGCATTAAAAGTTGGAAACTATTCGCGTAATCGTGTTATTGGTATGGCAGGCATCTTAGACAGTTCTCGTATGGAAACGTTTATCTCTGAGAAGCTTGGTTTTGGTTATGGTCAGATAACAGCAAGTGTTATGGGTGGGCATGGCGACGACATGGTTCCACTTCCTCGTTACTCTTCTGTCAATGGTGTAGCCCTTACTGATTTACTCAGTGATCTTGAAATTGAAGAGATTATTGAGAAAACACGTCATGGTGGTGCGCAAATTGTGGGGTATATGGGAACATCAGCCTATTATGCACCTGCAAATTCTACCGTCAAGATGATTGAAGCAATTTTAAGTGATTCACGTGCAATTTTTCCATGTGCCGTCTTATTAGAAGGTGAGTACGGTTACCATGACACTGTTAACGGTGTACCCGTTGTTTTGGGTGCTAATGGTATCGAAGAAATTGTAGAGTTGCCTTTGAATTTGAGTGAGCAACAACAGTTTTCAAAAAGTGTAGAATCGGTCAATAAACTCTTAGAGACATTGCGAAAAAATGAGTTTTTTTCGCCTAAAGAGTCTCCTGTAACTTAAATTAGAGACAAAAAAAAGATATAGTTAAGATTTTTATTGATTATGATGTTCAGATAACTATAGAGTCTTGGAATTGAAAGTTTAATTTAAGTCAAGCAGGGAGGTTTTATGAATATTCATGAGTATCAGGCAAAAGAGATCTTTAAAAGATACAATGTTCCCACACCACGTGGCTACGTAGCTTTTAGTGTTGAAGAGGCAGTTGAAAATGCAAAGAAACTCGGTGGTTCCATCTGGGTTGTTAAAGCGCAAATTCATGCAGGCGGACGTGGTCTTGGTGGTGGCGTAAAACTCGCTAGAAGCTTGGAAGAAGTTAAAACCTTAGCCAATGAAATTCTTGGTATGACTTTGGTAACACATCAAACTGGACCAGCGGGCAAATTGGTTCAGAAAGTGTATATTGAAGAGGGTGCTGATATCGCTGATGAGCTTTATCTGGGTGTTGTGCTAGACCGTGCTCGTGAAATGCCTGTCATTATGGCATCACGCGAAGGTGGTATGGAGATTGAAAAAGTAGCAGCAGAGTCTCCTGAAAAAATCATCAAAGTAGCGGTTGACCCGTTCATTGGATTTCAAGCATTTCATGGTCGTGAACTAGCCTATGGGTTAGGGCTAGATAAAGATGAAATTTCTCATTTTATTAAATTTGCAGCAGCTTTATTTAAAGTCTATATGGAAAATGACGCTGAGATGATTGAAATCAATCCTTTGGTGAAAACTAAGAGTGGCTCATTCATTGCCCTTGATGGCAAAATGGGTTTTGATGATAACTCATTATTCCGTCACCCAGACATTGAAGCAATGCGTGATGAGAGTGAAGAAAACCCTATTGAGCGTGAAGCTTCTGGGTATGGCTTAAGTTATGTAAAACTTGATGGTAATGTTGGTTGTATGGTCAATGGTGCTGGTCTTGCGATGGGAACTATGGATACCATCAATTATGTGGGTGGTACACCTGCAAACTTCCTAGACGTGGGCGGTGGAGCGAATGCTCAGACTGTTGCCAAAGGCTTTGAGATTATCCTCAAAGATCCAAACGTCAAATCAATCTTTGTCAATATTTTCGGTGGAATTGTCAGGTGTGATCGTATAGCCAATGGTATCTTAGAAGCAACCAAGCTTGTCGATGTTCACGTTCCTGTGATTGTTCGCCTTGATGGCACGAATGCCAAAGAAGCAGCTGAAATCCTCAAAAATGCGAATATCAAAAATATTATTACTGCAAGTGATCTCAACGATGGTGCTATGAAAGCCGTCGCGTGTGCTAAAGGAAACTAATTATGAGCATTTTAATTGACAAAAATACAAAAGTAATCGTTCAAGGTTTTACGGGTAAAGAAGGCAGTTTTCATGCTGAACAATGTTTAGCATATGGTACGAAAATCGTTGGTGGTGTTACACCAGGTAAAGGTGGCACAGAACACCTTGGAAAACCTGTGTTTAACACTGTTCGTGAAGCTGTTTTAGCAACAGGTGCAACGGTAAGTATGGTATTTGTTCCACCTGCCTTTGTGGGTGATGCAGTTCTTGAAGCAGCGGATGCGGGCATTGAACTTGCTGTTATTATTACTGAAGGCTCACCTGTTCGTGATATGCAACGAGCTAAAGCGTATGCTGTTAAAAAAGGGATGAAAACCATTGGACCAAACTGCCCAGGTATTATCACTGCTGAAGAGTGTAAAATCGGCATTATGCCAGGTTCCATTTTCAAAAAAGGTAACATCGGCTTAATTAGTAAATCGGGTACATTGACGTATGAAGGTGCAAACCAAGTGTGCAATGAAGGCTTTGGTATTACCACAGCGGTTGGTATTGGTGGAGACCCTATTATAGGGCTTTCTTACTTACAACTTTTACCTCTTTTTGAAGCAGACCCTGCGACAGAAGCCATTGTGATGATCGGCGAGATCGGAGGCGATCTTGAGATTCAAGCGGCCAAATTTATTAAAGAGCATATTAAAAAGCCTGTTGTTGCTTTTATCGCAGGTCAGACTGCACCTAAAGGTAAACGTATGGGACATGCAGGTGCTATCGTCAGTGGAAGTGCAGGCACTGCTGCTGAAAAGATGGATGCACTGAGCAAAGCAGGCGTACATGTCGTAAAATCTCCTGCTGAAATCGGAAAAAAGATAGCGGAAGTGTTAAAAAAATAAGAATAATTAAGTGTGCTAGATGGTGCACTATTGTACAATCTAGCCACTATTAATATTACATTGTGAAGAAAAGATATGATAAAGGAGAGAGAAGAATGGGTTTAATTACCGCTCCAAGCAATACACCAGTATGGGTTAACGTCTCTAGGTGTAAAGCTTGTGATATTTGTGTCAGTATGTGTCCAGCAGGTGTTTTGGCGATGGTTCAAGCACCAAACTCGACACTAGGATCGATGATAGAGGTTGTTGTTCCAGATGCCTGTATTGGATGTAGGGATTGTGAATTGCATTGTCCTGATTTTGCTATTTACGTAGCAGATAAAAGTGAATTTAAGTTTGCTAAGCTTTCGGAAGCCTCTAAAGAGAGAGCTGAGAAAGTGAAACAAAATAAATTTAAAAAACTGACTGCATAAGGATCATTGATGGCAAGAGAAGTAATATCAAGTGGCAATGCCTTAGTTGCAAAAGCGGCAGTTGAATGTGGCTGTAAATTTTTTGGTGGATATCCTATTACACCTTCAAGTGAAATTGCAGAAGATTTAAGCAAACTCCTCCCAAAAGTGGGTGGAAAATTTATTCAAATGGAAGATGAAATTGCAGGTATCTGTGTTTCATTAGGTGCTTCTATGAGCGGTACTAAGTCTATGACGGCATCATCAGGTCCTGGAATCTCTCTCAAATCGGAACAAATTGGATACAGCTTTATCACAGAAGTTCCTTTGGTGATCGTTAACGTTATGCGTGGGGGTCCTTCAACAGGTCTTCCAACACGTGTTTCCCAAGCAGACATTGGACAAGCAAAATACCCAACACACGGTGATTTTGCCTCTATTTCACTCTGCCCAGGCAGTCTTGAAGAAGCTTATACTGAAACCATCAGAGCATTTAACATTGCTGAAAAATACATGACACCTGTTTTTGTTCTCTTAGATGAAACACTTGGACATATGCATGGAAAAGCGATTCTTCCTGATCTTGCAGAGGTTGAGAAGAGTATTGTAAAACGTGCTGAATTTACGGGTGATCCAAAAGATTATAAACCTTACGCAGCAGGTCCAACAGAACCAGCGGTACTGAACCCTTTCTTTAAAGGCTACCACTACCACGTCACTGGACTTCATCATGGTGACATGGGCTTCCCAACGGAAGATGGTGCTATGTGTGAATATAATATTGAGCGTTTGGTCAATAAAATCAATACAAAATCTGATGATCTTGTGCATTATGAAGAGTTTATGCTTGATGATGCTGATGTGTGTATCATCGCGTATGGAAGTATCAGCCGTGGTGCTAAAGAAGCGGTTATGAAACTTCGAAATGATGGCATCAAAGCAGGTCTATTTAGACCAATTACACTCTGGCCAAGTCCTGTTGCAAAGCTTCAAGAAATCGGTAAAAAATTCAAAAAAATCATGGTAACTGAGCTTAATATGGGACAGTACTTAGAAGAGATTCAACGTGTTATGAAACGAGATGATTTTGCGACATTGCACAAAGCAAACGGTCGCCCAATCGCTCCATTAGAAATGGTTGCTAAAGTTAAGGAGATGATGTAATGGCATTTAATTACGATAAATATCTACGTGTAGATAAAATGCCAACCTTATGGTGTTGGGGTTGTGGTGATGGTGTTATCTTAAAATCTGTTATTCGTGCTATCGATACAATGGGTTGGGATATGAACGATGTATGTGTTGTTTCAGGTATCGGTTGCAGTGGACGTTTTAGTTCATACATTGACTGTAACACAGTCCATACAACGCATGGTCGTGCGATTGCTTATGCTACAGGCATCAAGCTTGCAAACCCTGAAAAACATGTGATCGTTGTAACAGGTGATGGTGATGGCCTTGCGATCGGTGGTAACCATACGATTCATGGTTGTAGAAGAAACATCGATCTTAACCATATCCTTATCAACAACTTCATTTATGGTTTGACTAATTCCCAAACCAGTCCAACAACACCACAAGGTTTTTGGACATCTACGGCTAATTACGGCAACGTTGATCCTACTTTTGATGCAGCACGTCTTGCAGATGCAGCAGGAGCTACGTTTGTTGCGCGTGAGTCTGTCCTTGACCCACAAAAACTCGAGAAAATGTTTGTAGCAGGCTTCTCTCATAAAGGGTATTCATTCTTTGATGTGTTCTCAAACTGCCACATTAACCTTGGGCGTAAAAACAAAATGGGTGAAGCAGTACAAAACCTTGCATGGATTGAAAATCGCATCGTAGGTAAGAAAAAGTTTGATCTTCTCAGTGATGAAGAGCGTGTAGGTAAATTCCCAACAGGTATCCTCAAACAAGAAGAGGGCAAACTTGAATACTGTGACGCGTATGACAAAGTCATTTACGCAGCACAAAATAAAACAACCGTAGCGCTATAAGGAGCCCCTGATGAGAAGACAATTACGTTTCGTAGGTGTAGGTGGTCAGGGTGTTATCTTGGCGGGTGAGATTTTAGCGGTTGCAAAAATTAAAGAGGGAGGGTACGGCGTTAAAGCTTCGACCTATACCTCTCAAGTACGTGGTGGACCTACAAAAGTAGATATTTTACTCGATGAGAGTGAGATTTTATTTCCTTATGCCAATGAGGGTGAAATCGAGTTTATGATTGCAACAGCACAAGTGAGCTTTAATCAGTTCAAAAGTGGTGTAAAAGAGGGTGGTATCATCGTAGTTGAGCCAAATCTCGTTAAACCAACCGAAGAAGATCGTAAAAAATGGAAAATCATCGAAATTCCATTGATTACCATCGCAAAAGAAGAGGTTGGTAATGTTATTACTCAGTCGGTTGTAGCACTTTCTATCACTGTTGAGATGACAAAAGTGCTTCCACATGAACTTGTAAAAGAAGTTATGCTCTCAAAAGTTCCTGAAAAAGTACATCCAGAAAACAAAAAAGCATATGAACTTGGCGTTAAATACGCACAAGAGGCGCTTGCAAAACTCTAAAAATATCAAGCTCTTTGGAATTTTCCAAAGAGCTTAACTCTTTCTTCTTATCAAATCAAAAACTAATATTACTATACTCAGAATTTGTCAAACTTGCTGCAACCATAGGCGGCTTTGCAACGCTAATGCCTTCAACAAGTGCTGAAGCGTCTTTCCCACTATTAGGTAAAAAGAGTGGACATACAGTTACATTTGCACCTGCTTTGATGAGACCTTGAAGTGCTGCTTTTGGATTTGTAGCTGTTCCATCTGGTTTTTTCACTGTTTCTGCTGTAAAGTCTTTAAGAGCCAAGTTCCCTGCAGGACCACATAATGTGATGTTTAAAGCTTTCTTTTGGTCATTCAAAACACTACCACCTAGTACCATCCCCATCATTTGAGTTTGGGCATCTGCTGATGTCATTAAAACATTTAATCCTTTCAATTCTGCGCTACACAAAAAGCTAGGGACTGCAATAGCAGCAACAAGTAAGGCACTCTTCGTAAATAGTCTCATGAATAACCCCTTAATAAGATGTATAGACTAGCTTCAGTCGTTATGAAGATAATCTATAACAATTATAATCTAAATATATCTAAATTATAGATGAGAAAATAAAAGGAAGAATAGGTATATTAGAAAAATAACCATACAAGTAACATAACACCAATGTTCATATGAAACCATCATTGTTGAGCCAAACTTGGTTAAGGTCAATGAAGAAGTGCGTAAAAAAAGAACTTTTTACATTTGGGGGCATTCTAAGTCTCTTGTAAAGCTCTAAAAATGTTAAGCTCTTTGAAAGATTCCAAAGAGCTTTTTCTTCTCTATTATTTTATTTGAACTGAGCTAATTTATGATTAAGATTTTCTGCCAATTTTGAGAGATGATCGGCTGCACTTGCTATCTCTTCTACACTTCTTGCATTTTCGGAGGTAATAGAATTGATATTTGTGACTAAATCAGCAATTGTGTCAGTATCTTTGGATATTTTCTTTGAGTTGTTCGCACTAATTGTGACTGACTTAACACTCTCATCCATTACATTTGCTGTTGAGATAATAGTTTCTTCCACCGTTGTGGAAACACTTGCAAGTCGTCTGATATTTTGAGCATTTTTACTCATTTTATCGGAAGAATTAACGATGGACTGAACAATGATGTTAATCGTTGCATTGATCTCATTGAGTGAAGATTGCGTTCTTTCTGCTAGTTTCCGTACTTCATCGGCAACAACCGCAAAACCACGTCCGTGCTCACCAGCACGGGCTGCTTCAATGGCTGCATTGAGTGCTAAAAGATTGGTTTGATCAGCAATATCAGAGATAACTGTTAAGATCTGTTTGACTTGTTCTGCATCTTTACTCATTTGTTCTAACTGCCCAGCAAGGGCAGTCTCTTCTTCACTAGCAAGGTCTACTTCATCTTTTAGTTTGATAACTTCATTTTTAGCAGATTCGAGTTTATCGCCTGAAATACCAATGTTCTTTTTCATTGACTCTGAAAGTAAGGCGGTCTCTTGTACAAACTTTTTAATAGCAACAATCTCTTCAATCGTATTGTTTACAATCACGGTGCTGTGTTCAGCGTTTCTTCCTATTTGCATACTTGTTGTACTTAATTCATGTGAAACGGAGGCATTTTCATTGGAAGAGCGTTTGACATCTTCGATGATAACTTCAAGTGTTGCAATCAAATCATTAAAGCTATTGACAATCTCTTGGATCTCATTCTTTTTACCATAGTTGATTCTAAATTTGAGATTTTTATCACTAACAAAATTTAAAATACTGTCATGGATAATGGTTACACCTTGTATGATGTTATTGCGAATCATAAAACCAAAAATTGCAACACCACATGCGACGATTAAAGAGAGTACTATCATAAGCGTAAAGACGCGATTTTTTATTTTTTCTGCTTCAAGAACGTCTTCTTTCGCTAGTTTATCGTTATATTTCATATGGTCTATAAAAGAGTTGGTCATACCAGCAATAATAGAAGCATTTCCTAAAAGAGCATCTCTTGCTTCTTCATTTTTGTTTTGACGTGATAACTTAATAACCGTGTCTAATAACTGATAGTACGCATTAAGAGTCTCTTTTTCATGTGCAAAGAGTCTTCTGTCTTCATCGTCCCAAAGCAAAGGTTCATACTCTTTGAGAGCTTTTGTAATTTCTTGCTTTGCCTTTTCGATGGTCTCTTCAACTTTTTTCATGCTATTTTCATCTGTTTGTGCGATGTGTTGCCAAATAGCGACCCTAATGGTGAAGGCTTGAGATAGTGCATTATCTAAAATAATAAGACTAGGAATAGTATAAGTATTGACTTCATGGAGTTTATCATATACTGTGCTGATATTCTTCATTCCTGTACCAAAAACAGCAAAAATTCCAAAAATAGCAATGGCAAGCATTGTCATTAACTGTTTACCTATAGACATAATGACTCCTTTTTTACTTTTAAATATATTATCAATAAATATAAGTAAATAAAAGAAAGAAAAATCGGTTTAATATGCAAATACACGGAATTTTAGTGTGTTCTAATGAAGAATATTTAACCTAAACGCTTTTGGGGTGATTTTTGAATGAGATTTGAAAAAACGTGAGAATTCTGAGGGGGTTTGAAAGGCTAAGTTTGATGCAATTTGGGCTATGGATAAATTGGTATATTCAAGTAGATATAAAGATTCTTTAAACACTCTGTAATGGATACAAGACAAAGCATTTTTACCGAGAGTCTCTTTGATGGTTTCACTTAAATGTTTTGTTGATACATCCAGAATTTTAGCGTAGTCAGATACTTTTTTGTGCGTTAAAAAGTTTTTTTCGATCAAATCCAAATAGAGATGTACGAGTTGTTCAGCCCGTGTTGTGAATGTTTTACATGATGTATCTTGAGTATTTTTTTCTCGTTTTAAAAAGATCAATAACTTGAGGATAATCAGTCTTACAAGCGAATGATACCCCTCTTGTTTTTCATGCAACTCGCTGTTTATATCTTGGTATAAATTAAGTACTCTACTGTACATAGAGGCAGGAAGCATAATAGGACTAAAATCATTGCAATGAAAATCAAAAAGCTCTTGAATCCATTGTGTGTAGTGGTGATCTCTATTGACTTTGACATATGATTCTGAAAATAACAAAATATATATTTCTGTTGTCTCTGTTATATTTTCAAATGAGTAAATAGTGTTGGGTGGGATAAGCTGCAGAGAGTGCTTTTTTATAGTATAGCTGTATTGGTTGAGATGGCGAATGGACTCACCCTCAAGACAGAGTAACAATGCGTAAAATTCAAATTTAAGAGGAGTGTTTTTTTGAAGACTCATATTTTTTTCAAGAATAACAACACCCTCAATTTCAATATCATCGCGATAAAGATCCATCCCAAATTTTGGGTTTTTTATGAAAGAGTGTTTATAAACCTTCATTGCATCTTCAAGGCTTAATAAAGGCATATGAACTCCTAACTATACAATACTACGGAATTATAATACAAATGCTCTGTTTTAGCCTTATAAAAATAACCATATGAGCAAAACCACTCCCAAACCTAGATTGAACCAACTAACTCCATCTTCAAAAAGCTTGATTAAGAGTTCATAGTTATAGCGTTCTAGGGTTGCAGGATGTAAACTTAGTGCATTTTGCGCATAGTGAACAATATCAGATGCCCAAAAATAGGCAATGATTTCAGGAGCGATGAAAAAGAGTATAACACCTAAAATTCCCCAAAGAGATTTTTCGGGTTTCATATCGGAAAGTACTTTTTTTGTTGCAGGGTGACGTGCAATTTTTTGGAGCTTTTCTCTCACTCAAAGACCTTTGGGAAGTTGAAATGTGGAGCGGGTGACGGGAATCGAACCCGCTACTTTCAGCTTGGGAAGCTAACACTCTACCGATGAGTTACACCCGCATTTAAAAGTGGCATTATAGCATATCACTATTTTTGTGATACTAAATGAAAACTTTAGTTTTTGAAGATAGTTTATAAAGTGCTATTTTTTTCAATTATCTCTGCTCTATAATGACTCAAATGAAACGAAGGAGTCATTATGGAGTATAGAATCGAAAAAGATACGATGGGCGAGATAAAAGTTCCTAATGATCGTTACTGGGGTGCACAAACAGAACGTAGTTTAGAAAATTTTAGAATAGGCACGGAAAAGATGCCAAAAGAGCTTATCCGCGCTTTTGCGCTTCTAAAACGCTCTTTAGCAACCGTCAATCAAAAACTAAACAAACTTGATGCCAAAAAAGCGGGTGCGATCATTCAAGCATGCGATGAAATTCTGGCTGGAAAATTTAATGGTGAATTTCCTCTTGCTATCTGGCAAACAGGAAGCGGTACACAGACCAATATGAACCTCAATGAAGTGATCGCTAATCGAGCCACTGAGATATTGGGTGGTGACTTTAGAAAAGAGAAACTCATTCATCCCAATGATCATGTCAATATGTCTCAAAGCTCAAACGATACCTTTCCAACAGCGATGCACATCGCAAGTGTCATTGAAATCGAAGAGCAATTGCTTCCTTCCTTGGAAAAACTCAAAGAAGCGTTTGAAGCTAAGGAGAAAGAGTTTGCAGGCATCATCAAAATAGGACGTACACACTTACAAGATGCGACACCTCTTACATTAGGACAAGAATTTAGCGGGTATCGCAGTATGCTAGAACACTCATCTTCACACATCTTGCAAGCACTGGAGTCTTTGCGTGAACTTGCCATCGGTGGAACTGCTGTGGGTACGGGCATTAATGCGCATCCAAAGCTCAGTGAATTTTTGAGTGAAGAGCTTACAAAACTCACAGGTAAAACCTTTATCTCTTCGCCCAATAAATTTCATGCCTTAACATCCCATGATGCACTTGTTTTTGCCAGTGGTGCAAACAAAGGTTTAGCGGCAAACTTGATGAAAATAGCCAATGACATTAGATGGCTTGCATCAGGTCCAAGATGTGGCATAGGAGAGCTTTCTATTCCTGAGAATGAACCAGGTAGCTCCATCATGCCTGGTAAGGTCAATCCAACTCAAGCCGAAGCAGTGACGATGGTTGCATGCCAAGTGTTTGGCTCAGACACGGCGATTGCTTTTGGAGCAAGTCAAGGCAACTTTGAACTCAATGTCTTTAAACCCGTCATCATCCTCAACTTTTTGCAACAAGTAAGACTGCTTGCCGATGTCATGGAGTCGTTTCGTATTCATTGTGTGGAGGGCATTGACGCCAATAGCGAGAAGATAGCACATAACCTACACAACTCGTTGATGCTGGTTACTGCACTCAATCCTTACATCGGCTATGAAAACGCAGCAAAAGTCGCAAAATTAGCACACAAAGAGCATCTGAGTCTTAAAGAAGCGTGCGTCAAACTTTCACTTTTAAGTGCTGAAGAGTTTGACCGTTATGTTATTCCTTCTGAGATGATTCATCCTAAAGAGTAAAATGAAGAGGCGTAGTGATAAAGACACTAACTTTATCATTGATGACCTCAATACGTTGAAGAGTGTAGAAGAGTTTTGCACTTAAAAGGTAACCATTCTCTTCTAAGTGTCATAAAAAGGAAACAATTTGAATCATTTTTAAGTGATCTTATGTGACCGATACGTATCTTTGGTTGTGTTATAATAAAGGCATGAACTATGATTTACATCAACTCAAAAATTTAACAGTGTTGTTAGCTGAAGACGATAAAGCGGTCTTAAATGATATGGCACAAATGCTTTCTATTTTCTTTAAAGAAGTACTTTTGGCGTCGAATGGAGAAGAGGCTTTGAGGCTTTATGAAACAAAGAAGCCCGATATTATTTTAAGCGATATTCAGATGCCATTAACAGATGGGGTATGGCTTGTTAAAAAAATAAGAGCTAGTGACTATGTCACACCAATACTGCTTATTAGTTCGTATTCTGAACAATCGGTACTTATGAATGTTGTTAATAGTGGTATTGATGGATATATCGTTAAACCTATAGAACTTGAAGAGGTGTTAGCATCCATTATCAACAGTCTCAAGCGTTCAGAAAAACCAAATGTTAACACTGTTCATCTTAAAAATGGAATGACATATAATCTGACCACAAAAGAGCTAAGAAAAGATGGTTTATTCATAGATCTTGGCATAAAAGAACATGCTTTATTTTTGTTCTTTTTACGCCATTTAAACAAAACGCTTACAAAAAAAGAAATCGTAGATGAAATTTGGCCATTGGATGAAATATCTGACAGTGCTTTTAAAGGTCTTTTAAATCGATTACGCAAAAAAATTGGAGAGGAAAGTATCGAAAACGATAAACAAAATGGTTGGAGATTAAGATTAAACGCATAGTTTTTTTGCTCTTGGCATTGCTGCAGGTAGCATACTCATACGATACGATTGAGGTTTTAAATAAAAACATTAGTGTTATAGATTCGGGTTATTATGTCTCCGATGAAAATATTTCTGCACGTGAAGCCCATACGCTTTTTACATCTCAAGCTTTTTCTAAGTTACCACAACAGGCTAGAAGTTTTGGATTTGATACTAAGAGTTATTGGTATGCTTTTGTTGTTTCTGTTGATCGTAATGCTTCGGAGCGATTTTCTTTGGATATTCGAACGCCAAGCATTGATAGGTGTGAATTTTATGCCTTTAAAAATGACACTTTAGTCAAACAGGATATCAGGGAACCAAAACATACCATGAAGGAGCTTTCAACGCACTTTGAGCTTCTTAGTGACACTAACGAAAGCGTTATTTACATGCTCAAAATTGACACAAAAGCGCCACGTTTTTCTGCATTTTCCTTTGGAACACGAAGCGAAATCCAAGAAACGTGGTATGTTCACTCTTTTATTTTCGCATTGACGACGGGTATCTTTTTATTTGTATCTTTTTTTAGCTTTGTTTTGTATGTCAAGCTGAAAGATAAAATTTATCTCTTTTACATGTTATATATTTTTGGACTCTATGGCTCTGTTGTCATAACATCTGGTCATGCCAAGCCTATCGTGCAGTTGTTTCCCATCATTGGTCAGTTTTTGGTAATTATGATTTTGCAAGCTCAACTTGTGGGATTGACTTTTTTTAGCGAAAAACTTTTAGATACAAAATCCAAAAGACCAAAAATTGCAAATTTTATCAGACTTTTACTCTATGCCAATATAGCATTATCATTTGCTTTCCCTATCAGCCCAGTGTTTAAAGCACTGAGTTTTGCTCTGACCATAGCTCTTTTTGTTACATTTTTAGTCTCAGCAATTAAAGTATATACCCGAGAATACAAAATAGTGCTTTATTATTTCATTGCTACAGGTATAGCCTTGTCACTGATGATTGCTTTTACACTCATGCACCAAGGCGTTATCCCTTATGGTGTGGTGAGTTCTAATTTTCTAACGCTGGCTTTGCTTTGGGATATGACATTTTTATCTTTGGCTATCGTGAATAGGATAGAGCGGTTACAGCATGAAAGTATGGAAAATGAACGTATATTGACCTTGAAATCTAGGCAAGAGACGTTAGGAGAACTTATGGGCAACGTTGCTCATCAATGGCGTAGTCCTTTGTCTAAGATTGGCGCTATTGTCTCTTCTATTCGCGCAAAACTGATGTTTTCTGAAATCTCAAAAGAGGAGATGTCGGACGATCTTTCAAGGATTTCTCAAGTTTTGAAACATCTTGCAAGTACCGTAGAAACATTTCAGTCTTTCTTGATTGCAAAAGATAAACACGAAACATTTAATCTCTCAAAGACCCTTGAAGAAATGGTGTATTGGATTCAGGTGAAAAATGTAGAACTACAGTGTGCGTTTGAGCCAGAGTGTTTTGTGTATGGAGAAAAGAACGAAATTTTACAGGCTATTCTAGCCATAATTCAAAATGCAAAAGAGGCGATTTTTGAGTCTAGCATGGAAAATGGGTCTATTCATATCAGCCTTAGTAAAAACGACTTTTGTGTGAGTGTTGAGATAAAAGACAATGCAGGTGGCATTAAACTAATGCCGATTGAAAGAGTTTTTGATCCGTATTTGAGTACCAAGCAAAATGGAACGGGTATAGGACTTCTTTTGGCAAAGACCATTATAGAAAAGCGACATAAGGGTAAATTATGGGTCAAAAATGACAATGAAGGCGCTGTTTTTACGATTGAATTGCCATCTCACTAACGTTTTTAATGACTTTGTGTGAGTACTTTTTTCTCAAAAACATTCCATCCACATTCAAGCCATAAGCGTGCACTTTGATTAAAGAGTTCACTTTGAAGTGTCGCCACTTTCGCCTTAGCGCTAGCTAGACTTGCGATGGCACGGCTAAGCTCATCAGCACTAATGAGTTGATTATCAAAACGCCCTTGTGTAAGGCTTGCATACGATTCGCTTGCTTTTGCTTCCAGAAGCGCACTTTGCAGTTTTGCTTCAAGGGTTTTGAGTTCAAGTCCAGTATTTTCCACTTCTAAACTTACTTGCTGTTTGTACTCTTCCAATGAAAAAAATGCAGACATTTTAGATGCTCGTGCAGCATCGATAGCATGAGCATCACTAAAGCCATTAAAGAGATTCCATGATGCACTGATGCCTACATAGCTTTTGTCAGCATTCGTGTATCCATCGCCATTAAGCTCCAAAGAGTCTCCTTGGCGTTTTGCAACACCTACAAGGGCAACATTAGGATAATTTTTACTTTTTGCAAGTTCTATAGTGCTTTGTGCCACGTCGATGGCTTTTGCCATAGCTTGTAAATCTTCACGCTCATTGAGTGCCAACGTTGTTACTTCACCAAGCTCTGGTGTACCAAACGCTTTGAGTGATGTAGATTGCACGGTTGCAATTTTGGTATTGAGAATGTAAGAGAGTTGATTAAGAAGTTGTTGTCTCTGATTTTGGTGGTGAAGGATTTGTGCATCAATGTCATATTTTTTTGCTTCAATAGCGTAGAGCTCGCTTTGTGCTAACAGTCCATTGTCGTAAAATCCTTTGGCTTTTTTATGGGCTTGGTTGATGGCAAGTTCTGAGCTTAAGAGAGCATCTATCACTTTTTCTTCTGCGATGATGGCGCTAAAAAGTTGGGTGACGTGCATGGCAAGATTGCGTTTGAGATTGGTCACTTTTAGAGAGGCTTGTTCACTCTCCAATTTGGCTTTATCGATGGCGGCTGAGATGGCAAAGCCAGTAAATAGGGGATAGCTTAAAACCAGTGCGCCTTCAAGATGTTTACGTGTTCCTACATTGGCTGTTGTTGAAGGAGTGTATGGAAGATGTAGTGTCATATTGGGAATTTCATTAAACTCGATAGCACTGAGCGTTGCATCAAGTGAAGGAAGGTTTTTACCTTGTGCGGCAAGGTAGAGTGACTGGGACGCGTTCTCTAACTCTTTAGCACTTTTATAACTGTTATTTTTTTCAAGTAAATTCAAAAGCTCGTTATACGTTTGTGCACTAAGACACAAAGGCAGTAGAAAAAGAAGTAAATGTCGCATGAAACGTCCTTGCGAAAGATCATGATTTCAAAATTTATAGTATTGCTTATCCTATTAATCCGCTCTTAATTAGGTCAAAATATAACAAATAAGTTATATAATAGTTTTCTCTTCATCCAAGGAGCGTGCATGTTAGAAAAAATCAAACAGTATCGTTTAGGTGTGGCTATTTTAGCCTTGGTACTCACTGCTTCGGGGCTCATCGTCAATAAACTGAGTGCTCCCAAACTTGCCGAAAACCTTGTTCAAGGCTCTGGTCGTATGGATGGCGATTTGGTCAATCTCAACGCTAAATATGCTGGGCGCATCGCATCTTTAAAGATAGAAGAGGGGCAACGTGTATCGGTAGGTCAGAGTATCGCTGTGCTTTTAAGCGAAGAGTATGAGGCACAAAAAGCTCAAATTGAAGCGCAAATCAGTGCGAGAGAACAAGAGCTAAGCGCTAAAGAAACGGAGCTAGAGATTGCTTCTAAAACCATTCCTGAAACACTCTCAAAAGCAAAAGCAAATCTTTCCATTAAAAATCATCAGCGTGAAGAATTAAACAAAAGTATTGCTTCACAAACCAGTGTTCTTTCACAAGACAAGCGTGATTTAGAACGTATGAAAAATCTTTTTGAGCAAAACCTCATTGAAAAACGACAAGTTGAAGTCGCAGCTCTAAAACATCAAACGAGTAGTGATCTTTTAGCAGGTTTAGAGCAAAAACGTGAGCAGATGAACCAGCTCATTCGTGTTGCCGAGAGTGAATTAATAGAAGCAACCGCTCATCAAAAAACATTGTATGCCATGAGCCAAGGTATCGAAGCGTTAAAGTCATCGCTGAAAGCTTTACAGGCTTCTAAAACACAGATAGAAGCAGTTTTAAACGAGATGACACTTCGTTCATCCATTGATGGTGTTGTGGTCGAAAAAATAGCCAACCAAGGTGAAGTCATAGGGGCTGGAAGTGTTGTGGCAACCCTGCTTGATCCAAACTCACTCTATCTTAAAATTTTTATCGATACCAAGCAAAATGGAAATCTTCACGTGGGGAATGATGCAGTCATCTTTTTAGATGGAAAACCCAATGAGCCAATTGCTGCAAAAGTCGTACGCATCCAGCAAAAAGCAGAGTTTACTCCTAAAGAGGTGAGTGTTCCAAGAGAAAGCATCAAGAGAGTTTTTGCTTTACATGTAAAACCACTTTCACCTCAGCCAACCCTAAAACTGGGTATTCCTGCTGTGGGTGTTGTTTCTATGGATGGTAAAGGGTTACCAAAGAGTTTGAAAAACGTTCCAGAATGAGATCATCATGGAATTGAATGTTGAAAATGTCAGGGTTTATCATAAAAAAAGCTTGGGCATTGAAAATGCAAGCTTGTCTGCAAAAGAGGGCGAAATCATTGGTTTTATCGGTGCAGATGGTGCGGGGAAAAGCTCACTGATTCACGCTATCGCAGGGGTCATCCCTTTTGAAGGTAATGTCACATTTGATGGTGTGACGTATCATTCTCCCAAAGAAGCGGAACCGCTCAAATCTTCTATTGGTTTAATGCCTCAAGGTATTGGACTCGTACTTTATGATCTGCTCTCTGTTGATGAACATCTACGTTTTTTTGCCAATATCCACAACATCAAACAAGATGCGACATTTGAAGCCTACAAACTACGCCTCTTAAAGATGGCAGGACTAGATGCTTTTCAAGACCGACAAGCGGGAAAGCTTAGTGGGGGTATGATGCAAAAGCTCTCGCTTATCTGCACTCTTTTACACCGTCCAAAACTTTTACTACTGGATGAGCCGACCACGGGTGTCGATCCGCTGAGTCGTATTGAGCTGTGGGAAATTTTGGATGAAATTCGCAAGTCTGAAGGAACGATCTCAATCATCAGCACCGCGTACATGCAAGAAGCCGCAAAGATGGATAAGATCTTACTCTTTGATGAGCAAGAGATCATCGCACAAGGTACGTCAAGCGAACTTATAAACTCTGTGCGTTCCATGAGTTATACTGAAAATGTTCAAACAAAAGAGTCCTGTATTCATACACTTCATGCAACCTATTGTCTAGCTCCATTAGAAGCTGAACACATCGAGCCAAGCCTTGAAGCACTCTTTTTTGTCAATGCTCTTCAAAAGGGCAGAAAAATGCCATTGATAGAGATAACCGCTAAAGAGCACGACATCAATTTACCTGATGTCGTGATGGAATCTAAAGGCTTAACCAAGGTTTTTGGCAGTTTTGTTGCGAATGAAAATGTCGATATGACACTCCATAAAGGCGAAATTTTAGGGCTATTAGGAGCAAATGGTGCTGGTAAAACGACCTTTATCAAGATGCTTTTAGGGCTATATCCTATTGATGGGGGCGAACTTACGCTGCTTGGAAAAACCATTCAAACACAAGAAGACAGACAAGCGCTTAAAGCGAGCATTGGTTATGTCAGCCAGCATTTTGCTCTGTATAATGATATGAGTGTAGAGGAGAATTTACTCTATTTTGCATCTATGAGAGGCATCGCTTTGGATGTTGCAAAAAGCCGTATTGCTCGCTATGCCCTAGAATTGGGCTTTGATGAGTACTTGACTGCCATGCCTCATGAGTTACCTTTAGGAATTAATCAGCGTTTTTCTTTGGCTTCTGCTTTGTTGCATGAACCTGTTATTTTATTTTTGGATGAGCCAACTTCTGGCGTAGATGCCATCGCACGGGCAAAATTTTGGGAACTTCTTAAAGCGCTTAAAGAGCGTTGGGAAATCTCTATCTTAATTACCACACACTACATGAGCGAAGCAGAGTTTTGTGACCGTGTTGTTTTACTCAAACAGGGGAAAAAGATCGCCGATTATGCCCTTGGAGAGTTTTACGCAAAGCATCCTCATGCAAAAAGCTTTGAGGAGATTTTCTTGGAGTACTACCGATGAAACTGGGTGTTGTAAAAGCGTATGTACTCAAGGAACTGACAGAAATCATACGATCACGTCTTATCGTCATGGTTTATCTCA
The DNA here is from genome assembly GCA_964466465.1 of uncultured Sulfurospirillum sp. Classification (GTDB taxonomy): domain Bacteria; phylum Campylobacterota; class Campylobacteria; order Campylobacterales; family Sulfurospirillaceae; genus Sulfurospirillum. The sequence goes on from CAYXNJ010000017.1 coordinate 29,273, forward strand.
TGCCAACCATGGTGCTCGTACTTTTTGGGTATGGTATTCGTATGGAAGTTACGAGTGCTCGTACTCTCATCATCGACAACGACCAGAGTCACTACTCGCAGCTTCTTGTGAGCAAGTTTGAACACTCCAAATACTTTGAAGCGACCATCGAAAAACGAGGGGAAGCTAAGGCACTCGATGAAATTCACAAAGCCAAAAGCGACATACTCATCATCATTCCTGAAAGCTTTGAAAAACGGCTTTTACATGGACAAAGTACACAAATCGGCGTGTTTGTGGATGCTGCTTTTCCGATGCGAGGCTCAACCATGGAGAGCTATGTTAAAGGTGTTGTTTTAGATGCTGCTGGTGAGATGTTAGAGCGACTAGGTGGGAAGATGCCTACTATTAGTATCAACCAGCGAACACTCTTTAATCAAGCCATGCGTGATGAAGATGCCATTGTTCCTGGGCTTATTGGCTTAGTTTTACTCATTGCTCCTGCTATCTTGGCGGCTCTTTTGATTGTGAAAGAGAAAGAAAAAGGGACAATTTTTAATTTTTATGCTTCACCTGTTTCAAAAGGTGAGTTTATTGCCGCAAAACTCATCCCTGTTTTTTTACTCCATTCTATCAATATTTTTATTTTGTTTTTGTGGGCAACGTATCTGTTTGAAGTGCCGTTTCGTGGGAGTTTTTTACTGTATTGGTTGACGTCAGAACTCTATTTGATCATCAGTCTTTCTATTGGTATGCTTATCTCCATTATTACACGCACACAAATTGTAGCAGTGGTTTTAACAGTCATTGTTACCATCATCCCAGGGTTTTTATATTCAGGTATTTTGATGCCTATCTCTTCTATGGTTGGTGTTTCGCGCTATGAAGCCCATATTTTCCCTGTAATGTACTACAATCATATTCTTTATGATGTTTTTTTAGTCGGAGAAGGGTTGGCTTCCTCGAAAACTGTGATGTACATTTTTATCTTGGCTCTGTACGCTTTTTGTATGCTCACCCTTGGCAGTTTCTTGCTTAAAAAGGAGCTACGATGAAAGTGTTTTGGGCAGTTGTGGGTAAAGAGTTGCTCAGCTTCATACGCTCGTGGCAACTTGTTTTTGTCGTGCTGTATGCTTTTAGTTTTGAAGTTTACATCGCAGGCAGTGGCATCGAGCTTAAACCTCGCAATATTGCCGTTGGCTATGTTGATAGTAGCGGAGGAGGGCTTAGTTCAAAATTTTTGAGTTATTTTCATGCTCCAGAGTTTTTGGAGCCCATTTTGTTTGAATCCCAAGAGAAACTCTCTCAAGCAGTCTTTGATAAAGAGATTATGGTAGGATTGGTGTTTGATGATGCGTTTGAGCAAAGTTTTCGTAAAAATAAGCAGACAACTCTGCACATCCTACTTGATGCAACTGCTGCTTCACAAGCGTTTACGGCGCTGAGTTATTTACAAAACATCGCCATTAACTTTACGGCTCGAAATTTCCCAGTAGAGCTTGTGACACATAAACTTTTTAATGAAAATGCAGACAATCATACGTTTATGGCACTGACGGAGCTGCTCTCCATCGTCACGCTTTTATCGGTTATTCTCACTGCGGTTGTGTTTGTAAAAGAGAAAGAAGATGGCACGTGGGACATTATGCTTCTTATGCCAGTCAATGCAAAAATTATCATTTTAGCTAAGTCTTTTTCGCAAGTGATTATCGTCATGGTAGGGATTGTTATCTCGGTAGGTTTTGTTATCTTTGGTGTGTTTGATACACCTATCAATGGTTCATTTTTGGCTTTTATGTTGCTCAGTTTTCTTTACGCCTTTACAGGGGCTGGCATTGGGCTTTTTATCGCTGCGATTGCCAAAGATGTGATGCAAGTGGCGCAACTCTCCATCGTCATCATGTTGCCGCTCATTTTTCTCAGTGGAGCATGGACACCCATTTATGCGATGCACCCATGGTTGCAGACGTTTTCTCTTATCTCGCCACTGCGCTATTACATCGAAGGAACAGAGAGTATTTTTTTTCGTGGAACGCCATTTTTAGAGCTTTATCCCTATTTTCTAGGGGTGACATTGGTTGGAAGTATGGTGTATATGATAGGATTTCGTAAAATTGGGCGGTTGTTTTGATTTTATAACGCCAAACAAGCTAAGCTCATTTGGCTACGTTACACTGGGTACTGAAGCTTGCCAACTTAAGTTGGCAGAATCATAATCCTTTTTACATGTAAAGATTAACGTAAAAAGTTTTTAATACCCGTAAAGATTAGTTGTGCTGAAAGAGCAGCTAAAACAAGCCCTGTGACTTTACTGAGTACAATCAGTCCTGTACGTCCAATGAGTCTTTCAATATGCCCTGAGAGATACAGTAACAATCCAATACTAAAAATAGCCGATAAAAGAGCACTTGAACCTAGCATCAAATCTTCAAGACCGTCCATATCTGCACCCATAACCATCAAAGCACCTACCGTTCCTGGCCCTACAGTCACAGGAATGGCGAGAGGCACAACGGCATGTTTTAAAATGTCTGTTTTACAAGTAGGCTCTGCGTTAATGTCTTTTTGCACCAAATCAACAGCGGTTAAAAAAAGAAGTGCTCCCGCACCAATACGAAACGCATCAAGGGTAATGCCAAAGAGTTCAAAAATGTATTTCCCAAAAAAAAGAATAATAAGACAGGTGATCGAAATAGCAAGGGTTACTTTAATGGCAAGGCGCTTTTTATCGCTCTCTTCAACACCTTTGGTCATCGACAAAAAGATAGTCGTCACAAAAAAGGGCGTCATAATGAAAAAGAATTTAACATAAATCGCAAAAAAAGCAGAAAGATTGTTCATAAGATTCCTATTTATTTTTTTGGATTGTATAGTGTTTTGAGTGAAGAAAAGGTTAAATGAGTTGTTAATAACTAAGTGTGTGTACAGCTTTTCCCTATGAATCGTATAAAGTCATAAAAGAGTTTTTGATCTAAGTCTTGTAACATATGTTGTTTCATTAATTGGAGTGTTTCGAAGGAACTATAAGCATTTTTGTATGAACGTTCAGTAGTTAATGCACTAAAAATATCACAAATTGAAATTATTTTTGCAAAATCATTGATAGAATTAAGTTTGAGTCCATCAGGATATCCATTGCCACGTGCTTTTTCATGGTGACTTAGAACTCCCATAAGGATGTTTTCATTGGTCTCATTGTGGAATTTGAGTAATTTATAACTATGTATAGGGTGATTTTTCATCAGTTCAAATTCATCATCAGTAAGCTTTCCATTTTTATTAAGAATTTCATATGGTATTTTACTTTTACCAATGTCATGCATCAATGCAGCATAACCAATATTTCGAAGATTTTCAAATGAAAATCCTAAATAATTTGCAAAGCCTATGGCAAAAACACTGACATCAACTGAATGAGTGTACGTATAGTAATCATGCGAACCTATTCTCATCATACTACTAATAGATGCATCATCATTTAATATAAGATTGATTGTATGATCAACCAATATTTTCGATTGTTCCAAGGACTTTTTAGATTCAGGTTTATTTAAAAGATCGTTTATAACATCCGAAGCACTTTTGTAGATCAAAAGTGCTTTTTCACGAAGAGGAATGCTCTCATCACAAGAAATTTCTTGTAAATAGTCCTCAATATGACTATAGTACGACTCTTTTTCACTTAGGTGTATATAGAAGTGTTCTGATAGATTAGTTGTATTTTTTATATGTTCAGTTAGTTTTATAGGATAAAAATCTCCTTTTTCAACCATCAAATAAAAATTTTCATTTCTTTTTAGATAGAGATTAAAATTAAGTTGCATACCTTGTTTTACAGCACAAAAAGGGATTGCGTGGAAAAATTGATCTCTTGAAGCAGACATAACTCGAACCTTATTAGTTTTAAATAGCATAAAAGTGTAACAAAGGATTGATCATCAAACAGTCATTTAGTATGATTTTTTATATAACTATTTTGTGATTTTTTATATAATGCAGTGTTAAAATGTGGTTTAAAATGCACAATAAACGCTTTTTCAGTTGCGCTTTGGCAGAATGGGTTTTATGAAAAAAGAGATACTTTACCTAACCGAATACTTAGCCAAAAGTGAAAGCGCTCAAGAAAACGCTTTTTATGAATTGCTGATGCAGAACCTTGTTTCCCAAGAACTTTATACTCCCACAAAATTTACGCAAGCGCAAATTGCCTCTTTGATGCAACGACAAGGCTTTGTTGCTCCTTCAACGTTTGAAGAGGGTGTTAAAGCATTGGATACTGCGCTCGAGCAAGAACTGCCAAAACCTCTGCAAGAAGCCAAAAAAACGCTGTTCATAACACTTTTAAATGCTAATTTCCCTAAAAAAAAAGGCTTTTTAAATGCCTCATTAGAGCTCTTTCTCTCTCAACTAGAACCTGTGGAGAAGAGCATCTATGAAAATCTTTTAGCGTATGTCTCAGGACTCAATCGCTCTCTTGCACTCTTTTTTGCCTTAGGCATTGAAGATACACGAAACTTTACACCAGAGCATTTCGTAAAATATGCCGAAGTGTTGCATGAAAAACTGTTAGACCTTGTCTTTAATGAAGAAGAAAAAGCGTTAATGGGGCAAGGACTTAAGGAATTGCTTGGCGTTTACTTGAGTTTGTATGGCAAATACCTTTACAGGTAGAAGGAATTTAGATGAACGAAGAAGAAAAAGAGCTCAGTTGTGCTGAGTGCGGAACGCTGAATTGTCATAAACATGAAAGTCGTTACCCTAAGTTTTGTTTGACAACGAATGTCGATGAAGAGATGCTTGAAGAGTCTCTTGAGTGTTATAAAGATGAAGAGGGCATTGATCGAAAAATTGCGCTTGCGGCGGCTGACATTGAAGGTAAGTATTATGGACAACTTACACGTGTGGAAGAGATACTTGCCTTTGCTAGACGTATTGACGCGAAGAAAATTGGCATTGCTTCATGTGTAGGACTAGCACATGAGTCTAAAATTTTTGCCGAAATTCTCAAAAACAATGGTTTTGATGTTTTCATGGCGATTTGCAAGGTAGGCTCACGCGATAAATGTGAGATAGGACTGAAAGAAGAGCAAAAAATTCGCCCCAATACGTTTGAGCCTATGTGCAATCCTGTGCTTCAAGCCAAGTACCTAAACAAAGCCAAGACAGACCTCAATGTCATTATGGGGCTTTGCGTTGGACACGATTCACTTTTTATCAAATACGCAAAAGCAACGACAACTTATCTTGTTGTAAAAGATCGTGTTTTAGGGCATAATCCCGTTGTTGCACTTTATACAACAGGCACGTACTATAAAAAACTGTTAAGCCCAAAAGAGTACTAATCGATTATAGTGTTTTGTATTTATATGTAAATTTTGATTGAGCGTAGGGAGAAGAGTGGTAATGAAGCTTTGGTTACTATGTATAGTGTTCATACCATTCTCTCTTTTTAGTCTTGATTTAACTCCTGATGAAAAACTTTACCTTGAAAAATTAGGAACGATTAACGTCTGTGTTGACCCAGATTGGGAACCTTTTGAAATGATGGATAAAAAAGGTCACTACACAGGTATTGGAGCAGACCTTTTACACTTAGTAGCACAAAGAGTTGGTATAAATGTTACTGTATTACCGACAAAAGATTGGGATGAAAGTGTCGCATTTTCAAAAGCGGGCAGATGTCAAGTCATCAGTTTCTTAAATCAATCACCTTACCGCGATACATGGCTTCTTTTTACACAACCTCATTTTAGTGATCCTAATGTTTTTATCACAAGAGAAGAGCATCCATTTATTGGTGATCCAAAAGATTTACGAAATGAAAGTATGGTTTTTCCTACTGGTACTGCGATGGAAGAGTTTATACGAAAAGAGTACCCTCATTTTAAAATCATGACAACATTTTCTGAGTTAGATGCTTTTAAAATGGTTTCAAACAAACAAGCAGACATGGCTATGCGCTCTTTAGTAGTTGCAGCATTCACCATCAAAAAAGAGGGTATGTTCAATCTTAAAATTGCAGGGCAACTTCCTGATTATACCAATCAATTACGCATTGGAGTCATCAAAACAGAACCAATGCTTCGTGATATTTTAGATAAAGGTGTCGCAACGATTACTCCAGAAGATCGAAATGCCATTGTGAACAAGTATGTTTCCATTAAAGCGCAGTCAGTCTATGATTATCGTTTGGTTATCAAAGTGATCTTTGGTTTTATTTTGATAGGACTTCTTCTTTTATGGCGATACTATGAGCTTAAAAAATACAATCAAAAACTGCTTTATCTCTCTGAAACAGATCTTTTAACCCAGATTTACAATCGTACAAAGATCGATCAAGCGTTACATGATAGCATTGATACTGCTAAAAAAATACGTGAACCATTGTCTCTTTTACTGATTGATGTTGATTATTTTAAGGCTGTCAATGACACGTTTGGGCATCCCGTAGGAGATCAAGTACTGATTGAAATGGTGCAGCTTATAAAAGAGTGTATTCGCCGTCATGATATATTTGGACGTTGGGGTGGAGAAGAATTTTTGATTTTGTGCCCAAAGACAACGCAAGATGAAGCGTTAAAAGTCGCAGAACGTATCCAGAAGAAAATTAAAAATGCTGTTTTCTCTACACAACAGAGCCATAGTGTTAGTATTGGTATTGCTACATTGCGTTTAGATGACACTCCTCATACACTCATTTCACATGCAGATGCTGCATTGTATCAAGCAAAAAAAGATGGTCGAGATACCATATCTATTGCTCCTCACTAAATTTTAGACAATAATCTCTACCCATCGGTATAAACAAATTTACCGAAAAAGTATTTTTATATCCTTTCTGAAGTAAAAACTCCCATTTTTCTCCCTTTTTCTTGCTACTATTGCGCCCAAAATGTCACATTATTATAAAATTAATCTTAATTTAATTATCTACTTTGTACTCTTACGCTTTTTGAAATTTTTGAGATTTCACCCGAAAGAATAAAGGGTTTCTTTGGGGTGATCTCTTTAAAAAATGAATGAGATCAAGATTAATTAAGGAGGTGCTCGATGAACGAAAGCAGACGTGGCTTTGTTAAAAAAGCTGCTCTTGTGGGTGCAATTGGTGCAACAGGTGTTGTAAGTGTACAAGCAAGTGCTTCTGGTTCAAAAGGTTCAAACGGAGTGGTAAAAGGTAAATCACCAAAAAAAGAGATTACCTATACTAAAACACAGGCATGGGAAGATTATTACAAATCTGCCCTATAAAGAAAAGAGAGGATAACGCGTAATGGAAAGTACAACGGCGCGTGCTCTTAATACGACCGTAGGTCGAAGATCATTTTTGAAAATGGCAGCATTGGGAAGCGTTTTTGGCGCGACATCAAGCTTTGCCAGTGAGAAAGTGACAAGAGCCGCAACAGAGGAAGAGGTGAAAGATCCATTTCCTGGAAGTAAGAAAGTAAAAACCATCTGTACGTCATGTTCAGTCGGTTGTGGTGTGATCGCAGAAGTTCACAATGGTGTATGGGTTCGTCAAGAAGTAGCACAGGATCATCCTATTAGCCTTGGAGGACACTGCTGTAAAGGTGCTGATATGATCGATATGGTCAGATCAGAAGTGCGCCTTAAATATCCAATGGTTAAAGAAAATGGTCAATGGAAACGTTTATCATGGGATGAAGCTCTCAATAGAATTGCTAAAAAACTCAAAGAACTCAAGCAAAAAGATGGTCCAGATGCCGTTCAATTCTTAGGCTCAGCCAAAATGAGCAATGAACAAGCATACTACTTTAGAAAATTTGCTGCGTTTTTTGGAACCAATAATATAGATCACCAAGCAAGAATCTGACACAGCTCCTCAGTCGCCGGTGTGGCGAACACATTAGGATATGGGTCTATGACAAACTCGTTTGGAGACATCCAAAACGCAAAATCTATTTTTATCATTGGTTGTAATCCAGCGGTAAATCACCCTGTAGGTTTTGGTCATATATTAAAAGCAAAAGAGCGCAATAACGCAAAAATTATTGTTATTGATCCACGTTTTACAAAAAGTGCTGCTAAAGCAGATTATTTTGCGCAAATTCGTCCAGGTACTGACATTCCTTTTGTCTATGGTATGTTACATATCATCTTCAAAAATGGTTGGGAAGATAAAAAATACATTGAAGATCGTGTTTACGGTATGGATGAAATCAGAGCAGAAGCTGCCAAATGGACACCGGAAGTTGTTGCGGATGTCACAGGCGTAAGTGCTGAAACATTGATGGAAATTACAACCGTATATGCGAAAAATTCCCCTGGTACGCTTCTTTGGGCGATGGGATTAACCCAACACACCATTGGTACAGGAAACACTCGTATTGCTCCAATTCTTCAAATGGCGCTTGGTTACATGGGTAAAGCAGGTGGTGGTACAAACATTCTTAGAGGTCACGACAACGTTCAAGGTGCGACCGATATGGGCTGTTTGGCAGATACACTTCCAGGTTACTATGGTCTTGTAGAAGGCTCTTGGAAATACTATGCTCGTATGTGGGGCGTTGAGTATGATTATTTGAAATCACAATTTAAAGATGCTTCATGGATGGGAAAACCAGGCTTTACATTAGCTCGTTGGTGGGCAGGCGTACTCGCTGGAAAACCAGGTGAAGATGCGATTGAAAATGCAGGTACCAACCTAAAAGCACTTGTTGTTATGGGTTGTGGTATTACATCAACTTCACAAAACCTCAAAATTCAACAAGGTCTTGATAACTTAGAGCTTCTTGTACTCGCAGATCCGTTTGTAAACGAAGCAGCTATTTTGACCAATAGAAAAGACAATCTCTTTATCTTGCCAAGTGCAACACAATTTGAGAGCAGTGGCACCGTTTCTGCGACCAACAGAAGTGCTCAGTGGCGTTCTAAAGTCGTTGAACCACTTTATGAGAGCAAAGCCGATCAAGACATTATGTTTGAACTTGCAAAGCGTTTAGGTTTCTATGAGCAATATACCCGTTCAATGATGATGCACCTCAAAAGCGATGGCTACCTTGAGATGACACCAGATAAAAAAACATTCCAATGGCCTGAAGATGCGACGATTGAGATTTCGCGCACGCTTAGAACTATCGGTATGATGGGCTGGACGCCTGAACGTATCAAAAAACATACTGACAACTGGCATATGTTTGATGAAGTAACAGGTGCAGGTAAAGGCGAAATGAAGGGTGAATTCTACGGACTTCCATGGCCTTGTTGGAGTGTTAAACACGGTGGAACGCCAAACCTTTACAATGTAGATGTTCCAGTAAGTGAAGGCGGTATGGGCTTTAGAAACAACTTTGGCTTGGAAAAAGATGGCGTGAGCTTGCTTTCTGGAAAAGGTTCTGCACCTATTGGCTCAAAAGTCGCTGGCGGATACCCTGAAATTACCAAAGAAAATATCGAATCATTGATCGGTAGAAAACTCAGTGATGCAGAAAAAGACCTTTGTGGCGCAAACTGGAAAACATGTACGAGTGGTAAATTGGTTGATTTAGCGCTTGAAGCAGGCTTGACACCTTATGGTAACGCAAAAGCGCGCGCCGTTGTGTGGAATTTCCCAGATCGTATTCCTCTGCACCGTGAGCCACTGTATTCACCACGCCAAGACTTGGTTGCAAAATATCCAACGTATGCGGATAAAGCAAACCATTTCCGTGTGACGACAAAGTATGCGTCTATTCAAAAAGAGCAAGATTACACCAAAGAGTTCCCAACGGTGATGACAACAGGTCGTTTGGTGACCATGATGGGTGCTGGTTTAGAAAACAGAGCCTCTAAATACATTTGTGCGTTAACGCCTGAAATGTTCTGTGACATTCATCCAGAACTTGCGAAAAAGAATGGCATTAAAAATGGTCACATGATGTGGGTTCACTCACCTGCGGGTACAAAAATTAAAGTTAAAGCAAAGTATTCTTATACCGTGCTTCCTGATATGGTTTTCTTACCGTTCCACTTCGGTGGCTTTATGCAAGGCGTTGATATGACAGGTAACTTCCCAGCTGGAACAAAACCGTATGCAAGTGGCGAATGTGCAAACACCGTTGTCGCTTACGGTTATGACATCATTACGCAGATTCCTGCATCAAAAGCTGGCTTATGCCGCGTAGAGAAAGCGTAGGGGGTAGATGATGGAAAACGCTAGAATGAAATTTTACTGCGATGAGAGCAGATGTATTGAATGCGATGGTTGTAGTATTGCATGTGCAGAAGCACATGAACTACCTGCAGGAATTGCACGAAGAAAAGTCATCACCATTCACGAAGGAATCCCTGGTAAAGAAGTCTCAACTTCAGTAGCATGTATGCACTGTACCGATGCACCTTGCCAGCAAGTATGCCCCGTTGATTGTTTTTACATCAGAGCTGATGGTGTTGTTCTTCATGATAAAGAGAAGTGTATCGGTTGTGGTTACTGCTTGTACGCATGTCCATTTGGTGCTCCACAGTTCCCAAGAGATGGTGCGTTTAGTACTAAGGGAGCGATGGACAAATGTACCATGTGTGCAGGTGGTCCATTAGCAACCAATTCACATCATGAATTTGAACTCTATGGTCAAAACCGTATTGCAGAGGGAAAAGTGCCTGTATGTGCAGCGATGTGTTCAACTAAAGCGCTTTTAGTAGGCGATGCAGAGTCTGTATCTAATGTCATTAGAGCACGTGTTATGGCTCGTGGCGGAAAAGAAATGAACTCATCGTATGGCTGGAATATTGCTTACAAAAACAAATGAAAGGAATAGCAATGAGAAAGTATATCTATGCACTCATTGCGCTTCTAGGTTTAGCTACTGTAGCATTTGCTGCTACAGATAGCCAAATCTGGGGTGAAATGCGCATTCAAAATATCTTAGGATACGGACAAGAAGAGACGCTTAAATTAGGTGCTTGGTTTACATTATTGCAAAGTAAATACTTCGCATGGGTATTTTTAGGGGTTTTAATAGGTGTTCCAACGGTCTTTTTCTTGCACTATAAAATTGTAGGACAAAAAGTATTTCCACACAGTCATAAGAAGCATTATGCTTTTAACCTGTTTCATAGAACGGTTCATCAAATCGCAGCAGTGAGCTTTTTGGTCATTATCCCAACAGGTTTTATCATCGTTTTTGGTGACTTCTTTGGTGGTGGTACACTGGTTAGAATGGCAAAAAACCTTCATGGTATTTTTACGATTCCTTTTGCTATCGTGATTCTTCCAATGGCACTTATGTGGATTAAAGAGGCTATTTTTAATCTTGAAGATATTAAATGGTTCATGATCTTAGGTGGTTACCTTTCTAAAGAGAAACGTATCATCAATGCTACTCAATTTAATGCTGGTCAAAAAATGTGGTATTGGGTATGTGTTCTTGGTGGATTAGTGATGATCTTAAGCGGCGCCATGATGTTCTTTATGGATTTTAAAATCGAGATGTTGCATAACCTTACAGGTCTTAGTCACATTGATATGTTAAGAGCTTCTGCTATTGTTCATAATGTTATGGGATTTATCCTAGTAGCGGTGTTTTTTACCCATATCTATATGGCCGCAGTTGCTATCAAAGGTGCAATTCACAGCATCATCACAGGCTATGTTGAAGAAGAGGAAGTTAAGTTCCTTCATAATGCATGGTATAAAAAACTCAAAGAAAAAGGTAAATTCTAATTCTTTGATAAGTTGAAGCCCTACATTAGGGCTTCTCTTATTTCATATCCGCTAAAAGCTTTCCAAAATAACGTGACTTAATCTGCTCACTTGCCATCATTTGTTTAATAGGTGGAAGTTTCAAAAGTACCCCTAAAATAGCTGCCATTGCTCGATGATTCCAAAGGGATTGGTTGTCAAAAATCAAATCTTGCAGTTTGCCTCGCTCTATGGCCATCATCACTGTTTTATGCGCCGAGTTAATCGGTGTAATGATGCGTTTAGCACGCTCTTTGAGAGAAATAACACTATCATTACACGCCGTGACACAAACGCCACAGCCTAGACATCTACTTTCATCAAGCAAGGCTTTCATTTTTTTCGGTTTTTGTGGATCATGCGCAGATACCATCGAAATAGCCTCAACAGGGCAGGCTTGAGCACACTTGCTACACCCATTGCAGGTAAGGTCTATTTCGGGTAAAAAGTTCGTTGTTTCGACGGGATTTAAAAAGGCAAAACGCCTTGCAGCCGTAAGTGCTTCACAACAACAGCTACAACAGTTGCAGATAAAATTAACCCCATTTTGTGCATTTTCGCCAAATTGCACAAGCTTATGTTCTCTTGCTTTTTCTAACAGCTCTAAGCCTTCACTTTTTTCTACAAGGCGTGTATAGCCATGTTTTGAAAGCGAGTGGGCTGTGTTTCCAAACGTCATACAGATATCCATAGGTGCATCACACGCCGTGCCTAAGTGTTGCTTCTTATGACGGCAATAACACATTCCAACACCCATGTATTTAGAGCTTTCTATAATATGTGAAGCGCGTTCATAATCGAGTACATGCAAGCTATTTTGAGGAGAGAGTGCATTTTCGTTAACAAAGGTACGTCCTGGTTTTGTCTCACCCGTAAAGAGAGCTTTGATGAACTCTTCTTCGACACTGAGGTATTGGTAAAAAAGTTCAGAAATCAGTTTTTGATCAACATGCCCACCGGTTCTCATCAAGCTAAACTCAAAAAAACCTGCCATCGGAGGAGGGAGCACATACGTAGAACTTCCCTCTTGCTCAATATCGATAAGAAGGGCTTTTGAGCATAAAGTATCGAGCATCTTTTGTGCTTCAAGAAGCGATACTTTCCAGTTTTGTGCGGCAGTTTCTGCTTTAAATGGTTTGATGGGAAGTAACGAGACGAGCTCGGCTTCTTTGGGAGTGAAGAGGAGGCTTAAAATTTCATAGAGGGTTTGAGAGGGAGGCGCACCTAAAGGAAAGCGGTTAAGTCTTTCAATCAGATGCGTATAACCTTCTCGTGAAGTAAGGTGTGACATGGCTCTTCCTTATTGAAACGCGAGCTTTCTGTAAAGATTACTCCGTGTTTGCTTAAGAAAGAAGAAGCTTAGGCAAACATACTACTTAAATAAAATACTTCCTAAACGAATCATATTAGAACCACAGGCAATGGCAAGCTCGAAGTCTTGGCTCATGCCCATCGAACAGTATTTTGCACCTTTGTTTTGCAGTGCATCAAAGATTTTATACGTTGTTTCAAAACTTTTTTTGATAATCGCTGTATCTTCACTATGCGCGCCAATGCTCATAACGCCTTTGAGGTGAAGGTTTTTACAGTTAGCGTTGATGTTTTCATACGCCTCAAGTGCAACTTCTGGCAGAACTCCCGCTTTTTGTTCTTCATACGCACTGTTGATTTGAAGTAGCACATTCATCGTCTTACCTTTTACCGCTAACCGCTTATCAAGTTCTTGAGCAAGTTCAATGGAGCTTAGTGAGTGCATTAAAAAAGGATCAAGATCGATGAGTTGGTTAATTTTATTGGTTTGTAAACGCCCAATAAAATGCCATTCTAAAGGTAAGTGAGCCAGCGCGTGAACTTTCTCGCTCATATCTTGTACTTTGTTTTCACCAAAAGAGCGCTGACCAATGTTATACATCGCTTCAATCATATCGGGTGTTGCGCTTTTACTGGCTGCAACGATCTTCACAATGCGGTGTTGGTCAACACTCAAACGCGCTTTCTCAACCCGTGTAAGAATTTCATCCATAGTGGTTACAAAATTTTTAGTTTCCATTGGTTAACCTATAAATGTCATTGAAAATACTTAAAGCCATAAGACTAAGGAGTAAGAGCCAGCCAGCTGTTGTCATACTTGTTAATACACGCTCACTTGGAGCTTTTTTGGTAATAAGTTCATACGCATTAAACATAATATGCCCGCCATCAAGGGCGGGAATAGGAAGCAAATTTAAAACTCCCAAGTTAACAGAAATGAGTGCAGTAAGTGCGAAAAGTGCCACAATACCCGCTTCACTTGCTTCTGATGTCACTTGAACGATGGAGATAATGCCACCTAACTCTTTAGGTGAGACAACGCCTTCAACCAATTTTTGAAGACTCGTTAAAATAAGTGTGGTTGCTTTTATGGTTTGATCGTATGCGAATCCTAGGATTTTATCTGCGCTATAGCTTACTTCAATCATCTTACCACTTGGCGCTATACCAATCATTTTTTTCTGTTTGATTTCACCAAACATATTTTGGTATTCATTAATTTTAGGTGTAATGATAAGTGTTTGGACACTTCCAGCACGTTCAATTTTAAGTTCAAGTTTTCCCACACTTTCTTGTATATGTGTACTTACATCTTCCCATGCTTCAATAAGTACGCCATTAATCATGACTATGCGGTCATTCTCTTGAATTCCTGCTTCAAAAGCAGGGGAGTTTTCACTGATTTTACCGATGATAGGAGCGTATTTGTTAACACCTATGCTTCCAACAGCAATGAAAAGTAAAAAGGCGAGTAAAAAGTTTGCAAAAGGACCAGCAAAAAGTATGATAATACGTTTCCAAGGGGCTTTTGTGTTATAACTGTCTTGATCATAGCTTACTTTGGTTGGATCCATATCGTCTTGACCTTTCATCTGCACATAGCCGCCAAGAGGAATAAGGCTTAAACAATACTGTGTATTACCAACCACTTTTGAGAAGACTTTCTTCCCAAAACCAATGCTAAATACTTCGACATGAACGCCAAAAAAACGAGCTGCAAGAAAATGGCCAAGCTCGTGGAAAAAGATTAAAAAAGAGAGAACCAAAATGGAGGTAAGTGTTCCCATTAATTGGTCCCTTTTTTGGTATAGCCGATAATGTATTCATAACCAGAGTAAAGTGTAAGGGCAACAGCTAACCACAATAGAAGATTTGCAAAAGGCCAGTTCATCATTAAAAAGCCAATA
>CAYXNJ010000018.1:0-42372 GCA_964466465.1 uncultured Sulfurospirillum sp.
TTCATGTGATGACTGAAAACCTTAACAACGAGCTTGGGAAGTTTAAGTCGTAAAAACACCTCACTTATGATGAAATTGCCTACGCTGTGTTACATCGCGTGGGCAATTTAAGCTTTGGGCGTGTACAATCTTTGTAAAAAATTTTACAGAGAGTGTCCATGTTAAACAAAGAACTCCTTTCTGGACTCTACGTCCTTACCGATCCAACGTTAACCCCAGAAGAGACGATGCTGGAACAAATCGAACGTATTTTAAAAAGCGGTGTTAAAGTCATCCAGTACCGTGATAAACATGCTAGTGATGAAGAGGCTGAAAAACAGTGTTTAAGACTCCAAGCGTTGTGTGATTACTACGAGGCAATTTTTATCATAGATGACAGACTTGAACTTGCGCATCGAATCAATGCCGATGGTTTGCATATCGGCGAAGATGATGTGAGTTATGAAGAGGCACGCGCACGTTTAGGAGAGCAAAAAATCATTGGAGTTTCCTGTTATGGAAACATCGAGCGTGCCCAAAAATACGCCAATTTAGGGGCTGATTATGTGGCGTTTGGCTCATTCTTCCCATCTCCAACCAAACCCCATGCTAAAGTCGTTGAACCAGAAGTGCTCAAGATTGCAAAAGAAAAACTGAGTGTGCCTATTTGTGCTATTGGTGGCATTAATGAAGAAAACATAACGTTGCTTTCGCGTTACAACATTGAAATGTATTCACTTATCAGTGCCGTATATAAAGACGATGCCATTGAGGAAAATTTAAAAAAATTGCACGCAAAAATTTAGAGGAGCGGTCATGGTCATAGAAAAGTTCGATGTCTCCATCACTAACGCAAGTAAAGGAATGGCGCTGATGCTTATTTTATGGCATCACCTTTTCTATGAGAAGCCAGAATCTGGTTTTATTGTCTTTCAAACGGCGCTTTTAGCTAAAGTGTGTGTGGGCATTTATGTCGTGTTAAGTGGCTACGGCTTAGCAGAATCGATCAAGAAAAAAGGGCTTGAATTAGGCGCATTTTATAAACGCCGTTTACTCAAACTCTACATGAATTATTGGCTGATAGCACTTATTTTTGTTCCTTTTGGTGCGTGGTTTATGGACAGAACGCTCTCTAGTGTGTATGGGGAGCATGTATTTCAAGGTTTTATCATTCAGATGCTAGGGCTGCACATGTTTACATGGGTAAGTTATGGCTACAATGCGACATGGTGGTTTATGAGCCTCATCATTGTTTTATATGCGATTTTCCCTTTTGTATATACGTTGACTAAAAAATTTCATCTTTGGTTTTTAGTGTTTACTGCAGTGCTGTTGTTTGTGCCGATTCCTCTGGTGAATGACTGGATATTTCCATTTTCTGTAGGTGTCTATCTCTCTCAAAAAGACGGTTTTGTCAAAATGCTCATTTGGTTTGATAAGCAAGGACGTTGGCGTTTTTTAACCTTGGGAATTTTTACGGCATTCGTAGCGTGGTATCGTCAAAATGGCTGGCTTTTTGATAGCATTAGAGCGGACACATTTTTTGCGATTTTACTTATTCTTTGGACAACGGAGTTGGTTGTTTTTTCTTCATGGGCAAAGAGAGCGTTTGAATTTGTAGGCGTGCATTCGTTCAATATCTTTTTATTTCACACCTTTATTTACTACTACTATTTTCCTGAGTTTATCTACAAATTTCACAACCCTGTGTTGATTTTTGCAGTACTTTTGGGTGTTTGCTTGGTTGTTTCTGTAGGGATTGAGAGCTTTAAAAAGAAGATAGGATTTGATAAACTGATTTGATAGATAAAGAAGATGCCCTAATTTAGGGCATCCTTTTAAAGTGCAGTTTTTTGAACAAATTTTTCACTCAGATGGTTAAACTCAGCACTCTCTACCCATGTTTGAGGTGTTGAGATGTACTCTACCAAGTTTTCCAAAAGAACGTAATGCGCTCGCTCTTCCTCTGCAATGCGTAAAAAGGCCTGTTTTTGTTCTCCCTCTTCAAGCATCAATGCCTTTTCGGTATAGAACTTATAGCTATTCTCCTCTGAACGCAAAGCACTTTTGTAAAACTCTATTTGGTCTTGACTGAAACAGGGAGTTTTATTCTCTTTTCGCATCTTTTCAAAGATGTTTTTGGTGTGTTTAAAAATATCCACACTCGGTTGCGTTGGAATGATTTGGTTTTTATTCATTCTCTCAAACACGACATAGTGTTTGACCTCTTCATCGGCAAGCATGGTTAAAATGGATTTAACGCCCACATCATCACTTTTTTCAGCCAGTTCGCGGTAGTAGCGTTCACCATCTTTTTCGACTTTCATCGCATATTCATAAACATTCATCGCACACCCCTTTTTATGGTATTTACGTTCATTTTATATGAAATCTATGACAAAAATCTGATAAAGAATAAGCTTAATTCAATATCAGTAACAAAACAACAAAGAAGTGAAAAATAGACCCACCTAATACAAAAAAATGCCAAATGGCATGGTTTAAATAGAGCTTTTTCCAGACATAAAAGAGAATGCCAACGGTGTAAATAAGACCACCACTCACAAGCAAGGAGAGGGTAAGTGTATCTAAATGTGACATCAGTGGCTCAATCGCACCTACAACCATCCATCCCATCAAGGCGTATAAGGCTAAGGAGAGTTTGTGAAAACGTTGTGGAAAAAAAATCTTAAGAGCAATGCCACACGCCGCAATAGCCCATGCCGTACCAAAAAGTACCCAACCCACAACGCCTTTAATCCCTAAAAGTGAGACAGGTGTGTAGGTTCCTGCGATGAGAATGTAAATGGCACAATGATCTACTTGGCGTAAAATGGACTTGATGCTAGGAATACGAATAGCATGATACAGCGTGGATGCTCCATACATTACGATCAAAGAAAGTCCGAAAACAAGGGCACTGGCTATCTTGGCACCATCACCACTTTGCCCTGCAAAAACGCATAAAAGTGTTAACGCACTTACACTAAGCAAAAGCCCAATACCATGGGTTATACTGTGCCAAATCTCTTCAATGAAAGAGTAAGAATGTGTTGTTTCCATGGTGTCTCCTTTTGAGATGAAACCGTGTTTATTATACTGCGATTTTGCCGATTTAGTTATAAAAACTATTACGAGAAAAACCATGCGTATCGAATCATCCAATCTAAGCCTGCTTAACTACCATGAAGAGTTTCAAAACAGTGTGAGTTATTCAAAAACAACAGACACTGAAGTTCAAACTCTGACACGTTTTAATGAATCAGAAAACCTCTCTTTAGTTGCTCAAGGGAGTATTCTAACAGAAGATGGAGATACGATTAATCTTTCTATGCAGAGTGAACTCAACCGTTACGATAGCTATAAAGTCGAGATACGCCAAAGTTTAGCTTCGATGGTTGATCCGTTGGTTATTAATCTAAGTGGCGAACTAGCGCAAGTGGATGAGAGCGAAACGTTTAGTTTTGATCTTAACAGCGATGGCAATGAAGAGAAGATTGCTTTTTTAGAAAAAGGTAATGGCTTTTTAGTATTAGACCGTAATGAAAATGGCATCATTGACGATGGCAGTGAGCTCTTTGGCACGCAAAGTGGAGATGGTTTTGCTGATTTGGCAGCTTTTGATGAAGATGGAAATGGCTGGATTGATGAGAACGATAGTGTTTTTTCTAAGCTTCAATTGTGGCAAAAAAGTGCGTTAGAAGATCAACTCATCAGCCTTGATCAAGCAAAAGTTGGGGCATTGTTACTTTTTAGTGTGGACTCATCGTTTACGTTTAAAGAAGGAACCGATACCAACGCTGAGCTAAAGAAGAGTAGTGTGGTGCTCTTTGAAGATGGCAGAGCTGGGTGGATGTCACATATGGATTTTTCAGTCACACCCCCTGTAACGCCACAAGTCCAAACCAATACAACCATACCAAGGGGAGAATCCAATACTACGTTTTCACTAACTCCAAGTGCTTTGTCTAAACTGAAATCTTCTTCTTCAAACATTAATGAAAGCGTTTCGGATTCTCTTAAGAGCAGGCTCAAATTTTTAGAAGGAAGGCTTGCAAAAGCCAAAACTTCAGAAGAAAAAAATAGTATTATGATTGAAATCTTAAAAATTTCCATGCAACTTTCTCAACTGGGTGGGTAAACTAAGGCTTTTGGCAGTACAATAATCTTCTATATCGCATAAGGAGATTGTAATGCTTGAACTTCAAACGATAGTGATGTTTGTGACGGCTTCAACACTTTTAGCACTAGCCCCAGGTCCTGACATTCTTTTTGTTTTAACCCAATCCATGACCAAAGGAAGCCGCTCTGGCATTGTGATAGCCTTAGGACTTTGCAGCGGGCTCATTTTTCATACTACTGCTGTGGCACTTGGTGTTGCTGTTATTTTTCAAACGTCTGCACTTGCGTTTAGCATTTTAAAATTTGTAGGCGCTGCTTATTTGCTTTACCTTGCTTTTATGGCATTTAAAGATGCGAGTAAAAGTAAACTAGAGAGCGATAAAACACCCATTAGCCTCAAAGCGCTTTACAGACGCGGCATTTTTATGAACATTACCAATCCCAAAGTTTCCATCTTCTTTTTGGCATTTCTTCCGCAATTTACTAACCCCACAATAGGCAATGTTACAGGTCAGATTTTTAGCCTTGGCACATTGTTTATGCTCAGTGCCTTTGTGGTTTTTACAGTAGTTTCTCTGCTTGCAGGACGTGTGGGAGCATGGTTCGCACAAACAAAAAATGGTGAGAAAATCCTTAACCGTGTAGCAGGAACTGTTTTTGCAGCACTTGCTGTCAAACTAGCCCTTTCATCACGGTAAAACGCATTATGAAAACGTCTCAACTCTTAGCGATTATCCTTGCACTTTTCTTTGGAGTGTTACTTATTGAAATCATTTTAAAAAATATTTTAGGCTCATAAGAAATATCATACGCTTGTTCGCCTTAGCTGTTACGATAAAATAAAAAGAAGTCTAATGGAGATTAAGTATGAAAATAGGTCTTTTTATACCCTGTTTTATGAATGAGTTATACCCAGATGCTTGTATGGCAACACTGAAGGTGCTAGAGAATTTAGGGTTAGATGTGGAGTATCCGTTGGAGCAAACCTGCTGTGGACAAGCCCAAGCCAATACGGGTTGCGCTAAAGAGGCAGGGGTTTTGGCTGAGCGCTTCTTTAAAATCTTTAAAGATTATGACTATATTGTTGCACCTAGTGGAAGCTGTGTGAGTATGGTACGTCACAATTATGCACAGTTTTTAGAGGGTCGTGAGGGATTTGAGCGTATGCGAAGTCATACCTATGAGCTTGTTGAATTTTTGCACGATGTCATCAAGCCAACCTCTATGAATGCTACATTTAAACACAAAGTTGGGATTCACAACAGTTGTCATGCCCATAGAGAACTTGGCATGGCAAGTATGAGTGAGAAAAATGTACCCGAATTTTCAAAAATCAAAAATTTACTCGATAAAGTTGAAGGCATTAGCTACTCAGAACTCACACGCAAAGATGAGTGTTGTGGGTTTGGCGGAACCTTTGCCATTACAGAAGAAGCAATGAGTGTGGCGATGGGACGAGCACGTTTACAAGACCATCTTGATGCAGGCAGCGAATACATCACAGGTGTTGATATGTCGTGTTTGATGCACATGCAAGGGGTGATTGATCGTGAAAAAATGCCACTTAAAACGATTTACATCGCGCAAATTTTAGCAGGAGATGTCAAATGAGTATCAACCATCCTGAACTTGCCGAAAAATTTTCCACCAACGTTGAGCGTATGAAATGGCACGACAAAGCCCTCTGGTTTGTACGTGTCAAACGTGACAATCAAGCTAGAAGTTTGGATGAATGGGAAGAACTTCGCAATACTGCCGATAAAATCAAGTCCCATACGTTAAGCCATTTGGATGAGTACCTTGAGGTCTTTGAGAAAAATGCACAAGAGAGGGGTATTCGCGTGCATTGGGCAAAAGATGCGAAAGAGCATAATGAGATCGTGCTTGACATTTTACGCTCTAAAGGCGTAAAGATGATCGTTAAAAGCAAGTCTATGCTCACAGAAGAGTGTCATCTAAACCCTTACCTTGAAAAAAATGGCATCGAAGTAGTCGATACTGACCTTGGTGAGCGCATTGTGCAACTTCGCCATGAACCACCATCTCACATTGTTCTTCCAGCCATCCATCTTAAAAAAGAGGATGTTGGAACCACTTTTGAGAAATTCCTCAAAACAGAAAAAGGTAATTCTGATCCGACCTACTTAACCAGAGCAGCTCGTGCGCATTTGCGTGAGAAGTTTTTAGGTGCAGACGCGGCGATGACGGGTGTAAATTTTGCAATTGCTGAGACGGGTGGCATTGTTGTCTGTACCAACGAAGGAAATGCAGACTTAGGTGCGGCACTTCCTAAGCTTCATATCGCGTGTATGGGAATTGAAAAAATTATTCCTCGTTTAAAAGACCTGAGTGTTTTCACACGTTTGCTTGCACGAAGTGCGACAGGTCAGCCTGTTACGACTTATACATCGCACTATCACGGAGCGGTTGAGGGCGGAGAGATGCACGTAGTCATTGTTGATAACGGAAGATCTAAAATTCTCTCACAAGAGCGCTACATCAAGTCACTTCAGTGTATTCGTTGTGGTGCATGTCTCAATACCTGCCCAATTTACAGACGAAGCGGTGGCTACAGCTATGGCTATACGATTCCTGGACCTATTGGCTCAACACTAGCACCGAGTCGTGATCTTAAAAAATACTACAGTTTACCGTTTGCCTGCTCACTCTGTTCTTCATGCTCAAACGTCTGCCCTGTCAAAGTAGATTTAGCGCAACAACTCTATTTGAAACGTCAAGATGTCGTGGAAGCAGGATACCTAAGCCCTGTCAAGCACAATGCCTTAAAAATGGCTACATGGTTGATGTGTCGTCCAAAACTGATGGATTTTGCTGGCTTTATGGCGCGAAAAATGGTGCCGTTTTTGCCTCGAGCATTGGTCTATTCTAAATTCAATCTATGGGGAAAAAACAGAGAATTACCGCCGTTCCCTAAAAACAGTTTTAAAGAACTTTACAAAGAAAAAAAGGGTATCCAATGAGTTCACGCGAAGCCATTTTAAAAGCCATTAGATCGGGAAGACCCCACAATGAAGATGCTCTTCCTGAGGTCAATATCGTTCATACAACGTATGAAGATTTGGATGCAAAATTTGCCACAACACTGGCGAGTGTTGGTGGGAACGCTGTTTCGTTAGAGAGTATGAATGCCGTAGAAGCGTACATCAATGAGCACTATAAAGACGCATCTGTGATTGTCTCAACAGTGAGTGGACTAAAAGGAACCAAAGAGCTTGGCGCAACCGATGATCCGCATACGCTCAAAGATGTTGATCTTGCGATAATTAAAGGTGAGTTTGCAGTAGCAGAAAATGGTTCTGTATGGGTAAAAGAAGCCGATGCAAGACATCGTGCACTTTACTTCATCGCTCAAAAATTGATGATTATTGTGCCCAAAGGTGAAGTGGTACACAGTATGCATGAAGCATATACACGGGTCAATTTTGGCTCAAACGATGTGTTTGGTATATTTATCAGTGGACCTTCAAAGACTGCGGACATTGAACAATCTCTCGTTATTGGTGCGCATGGCGCTACAGAAGCGTGCGTGGTGTTTGTTTAATGCTGATACACTCTGAGGGCTTGTCCCTCAGAGTTCTATTTTACAGTAGTTTCTCTTTAGCCCTAAATTTGGGCAGTTGAGAAATAATAATTCCTCCAAAAATCACGAAACTTGCCATCATCTCCGTCTGACTAAGAACTTCACCTAAGAAAAGATACGCTAACAGTACGGTAAATACAGGAATGAGATTGACAAAAACAGAGGCTTTTGAGGCTTCAATACGACTAAGGGCTAGATTGAACATACCATAACCACCAAGCGTAACCACGATGCCCAAATAGCAAATCCATCCGATAACTTCCCAAGAGAGAGTGAGTGGCACTCCCCATGACTCCCATACAGCAAGAGGGAAAAAGAAAATCATTCCTACAAACGCCTGTATGGCTGTTAAGAAAAGGGCTGAAAATTTTTGACTAAGATACCGCACGGAGATAGCGTACCAAGTACCACAGATCATTGCACAAAATTCCAAGAAATTACCAAGCAGTGGATTGCTCGCGTGTTCACTGCTTTGGGCTCCAAGACTTAGCCAAATAGCTCCAGCAACCGCTAAAACAGAGCCTATAACCACACGTTTACTGAGGTACTCTTTAAGTACGAAACTAGCGGCTATGGCAGTCATAAGAGGCATCATCGAGGTAATCATACCTGCTTGAGATGCGGTGGTATATTGTAGTGCTTTAGCTTCAAAGATGAAGTACAGACAAGGCTCAAAAAGTGTCAGTAAAAGAATGTATTTGATATCTTTTTTCGTAAATTCAAGTTTTCTAAATTGATTGATAAAATAGACAAAGCAAAGACTTGCAACAACCATACGTCCAAAAACAACACTCATAGGTCCAAGTGGTCCAATGGCAGCTTTGAGGGCTATAAATGAACTTGCCCATGTGAGCATGGCAATCAGTAAAAATAAAATGCCGATCAAATCAATACGTTGTTGCTTCATTGTGTAATCTCTTTAATGAAAAAATGTCTGCCATTGTATCTTTTGTTTGCTAAAATCAGCGCTATAGTGTAGAATGAGCGCATGGAACTTTTTAACATACGTAACATCATTCTTGTCATTGTTCTTATTCTTGGCATCAACTACTACAAAAGTAAGCAGGAGGTTGATGTGCAGAGTCTCTCTTTACCTCTGGATACCAAGATATTGGCATTTGGTGATAGCCTAACGTTTGGTTATGGCGTAGTGCGTGACAAAAGTTACCCCTCACTGTTGGTCGATCTTTTGCATGCAACCGTCATTAATGAAGGCATTTCAGGAGAACTGAGTACTCAGGGGTTGGCTCGTTTACCTGGCATTTTAGAACGCCATAAGCCTGATGTTTTAGTCTTGTGCCATGGTGCCAATGACATACTCCGAAAGCAAGACTTAACTCAAACCAAAGCCAATCTCAATCGAATGGTCAAAATGGCAAAAGACAAAGGTATCTATGTTTTGTTAGTAGGCGTTCCAAGTTTCGATATCTTAACGTTTAATGTACCTTCGTTTTACTATGAAGTTGCCAAAGAAAATAACATTGAAATCGAAGATAAAAGCCTGAAAAAGATTATGGATGGTGAAAATCTCAAATCAGATAAAGTGCATCCTAATGAACAAGGCTATGAGTTAATGGCTAAAAATATCGCACGAATACTCAGTGAAAATTACCATTTATCCGCGAAAACGTTTTAAAATCCCCTTCAAATACTCTTCTGCAAGTGTCGCAATTTCAGCTTCTGAAAGTGTAATCGGCGTTGTTTTACTAGGAACATTGTTTAGAAGTACCGCGAGTTGTGTACATGTTTTAAAAAGCTCTTCAGGCGCCATTTTAACCATGATTTGTACAACATCATTGGGAAGGTTTTTAGGCTCTAATTGATGTAGTGCTGTAATATGTGCTAAAAATGTTTCGATGGTTGGATGCAAGATCATTTCCTTATTTTTTTGTGCAATTATGCCACATTCTTGAGGTGTCTTATCCATTAACTTTTTCATGTAAGGATGAACTCCACTCTTCCACGTTACAATCTGTTCATTACAGTTAAAGGGCTTTGCATGAGTATGTACGATCTTGAGGCGTTTTTACGCTCCATTCACCCGTTTCAACTGCTGACAAAAGCGGAGATAAGTAAAGCCATAGGTGCTATGAACATCGCCTATTATAAAAAAGAGACTGTGCTTCTCTCTCCTTCAAAGCCTTCGGAGTTTTTGTACATCATCATAAAAGGCGAAGTAGGGGAGTATAACGAAGAGGAGTTGCTGAAAGTCTATAGTAAGTCCAACTCTTTTGATGCCGACGCGCTCATCTACAACAAAAGTGAGAGCAGTTTTAAAGTCCTTGAAGAGCTTATTTGCTACGAGCTCAAAAAAGAGGACTTCCTCGCACTTCTTGATAGCAATGCCCCATTTAAGGCGTATTTCATTCAAGACCTTGCCAATAAAATCCAATCTGCTAAAGCTAAAGAATACACCACAGAGCTTTCAGGTTTTATGATGGCGCGGGTGCAAGACAGCTATTTGCATGAACCAACCATCGTTGAGAAAGAGTGTTCCATCATGGATGCGCTTAAGCAGATGGAAGCTAAAAAAAGCAGTTGTATTATCGTGCGTAATGGTGATGGCTATGAGTATGGCATTGTAACCGACAGTATCGTGCGTCGTCATGTGTTGTTTAACGAGTATGACAAACATGCTCCCATTGGACCTATTGCACTGCATCCTATCATCACCATTGAAGCAGATGATTATCTTTTTAACGCGCTTCTTAGCTTTACCAAACACTCGATTAAACGCATTGTTGTGACACGCGATGGTGAGATTATCGGCATTTTGGAGCAGTTGGATTTGCTGAGCTACTTTGCCAACCACACGTATCTGGTCGCTGTTCAGATACGAAAAGCAACGACCGTGGATGAGCTAAAACAAGCCAGTTCAGACCTTATTAACATTGTGAAAAAATTGCACGTCAAAGGCACAAAGGTTGATTATATTGCAAAGCTCATCTCCGAAATCAATGAGAAGATTTACGAAAAGCTCTATGGTCTGATCGTGCCAGAGGAGCTTGCTAAAAAAGCATGTCTCATTGTCATGGGCAGTGAGGGGCGAAAAGAACAGCTCTTAAAAACAGACCAAGATAATGCACTCATCATCGATGATAGTATGGATGAAAAAGCGTATGCGCCCTATATGCAACGCTTTACCGAAACGCTCATCGACTTTGGTTTTCCACGCTGTGAGGGAAACATCATGGTTTCCAACCCTTACTGGTGTAAGCATTTTAGTTCTTATCATAAAGAGATTGTAAGATGGTTTGACGCTCCAAGCATGGAAGATGTGATGAATCTTGCCATCTTTTTTGATGCGATTTCTGTGGCAGGAGAGGCATCGATGCTGCGTAAACTCAAAGCCGAAGTGTTTGAGCGTATTGAAGAGCAAAGCCCTTTTTTATCCAACTTTGCCAAGGCTGCCATAGCGTTTGAAACACCCATCGGCATTTTTACAACACTCATCTCTGAAAATAACAAAATCGATGTCAAAAAAGGAGGCATCTTCCCCATCGTTCAAGGGGTGCGTGCCTTAGCACTTGAGCATAAAATTGAGCCTACCGATACGGTGACAAGGATCAAAAAACTCTCAAAGCTCGATGTCATCGACAGTGATTTTGCAGGCGCGCTCATAGAAGCACTCGATACGCTTTTAAACTTGCGTCTTAAAGAGCGTTTAGCAAGGGGTGAAGACAAAGGGCTCGATAACTTTGTTAACATCGAAAACCTCAACCAATTAGAGTTAGAACTTCTCAAAGATAGCTTCAAAATCGTCAATAAATTTAAGAAATTTTTGACGCACCATTTCAAACTCTCTATGGTAAGTTAAGATGTTTGCCTCTTTTTTTACAAAGCGTAATGCCAAAAATCTTAAAGATGAACGGTACCGTTTTTTATTTGATGAAGCTCCTTTGGATGAGGTGGTGGTGTTCGATACCGAAACCACAGGACTCAACCCCAAAAAAGATGAGATTCTCTCCATCGGTGCCGTGAAGCTCAAAGGCAATAAAATCTTGATGTCCCAAAAGTTCGAGCTCTTTGTCAAACCCACACGAGAGATCAATGAGCAAAGCATCAAAATTCATCAAATCCGCAACATAGATCTGCAAAACGGATGCGAACCCCGTGAAGCGATAGATCGGTTTTTGCACTTCATAGGCTCACGCCCACTGGTCGGATACTACCTCGAGTTTGACATAAAAATGATCAACAAATACCTCAAACCTTATCTTGGCATCACTCTTCCAAACCCACAAATCGAAGTCTCAGGACTTTATCACGATAAAAAGATAAAACTCATCCCCGATGGCGTCATCGACCTGCGTTTTGATGTGATGATGAAAGATTTGGGCTTGCCCATTTTCGGGAAACATGATGCACTCAATGATGCGGTGATGACGGCGATGATGTATATAAAATTGCAGAATATTGAGAGAGTGTAGGGCGATTAGGAAGCGTTTTTGCTCTACCTATAAAAGTTAAAATCTAGTTCCAGTATGCCTTGATTTCTATGTCATGTTTATAGGCAGGAATGACCATTATATGACCACTTTGATGATAAGATTCCTGCAGAAAATAGAAGGAGCATGAATATGAAATCAAAATGGATTTTAGGTGTATTAACTTTTGTCACAACTACAATACTGAGTGCAGGAGATATTGATGGCGGGGCAGTAGTTGGCAGTATGGTTGGCGCGGGAGTTGGTTCAGCGGTCGGCTCGGCAGCAGGCGGTAAAAATGGCGCTATCATCGGTGGTGGACTTGGTGGAGCAGTTGGTGCTGCGGTAGGAAGTAGTGAACCTGCAAAACCAGAAACACATGTTGTGCATAGAGATGTGGTCTATGTGGAGGATCGTGGGCATCATGATAATGGAAAGCATAAAGGGCAGCATAAGCATCACAATGGCAATTAAATTGTGATGATAACTTGTTAAAAATACTGATTATGTGATAAATACAATCGCGTAATCAGTATGTGAAGTTTTACACTTCCACCCCATCATAAAAATCAAGCTAATTTTTCTCATCTATTGCATATTGCTAAACGAGAGCAGTTGGAGTATGTTTATGCTATATTCATGCTACGAAATTGATATACTATAATTTTATAAATGTTTAACACAACGTTTCGGTTTAACTAGCGTTTTATAGTTGTTGTTGGTTGTCAAAAAGACCAATAATTTACATCAATATATATTGATATATAAAGGATGTTGTGATGCAAAATGAATCTGCAAAACCCACTTCGGGGATGAGCTTTTTTGAGCGTTATCTTAGCGTGTGGGTGGCTTTGTGTATTATTGTAGGTGTAGCTCTTGGTCAGTTTCTTCCTATCATCCCTCGCACGTTAAGCCGTTTTGAGTATGCCAATGTCTCTATTCCTATAGCAATTCTCATTTGGTTGATGATTTACCCGATGATGCTCAAAATCGACTTTGCGAGTATTTTGGATGCGGGCAAAAAACCTAAAGGGTTGTGCATTACCTGTACAGTGAATTGGCTGATTAAACCGTTTACGATGTACCTTATCGCCGCTTTTTTTTTTAAAGTGCTTTTTGCAAGCGTTTTACCTGAAAATCTTGCGAATGAATATTTGGCGGGTGCCATCTTACTAGGTGCGGCTCCTTGTACGGCGATGGTGTTTGTTTGGAGCCATCTTACCAAAGGTGATCCTGCTTATACCTTGATACAAGTGGCGGTGAATGACCTGATTTTACTGATTGCATTTACGCCTATTGTGGCTTTCTTGCTAGGTGTGAGCAATGTCTTTGTTCCGTATGATACGCTCTTTTTATCGGTGATTTTGTTTGTTGTGATTCCTTTACTTAGTGGGTATCTTTCACGTCGCTATGTCATTAAGCACAAAGGGCTTAGTTACTTTGAAAATGTGTTTATTAAAAAATTTGACAACACGACCATTTTAGGGCTTTTGCTCACACTCATCATCATCTTTACCTTTCAGGGCGATATCATTTTGAACAACCCGTTGCACGTACTTTTGATTGCTATTCCTCTTACCATTCAAACGTTTTTTATTTTTTACATCTCGTATGGTTGGGCGCGTGTGTGGAAGCTCCCTCATAACATCGCCGCACCTGCTGGGATGATAGGGGCGAGTAACTTTTTTGAGCTTGCTGTTGCTGTAGCCATTACGCTTTTTGGTTTACAATCAGGCGCGACACTGGCAACCGTTGTAGGGGTACTGGTGGAAGTACCTATCATGTTGGCGTTGGTTCGCATCGCAAACACGACACGCCATTGGTTTGAGAAGTAAGTAAAAACATAATGCTACGAGAGGAAAATCCTCTCGTAGTGATGGTTTAGCGCGCTAATTGCACCGCTTTTATCATATTGGCGAGTGCCGCTTTCGTTTCACTCCATCCTCTGGTTTTTAACCCACAATCAGGATTAATCCAGAGCTGTTCTTTAGGCATAACTTGCAAGATGGCTTTGATTTGTTCGCTCATCTCTTCTACGCTTGGCACACGAGGCGAGTGGATGTCATACACCCCTGGTCCAATCTGCGCTTTGTAATTCACTTTTTGAAAGACTTTAAGCAGTTTATTGCCACTGCGTGACGTTTCGATGGTGATAACATCGGCATCCATGCGCTCGATGGTGTCGATGATGTCGTTGAAGTTGCTGTAACACATATGTGTGTGGATTTGCGTTTGATCCCACGCCGTGCCCACAGAGGCTTTAAAGCTCTCAACCGCCCATTTCTCATAGGCTTTGATCTTCTCTTCTCTTAATGGGTAACCTTCTTTAAAGGCTGCCTCATCGACTTGAATGATCTGGATGTCATTGCGTTGAAGCTCATCAACTTCTTCAGCGATAGCCGCAGCGACTTCGTAAGCCACTTCGCTTTTGGGGATGTCATCGCGCACAAACGACCAGTTTAAAATGGTCACAGGTCCAGTGAGCATGCCCTTCATTGGCTTATCCGTCAAGCTTTGTGCATAGACTGTCCAGTCCACACTGAGCGCTTGCTTGCGTTTAACATTGCCGTATAAAAGCGGAGGCTTAACACAACGACTACCATAGCTTTGTACCCAACCATTTTGGCTAAAAGCAAACCCTTCTAAGAGTTCACCAAAGTACTCAACCATGTCGTTACGCTCGAATTCGCCATGCACTAAAACATCAAGACCTAACTCTTCTTGAATCTCAACGCATTCTTTGATAGATGCTTTGAGAGATGCTTCGTACTGTTCTTGTGAAATCTCACCTTTTTTATAGGCATTTCGCACCGCTCTTGTCTCTTTGGTTTGAGGAAAAGAGCCGATGGTCGTGGTAGGGAAAAGCGGTAAGTTGAGTGCTTTTTCTTGCAATACAGAACGTGTTGCATAAGAAGAGCGTGTGTAAAAAATAGCAGCACTTTTTACCGAAGTGGCTTTTTTAGAGCATTCGCTTGCTACTGGTTTTTCTTTTTTCTCCCAGAGTGTGTTGATGTGCTCCAATTCTGCTAGTTTTTCAAGTGCAAAGCTGAGACGGTTTTTAACTTCAGGTGCCATTTTTTCTTCAAAACGAGTGCTAAAAGGGACATGCAAAAGAGAGCATGACGTGGAGAGAATGATACGTTTGGCATCAACGGTTTCGCTGATTTGCTCCAAAAGTGTATAGGTTTTAGCCGTGTTGTTTTTCCAAACATTGCGTCCATCAATGACACCAGCGATAAGCGTTTTATCTTTTAGGTGCGAAAGCGCTTTGAGGTTTTCTTCTCCATAGACAAAATCAAGCCCAATCGCCCAAATAGGGCAATTTCCTAACACTTCCACTGCTTCATTCGCACGATCGAAGTAGGTTACAACCGCGATTTTAAGATTGTTTCTGATGCAGCCTAAGCTGTCGTACGCAATTTTGAGTAGGTTTAGAAATTTTGGCTCTAAGGTTTTGGCAAAGAGTGGTTCATCAAACTGCACGACAATGTTTTCACCCAAACTTGCAATAGCTTGAAGCACTCTCTCATAGGCTTCAAGGACATCATCAAACAGTGAGAAAATGTCACTTCCATCCACAGGATTTGCAAGCGCTAAGAAGGTAAGCGGTCCTATGAGGTTTATTTTGGGATTGATCCCTAATGCTTTGGCTTCTAAGTATTCTTCCGCAATTTTAGCAATGTCAACGTGAAATGCCATATGCGCATGAATCTCTGGAACGATGTAGTGGTAATTGGTGTTAAACCACTTTGTCATCTCCATAGCGGCATGGTCTTTGTCGCCTCGTGCCATCGCAAAGTAGCGTGCTGTTTTATCTTCAATACCCACAAAACGAGGAGGAATAGCTCCTAGCATAACGATGGTATCGAGCATCGTGTCATAAAGACTGAAGTCATTGCATGAGATAAAGTCGATGTGACGATCTTTTTGATACTTCCAATGACGCTCACGTAATGTTTTAGCAACGGTTTTAACCTCTTCAAATGAGCTATTTCCAGCCCAAAATGATTCTAAAGCAAACTTGAGTTCGCGTTTCTCCCCAATGCGAGGAAAGCCTGTAACGTAGGTTTTTGACATACTTTTTTCCTTAGTATCTTTATTGTTTTTAAATAAATTCTGCCAACATTGTTGGCAAGCTTTTCAGAGAAACATCGAACCTAATTGGTTCTTGTTTTGTGCCATAGTGGCTAACGTAGTCGAACGAGCTTTGCTTGTTTGACGTGTAAAAGATGGAAAAAGAGGAGGGTGGATGCCTGAACGGCGGAAGCTAAAGTAACGACAATTGCAGTTAGATTTACGTCTTATTTTGGCACGTTTGATGGCGGAGTGAGCGCGCTTTGCAAAAAGGCGACTGCATTTGCAAAGACGAGGGCGATACGTTGTGATAAATCCTAAAAGTGTAGTTGAGATCGGTGGTGGGTCGTCTTCGACTTCTTCTTGATCGCAGGTATCGGCAAACAGGCGGGTGGTATGAAGCAGGCGTGCGTGAACGCGTTTGGTTTTGACTTCGCTGGTGGAAGCCTGAATGGTGGCAAGAGAAAAATAGCCTTTTTTACCAAAGTCCTGAGGCAGTCTCAACGTACATCCTTCTGTTTTGTTGTCGCATTATAACACATTGGTTTCGTAAATCGTGTGTAAAATTTATTTACCATTCTGCTGTAAAATACTCTATGATATTTCCAAAGGAGAATGTATGGAAGTTGTTAAAACCGTCGTATTATTGACCTTGATGACGTTAATGTTTGTATGGGTTGGTGGCATGATGGGAGGGACGCAAGGTATGTTAATAGCCCTTGTTATGGCAGGGGTCATGAACTTTGTGAGCTATTTTTATTCTGATCAGCTCGTTCTTCGACATTACAATGCTGTGCCTGTAACACACCAAGAAGCGAGCGGACTTTATGCTATTGTTGAGCGTTTAAGCACAAAAGCTGGTATTCCAGTGCCTCAAGTGTATATTATCCCCGATTCGACACCCAATGCCTTTGCCACAGGGCGAAACCCTTCGCATGCTGCTGTTGCGGTGACTGAGGGGCTTTTAGAGCTTTTAGATGATGATGAAGTAGAGGCCGTTTTAGCGCATGAGCTTAGCCACGTAAGGCATTATGATATTTTAGTGGGAACGATTGCAGCAACAATCGCTGGTGCAATTGGTGTTATTGCCAATATGATGCAATTTGGCGCTATGTTTGGAGGAGATAGGGAAAATCGTCCTAATCCTATTGTGATGATTGTTCTTGCGATTATCCTACCGCTTGCCGCTGCGGTGATTCAAATGGCGATTAGTCGAAATCGTGAATATATGGCAGATGAGGGTGCAGCTCGTTTAACAAAACACCCTGAATGGTTGCAAAGTGCGTTAGCAAAACTTTCCAATTACAATCAAAGAGGTATGGTACATGAGGCAACACCAGAGAGTGTGCATATGTTTATCATCAACCCTTTTTCAGGGAAAGATATCTCTTTTGCGTCGCTTTTTTCAACGCATCCTTCTACAGAAGATAGAATTGCAAGGTTAGAAGAGTTAAAATTTGAAATTCGTTAATTTTATAACAAAGGCTTAGTATGAAAAAATCTCTTAGTGAAATTCCAAGTACTCCACTTCAAGCAGGTGAGGGTGCAAGTATGCAGATGCTCATTTCTCCTGAAGTTGCGCCTCATTTTGCAATGCGTAAGTTTGTCATTAAAAAAGATGGGCATATGCCATTTCACACCAATACGGTTGAGCATGAGCAGTATGTTTTAAAAGGAAAAGCACGGGTAAAACTGGGTGAAGAGAGTTTCATCGCGGTGAAAGATGATGTTATTTTTATTCCTGCGGGTGTTGCGCATTCGTATCATGTGATCGGTGATGAGGACTATGAATTTTTATGCCTCATTCCAAACAAAGATGACACCATTGAAATGGTAAAAGAGACACCTTCGTGTGAGTGTGGTTTGTAATATAAAATCTCATTAAGAAGCCTTTTAGGCTTCTTAAGCGCGACGCAATTGCCCTAAGTAGGCATTTCCTTCTTCCCATGAACCAATATCACTTGCACTGTTGATATGCCCTTTATCGCCAACATTGACTAACGCACTTCCCCATGCTTTTGACAAGC
Organism: uncultured Sulfurospirillum sp.; assembly: GCA_964466465.1. Classification (GTDB taxonomy): domain Bacteria; phylum Campylobacterota; class Campylobacteria; order Campylobacterales; family Sulfurospirillaceae; genus Sulfurospirillum. The sequence goes on from CAYXNJ010000018.1 coordinate 18,231, forward strand.
TTTTCGCATAGTCTATTGTCGCATAAGGATCGTTGGTGCTAGCGATAATAATGCTTGGAAAATCAAGCAATCCCATAGGGGTGTTCTCAAACCCTTGTGCAGCACTTGGAAAAACAGCGGAATGTGGATCTGGAGGGGCTACAAGAAGAGCTCCTTTGATAGAAGAGTGTATCTTTTGGGCGTCCCAATGAGCGATGACTAAACACGCAAGACTGTGTGCCACAAGAATGACATCTTCACCCGCTTCTGCAACCGCTTTTTCAAGTGTTTTCACCCATTCTTCACAAACAGGGTGTTCCCAGTCGTTTTGAATCACACGTTTAAAATCAGGATTTTCCTTCTCCCAAAGCGTCTGCCAATGCTCAGCTCCTGAGTCTTGATACCCTGGTAATATAAGCACAGATGTTGCCATAAACCCCTCATCAAAATCAATTTAAAAGACTATTGTAGTCTAGCATGACTTAATTAAGAGCGAGTAGGTTATGATATAAATAAAAAATAAGGAGTTTTCATGCGCCTTTTTCCTGAAAAAACAGCAATGCTCTTGGTGGATGTACAAGAACGCCTTTTTGTGCATATAGAAGATCATGAACGTATCGAAAAACATTTAGTAGCACTTGTTCAAGGACTTCAGCATTTAGAGATTCCTATTTTATGCAATCAACAATACACGCAAGGTTTAGGCGAGACGATTAATTCACTACGTGCCGTTCTTCACGAAACAGATGTGTATGAAAAACGCACCTTTAGTTGTTGTCAAAATGGCGATGTTATGGCTAAGCTAAAGGCTTTAAATGTTACGTGTGTGGTTATTGCTGGTGTTGAGAGTCATGTGTGTGTGCTGCAAAGTGCGCGTGATCTTATCGAAGCAGGCTTTGAAGTGATGTTATGTGTTGATGCTATAGGCTCTCGAAAATACAAAGATCATGAAATCGCACTTCGTCGTATGGAAAAAGAGGGAGCGTGGTTTTGCACAACAGAGTCGCTTTTGTTTGAGTTTCTCTCAAGTGCAAACCATCCGCAGTTTAAAGCCATTAGCGCTTTAGTGAAAGCGCTTTAACTTATTTTTTTATATAGTATGAGAGGCGATGATCGGTATGCTTTGTAAAATAAGGGTTATCTGGGATAATATCCGCATGACCTAAGAAGAGCTTGCCCTCAGGTTTGAGAAGGGTCGCAAAACGTTCAATCGTTTTAAGACGAAAATCATCATCGAAGTAGATGAGCATATTACGTGAAAAGATGATGTCAAATTTTCCCAACGAGAGGAATTCGTTCTCAAAAATATTGACTTTAGTAAAGGAAATAGACGAAAAATATTCACGCTTCGCACGGTAAAAGCGATCTTCTTGTGTAAAAAATTTCTCTTTAAGACGTTGGTCTAGTTTGTGCAAAGAGCGCTCTGAAAAGAGTCCTTTTTGTGCTTTTTCAATTGCTTCTGAGTTAATGTCAATACCTGTAATGCTAAATTCTCTTGGTTCTCGTCTTCTCTCTTGTAGCATCATTGAAAGTGAGTAAACCTCTTCACCTGAAGCACATGGTGCACAGAGAATTTTGACATTGGGAATAGCAAGTGCGAAGTTTACGGCTAAATCAAGTTGTGATTCTTCACGGTAAAAATAGGTTTCATTGACGGTTACCAAGTCAATGAGGTCTTGTCTAAGCCCTTTATCATGTTGAAGTGCCTCAAAGAGTTTGCGAAAACTGTAAATCTCTTTACGTTCACAAAAGAGGCGAAGTTTGGTTTCAATAACACTGTTTTTTGAAAGCAGATCAACACCAATTTCACGTTTGATGTAGTGCAAAAGATCTTGAAGCCCAAAAGTGTTGAACTCTTGAGGAGCTGCAACTTCGTGTTTCAGTGCGATTTCTGGCTCTTTTTTTCTTTTCCAAAACAACATTAAGATTCTCCAAATTTTTTAATAGTTTGCACAATATCGTCCAATGGCAAGGAAACGATATTTGGGTTAATTTCTATAGCGCGTTTTGGCATGCCATATACTATAGCACTTTTTTCACTCTCTGCTATGCAGGTTGCACCAATTTTTTGTAATTCACTGAGCCCATTGGCACCATCATGCCCAATTCCAGTCAGTAAAACAGCCAATATCTCTGCATCTTTTGCACACTCAACGCTAGAAGAAAAAAGTGAATCAATGCTTGGATTGTAAGGAGTGTCTCCCTCTTCAACAGGCTCGATTTTAGGTGAAAAATCGCCCTTTCTCATACGGCAGTTTTGAGGACAAATGTAGATGTTTGCGTTATGTAAACTCATTTTTTTATCGACTGCATGAACAGGCAGATGTAATTCATTTTGAAATTGGCTGATGAAACTAGGAATAAATGTCGCATTCATATGTTGCGCGATAACAATAGCACCATTAAATGTTGGCGAAATAGCAGATAAAATTTTTTTGAGATGACCAGGACCTCCAGTAGAGGCTCCGATCAAGACGATTTTGGGTTTCATTAAACTCCATCTTTTATAAGAGTTCTTGTGAACTCTTTATTAACGGTCTTTGGGCAAAGCTCAAAGACCTACGCTAACCGCTATGGTTCTAAAGCTTGCCTCTTTTGAGGCAGAACCTTCTTGCAATTTTGCAAGAAGTCTATTTTTTATTTTCTTCAATCATCCAGTAAAGATTCATTCTTACACCTGCTCCACTTGCTCCAAATTGGTTATATCCCCATGCTTTTTCAAGATAAGCTGGACCTGCAATGTCTAAGTGTAACCATTTCTCTTTATTCTCTTCTTCAATAAAATTATCGAGGAAAAGACCCGCAGTAATAGCTCCACCATAGCGGCTTGAACTGATGTTTGACATATCGGCAACAGAGCTTTTGAGAAGTTTTTTGAGGTATTTATTAAACGGTAGTACTCCGCTAAGCTCGCCACTTTTATCAGAAGCTTTGCGCATAGAGTGTTTTAGTTCACTGTTGTGTCCCATAATACCTGTTGTGTATTCGCCAAGGGCAACCACACATGCTCCCGTAAGTGTAGCCATATCAACCAGTAAATCAGGTTTGAGTTCTTGCGCGTAGCAGAGACAATCCGCTAAGACCAAACGACCTTCAGCATCTGTATTGCGTACTTCGATGGTTTTGCCATTTTTAGCAACTAAAACATCATCAGGCTTATACGCATCGCCTCCGATCATATTTTCGGTTGCCCCAATAATGGCATGAATTTCATATGGAAGCTCAAGTGTAGCAGCACCTTTTAAGATGGCCATTACGGCTGCTGCGCCGCTTTTATCAGCTTTCATAGTGACCATATGCTCACTTGGTTTTAGGCTAAGTCCACCGCTATCATAGGTTAAGCCTTTTCCTACATACACAAGGCGTTTTTTAACCTCTTTTGGCGTATAGCTCAGATGAATCAGGCGTGGTGGATGCACGCTGGCACGATTGACCGCAAGAAACGCATTCATGCCTTGTTCTTTTAAGAAATTCTCATCCATCACTTTGCAAGAGACATTTGGAATAGAAGTTAAGGTTTGAGCAACATCCGCGAGTGCCATAGGCGTCATGTCTTGAGGTGTTGCATTGACGATTTCTTTTGCAAAATTCGTTGCTTCTGCTACAGCAGTTGCAGCACGCAAGGCTTTGTTTGCAGTTTCCATTGAAACATCAACACGGCTATAATCATCTAAACAGATGATAATTTTTTCAAGCTTTGAAGGCTCTTTTTTGCTCTTGTACGCATCAAACGTATAGCTACCTAAGATAAACCCTTCAACCAGTGCTTTGATATTAACTCCTGGACAGTCGTTTGAGTAGGTTCCAATAGCTAAGGTTCTGATGTTTGCTTTTTTAATACATTCGAGTGCTTTTGAAGCTGCAAGGCGCACTTCATCCGCATCCAAAGAGTCACATCCCACATAAATGGTTTTACTAGAAGGTACAAAGAGTGTTTCTTCACTTTCACCTTTAAATCCTAAAAGCTCTAATGTTTCTTTATCTGTGATAGACGCATGTGTTAAATCTTTATTAATAACCAAAACAATTTTAGCATCTGTTATTGCTTCGTTAATTTTTTTATTGAGTAATTCGATTTGCATGTTTTTCCTTAAATGTCTTGTCTGTAACTTTGTGAAAATAATACGAGATGCCTCCACCAATGATGGCGGCTAATGGAATGGCAAAATACCAGTGTTGTTTCGCCCAGTGAATCACAATAAGAATCTCTTGACCAAAATACCATGTTGGAATAATGGTGAGTGCTGCCCAAAACCATGCGGAGATGAGATTGATAAAGGCAAACATCTTACCACTGTAGCGTGTCAGCCCAATGGAAATAGGAATAACGGTACGAAGACCATAAAGATAACGTTGGATGAAAATAATAGGCCAGCCATATTTTTTAAGTAACAGGTGTGCAAGTGCCAGTTTTCGACGTTGACTTCTTAGTTTTTGATGAACAAATTTTTTATTAAAACGTCCGATGTAAAAATAGACCTGATCGCCTGCAAAGCCACCAAGCCCTGCTACGAAGATAGCAAGAAAGAGGTTCATGTCGCCTGTGTGAGTGAGTAAGCCTGCCATAACAAGCCCCATTTCACCTTCTAACATACCCCAGAAAAAGAGAATGATGTAGCCATACTCTTTCATCAAATAGATGAATTTATTTTCTAATCCTTCTACAGGAGCCATGTATAAAACATAGCCCAAGATGGAAAGAATAGTGACCATAAAAAGAGTGAAAAGTTTTCCTGAGTGTTTATTGAAAAATTCACTCATGGTCTTATCCTATATTCAAAATAGATTTTGCTTGTACCATATCTTTATCCCCACGTCCAGAGAGATTGACAATAATGACTTTATTTTTGATCTCATCTTTAGGGATTTTTTTAAGGTATGCCACCGCATGAGCACTTTCAAATGCAGGAATAATGCCTTCTTTACGGCTCAACCATACAAAAGCATCCAAGGCTTCTTGATCGGTGATATTATCGTATTTTGCAATACCAAGATCCTTAAGATACGCGTGTTCTGGTCCAATGCCTGGGTAATCAAGTCCTGCTGAAATCGAGTGTGCTTCTAAAATTTGCCCATCATCATCTTGGAGAAGATAACTCATCTGCCCATGAAGCACCCCTGGGCTTCCTTTTGCGAGTGAACAGCCATGTTTATCGGTATCGATGCCATGACCTCCTGCTTCAATGCCGATGCACTGAACACCTTCTTCGCCTAAGAAATGGCTAAAAATACCCATAGCGTTACTGCCACCACCAATACAGGCAACGACCATATCAGGAAGGCGTTTTTCTTTCACCAAAATTTGTGCTTTGGCTTCATAGCCGATGATGGCTTGAAAATCGCGTACCATCATCGGGTATGGGTGAGGTCCCGCTACGGTTCCGATGATGTAAAACGTGTCGCGTGCATGTGTGACCCAGTAACGAATCGCTTCATTCATCGCATCTTTTAGAGTTCTGCTTCCGCTTTTGACGGCATGTACTTTAGCGCCTAAAAGCTTCATACGAAAGACGTTGAGCTCTTGTCTCTCGACATCTTTTTCACCCATAAAGACTTCACACTCAAGCCCTAAAAGAGCAGCAATCGTAGCGGTTGCCACGCCATGCTGTCCAGCACCTGTTTCGGCAATGACACGCTTTTTACCCATCTTTTTAGCAATCAAACCTTGCACGATGGTATTATTCACTTTATGCGCACCTGTATGGTTCAGGTCTTCTCGTTTCAGATAGACTTTTGCACCTAACTCTTGAGAAACATTTTTAGCATAGTAAAGTGCGGAAGGGCGACCTACATAGTCTTTCATGTAGTGTTCAACTTCACTCCAGAAATTTTCATTGAAACGAAGGGATTGATACTCTTTTTCAAGCTCTAAAAGAACAGGCATCAGTGTTTCAGGAACATATCTCCCACCAAAAATACCAAAGTGTCCATTTGCATCAGGGTCAAATTTAGAAGCTCTAGGAATGTACATTAGAACACCTCTAATACAGAGTAAACGGAGGTGGTTTTTTTAATGTCTAAATCGCCTTGTAAAAAGGTAAGATTGATAATAAAACACGCTTCAATACACTCTGCGCCTGCCTTATTGATGAGATTAACAGCAGCAGTAGCCGTTCCTCCTGTGGCGATAAGATCATCGATGAGTAGAACCTTTGGTTTTGATGATTGTACCGATGAAAAAGCATCAATATGAATGCACACTTCATCGACACCGTACTCTAGGGAGTATTTTTCACTAATGGTTGTGTACGGGAGTTTGCCAGGTTTTCGTATAGGAACAAAACGTGTTTTAAGACGTGCCGCAAGTGCTGCACCAAAAATAAATCCACGGCTTTCAATACCTGCAATATAATCGATCTGCATGTTAGAATAACGCTCAGCCAAATGATCCATTAAAAGTGTAAATGCTTTTGCATCGCCTAAAAGGGTTGTGATATCTTTGAATTTAATGCCTGGTTTTGGAAAATCTTCGATTTCGCGAATAGAATTTAAAAGATAGTTTTTATCAGCTTCACTTAAATGACTCATACAATAACCTTTTTCATAATTTTATAGGTAAAGATAACGATCAAAAGGCGATAGGAAAATAGATCCATTATAAAAGCGCCTCGATCTTTCCTTCAAGCTCTTTAATATGCTGGCGGAGTTTGTCTCCTTCCATGCGGTATTGACTATTACGTGTACGGAGTGATTTGAGGTCATTTTTGACCTTTTTGAGTTCGTCACTTAAAATATCAATATTGCCCAGTGAGCGTTGAAGCTGGACTTGATATTTACGAATGACAACCTCGGCATCATTGAGGGTTTGTTTGACGACAATATTACTGCGCTTCTCTTTGCGTAGAAGCGTTTTGAAGTAAAACACCATAATCAACAAGTAAATACAAGCGGAAAACAGTACCGTTGTTACAACCCATTCGAGTGCCATGGTTATAACTCTAATTTTTCAACACGTTCAGCGTGTCTGCCACCTTCAAATGAGGTAGCACACCATGCTTTAAGCATAGACTCGATAACACCAAGTCCAACGATACGTTGACCAAAACAGAGTACATTAGCATCATTATGTGCACGTGCCATCTCTGCGGTGTAAGCGTCGTGACAAAGAGCAGCTCTAATGCCAACATGCTTGTTGGCTGCTAAACTCATACCGATACCTGACCCACAGATAAGAATACCTTGCGTTCCACTGTTTTTGAGAACTTCAAGGCAGAGTGCATGTGCGTAATCAGGATAATCAACGCGTTCATCATTAAACGGTCCAAGATCAATGACTTCATGCCCCATATGTTGGAGCATCACAATGACATCAGGTTTGATGGCAATGCCTGCATGATCGGTTGCTATAAAAAACTTCAAGGAAATGTCCTTTAATAAGGGAATAAGGACGATTATAGCACAAGGATTATTATAAATTCCAAAAACAGACTTCCCTTAGGAAGTCTGCTAATATAACCATCCGATAACGTAGCGAATAGGCATAAAAAAGTAGTGTGAAAGCGGTGTTGCGATGAAAAGAATTATGATGACCATACCGTAGCGTTCCATGGATTCATAGAGGCGAACCAATGAATGCCATCCCATAATCATACCAAGGTACGTAAGAGCATGTGAGCCATCAAGCGGTGGAATAGGGTAGAGATTGAAAAGTCCTAAAACAACGTTGTAAACGAGTGATTGAATGAAGAAAAAGATGACAAAAGCCTCAAGGAAGCTATTTGCTTCTCTTAAATCGGGTAAAAAGCTCAAAATACCAGCACACACAAGTGCCAATGAAAAATTATAGGCAATACCCGCTAAAGAGACATGAATGGCTGCTTTATAGCCGCCGTTGCGAATGACCGTAGGAATGAAAATAGGCACGGGTTTTGCCCAACCAAACATAAACGGGGCACCGCTAAAAAAGAGCACCGCAGGTACGATGATTGTACCTACAAGATCAACATGCACAATAGGATTAATGCTAAGACGCCCTTGATATTTAGCCGTGTTGTCACCGTAACGATAGGCAACATAACCGTGCATGATCTCATGCCCAATAATCGCCATCATTAGGGCTAAAATGGTAGCAGAAATTTCAATGAATTTAAGTTCGTCCATTAGAAAAAGCTCTCATCGTACTGCATAGTGTCAACAAAACGACCGATGCGGTTCCATCGTATTTTGTATTCGTCTGTTTTTCGCCATGTTTCAAGCTCACTCGCAGAGAGTAATTTTTCTTCTTCTAACCCTTTTTTCTCCCATGAAAAATAGATAAACCAAGGCTTACCAACAATCAGTTTATATGGAACACTGCCCCAGAAACGGCTGTCATTAGAGTGGTCACGGTTGTCACCCATCATAAAAAAATTATCTTTCTCTACTTTGGTATAAAAAGCATTAAAGCTATAGCCTGAAATGGCAGGGAGTTCCTGTACAAGGGCTGGTTTCATTGCAAGCTGATTTGCCCCTAAATGAAGCACCATTTGCTGAAAAAGATCGACAGAATCATCGTATTGAATGCCATGAAATTTCTCTTTATAAGGGTTGTTGACCCATAGTTTTCCAGCAATCGTTTTGATTTTTTCTGCGGGATAATTTGCTTTGATGTACTCATCGCCTTCGCTAAAGTGAATATAGAGGTTTTTTTCTTGGAACAAAATCTCATCGCCTTCTGTGGCAACACAGCGTTTGACGTAATGAACTTTTTCATCTTTTGGATAACGAAATACAACAATATCACCACGCGCTGGTCTGCTCCCTTCTATCAGGTGACCATTACCGTTAAAGTCAGGAAATACAGGAATTTCAAGCCATGGAATATGCGGTGTTGCAATGCCATAAGAGAATTTTTTAACAAAAAGATGATCTCCCACAAGCAAGGTTCGTTTCATCGAACCACTCGGAATAACAAACGCTTGAGCGACAAAAAAGATGACAAAAAGTACGATGACAAGAGTCCCTGTCCAACTGTTAGAAAAAATGTAAAAACGGTTTAGTAAATTTTTCATGAATGTCCTAATTATAAACGGTGTTTTGCAGCTTTGATGGTGTTTTCTAACAACATTGCGATGGTCATAGGTCCAACGCCTCCAGGAACAGGTGTAATGAAAGAACATTTTGGAGAAACACCTGCATAATCCACATCGCCAACAAGACGACCGTCTTCTGTTTTGTTGATACCAATATCAATCACAATAGCACCTTCTTTCACCATATCTGCGGTGATAAGATCACGTTTGCCCACACCGACGATAACAAGATCTGCTTTTTGCGTATGGGCTTTAAGATCTTTTGTGAAAATATGGCAAATGTCAACCGTTGCACCTGCGTTAAGAAGAAGATTCATCATCGGCTTTCCAACGATATTACTCGCACCCACCACACACGCATCGAGTCCTTTTGGATCAATATTGTAGTGTGCTAAAAGACGCATAACACCAAGCGGTGTACAAGGAACAAAACTATCAAGCCCTGCTACTAGGCGTCCGACATTAAAAGGATGAAAACCATCGACATCTTTTTTAGGGTCTATCGCTTCAATAATTTTTGTTGTATCGATATGCTTCGGAAGTGGAAGTTGAACCAGTACACCATCGATGTTTGGGTTGTTATTGATCATCGAAATAGTTTCTAAAATTTTCTCTTGTGAAATGGTGGTTGGCATTTTGTGGATGATAGAGTAAATTCCTGCGGTATCACACGCTTTTTCTTTCATTTTAACGTAGGTTTGACTCGCCGCATCATCACCGACTAAAATAACAGCAAGACCTGGTGTAATGCCTTTTTCATTTAGCTTATCACTCTCTTTTTTGAGTTCAATTTTGATTTGATCTGACAGTGCTTTTCCATCGAGGATCTGCATTCAAACATCCTTTTAGTTCATTTTTGGTACTATACCAAATTACGAATAAAGAGAGGATAAAGCAGTTTTGATGCGGTTTTTGCTTACGTGTAATGTATGTTTATTTGTGCTTTCAACTCCTCTTTGGAGCGAAGATTTTATAACCAAAATGGAATATGCGAAGATGCTGTATTCCAACCCAAGAGGCATTGGTTGCAATAAGTGCCATGGGGAAAAAGGAGAGGGGTCAATCATCTCTCAATACCCGCATAAAGGCAAGATGGTTGCACTTGAAGCCCCAAATATTACGAATGTGCCCAAAGAGCGTTTTTTTCAAGCCTTAACCTCTTCGCATAAAGTGATGCCAACCTACTTTTTAACATGGCAAGAGATTGATAGTTTGTACTATTACGTCTCTAGCGAAGTGAAAAAGTAGTTTGTTTAGAAACTTTTTGTAAAATAACAGAGTTCTTGTAAAATGTGTTTTTTAAGAGCGTGAAGCACCAAGGGTGCGTGGGCATTCTGCCGAAGAAAACTCAGTGTTAACGTAGCCTTTAGAGCTTTGCTTTAAAGGCGTATTAAGAGTTCTAAAAGAACTCTCATTAAATAATTCAGTGAAGGATTTGTGACAATGCACTATGATAAAAGCATTAAAGCGTATGAAAAAGCACGAAGTGTTATTCCTGGTGGTGTTGATTCGCCTGTTCGTGCATTTAAAAGTGTCGGTGGAACGCCTCTTTTTATCAAAAAAGGTGAAGGTGCCTATCTTATCGATGTAGATGGCAATCATTATGTGGATTATGTTCAAAGCTGGGGTCCGTTGATTTTTGGGCATACCAATAAAACGATCGAAAAAGCAGTCATTAAAGCGGTGAAAAAAGGGCTTAGTTTTGGAGCACCGACAAAGGCTGAAACCAAACTTGCAACGCTTATCTGTTCTATTTTCCCCGATATGGATAAAGTACGTTTTGTGAGCAGTGGAACAGAGGCGGTCATGAGCGCGATTAGATTAGCACGTGGTTTTAGCGGTAAAGATGACATCATCAAATTTGAAGGGTGCTACCATGGTCATAGTGACTCACTTTTGGTGCAGGCAGGAAGTGGTGCAGTCACCTTTGGTAGTCCAAGTTCTCCTGGTGTACCAGCAGACTTGACAAAGCACACACTTTTAGCCAAATATAATGATATTAAAAGCGTTAAAAAATGTTTTGAAAACTCTAAAAATATCGCATGTATCATCATCGAACCAATTGCAGGCAATATGGGGTTTGTTCCCGCTGATCCGAAATTTTTAGAAGAGTTACGTGCTCTTTGTGATAAACATGGGACACTTTTGATTTTTGATGAAGTTATGAGTGGATTTCGAGCAAGCCTTAAAGGCGCTCAGGGTATCTACCAAACACTTCCTGATTTAGTAACATTTGGTAAAGTTATCGGTGGTGGTATGCCTGTAGGTGCGTTTGCAGGTCGAGCAGAAATCATGGATAAACTCTCTCCCGATGGTCCTGTGTATCAAGCAGGAACACTTAGCGGTAATCCTGTCGCGATGGCAGCAGGTTTGGCTTCATTAGAACAAATTGTGGAAGAGTCTGATTTGTATGTAAGACTTGAGAAAAAAGCAAAAAGATTGGTTGAAGGGCTAAAAGAGGCTGCAAACGAAGCAGGCATACCGCTTCAAGTAGGCGCCATTGGTTCTATGTTTGGCTTTTTCTTTAATGACAAGCCTGTCAAAAACTTTGATGATGCCCTTAAGTCCGATACGACCCGTTTTGCAGCATTCCATCAGGGTATGCTTCGTGAAGGATTTTACTTTGCGTGTTCACAATTTGAAACAGGTTTTATTTGTGAAGCTATGAGCGATGAGATGATTGAAGAGACCATCGAAGCAGCTCAAAAAGTCTTTAAAGAGATTGCATGAGCGATAAACCAAAATACGGTAAACTCATCGAAGGTGCAGAACAGCTCTCTTTAGGCATTTCCATTGTAGTAGCGATTCTTATTGGTATTGGACTTGGAATGCTGATGAGTGACTGGTTTAAGACACCATGGCTCTTATGGGTGGGTGTTTCATGGGGTGTTGGTGGTGCGATTCTGAACGTTTACAAAGCGTATAAGAAAAATGTGGCTTCACTGGATGAACTTAAAGATGATGTGCGATATAAAAAATACCAACAACCAAAAGATGATGATGAAGACGACAAGTAGGCTTTTTCGTTTTTATCTACTCGGTGATGTTCTTGTTATCGTGCTTTCACTTGTTCAAGGTGGTGATTGGTTACTCAATACGCAGCTGGCTTTTGTATGCTCATTATTGATTACATTTGCATCGTTTCGCTCTTATCATACCTTTGTTCAGCATCGTGTCGATGCAGGACTGATACCTGATGATACATTCGATAAATACTATGAAGACGATAAAGAAGATGAAGATGGTGAACAAGAGAGCGCAACGCCTAGAGTCGCTAAAGTAGGCTTTAAACAGAGTTTTCAAAATCTTGCTTTAAGCTATAAAAGTGCCCTTTCACTGTATCGTATCGTCTCGTATGGCGTGCTGTTTTTAGCAGTACTTTTTTTAATTCGCCATGAGACATTGGATGCAATTGCGTTTTTTATAGGCTTAAGTGTGGTCCCACTCTCAAGCTTTTTATCTGTTTTGTTTGTGAAAAAGGGTTTAAATGAAACGAATGAGTAATGAAGAAGCCTTACGTCTGATTCGTGAGGTTGACCTTAATACATTAGGTGAAATGGCGTTGAAGCGTAAAATGGAGCTTCATCCTGAAAATCTCACCACCTTTGTGGTCGATAGAAACATCAACTACACCAATGTCTGTTGGGTTGATTGTAAATTTTGTGCCTTTTACCGTCATCATAAAGAAGATGAAGCCTATGTGCTTTCCTTTGAAGAGATTGGTCAAAAAATTGAAGAGCTGATTGAAATTGGTGGAACGCAGATTCTTTTTCAAGGCGGTGTGCATCCAAAGCTCAAAATCGAGTGGTATGAAGAGTTGGTAGAATGGATTAGTACCAATTATCCGAGCATTACGATTCATGGTTTTTCAGCCATCGAGATTGATTATATCGCTAAAATCTCGAAGATTAGTTACCAAGAAGTACTCCTTCGCCTTCAAAAAAAAGGACTCTATAGCATCCCTGGTGCAGGGGCTGAGATATTGAGTGACCGTGTTCGTGACATTATTGCCCCTAAAAAACTGGGCAGCGAAGAGTGGTTGGGAGTCCATAGAGCAGCCCATAAAATCGGCATGCGCTCAACCGCAACCATGATGTTTGGAACGCTAGAAACGGACGAAGAGATTATCGAGCATTGGGAAAAAATCAGAGAACTTCAAGATGAAACAGGTGGCTTTAGAGCGTTCATCATGTGGAGTTTCCAAAGTGATCATACCAAGCTCAAAGAAGAGCATCCTGAAATTAAAAAACAATCAGCCAATCGCTATCTTAGACTTTTAGCAGTAAGCCGTTTGTATCTTGATAATTTTAAAAATATTCAAAGTTCTTGGGTCACGCAAGGCAGTTACATCGGTCAACTAGCCCTTATGTTTGGTGCAAATGATCTCGGTAGTACGATGATGGAAGAAAATGTGGTCAAGGCTGCAGGAGCGGCGAATAGAATGAATCAATCAGAGATGATAAAACTCATCAAAGACATTGGTTCCATTCCTGCCAAACGTGATACTTCGTACACGATTTTGGAGAAATTTGCATGAAAAAAGTGTTGTTAACAATAATGATTTTGGTACAAGGAGTATTAGTGGCGCAAGAAGTCAGTCAAATCAATGTAAATGGTGTAGAAATTCCTGTGGTATTTGAGAAAGATACCTCTTTGCCTATCGCTTCAGTACAACTTGTTGTTAAAAATGCTGGAAGTATGGAAGATGGTGCGAATGAAGGCATTGCGAAGTTTCTAGCAGCAATGCTTGGAGAGGGAACTAAAGAGATGGGTGCTACTGCATTTGCAGAAGAACTGGAATTTCGTGCGATTAGCCTTGGTGCTCATAGTGGCGTTGAGACCCTTGTATTTGAAGCTTCTGCCCTTAAAGAGCAATTTCCCTATGCGATGGATATGCTTCAAAAATTACTTAAAAGTCCTAACTTTAGCAAAGAGAGTTTTGATAAAATCAAGCTTTTAACCCTTGGAATGCTCTCAAACAAAGAGAGCGATTTTGACTACATCGCCAATCTTAATTTACAAAAATTGATTTTTGAAAATACCCCTTTTGCGCATGCGTATAGTGGTGATGTGAAAAGTATTAAAGCGCTTAAACTCAAAGACGTTGAAAACTTTTATAAAGAGCGTGTGAATTTAGAAAGCCTTATCATCGTTGCGGGTGGTGACATCGAGTTAGATGAACTCAAAAAATTACTTTTACCAGTTCTTTCTGAGATTAAACATGGTAAACGCCGTGAAATTACCCATTTTGATGCGAATAAAAATGCCAAAGAGTTGATTGTCGATAAAGAGAGTGAGCAAGCCTATATCTATTTTGGGGCACCATTTTATATGAAAAGCGGTGATCCTGAGGCGTATAAAGCGAAAGTTGCCAGCTTCATTTTAGGCGAGAGCGGTTTTGGAAGCCGTTTGATGGAAGAAGTACGTGTCAAACGTGGACTTGCGTATTCAAGTTATAGTAGAAGCAATATTGGTAAATCGAGCAGTAGTTTTACAGGGCATCTTCAGACTAAAAATGAGAATTTAGAAGAAGCCAAAAAAGTTGTTGCTTCTGAAATCAAACGTTTTGTAGAAGAGGGTGTAAGTGCAGAAGAACTTGCTCAAGCTAAGCGCTTTTTATTAGGAAGTGAGCCGCTTCGTAACGAGACTCTTTCACAACGTCTTTCTCGCGCTTTCTTTGAGTATTACAGTGGATTTGAGTTAGGGCACTCCAAAAAACAGTTAGAGAAGATCGAAAAATTAAGCCTTGAAGAGCTTAACAGCTTCATTAAAAAACACGATGAGATCACAGCACTTAGCTTTTCGGTAGTCACGAAACGTGCAAAACCTTGATCTTGATCCGATAGACAAAGAACGTTTTAAAAAAATAGGGGTAGGAACGCTTTTAGATTTAGCGCTCCTCCTGCCTCATTCATATGAAAATACAACACTTACGCCTACACCTCTTTTAGAACAGACTAACACGGTTGCGGTTAAAGTACTCTCTTTAAAACAAAGTCCTAAAGTCTTTCAAATAGTTTTTTATGCTGAAATGTGGAAAACAAACCTAGATGGTGTCATCTTTGCCGCAAAGCCTTATCATAAGGCACAATTTAGAGTGGGGAGTGAGCTTTATATCAATGGGAAAGTGAACTACAATGGTGGCAGATTGCAAATGGTTCAGCCTAAAATCATCACGTCCATCAATACTTTAGTTCCCAAGTATAAAACAACACTTCAAAATAAAACAGTGATAAGCTTAATGCAGCGCTATCTGACACTTGATACACTCTTACGTGAAGGACTCAACGAAAAAGAAGCTAAAACGCTTTTAAGTCTGCATTTCCCTAGTGTTAAAGAAGCCAGTACTATCAGTAGTTTTGGTTACTCGGAATCCATACTAAAAGTGCTTAAATATGTCGAAATCCATAACTATCTTAAAAAGCTCTCTGGAAAAAAGGTCAGTTTTCCTTCATGTGCTACGCTAGATGGCGATGAAAAATCTTTTATAGCTTCACTTCCTTTTTCATTAACCGCCGATCAACAAAAAGTCATTGGTGAAATTAAGCGAGATTTTCTAAGTGAAAATGCAGCGAAACGCGTTATCATGGGCGATGTTGGGTGTGGTAAAACGATGGTGATATTGGCTTCTGTTATGATGTCATACCCTCAAAAAGCCGTTTTGATGGCACCTACTACGGTACTTGCCAACCAGCTGTTTGAGGAAGCTCTGAAGCATTTACCAAAGCATGTGAAGACGGTTTTGATTACTCAAGAAGCTGATAGCAAGGAAAAGGTGGAGGATTTTGATTTTATCATTGGGACACACGCTTTACTTTATAGAGAACTTCCAAAGTGTGCCTTGGTGATGGTGGATGAACAGCACCGTTTTGGCACTAAACAGCGTTCTTTACTTTCAGCTCTTGTTTCAAAAAAAGCTTGGCATCCTCATTATTTGCAGTTCTCTGCGACTCCTATTCCAAGAACTTTGAGTATGATCCAATCTTCTTTAGTGGATTTTTCGTTTATTAAAATGCTTCCTTTCCCTAAAGACATTACCACCAAAGTCATCGCCAAAAAAGATTTTAAAGCCTTGGTTGAACATATCAAAAATGAAATTGCACAAAACCATCAGTGCATCATTGTTTATCCGCTAGTCGAAGAGAGCGAGATGATTAATTATCAGTCGATTGATGAAGGACGTGGTTTTTGGGAAAAACATTTTGAAGGCGTTTTTGTTACGTATGGTAAAGATAAAAATAAAGAAGAGATCCTCAAAACATTTAAAGAAGAGGGTAATTTACTCATCTCCACCACCGTTGTTGAAGTCGGTATCTCGCTTCCAAGACTTTCAACCATTGTCATTGTCGGTGCTGAACGCTTAGGACTTGCTAGTTTACATCAGCTTCGTGGACGTGTGAGTCGCAATGGCTTAAAAGGGTATTGCTATTTGTACACCAATCTTGCTAAAAGTGAAAGGCTTGAAAAATTTAGTCTGACACTTGATGGATTTGAAATAGCCGAGCTTGATTTGCAGTTCCGTCAGGGAGGTGACCTTGTTGAGGGAATCATTCAAAGTGGTAAAAAACTGGTTTGGTTTGAAATGGGTTGTGATGAGGAAATTTTAAAAGAGGCAAAAAGAAGGATTGAGGAGGCTAAGAGCCTCCTCTATGTTTAGGTTTAATAAAGTCCAAATCTTCCATCGGTTTTTTTATACATAACGCGGAATTTATCTTCCATATCGTGGAAAACGATAAATTGTCTATCTGAAGCTTTTAGTTCATTCATAGCATCTTCAACCTCAATAGGTTTGTAGCTGTTAAGGCGCATTGGAACGATTTCATCATCGCTTCCTTCGGCATTATCAGGTGTTTCTGCCACGTCAAGTCCTTCAAGAGGTTTATGCGTGTTGATTTTATCGTGGTGACGGCGTAGAACTTTTTTTGCGCGCTCAATCGCAAGATCAATTGCGGCATACACATCTTTGTCTTTTTGTTGAATGACAACGGTGTTTTTATGCGCCATATTAATAGCAAATTCAACATTAAAGCCTTTTTTGCCATTTTTTTCATCCGCTGAGATCACAGTACGCACAGAGATAATGTCCAAATTGTATTTGCCCAGAGCATTAACCGCTCCTTCAATGTAAGCCTTAATTGGCTCGGTCAAATCAAATTGTTTTCCTACGATACTTGTGTTCATCTTGTCTCCTTTTCCTTCCCTTTTTCAAGGGTTTATGAAGTCAGTATAACAAATAAAACCTTAAATGAAAAGGAGGTTTTAAAGCTGAAATTACGGCTTTTGGATAGTGCGGCGATGAAGTCTGATAGGCTCTGTGGAAATATTCTGATCGGGAGTTGTTTCAACAATTGTATCGATGATGACGGTCATATTGGAGTCAGATGTTGCGACAGTATTGCTCAATGTATTACACCCAGCAGGAAGACCATTTCCCATATAATTAATGGTAATGTTAATATCAAATTGTGGATTAGCACCTGCTGTTGGGATATACTGTGAATTAATAGCATTTAAACAGCCATTGGTAGCATTGACCTCATGTCCACTAATGGCGAGTAGGGCAAATTCTGTACCACTTTGCACTAGTAGTTCTGCTTGTTCACGGAGAAAGAGATCACTGGTTTGTTTGGTTGAAAACGTTGAAAAAGAGAGTGCAAGTGCTGCTATCGAAGCGATAAGAACTATAAAAATAATTGCTGTGAGGAGTGAAAAACCTTTACGCATTAGAATATCGCCTTTTCTTTACATGCACTAAAGTCAAAATTACCACTTTGGTTGTTGTCATGGATACAGAGTTTAATACGAATGGTATCGCCTGTTTGGATGATACGAAATGTACTCACATTCTCTGCAAGAATGGAAGTTGGCGTATCACCAGCATTATAATTTTCACCATTCCATGGTTGGTAGCTATAACGAAGTGTTAGATTAAAATCATCTGCATTTCCTACGGGTACAAGCGCATAAGCAGAATGCGAAAGATAGTATTGCTCAAAAAGATCTCCAGAACCAATGCCATCTTGGTCAAAATCAGTTAGGTTGTCATCCATAGGAATATGTAAACGTGTATTCACTCCAGCTACTTTAGAAACGCGAACAGTATAATTACCAACACCTTGTGAATAGTAGTTGTTGACATCATAAAGTGGTTTATTGGCTTTAAAAATAAGTGCAGGTAATTTGCCGTTTTCATTATTCATATCTATAGAACCATTAGGATAATTTGTAAGTGCTAGGATAAGGTCACGTGCAAAATCAAGTCTGCTACCAGGTGTTTCAAGGGTACGGTTTGTGCGGTTTGTTTCATTGCTATCCATATCAATGAAACCACTCCATCCTGGTACAACAGAGGTTCCATCATGCTCACCTAAAAAGCTTTCATTGCTAATGCCTATCCATTCGATGATGTTATAACCAGGAACAGCACTAGGAAGCGCAACCCAATTGGCACCATTATCATTACTTGCTCTTACACTATCTTTGATGCGGTATTGCAAACGCTTAGCTATCTGTTCTAAAACAATTTCTGTTTGACTCTCAAGACGGTTGATAGCACGTGTACGAAGATAATTTTCGTAAAGCTTAGCGATTATCTCTGCTCCAATGCTGGCAACGATACCAAAAACAACGATAACCATGACCAATTCTATCATCGTAAAAGCAGAATGTTTTTTCATTGGTATGGCCTTGAAGGAAGTAGCGTTGATTCGCCTATGTTGCATGAAAACGTACGTAGGGTAATATTTTGATTGGCTCCTGTAACTTGTACGGCTATCGTTTTTATATTGGTGCGAACATTCGCATTGTCAGGATTAAAGGTAAAAGCATTGAGTTGTGCATCGCTAGCATAAGTTATCGTTGGGGTGAGTGTCAGTGCCGTAAAGACATAATCAAGTGTTCCAGCGCCCTCAAGTGGATTTGCTATGACTGTAGCTTGTCCACTAAAGTCATCAATATCATTAAGCCCATCAGTACCAATAGCAGAAGCTGTAGCACCCGTAGCAGAACATTTTCGCCTGTAATCTGCATTAACATGCCCTACACGCCTATTTGCGGCATTACTACAGTTAAGTGCTGCGTTGCCATTGGCCGCTGTGATAACAAATGAACGTGAAGCATTGGCATCATAGCTTTTATCATCCCATTCATAGGTGAGAATATCACCTATTTTCGTTTTTGCCGCAAGAATGGCTTCTTGTTGCAAAGCAAAGGCATTGTTCGTCTGTACTTGAGTGAGGATTAAGGGCAAACTCATAACAGCAATTCCCATAATGACTATGGCAAAAACAAGCTCTAGCATTGACATGGCTGAACGCATCATTACCACTCCATCTTTCGATTGGTTCGAGTAGAAGCATTGACATCGACGGTTCTTCCAAGGCTTCCTTGTCCCGCCCAATTGCCAGAATTGATAAATTCGACATTAAAATCATTAGTGAGTGCATTGGCATTAAAAGGGTTAAATAGAAGCCATGAAGAAGGTGCCATCTGAATACGATCGGTATATGGGACGGCAGTTGTATTTGGCAAACGGAGAGTATTGCTTTCAATTCCAGCAACAATATTTCCAGAAGTTGCAGTATTTGCACCGTCGATTAATGTTGTACCTACAGAGGTAAATCCATTTGGTGTGACATTGCCATCTGCATTTACATGTAAACTATTTTGATACCAATTAAGGGATAATGGGCTCTGTGATCCTGTGATGTTGAAATCAGTTCTTACACAGCTCTTACAATAGACTTCATAACGAATTGTTGTTGGAATACCTTCTTTAGGCCCTCTATAATCTGTGGAGTAAACCCGCCCATAATAAAATGTAGTATTTATATCATTAGTTCGACTAAAATCGCTACCATTGACATCATTGGTATCACGAACTGAGATATTAAAATCATTTTTTGCAATATGAAATGGTTCATCTGGTCTTGAAATATTTCTATCAAAATTAAAATCAACAGTGATGTTGGCAATGCCATTTGTAAAATTTCCTTCTGTTGTAGATAGTCTGGAACTCCCTGTTGTATTAAGTTCAGAACTTGTAGTATTCTTATCTCCAAAGAAGAGGATCCGATTTATTGCATTAGAAGCATTTGTAAGCCATTCGGTGTTAGGCGGTAGGTTTATAAGTGATATTGTTGTATTGATATCTTTAGAAAAGCACTTTGCTGTGTAATTTGTGGCTGTAGTATTATTATCAAGAACGGCTGTAATGGTAATGTCAGTATGGGCACTCATGTTTTGATCTAAAGAAATATAGGTGAAGATATGGTTGTTTGCATTTCTAAGTGTAAGTAGGTTAAGAAATCGACTTGGAAGAAAGGTTAATTGTTTAATTCCTTGCGTAAGACAGCCAACTTTACCACTTGCGTCATGATTGTTAGAATAACTATTTTTAATGCAGTCATTATAGCCCTTACCATTTCCTTCTGTTTGATCAACCCATGTCCACATATTATCAGTAATGGTTATATTTATATCTCCAATATTATTATAAGTGTAATTTGTATCAGCATGTCCGCTTATAAATTGAATTGCATTTGAAAACAACACAGGCGTAGAATTAAGGCTTGTGCAAGTACTTGGAAGATTTAACGCTTGTGTAGCATTTTTTTCGAAGGTATTATCTATCACCTGATCATAACCTGAAACATTATTGTCAACTCCATAGCGTGTAGCATTGATATTAAGTTTATAGGGTTTTCCACCATAAAGTTTTGTTTCATTTGCATCAAGACTATAGGTTGCTGGTCTAATAGCAAAATTATCTCTTGCGCAAGCATAAGATCCTGCAATATCTGTCAAACAGCTGAGACAACCGTAATTATGATTATACTTTGATGGAATAATAGAGCCTTGTGCAGAGTTGATACCATCTGAAGTATACATGTTTGAATCGCATGCTCTGTTCGCACCATCTGTACATAATGAAACATCAATACTCTTAGTTGCAAAAAGATCTTTAATTTTAGATGTACTATTGAGACATTGTGGAACGCCTTTTAGATTTGCACTCATATTACTTACATTTGCACATTGAATGTTAGATCCAAGGAAAAATTTCCCCCAATCAATATATTTGACTCTGTAAGTAGTGTTTGCGTTTGCAAAATTGAGAGTATTGGTATGCACAACATTTGAATGGTTATTGAAAAAGACACCCATACTAGCATCATTGCTATAAAGAATAGGTGCATTATTACATGAACTTTGTGTGTCAGTCATATTTGTCGCATCGACAACATCTAAGATTACTGAAGATTCTGAAGTTTTTAAGGTTATTAGGTCATCTTTAAGACTAAGAACTTTTACATTAAAAGATTTTCCAGCAACTTGTGTAAGTAAAGCATTTTGTATATCAGATGGATTTGTTGGATCTGTTGTCGTGATTGTAGAAAATTCATTTACAACGTTGTAAGGACCAGGCGACAGTTTATATCGTATAACAAATTGATAATTATCTTCTGCCATACACATATAATGGTCATGGCGATAGCGATCGTTAATTGTACCATCAAAACCTTGGTCATTATAATGGTATATATTACCTTGATCGTCAGCCCAAAAATGCATCCAGTTTCCATAAGTATAATCGCCGTTTGGTTCACGTGAGCGACTATTCAAATAACAATTTGTTGTACTACCTCCACTACACATTGGTGCACTGTTATAAAAATCACCTGCGGAAAAAGTTGTGATCCAAAAATCAGATGGGTAGCCCATCTCTTCCAAGGTTGTTTTCCATCCTGTTCCTGTACTGATATGGGCAATATTTATGGATGTTCCATTAACCTCTGAACTTGATGTTAGATCATAACCATATGTTTTTCCATTAATTGTACGTCCATTTGTGATGGGTGTCCAACTACCAGCATATCCTGGGTCTAATATACCATCAGAGCTGCTTCCATCATCGTAATAAAGTCCCATTGGTCCATAGGGCCAATAATAACGAGTGGTTTCATAACTTTTTCCCCACCCATCAATATTGCGATCAGTAAAATATTCGCCCATTTGTCCTGTATATGGTGACCATTGGGCTTTTTGATCATTAAGGAATGTTCGTGTTTTATTAAAAGTAATTTGTGAATTCGGTACAAAGAAAAAAAGTCCTAAATTACTGCATGTATCTTTTTTATTCTTAATATCACTATGATTTTCTGTTCTTACACCATCAAGAGTCAAAAACATAGTCCATGAATATTGATCTTCTGCATTTGCCCCTGTTACTTCCATACAATAGGCGACAAATGGTCTATAATCTGATAATGATTGATTTGCACTGCGTCCTATATTTTTAGGGTCAATATAAAAATAACCCGTTATATTAGCGTATTCACCATTTGCAGGCAGTGATTCAGAAATTTTTCTACATGATTGTTTTAAAACTTCTTTGCCATCGTACGTAACAAATTTATACTCATCTAGAAGTTTTAATTTTAAATTTTTTCCTGTACATTTATATACATCTTCTTGTTTAGGGTTGATCTTTAAGACTTGACCACCTTGTTGAGTTATAGTGTCATAATCCCTTCTCATACTACTTAGAGTACATCCCAGAATATTACTTGATGACATATGATTCCAATCAAATGTAAAAGGGGTGCCTCGAAGATTGAGATTACTAAAGTCACCGTCAAAATATCCTGGCGCATTATCGGGGATAATTTCAAGTGTATTTGCATCAATACGGAGGTATTTAATATATGTTTTAGAATGACTATCGTCATAATAGTTTCGCCCAGTACCTAGTGAAGCATTAAATTTAAAATTGCTAAATTCTGTTGTACCCATTTCTTCTGAAAGAGGTAGTTTGATAACATCTTTAATGTTATTTGGATCACTTGCATCGCAGTAAATTTCAAAAGAATGACTTGTGTTATTATCGGGTGCAATGACATAGTAGCCTGTTGATTTTGCATGTGTCCCGCAATAACCCATATCATCATTAATAATTGTTCCTGTTGCAGAGGATGTTAGGATCGTTGCATTGGTTGCATTGGATAAATTTACGGTAAATGCCTCATTGTTTTCTATAGTTGTATCGCCTTTAATAGGGATAGAAATTGTTTGAGTTGTTGGTCCTCCAGATGTAAATGTCAATGTTCCAGTGGTCGCATTATAATCATTTCCTGCAGTTGCTGTGCCATCAGTAGTGGTATATTGTACAGAAGCATTTGCAGATTCTGAAATGGTAACGGTAAAATTCATATTGCTATAGCTGGTATTACCTTCTACAAGAGACGCATTGCTGATTGTTAGGGTTGGTAAGGCTGGTGAAAAAGTGACAGATAGCGTATAATTAGGAGAGTTCCAAAAATTAGAAAATACGCCAATATTGAAGTTGTTTACAGCGCTATCTAAATAAATTGTGGTGTTGGTATAGTTTGTATTGGTTCTATTTGGACAACTATTGTTTGCCATAGTAAAAAAAGAATTTGAGCCATTAAGTGTAATAGTTAGAGTTCCAGCTTTTGTTGTTGAAACTCTAAAAAAATCATTATCTTCAGTTACTATATATGATGGCCACCATTGAGTCACATTATATGTAACATTACCATTTTTTGATAAATTAGAGATTGCATTAGATGAAAAAGAAAAAGTACTATTTGTAGTAGGATTGATACAGTTGTTCGGATAATCAGGTGATTCGGCAAAGACACATGACTCAATAGAAATAAAGAGAAAAAAAACTTTAATCAAATTAAAAAGTAAGCTACTTTTTTTCATAACATCACCTCCGCTGAATCTTTACAGACTAAGGTTGAAAACGTGCAAAAAAGATACACAGTTTACTCAGATTTCTCTTTATTTAAAAACTTCGAAATATTCTCCATCAAGCCAAAATCAGGGTATTGGTTGGCATCTAAAACGACTTGAGCAACACTTTGGTTATCAACGTTAAAGACCAGTGGTGCAATAAAGTTAATGGTTGAGGTTTCAATCGGTGTTGCGATAATCATAATGTTTAAAATAAGAATGTTAGAGTTTTCTTTAATGTCTAAAACGGCTCTAAAATACTCAGGAATGTCAAATTCGTAAGGTCGAAGCATAAAAGGATTGATGAGTGTAAAAGTGGTAGTGTCGGATTTTGAGATAAATTTGACAAAAAATTCATCAATTTTTTCAATTTCTACCTCTTTGATAGTTTC